>JBBECA010000052.1:0-10397 GCA_040882055.1 Nitriliruptor sp.
AGTCGACGGGGCACTCCTCGACGCAGGCCTTGTCCTTCACGTCGATGCAGGGCTCGGCGATCGTGTACGTCAAGGCGGTACCTCCTGAGGGGACGTGTGGCGCGGATGACAGCGTAGACCCCGCCTCCGCACGGAGCGAAGCGCTGGCCACGGCCGGTCGTCGTCACCTGCCGTTCACCTCGGAGCAGTAGCGTGCTCGCGATCGGGCGACACAGCGGCCCGGCGGACCGCGGGAGGACCCGGTTGCACGACTCAGGGGCTCCGCCACGTACCCACGCCATCCTCCGCCCGCACGGCGACGGCGACGTCCGCTACCTCAACCGCGAGCTGTCGTGGCTGCAGTTCGACGAGCGCGTGCTCGCCACCGCGGAGGACCGGACACGCCCGCTGCTCGAGCGCGCGAAGTTCCTGGCCATCTTCGCCAGCAACCTCGACGAGTTCTTCCAGGTCCGCGTCGCCGGGCTCAAGGAGCAGCTCGCGGCGGGGGTGACCGGCAACAGCCCCGACGGGATGGGCCCGGCCGAACAGCTCGAGGCCATCGTCGGGTACGTCGACGATCTCAGCCGGCGCCACGCCCGGGTGTTCACCGACGAGGTCGGCCCCGGCCTCGCCGCCGAGGGCATCGCGATGGTGGGTCCGCACGAGCTCGACGCCCACGATCGGACGTGGCTCGATCAGGTCTTCGACGAACGCATCTACCCCGTCCTCACCCCGCTGGCGGTCGATCCGGCCCACCCCTTCCCCTACATCTCCGACCTGTCGATGAACCTGGCGGTGATCGTCACCGACCCGGACGACGGCGAGCGCCGCTTCGCACGCGTCAAGGTGCCGCCGGTCCTGCCCCGCTTCCTGCTCCTGCCGGACGGTGCGCGCTACCTCGCGCTCGAGCAGGTCATCGCCAGCCACCTCGGCCGGCTGTTCCCGGGCCTGGAGGTCGTCGAGCACCACGTCTTCCGGGTGACCCGCAACGCGGACCTGATCGTCGAGGAGGACGAGGCCGAGGACCTGCTCGCCGCGATCGAGTACGAGCTGACCCAACGCCGCTTCGGGCGTGCGGTCCGGCTCGAGGTGGAGGAGTCGATCACCGACGAGGTCCTCGACCTGCTGCTGCGCGAGCTCCGGACCGCCCCGGCGGACGTGCGCCGGCTGCCTGGACCGCTCGATCTGTCGGGGTTGTGGTCGCTGTACGCGCTCGACCGGCCGGAGCTCAAGGACGCACCGACCCGATCCTGCACCCAGGCACGTCTGAACAGCGGCGGCGACGACCCCTCCGGTGGCCACGCGCCCAGCGACGTGTTCGCCGCCATCCGCGAGGGGGACATCCTCGTCCAGCACCCCTACGACTCGTTCACCACCTCCGTGCGGGCGTTCATCGAGCAGGCCGCCCGTGACCCCGACGTCCTGGCCATCAAACAGACCCTCTACCGCACGTCGGGACCGGAGAGTCCCATCGTGTCGGCCCTCCTGACCGCCGCGAGCGAGGGCAAGCAGGTGGTCGCGCTGGTCGAACTCAAGGCGCGGTTCGACGAGGAAGCCAACATCGAGTGGGCACGGGTGCTCGAGGAAGCGGGCGTGCACGTCGCCTACGGGGTGGTGGGCTACAAGACCCACACCAAGATCTCGCTCGTGGTCCGCCGGGAGGGCGACCACGTGCGCCGGTACGCCCACATCGGGACCGGCAACTACAACGAGGCCACCGCCCGCCTGTACGAGGATCTCGGGTTCTTCACCGCCGATCCCGACATCGGCGCTGACCTGTCGGACCTGTTCAACGTCCTCACCGGGTACTCGCGACAGTCCGAGTACCGCGAACTGGTGATCGCGCCGGCCACCTTGCTACCGCGGATGCTGGCGCTCATCGAGCGTGAAGCCGCCGCGGACGACGGACACATCATCGCCAAGGTGAACGGGCTGACCGATCCCGAGATCATCGACGCCCTGTACGCCGCGTCCGCCGCGGGGACCACGGTGGAGCTGATCGTGCGCGGGATCTGTTCGCTCCGGCCGGGGGTGCCGGGGTTGTCGGAGAACATCACGGTGCGATCGATCGTCGGCCGCTTCCTCGAGCACTCCCGGGTGTTCCGGTTCGGTTCGAGCGCCCGGGGCTACGACTACCTGATCGGGTCCGCGGACCTGATGGAGCGCAACCTACGCCGACGCGTCGAGGCCCTCGCGCCCGTCACCGACCCCGCGCTGCAGGCGCGACTCGAGACGCTGCTGCAGCTGAACCTCGCCGACGATCGCCTGGCGTGGGAGCTCGCTGCAGACGCTGCCTGGACCCGGGTCAGGACCGTCGACGACGTCGACGTCCAACGGGAGTCGATGCGGAACGCCCGCGCACGTGCAGGAGGTGACCGGTGAGCCTGCTCCTGGTCCGCCACGTCCACGCCGGCAAGCGGGGGGCGTTCCACGGTGAGGACCGCCACCGGCCGGTGTCGACCACCGGCCTGAAGCAGGCGCTCGCGCTCGTCGAGGCCTTCGCGGATCGTCCGGTGGTCGCGGTGCTGAGCTCGCCGTACACCCGCTGCGTCCAGAGCGTCGAGCCACTGGCTGCCGCCCGCCGGCTCGGCGTCGAGGAGGTCGACGAGCTCGCCGAGGGCACCCCCCTCGACGTGATCGACCGGTTCCTGCGCGCCCAGCGGCGCCGCGCCGACCGGGCCGACGGAGACGTGGTCCTGTGCAGCCACGGCGACGTCATCGGCGCGATCGTGCAGCACCTCATCGATCAGGGGGTGCCGCTCGAGGTCGACGAGGTCCGGTGGCAGAAGGCGAGCACCTGGGTCCTGGACGGGGACCTCGACGACCCGACCGCGACCTACCTGCCCCCACCCGCCTGAACATCGAAGGGGCACACGCGGCGTACGCTCCCACGCCCGTCGACGCGAGGACAGCGTTGCGCTGCTCGGTCCTGGACCTCGGGTCCAACTCCTTCCACGTCCTCGTCGCCGACCTGGACGGCACCACGCTCGTCCCGGTCGAGCGTGAGCGCGAGATGCTCCACCTCGGGCGCGTCGTGGCCCAACACGGCCACGTCCCCGAGGACCAGATCCAGCGCGCCGAGCGCACCGTCGCGCACCTGAGCGACCTGGCACGCCGGAGCGGATCACAGGAGCACGTCGCGGTGGCCACCTCGGCGCTTCGCGACGCGGAGGATGGACGAGCGGTGCTCGATCGCCTCGCGGCGGCTGCGGGGACCGAGGTCCGGGTGCTGTCCGGAGAGGACGAGGCGCGGCTCGGGTACCTCGGCGTCCGTGCCGGCGTGAGCCTGCGGCAGGAACCGGTCCTCGTGCTCGACCTCGGGGGTGGATCGCTCGAACTGACCATCGGATCGGGCGCCGCGGTCCACTGGTCGACCTCGCTCCCGGTCGGGGTCTCCCGGCTCTCCGCGCTGGTCGACGCCGACCCGGCCCGTGACCGCGAGGTCCGAGCCGTCCGCGACCGCGTCGTCGAGGAGCTCGGCGACCACCGCGACACGATCGCCGCCGCGGGGATCGCCACCACCGTCGCCGTCGGCGGCACCGTGCGGGCGCTGGCCCGCATGATCGCCGTGCGCGACGACGTCTGGCTCCCCGCCACCTTGAACCAGCTCGAGGTGACCACCGCCCAGCTCGTCACCGCACGGGACCAGCTGGTGACCGCTGACCTCGAGGCACGCGCCGCGATCCCCGGGGTCAAGCAGCGACGTGCCGACCACATCCACATCGCCGCCACCGTGCTGGTGGAGGTGCTCGAACAGCTCGGCCTCGACCGGATCACCGTCAGCGACTGGGGGCTGCGCGAGGGGATCCTGCTGGACGCCCACGGCGTCCGACGCCCCCCGAGCGCCGACGGGCTGCGCCGCCGCGAGATCGCGCGCCTGCGTGAGCGCTTCCCCACCGATGCCGACCACCTCGACCTGGTCACCACCCTCGCGTTGCGGCTGTTCGACGACCTGCGCGCCATCCACCGCTGCGACGACCGGGACCGGGAGCTGCTCGCGCACGCGGCACAGCTGCACGACATCGGTGAGACGCTGGCGCTGCGACGTCACCCGGTCCACGGCGCCTACCTCGTCGCCAACGCCGAGCTGCACGGGTTCTCGCCGATCGAGACCGCGGTGCTGACGACGTTGGTGCGCTCGTACCGTTCCCGCGGTATCGACCGCTCGTACCCACCGTTCGCGGCGCTGCCCCGCGAGGATCAGGAGCGCACCCGACGGCTGTTGCCGCTGCTCCAGATCGCCGAGCGGCTCGACCGCGCTCGTGACGGTGCCGTGCGTGACCTGCGCGTCACGGTGGAGGGCGACACCGTCACCCTCGAGGGCGTCGGCCAGGGCGGCCCCCCCGCGCCGCTCGATCTGGAGCGGATGTCGCAGCTGTTCACCACCACCTACGAGCGCGAGCTGCGCCTCGCCGGGGCGGTCCGGGCCAGGTGAGCGACCAGCCGCCCCACTCGGACCCGCCGGAGCCGGACCGATCGGGTCACGCCCCCGCGCGGGTGCCCGCACGACACCTGCGAGCGCGGGCCGTCCACCGCGTGACCCCGGACGCGGTGGGCCGACGGGTGTCGATCCGACACCTGGTCGTGACCGGGCACGACACCGAACCGCGCGTCACCGACGTCGTCGGCCGCCTGCTCGGCTACGAGGCGGGTGTCCTCGCGCTCATCGACCGCGACGCGCAGCTCACGTTGGTGGACGAGGCCGCGATCATCGCCTCGCGCGTCGTGCCACCGCACCCCCGGCTGGCCGCCGAACCGACCGACCTCGGTACGGCCGACCGACCGTTGCCGCGCGATGCCGCCCGGGTGCTGCTGCTCGACGGCGACGAGCGCGTCCTGCTCGTGGCCCACCGCGCATCCGCCGATCGCACCGTGTGGACCGCCCCCGGCGGCGGGGTCCGCCGTGGCGAGGACCACCGGGCCGCGGCGGCACGCGAGCTCACCGAGGAGCTCGGACTGGACGCGCCCATCGGCCCGTGGGTGTGGCAGCGCGAGGTCACCTTCGTCCACGCTGGTGTCCACCTGATGCAGCGGGAGCGCTGGTTCCTGACCCGGGTGGAGCGTTGGGACCCGACGCTCGCGCCGCTCGACGACCCGGGCCTGTTCGACGCCCGTTGGTGGACGCTCGCGGAGCTGGCGTCGACGCGCGAGACGATCGCCCCGAGCTCGCTCGGTGAGCACCTCGCGGTGCTGCTGCGCGACGGACCGTCAGGCTCACCGGTGGACGTCGGACGCTGAGCCTGCGCCGACGAGCTCACCGCCCCACGAGCTCGCGGGTGAAGACCAGTTGGACGAGCGTGGCGTCACGCAACCACGGGCCGGTGCGGTCCTTGCCCGGCGGGTCGTACTTGTCGTGGAACCGCGCGAGGGCGATCCCACGCTCGGGGTCGTCGCGATGCATGATGGCCGCGCGCGCGAGCCACGAGCGCCCCCCGATGCGCAGCACCCCCTGCTCCTCCGCCTCGAGGTTGAGGCACCAGGTCGTCAGCCCCCCCGAGCCGGACATCAGGTGGACGCCGCCGTCGGCGGGGACGAACCAGAGCTCGGCGGAGTGGCGTCGCCCGGTCACGCGGCCGGCCGTCGACAGGATGCAGTAGCGCTCGTCGTGGAGGTCCTCGGGGAGATCCACGGTCAGCGGTCGATCGCGAGGTCGACGACCACGGCACGGTGGTCGCTGCCCTCGGCCGCCACCACCCGGGCATCCACGGCGGTGAGCGCGCGCGCGAGCACCCAGTCGATCCGCACGAGCGGTGGGACCACCTGTCCGTCGGCCGGCCACGTGAACCCCATGCCGCTCCCCGCGTCGCGCTGCGGATCGGTGAACCCGGCCGCCACGAGCCGACGGTACGCGGACGACCGGTCGCCGGAGTTCAGGTCACCACCGACGACCGCCGGGAGCGCGGGATCGAGAACCTCGAGCACGGCGCCCACCTCAGCGCGTCGGACGTCGTCCTCGAGCTCGAGACGTTCGATCAGCGAGGGGCCGCAGCCGGGGCACGGCGAGATCAGGTGCAACGAGACGACCTGGAGGGACACGCCGTCGACATCGAGCTCGACCACGCTCGTCGCTCGGCTGCGGTCGGATGCGTCCCCCACCTCGATCACGTCGACGATGGGGTGCCGGCTCATCACCACGACGGCGCCGACCCCCTCCGAGCGATCGATCCGGTGGTGGGGGTAGCGCTGCCCGAGGGCGGCGAGCAGGGCCTCCTCGCGGGGTGGGAACACCTCCTGCAGCAACAGGACGTCAGGATCCTCCTGCTCGACGAGCGCGAGCACGTGGCCCTCGTCCGGCGCGCCGACGAAGGTGTTGAACGTGGCCACGCGCAGATCGGCCCCGACCTCGGGTGGCGTCGACGGGAGGAACGCGCCGCCGTACGACCAGATCCACACCGCGGCCGGGACAGCCAACAGCAACGTCGCCTTCCCGTCACGCGCGAGGACCGCCACCACGAGCAGGACCACGGCGGGCACGGTCCCCCAGAAGGTGGCCAGATCGAGCACCTGGGCCGCCGGGTGGCGCAGCTGCGCCAGCCACAGGACGATGACGACCACCGTCAGGGCCGCGTACGGCCAGGCGATGACCCGCAGCGGGACGCGTCGGTGGCGCACGGTCAGCCGTGTGGGGTATCGCCGAGCCGGTGGACCATCACGCGGTTGGTCCCACCGTGACCACCCGGGATCCCCGACACGACGACGATGGCATCCCCGTGGACCGCGTACCCGTGCTCGAGGCACACCTCCTCGGCGGCGGTGATGAGGTCGATCGAGTGGTCCTTGGTCGGCACGATCGCGCCAGCGGTCCCCCACATGAGGGCGAACCTGCGCAGCGGCTCCTGCGCCGGTGTCAGCCCGATGACCGGGTGCGGCGGGCGGAACTTCGACACCAGCTGTGCCGACGCACCCGTCAACGAGTAGACGAGGATCGCCTTGGCCTCGACGTCAGCGGCGATCTGCACCGCCGCCTTGCACACGACGCGCTGGAGCTCGGTGCCCGTGACCGGGGGGACCGGGTGGACGCGCTCGGCCGAGGACTCGGCGACCTCGATGATCCGCGCCATCGTGCGGACCGCCTCGACGGGGAAGCGACCGGCGGCGGTCTCGCCCGACAGCATCACGGCGTCCGTGCCGTCGAAGATCGCGTTGGCCACGTCCGAGGCTTCGGCGCGCGTCGGGCGGGGGCTGCGGATCATCGAGTCGAGCATCTCGGTAGCCGTGATGACCGGCCGCCCGGCACGGTTGGCGGAGTCGATGATCTGCTTCTGGATGGCGGGCACGCGCTCGGGACCGACCTCGACTCCGAGGTCACCGCGCGCGACCATGACGGCGTCGCTCACGTCGATGATGGCCTGCAGGTTCTCGATCGCCTCGGGCCGTTCCAGCTTGGCCACGATGGGTTGCTGCCCCCCGAGCGCGTGGACCATGTCGCGGACCTCGATGACGTCCTCGGGGCGCCGGACGAACGACAGCGCGATCCAGTCGACGCCGATCTCGACCATGGTGCGGACGTCCTCGAGGTCCTTGTCGGTCAAGCTCTTGGCCGACACGTCGACCCCCGGCAGGTTCACCCCCTTGCGCGTCTTGGCGGTACCGCCGGCGACCACGCGCGCGCTCACCCGCCTGCCCTCGACCCGCGAGACCACGAGCCGTAGGAGGCCGTCGTCGAGCAGGATCAGCGCGCCGGGCTCGACGTCGTCGGCGAGCTGCTCGTAGACCACCGGGAGCACCGGCGTGCCGGCCCCGTCGTCGTTGTCGTCGAGCTCGTTGCGGCCAGCGACGAGGACGACCTCGCCACCGTCGCGCAGTTCGACCCCCTCCTCGGGAAGCACGCCGAGGCGGATCTTCGGGCCCTGGAGGTCGCCGAGGCTGCCGACGTTGCGTCCGAGGCTGGCACCGATGTCGCGGGCGAGGGTGAGTCGGTCCTGGTGTTCCTCGCGGGTGCCGTGCGAGAAGTTGAGCCGGACCACGTCGATACCAGCGGCGATCGCGGCCCGCAACCGTTCCGGGTCGTCGAGCGCGGGCCCGAGGGTCGCGACGATCTTGGCGCGGCGCACGGCGGTTCCTGGACGGATCGGGGGCGGGGGTCGGATCGGGTGCAGGGTCGGATCGAGGCGGAGCGGACGGGGCGGCGCCCATCCTACGCCGCGCCTCCCGTCACGGCCGCGACCACCCGCGTCCGCTACTCGTCGTCCGGCGGGTCCGGTCCGCGGACGGACTGGCGCGGGTCGCGGGTGCCGCGCGCGATCTCGTCGGCCGCGACCGTGGCGGCGTCGCGGACCGCCTCGGGCACTCCCTCCTCGTAGTGCAACGCGAAGACCTCCTCCGCGAACCCGAGCACCCGTGGGCCGTCGACCTCGTCGGGCGAGACCACGCGATCGACGGCGGCGCTGACGATGGCGTCGACCTGGATCGACCATCGCACCGCGGCAGCGGTGTCGGGGGTCAGGTCGGACGGGCCGATCCACGAGGTCGCTGCCGGCGCCAACAGTTCCGCGACGGCCGTGGAGGAGGTGTCGATCACGAGGGCGGCGAGGGGCTCATCCCCCTGCGCGACGGCGTCGGCGAGCTCGGCGGCGGCATCCACGTCGGCGATGGCTGCGTCGAGCACGAGCGCGGACGAGGCCAGCGCGGCCCGGAGCCCCGTCCGCCGGCGCGCGCGTTCGTCACCGTCGTCGTCGGTCACCACACCGAGCGGTCGGTCCCCGGCCAGCGACGCCGCGACCACGCCGAGCACGTGCCCGAGGGCCTCGTGGTCGATACCGAAGAGGTCGACGTTGGCCGGCAGGTCGTCGCGTGGCTCACCTGCGGCACAGAACCGCGTGGCGGGGAACCGGTCGGCGAGATCGAGGACCGTCCGTGGTCCGCTGCCGCCGAGGACGCAGACCACGTCGGTACCCCCGTCGGCGAGCAACGCCGCCGTGTCCGGCACGAAGTCGACGTCGTCCACCGTCACGGGCCGGATGCTCGCGACGTCGCCGACGCGCTCGGCAGCCAGGGTCGCGAGACGACCTTCCACGTCGTCGGCCGGCAGCGACGGCCCACCCCCCGGCGGGACGAGGACGACCGCGACCGACACCCCCGACGGAGCGGGCTCCGAGGACTCCTCCGGCGTGGGCGAGGGAGCAGGCTCCGGCACCTGCTCGGTACAGGCGGTCAGCACCGCGCCGGCTGCGAGCGACCCCGCGAGCGCGGCGGTGATCCCGCGACGAGGCGAGCGCACCGACCACCCCCGCGTCGTGGTCACACCTCGCTCCTCTGCTGGCGCGCGCCTGCCCAGCGGCGGGTCGTAGGCTAGCGACGAGCTCGCCGGGCCCCCAGGGCACACCAGCGGCGCGCCGACCGCACCCTCCAGCCCGTCCTCGTCCCACCCCGGAGCCACCGTGTCCGACGTGACCGTCCTCGACGACCCCGTGGCCGGCGTGCAGCTGGCTGCGCTCCGCGACGAGCGCACCACCCCCGAACACTTCCGCCACCACGCCCGGCGGCTCGGCTCGATGCTGGCGCTCCGTGCCGTGCAGGACCTGCCCTCCGAGGCCAGCACGGTCCGGACGCCGCTCGGCGACGCGCCCGCGACGGGTCCCGGTCGCACGATCGTCGCGGTCCCGGTGCTGCGGGCGGGCCTGGGGTTGCTCGGCGGCGTCCACGACGTGCTGCCGACGGCGCTGGTCGGGATGATCGGCCTCGAGCGTGACGCCGAGACCTTCCAGGCCCGGCGCTACTACTTCAAGGTGCCGCCGCTCGAGGGCGCCTGGGTCCTGGTGCTCGAGCCGATGCTCGCCACCGGCGGCTCCGCGGCCGACGCCGTCAAGGCGCTCGACGCCGAGGGGGCCGAGCAGGTCATCGTCCTGTCGGTGGTCGGCACCGAGCAGGGCGTCCAGCGCGTGCTCGACGAGAACCCGGGCGTCAAGGTCGTGATCGCGGCCATCGACCCCCAGCTCGACGACGACCGCTACATCGTCCCCGGGCTCGGCGACTTCGGTGACCGACTGTTCGGCACGCCGCACTAGCCAGCGGGTTCAGCCGGCAGCGCCGATGCGGACCTCGAGGTCGTCCGATGGGGCGTCGGTGGCGACGTCCGGCTGCGCGGTTCCGGGCTCGGCGTCCTGGTCCTCGTCGTCCGAGGGGATGTCGATGTCCGCCCCCGGCTGCACGACCTCGGGCTCCGCGTCCTGGTCCTCGTCGTCCGGCGGGATGTCGATGTCCGCCCCCGGCTGTACGACCTCGGGATCGGAGCTGAGGCGGTCGGGCGTCCCCGACGCGGGCTCCTCGGGCGCCTCCGAGGGGGCCTCCGGCCCGGGGGCCTCGGTCGGAGCCTCGGGCTCGGCGGGCGCCGGACCCTCGGCGGTCTCACCGCCCGGGGCTCCTGCGGGTGCCGGTGCCGGTGCCGGCGCGGCGACCGTGGGCGCCTCGCCAGCCGG
>JBBECA010000052.1:10497-25086 GCA_040882055.1 Nitriliruptor sp.
CAGGTGCAGGTGCCGGTGCAGAGGCCGGTGGCGCCTCGGCGGTACCCGCCGGAGCGTCGCTGGCGTCAGGTGCCTCGACCGCGGCATCCTCGTCGTCCGCCGCCTCGGGTGCGCTCACCTCGCCCTCGGCGTTCGAGCTCGGTCCGTCGGCGACCGGCTGATCGACGTCGGCGACCGGCGTCCCCGCATCCTCCGAGGGTGACGTCCCGCCGTTGACCCCGAGGGCCGTCGCGCCGCTGGCCACCGCGATGAGCACGGCACCGGTCAGGAACGAGGTGACCATCGAGCGACGCTGGGTGACGGTGACCCCCATCAGGTCGCCGAGCCGCTCGAGCACGGTCACGGCGTCCTCGCGGAGCTCGGCCGCGAGCACCTCGATGTCGTCACGCCGGAGCACGAACGTCGGCTCCCGTTCCGCGCCGCGCAGGCGACGGACGAGCCCGAGGTAGGCGAGGTAGGCAGCGTCGTCGGCGGCCGGGTCGAACCGCGCTCGCCGCCGACCCGCCCGGATCGACCCACGGTCGAGGTCGACGGTCAGGGGCGTACGTGGTCGATCGAGCGTCGCCTCGTGGAGGGTGGTCGACATCTGCGCTCCTGAGCGCACCCTCGGCACCGGTCGCGGGGCGTGGCTCGGAACGCAGGGTGCCCGCCGGCGGACACCCCCGACGACCGTCGTGAGCGCTCATCGCACACCCGGTGATCGTTCGGCCGGGGTCAGTCGAGCGGTGCGAGCCGCGTGTAGGAGCCGGCGTGGTACGCCAACGGCGCCCGTGACGGATCGTGACCGAGCGCCACCACCTCGCCCACCACGATCAGGTGGTCACCCCCGTCGTGGACCGCCCACACGCGCGTGTCGACCCACGCCGTCACCCCCTCGAGGACCGGCGCGCCCGTCACCTCCTGACGGACCGCGACGTCCTCGAACTGCGCCGCACCGCTCGGCCGCGAGGGATCGGCGAACGCGCCCGACAGTTCGCCCTGGTCCTCGGCGAGCACCGAGAGGGCGTAGATGCCGCCCTCGGTCACGTGGTCCGCCATCACCGCACCACGATCGACGCAGACGAGCACCAGCGGCGGCTGGAGCGAGACCGACGTCACGCTCGACGCCGTCATCGCGTGCGGGGTCCCGTCGGCCGCCCGGGTGGTCATGATCGTGACCCCGGTGACGAAGCGACCCAGCGTCTCGCGGAAGCGGTCGGGGTGGACCTCGTGGCCCGGCAGCTGCGCCGGGTCGTCCCCGCCGGCGTCCCCGACCGCGGTCGGGGCGGCGGCGTCCGGACCCGCGGCGTCCGGACCGGTGGCATCCGTGGTGGCGGCCGCATCGTCCCCGACGGCGTGGAGGCCAGCGAAGAGGTCGTCCTCGAGACCGCCGGGGGCGGTGCCCGGTGTGCCTTCCTCGAGGACGAACTCCTCGGTCCCGAAGAAGGCCTCGGCCATCGCGTCGGGGGTGTTGAGGAAGAAGCTCTCGGCACCGATCTGGCTGCGGTGGGCCAGCAGCGCCGCTCGCTTGCGGGGCAACCACGGCGTCACGTCCACGATGGTCGTCACCTGCTCGTCCGGTGTCCCCATCGGCAGGTCAGCGGGATCGTCGATCGCCGCGTCCCCGAACGGTGACGGGAACCCAGCGGCGAGCAAGCCCTGGTGGGCCTGCCACAGCCGGGTCCGCGCCAGCGTGTGCACGTACCGCTTCGGGACCTGGAAGGCGTCGCCGGGCACGTCGGCGGCCGGATCAGCAGCGAGCGCGACGGCACGGACCGTGACCTGGTGCGCCTTGACGTGGTCGGGGTGGCCGTAGGAGCCGTGCACGTCGTCGGAGACCACCACGTCGGGACGCAGGCGTCGGATGATGGCCGCGAGGCGGCTGGCCGCCTCGTCGAGGTCGGCGCGGTGGAAGCTGTCGGGGTGCTCGTTGTCGCCGGTCCCCACCATCCCGCTGTCGCGGTACCCGAGCCAGACGTGCTCGTGGACGCCGAGCGCGGCGATGGCGTCGGCCATCTCACGTCGGCGGTGGGTCGGCAGGTCCTCGTCTCCGAGGTCGATACCGGCCAGGTTCTCCCCCGCCTCACCCCCCGTGCAGGTCACCACGACGGTGCGGTCGCCGGTCGCCGCCGCGCGGGCCAGAACCCCACCGCACGCGATCGATTCGTCGTCCGGGTGGGGGTGCACGCACAGCAGCGTTCGGCGGGGTTCCAACTCGACGCTCCTCTCGCGGCACCGTCCGGTCGGGTCGGCACCGGGCGACGGTAGCCTCGCCGCCGCCCTGGTCGCGTCCCGCGCCGGGGCCTGCCTCCACCGTCCGGACCCACCTCGATGCCCGAGCCAGCCGACGCCACGTCGCAGACCGAACCCGTCGGCGAGGTCGTCCTGATCGACGACGCCGGCCACGTCGGTGAGGCGCTCGCGACCGTCGCCGCCGAGACGGTCGGCGTGGACGTCGAGCGGGCCGACGCGGACCGCTACTTCCGTCGGGCGGCGCTCATCCAGGTCGGGACGGCCGAGCGCTGCCTGCTGATCGACGGCGTCACGATCGACGAACTCCCCGACCTCGACCGCTTCCTCGACGACCAGCGGATCGCGGTCCTGCACGCGCTCGAGAACGACCTCGACCCGCTCGCCCGCAAGGGCGTGGTCCCTGGCCGCCTCGCCGACACGGCGATCGCGGCGGCCCTGCTCGGGCTCCCGACCGGGTTGTCCGGGTTGCTCGACGAGGTCCTCGGCGTCCAGCTCACGGCGGACAAGGAGCGGTACCAGCGCGCCGACTGGGAGGCCCGCCCCCTGTCCGAGGGCATGGCCGACTACGCCGCCGGCGACGTGTTCCACCTCCCCGCCCTCTGGCGCGAACTCGAGGACCGGCTGGCCGCCGCAGGCCGCACGAGCTGGTACGAGCAGGAGCTCGCGTGGACCATCGCCCGTGCGGCCGAGGACAACCGCGACTGGACCCGCGTGAAGGGGTCGGGCCGGCTCGACCCCGCCGCGAAGGCCATCCTCCGAGCGCTGTGGGAGGAGCGGGAGCGGCTGGCACGCGAGCACGACATCGCCCCGAACCGGTTGGTGCACGACGACGTGCTCCGTGACCTGGCCGAGGCGCCGGTCACCGACGTGGGCGCGCTCGTCCGCCGGAGTCCCCGACGCCGAGGCCTGCTGCGCGAGCACGCCGCCGAGCTCCTGGCGGCCTCGGAGCGCGGACGGCAGGCCAGCCCGGAGAACGGCAGCGAGGGTGGACGCCGGTGGACGCCGGAGGACAAGGCCGCCTACGACGCGATGCGCCGGGCCCGTGCGGATCTGGCCGCGGACCTCGGCATCGATGCTGGGGTCCTGTGCTCCTCACGCCCGCTGTGGAAGGCCGTCGCCGGTCGCCCCGAGGACGGCACCGAGCTGTGCTCCCTCGCCGACCTGCGGCCCTGGCAGACCGAGCTGCTGCACGAACGGCTCTGGGAGGCCTACACCGGTGCCTTCGACGCAGCGACCGCCGATCCCGGACCCGGGGCGCCGAGCGAACCTCCGACGAGCAGGGGCGGTGGCGGAGCCAGCGCGCCGACGCTCTGACCGGCCCGGACGCCCAACGGGTTCGGCGTCGGGTCCGGCGTCAGCTGGCCGGACGCGGTGCGCCCTCCTGCAACCGCCGGGCCAGGTTCGACGGCATGGCGAACTCGACGTCCTCGTCGACGACGAGCACGGTGTCGACCTCGGTGGTCCCCCGCGACTTGAACCAGTCGATGACCTCCTCGACCAGCACCTCGGGCGCCGACGCCCCCGAGGTCAGACCGACGGTCTCGACCCCCTCGAGCCAGGCCGGATCGATCTCGGACGCCTCGTCGACGAGGTAGGCCGGCACCGAACGGTCCTTGCTGACCTCGACCAGCCGCTTGCTGTTGGACGAGGTCTGCGAGCCGACGACGAGGATGAGGTCACACCGTTCCGCGAGGACCTTCACCGCGTCCTGCCGGTTCTGCGTCGCGTAACAGATGTCGTCCTTCTTCGGGTTGTGCAGCAGCGGGAAGCGCTGACGCAAGCGGTCGACCACGCTGGCCGTCTCGTCCATCGAGAGGGTGGTCTGGGTGATGTAGGCCACCTCGGCGTCCTCGCCGAGCTCGAGCGCGTCGACGTCGTCGGGGGTCTCGACGAGGTTGATCGAACGGGGGGGCGCCTGGCCCATGGTGCCGACGACCTCCTGGTGCCCCTCGTGGCCGATCAGGACGATGTCCTTGCCGTCGCGGGCGTAGCGGCGGGCCTCGTGGTGGACCTTGGTCACGAGCGGGCAGGTGGCGTCGATCAGCGAGTGGCTGAGCTGCTGGCTGTTGGCGAACGCCTCGGGCGGCGAGCCGTGCGCCGAGAACACCACCACCTCGCCCTCGGGGACCTCGGTCTCGTCCTCGACGAAGATCGCGCCCTTGCGGCGCAGCGACTCGACCACGTGCTTGTTGTGCACGATCTCGTGACGCACGTAGACGGGCGCGCCGTAGGCCTCGAGCGCCTTCTCGACGATGAGGACGGCACGGTCGACACCGGCGCAGAAACCGCGCGGAGCCGCGAGCAGGAGGGTGGTGGGAGCCATGCCTCGAGGGTAGCGAGCAGGTCGTCGCCCACCTCCGGCTCACCTCTCGGGGTCCTTCGGTTCCACGGCGCGGCGGGGCCAGGGCACCGCGCCGGGCCCCTCGCCGCCGCCCTCCGACCGCGCCCACGAGGTGACACGCTCGGCGGCGCGCTCGGGGTCCTGCACGACGATCAACAGCACGTCCTCGTCGAGCAGCACGGCGTCGCCACGCGGCACGATCACCCGCTCCGACCGCACGATCGCGGCCAACAGCATCCCCTCGGGCAGCGGCACGTCCCGCAGCCAGCGGCCCGTGATCGGCAGGTCCGCCGTCACGATGACCTCGACCAGGTCGGCCTCGATCTCGTCGATCGGCAGGGCCTCGGCGACCGGCGCCCACGCCGGCCGGTCCGCACGCACCCCGAGCCAACCGACGAGCCGGCCGACGGTCGAGCCCTGCACGAGGGTCGAGAGCAGGACCACGAAGAACACCACGTCGAAGACCGTCTGCGCCCCCGGGTAGCCGGCGGTGATCGGGAAGGTGGCCAGCACGATCGGGACCGCGCCCCGCAGCCCGCCCCAGGCCACGATCGCCTGCTCGCGGACCGGGACCCGGAACGGCGCCAGACACAGGCCGGTGGCCACGGGCCGGGCCACGAACGTCAGGATCGCGGCCACGAGCAGCCCCGGCACGATGACGTCGAGCAGCCGGGAGGGGAAGACCAGCAGCCCGAGCACGAGGAACAGCCCGATCTCGGCGGCGTTCGCGAGCCCCTCGTGGAAATCGCGGATCCCTCGTCGGCGCCGCCGCACGAACGCCCCGATGAGCAACCCGGCGGCGTAGACGGCGAGGAAGCCGGACCCACGGAGCTGCACGGCCAGCCCGTACGCCACGCCGGCGAACCCGAGCGCGAGGACCGGGTAGAGCCCGTCCGCGGGCAGACGCACCCACCGCAGCACGCGGACGGCCACGACGCCGACGACGCCGCCGACCAGCGCACCCACCACCGGTTGGAGCAGCGCGAACAACGTCAGCGCGCCTGCGTCCGTCACGCCGGCAGCGACCTCGAGCAGGCCGAGGGTGAGCACGATCGCGAAGGGGTCGTTGGCACCCGATTCGACCTTCAGGATCGCGGCCAGCCGCGGCGGTAACCGCACCGAGCGCAGCGTGGAGAACACCGCCGCGGCGTCGGTCGAGGCCACCACCGCCCCGAGGAGGGCAGCGGTCATCGGGCGCACGTCGAGCAGCAGGTAGGCACCGATCCCGGTGACGGCCGCGGTGATGATGACGCCGACGGTCGCCAGCACGCCCCCCGGTCCCGCGGCGCGCTTCAGGTCCGTGGGCTTGGTCGTGAGCCCACCCTCGAACAGGATGATCACCAGCGCGATCACGCCGAGGTTCTGGACCGCGGTCTCGTCCGAGAAGCTCACCACGCCGAGGACGTCGTCCCCGAACAGCATCCCGATGCCGAGGAAGAGGATGGCCGAGGGCGCCTGGAAGCGACCCGAGAAGCTCGCGACCACCACCGCGAGCACCAGGAGCAGCGAGGCGCCGAGGACGATCGGGTCGATCGACAACCCGACGGTCACGGCCACCTCCTACCCGTTTCGCCCGCGAACGCTGCCGGGGTCGCCGAACCGTACCCGGGCAGCACGGTCACGCTGCCCTGGCCAGCGTGGCAGACTGCGCGACGGCCCGGTCACCGACCGGGCCGCCGACGCGCAGGTCCGCAGACGTCACGGATCGCGCCGGAGGGGTACGTGCACATCATCATCGGCGGCTGCGGCCGGCTCGGCGCCGAGATCGCGGAGCAGCTGTCGCAGGACCCGGACACCGACGTGGTCGTCCTCGACGTCAACCCGCTCGTCTTCGACCACCTCGGATCGGCCTTCAACGGTGAGACCGTCGTCGGCGACTGCACCGACCGGGACGTGCTCGAGCGGGCCGGCGTCGCCCGCGCCGACGGGCTCATCGCGGTGACCCGCTCGGACAACGCCAACCTGATGGCCGTCGAGATCGCCACCCACCTCTACGACGTCCCGCGGACCATCGCCCGCCTCTTCGATCCCGAGCGCGAGCACATCTACCGCAAGCTCGGCGTCCGCTACGTGTCGGGTACCAGCACCATCGCCAAGCTGTTCCTCAACGAGTTCCGCGAGGAGAGCTACCCGCTGCACGTCCACTTCGAGGACAGCAACGTGCACATCGTCGACCTCGAGATCGACACCGGCGGGCACGGGCTCACCGTGGACGAGTTCGAGATCGACGGCCTGCTGCGGGTCGCCGCGATCCGACGCGGCGCACGCGTGTTCCTCCCCGACCGCACCGACCGCCTCGAGCGTGACGACATCGTCACCGCCGCCATGAAGCCGAGCGCCGCCCGTCCGATCTCGAGCCTGGTCCGCGCGCCCTTCGGCCGCGACCGGGCCAACTGAGGAGCCCCGCGTGTACGTGGTCATCGCCGGCGGGGGACGCATCGGGCGTTACATCGCCCGGGACCTCAGCGAGAAGGGGCACGACGTGACCGTCATCGAGCGCATCGCGTCACGCTGCGAGGACCTGGTCGCCGAGACCGACGTGCTCGTGATCGAGGGCGATGCCTGTGACGTCCGCTACCTCGAGCAAGCGCACACCGACCGCGCCGACGCGTTCGTGGCCACCACCCACGAGGACGACGACAACCTCGTGGCGTGCCAGCTCGCGCGCATCGAGTTCGACGTCAAGCGCTCCATCAGCCGGGTCAACTCCCCGAAGAACGTCGAGATCTTCGAGGCGCTCGGGATCGAAGCCGTGTCGTCCACCCGGCTCATCTCCGAGCTGCTCGAGAACGAGTTCTCGGTCGGCGAACTGATCCACCTCACCTCGCTGAAGGGCGGCAAGGTGGGGCTCGTCGAGTTGCGCGTGCCGTCCGGCCCCGGCGCTCCCCCGGGCCGCAACGTCGAGGATCTCGGGCTCCCGTTCGAGTCCGTCCTCGTGTGCGTCTTCCGCGGCGACGAGACCATCATCCCGCACGGTCGCACGCGGATCGAGCCCGGCGACGAGGTCGTCGCGCTGACCACGCCCGAGCTCGAGCGCGCCCTGTCGTCCGCCCTGCTCGGGAACGGCTGATGCCCCGCGGCGCGGACCGGCCCTTCGTGCACGAAGCCGTCCTCGGCGTGGCGCTGCTGCTCGGTTTGGCGCTCGGGGTGGCGGTCGTCGCCGCGCTGATCGCCACCGTCCTGTCGCTGCTGGTGGGCTGAGGTGCTGCTGCGTCCCGGTGCCGACGACCTGCGCCTGATCGGCTTCTACCTCGGCAAGGTGTTCCTCGGCCTGTCGCTGGTGATGGTGCTACCGGCGCTCGTGGCGCTCTACCTCGGCGAGTGGAACTCGCTGACCTCGTTCGTCATCGGCGCGGCTCTCTGCGCCTCGATCGGCGCCGTGACCGAGGCGCGGCTGGCCACCCGCCGAGCGCTCACGTGGGCCCACGGCATGGTCACCGTCGCCCTGTCGTGGTTGCTCGGCGCCGTGCTCGCCGCCGTCCCCCTCCACCTCTCCGGCCACTACGACGACCTGCTGTCGGCGGTCTTCGAGGGGATGTCGGGTCTGACGACGACGGGCCTGTCGGTCATCAACGACCTCGACCACACCACGCTGTCGATGGACTTCTACCGTCACCTGCTGCACTTCGCCGGCGGTCAGGGGATCATCATCGTCGTGCTGTCGTTGTTCGCGGCCGGCGGTGGCAGCATCGGCACGCTCTACATCTCCGAGGCGCGTGACGAGCGCATCCTGCCCAACTTCATCCGCACGTCCCGGTTCATCTTCCGTGTCGCCGCCACCTACGCGGTGATCGGGACGACGGCGCTCTACCTGGTCCTGCTCGGCGCCGGGTTCGGTCCGGCCCGGGCGCTGTACCACGGCACCCTGCTCTTCCTCGGGGCGTTCGACACCGGCGGCTTCAGCCCGATGCAGGCCTCCGTCGCGTACTACCACTCGGCGGGCGTCGAGGTGGTGGTGATGGTGCTGATGCTCGCGGGCGCCATCTCGTTCGGGTTGCACTTCCAGCTCTGGCGCGGCGACCCGCGTCAGGTGCTGCGCCACATCGAGACCCGGACCCTGGCGATCTCGACCAGCGCGCTGTTCGCGGTGGTCTGCTTCGGGTTGCTGCGTAACGGCGCCTACGACGGGACCGAACCGCTGCTGCGCAAGGGACTGTTCACCCTCGTATCGGCCGTCTCCAGCGCCGGCTACCAGGTCAACCCCGGCACGACCTACCTCAGCGACTGGGGGGTGCTCGCGCCGGCTGCCATCGTCGCGGCGATGGCGATCGGCGGCATGGCCGGTTCGACGGCGGGAGGCATCAAGGCCCTCCGCGTCGGCATCGCCGCCAAGACCCTGATCCACGACGTCAAGAAGCTGCTGCAGCCGGAATCCGCGTTGGTCGTCACCAGCTACCACGTGGGCAAGCGCCAGATCCTGCGTGACAGCACCGCCCGCGCCGCGACCTCGCTCCTGCTGCTGTTCATCGTCACCTACCTGCTCGGCGCGGTCGTCGGGCTGGCCTACGGGGGCTACGACATCACCCAGACCCTGTTCGAATCGGTGTCCGCGACCTCCAACATCGGGCTGTCCATCGGCGTGACCGAGCCGTCGATGCCACGCGGCCTGATGGCGGTCTACCTCGTCCAGATGTGGCTCGGCCGGCTCGAGTTCGTGGCCGTCTTCGCGCTGCTCGGCTACCTCGTGTCGCTCGGGCGCGGGAGGGCGAAGACGTGAGGGAGCGGACGATCCGCCGACGACGACGCACCCGCGGTGCGCTGCTGGTGTCGGTGCTGTTGCTGGTCGCGGTGCTCGCCGGCACCGAGGTGCTCGTGCAGCTCAAGCCGGAGGTGGACACCGCGCAGCTGCGTGTCGAGGGCCTGCCCCCTCGGGCCGCCTCGGCCGCCGAACCCCGGACCTGCCTGCGCGGGGTCGACGCTTCCGGGATCGAGGAGATCCGGGAGGAACTCGGGCCCAGCGAGCGCGTGAGCTCCGACCAGATCTTCGCCTGTCCCCAGGCGTTCGACGGGCTGACCGTCACGTTCGCCGGTGAGGTGATCGGTGACCTGCTCGACCGGGACGGTGGGGTGTGGGTCCAGGTCAACGATGACGCCTACGCCCTCGAGGTCGGCCCGCAGGCCCGGCACGGCGACCACCGCGGCTTCAACACCGGGCTGCCCGTGTGGCTGCCGGACGGGATGCACGAGCAGATCACCGGTCTCGGCGGGCCGGACGTCCGCGGTGACGTGTTGCTGATCGAAGGCACGCTGCTGCGTACCGACCCCGCGGACGGCGGCAGCACCACCCTGCGGGCCGAGCGCGCGACGATCGTCGAGCCTGCGGTCGAGCTGCCCGAACCGTTCCACGCGGTGCAGGCGATCGTGGCGGCCGTCCTCGGGGTCGTGACCCTCGTGGCCCTCGAGTGGTCACGGCGCGTCAAGAAGCGCTGAGGTCCCGGCACTCACCGCTTGTCGGTGAGGCCAGCTTCCTGCGACGACGGGCAGAGGTGCTCGATCACGCAGCGCTCGCAGGCTGGTCGCCGCGCGAGGCAGGTCCGCCGGCCGTGATGGATGAGCAGATCGCTGACCTGCAGCCACCGTTCGCGCGGGAACAGGCGCATCAGGTCGCGCTCGATGCGGACGGCATCGTCGGCGCGGGTGAACCGCAGGCGGCGCGACAGCCGGTGCACGTGGGTGTCGACCACCACGCCCTCGTGCATCCCGAAGCCGTTGGAGAGCACGACGTTGGCGGTCTTGCGCGCCACGCCGGGTAGCGCGAGCAGCTCGGGCATCGTGCCCGGGACCTCGCCGCCGTGGTGCTCGAGCAGGTGGCGGGCGGTCGCCTGGAGGTTCTTGGCCTTCTGCCGGAACAGCCCGAGCGAGCCGATCAGCTCCTCGATGCGGGCGAGGTCGGCGGAAGCCGTGACTTCGGGGTCGGGCAGCTCCGCGAAGAGCCCGATGGTGACCTCGTTGACCTTCACGTCGGTCGACTGGGCCGACAGCATCGTGGCGACCAACAGCTCCCAGCGGGAGGTGAAGCGCAGCGCGATGGTGGCACCCGGACCGAGCTCCTCAGCGAGGAGGTCGAGGATCACCGGCGCCCGGAGGGTCTTGCCCCGGTCGCGGGTGATCTCGTCCGACGGCGGCGTCGCACGGGCATCGTCTCGAGCGCTGGATGTGGTCACGGCGGCGCAGGCTACTGCGGGTTCACGCCGGGTCGATCGGCAGGGTGACGGTGAAGCTCGTGCCCTCCCCGACGGTGCTCTCGACCGCGATGCTGCCGCCGTGGCTCTCCACGGCGTGGCGCACGATGGCCAACCCGAGCCCGGTCCCACCGCTGGCGCGGCTACGCGCCGGGTCGACCCGGTAGAAGCGCTCGAAGATCCGCCCGAGCTCCTGGTGGGGGATGCCGATGCCGGTGTCGGTGACGGTCACGACCTGGGAACCCGCCTCCGACCGGACCTGCACCCACACGCGGCCACCCTCACGGTTGTACTGCACCGCGTTCGCGGCGAGGTTCTTGACGATGACCTCGAGGTCGCCGGGGATACCGGCGACGTACGCCCGGTCGGGCACATCGACCCCCAGCTCCACACCCCGCTCCGCGGCGCGGTCGAGCAGGGCGACCACCACCTGTCGTGCGAGCTCGGCCAGGTCGACCGGTACCCGTTCGAGCGGACCGCGCTCCTCGAGCCGCCGCAGGTCGAGCAGGTCGTGGACCAACCGGGCGAGCCGGTCGGCCTCGCCATCGAGCCGGCCGAGCAGCGAACGCAACCGGTCGAGGTCGCCCGCATCGGCTGTCACCCGTAGCGCCTCGGCCAGGGTGCGGATGCCGGTGACCGGGGTCTTGAGCTCGTGCGAGGCGTTCACGACGAAGTTGCGTCGCAGATCCTCGACGCGCTGTTCCCGGGTCCGGTCCACCACGATCAAGAGGGTCTCGTCGCCGACCTGGGAGGCGACACCACGCAGTTCGTGGTCGCCGTGGCTCGTGTCCACCGTGACCGGGACACCGGTGAGCTGCACCTCGTGCACCGCGCCGGCGAGCGCCTCGCTGCCGACGGCCTGCAGCACGGTGACGTCGCCGACGTCGGTGGGGACGCGGAGCAGTTCCCGTGCGGCCTCGTTCGCCGACAGCAGCCGGGCTTCGGAGGAGAACAGCAGCGCCGGGCTGACGAGGGCATCCACCAGGGCTCGCCGCCACGGCCGCTCGCGTGCGAGCTTGACCCCGCGCCGTTCGTGGGCGGCACCGAGCGCGTTGAGCAGGACGGCGTGCTGACCCCACGCGCCCCGCCCGCGGACGGGCAACGCGGTGAAGCGCTCGCCGGCCAACCAGGAGCTCGCGCCGGTGGTGAGCTTGCGCAGGTGCCGGCCCACGTCGGCCTGGACCGCGGCGATGGCGGACACGCTGAGCACCGCGATCCAGGTCAGGGCGAGCGAGCGATCGAGGCTGGCGCCGAGCAGGACCCCGGTGACGGCGAGCAGGAGGATGGCGGCGACGCCGAGGAAGCTCACGTGTCGGCGAACCGGTACCCGAGGCCGCGGACGGTCAGGATCCGGCGGGGGTCCTTCGGATCGGCCTCGATGCGGGTGCGCAGGCGCCGGACGTGCACGTCGAGGGTCTTGGTGTCGCCGACGTAGTCGCTGCCCCACACCTCGTCGATGAGCTGGCCGCGCGTCAGCACCCGCCCGGCGTGTTCGAGCAGGTAGGCGAGGAGCTCGAACTCCTTCGGTGGGAGCTCGACCGGGTCACCGTCGACGCGGACCTCGTGGCGGGCACGGTCGAGCCGGACGCCGGCCGCCTCGACGGGTGCACCGTCGTCGAAGGCGCCACCGATCGGGGCCCGACGCAGGATCGCCTTGATCCGGGCGACCAGTTCGCGGGTCGAGAACGGCTTGGTCACGTAGTCGTCCGCGCCGAGCTCGAGGCCGACGACGCGATCGACCTCGGCGTCGCGCGCCGTCAGCATGATGATCGGGACGTCGGAGCGGCTACGCAAGGTGCGACAGATCTCGGTGCCGGAGACGCCGGGCAGCATCAGGTCGAGGATGACCAGATCGGGGCGGACCCGCTCCCAGGTGGGCACGGCGTCGGCGCCGTCCTTGACCCAAGCCACCTGGAAGCCCTCGGCCTCGAGCGTGATGGTGAGGGCCTCGGCGATGGCCACCTCGTCCTCGACCAGCATCAGCTTCGGCACGGCAGTCGTCTCCAGGGTCCGGTCAGCAGCCTACGGCGGGACGCCCGGTCAGTGGCCCACCTCGACGCGTTCCCCGGTGACCGCGAACGTGCTGTGCTGTGCGAACGAGACCCCGTGGTCGGCGATCCGTTCCCAGTAGCGGGCGAGCTGGGCCAGCGACATCGCCTCGCCGGGGCTCTCGACGACATCCGCGTGTTCGAGGAGGGCGATGGCGAGCGCATCGACCGCCTCGTCGGCGTCATCGAGTTCGCGCACCGCCAGGCCATCGCGCGAGCGCCAGGCATCGACACCCTGACGGAACACCTCGCTCGCGCGGCGGCCGAGATCCTCCGCCTGGAGCCGGATCTCCTCCGGCAGCTCGCGTGGGTCGACACGCTCGAGGGTCTCGGCGACGTGCTTGAGGAGGGCGGCGGACCGTTCGACCGACGTCACGAGGCGGAGCATCGCGACCAGCCGGCGCAGGTCCCCCGCGACCGGCGCTTCGCGCGCCAGGACGAGGAAGCCCTGGGTCTCGACCCGTCGCACCCGTTCGCACACGTCGGCGTTCAAGGTGCGCGTCTCGGCGATGCAGCCGCGGTCGGCCGCGACCCACGCACGTGTCACCCTCGGGAGCGCAGCACTGACGAGGAGCGCAGCGCCCACGAGCTCGTCGTCGATCTCGTCGAGCCAGCCGTGGAAGTGACCACGGGCAGCCGGGTGCGCGTCGTGGAGCGAGGGCAGGGACCCGTACGTCGGTTCGTCGGTCACGGTCAGTTCCGCTCGGAGTAGCGGTTGCGGATGTAGATCGCTACCGCGTTCATGGACAGGAGGATCGCGAGCAGCACGACGATGCCAGCCGCGGCGAGGATCCGGAACTCCTCCTGCGGTCGCGACAGGTAGCTGTAGATCTGGATCGGGAGCGCGGTGAACTCCGCCATCAACCCGTCGGGGACGAAGGTGATGAAGGTCAGCGCGCCGAGGAGGAGCAGGGGTGCCGCTTCGCCGATGGCTCGGGACAGGGCGAGGATCGTGCCCGTGGCGATGCCGGGGATGGCCGACGGCAGCACCAGGCGACGCACCGTCTGCCACGGCGTGGCCCCGAGCGCCAGCGACCCGAGGCGCAGCGAGTTCGGCACCGAACGGATCGCCTCACGGGAGGAGATGATGACCACCGGCAGCACGAGCAGCGACAGGATGAGTCCGCCGGCCAGGACGACGAACCCGAGGCCGACCGGACCCCGGACCAGGAAGGCGAGCCCGAGGATGCCGTACACGATCGAGGGGACGGCGGCGAGGTTCTGGATGTTGATCTCGATGACGCGGTTCCACCACCTGGAGCCGTCGGCGTACTCCTCGAGGTAGACGGCGGCACCGACCCCCACCGGCACGACCGTCACCACGACGACCCCCATCAGCCAGAGGGTGCCGAAGATGGCGGACCGGAAGCCGGCGGTCTCGACCCGGATGGTCGAGGGGAACTGCGTCAGCAGGTTCGCGTCGAGGCGCCCCGTGCCGAGGACGAACACCTGGATCAGGAGCGCGATCAGGACGGCGATGGCGAGCACGAAACTGCTGAGCAGCGCGAGGGAGAAGCCCCGCTCCTTGAGCATCGTGACCCCGCGGCGGGTCCGGGCGAAGGGCGATGCGGCCGTGGCGGCGGTGGTGACGCTCACTCGTAGACCTCCCGGAAGCGGCGGACGAGGCGGATGCTGAACAGGTTCATCACCAGCGTCGCGAGGAACAGCAGCGCGCCGACCGCGAAGATCGTCTGGTAGCCGACCGAGCCGGTGGACAGGTCACCGATACCGGCCTGGCCGATGAAGGAGGTCATCGTCTGCATGCCCTCGGTGGGGTTCAGGGTGA
>JBBECA010000053.1:0-3858 GCA_040882055.1 Nitriliruptor sp.
CGGACCCCATCCTTACCATGGATGTGCTCTGCCGACTGAGCTACCAGGGCGGGCTTGGTACCCGCGCGTCGAGGCGCGAGCGGCCGGAAGCGTAGCCACCGCCCGTGCGGTCCGTCGAACCGTGGGGTCCGTCGGCGCACACGGGCGGTGGGCTGACGCTGCGTGGTGGGAGCAGGATTCGAACCTGCGAAGGCGAAGCCGGCGAATTTACAGTCCGCTCCCTTTGGCCGCTCGGGCATCCCACCGGGAGTTCGCTCTCACGAGCGTCGGGAGAGTAGGTAGTCGTCCGAACCACGGCAAACCTCAACTGAACTGAGCGCGCGGTAGCAGGAACGGTGCCATGCGCGCACCGAGCGTCAACGCCGTCCGCGCCCGGACCTCGCTGGTGGGGATGAGGTAGCGCTCACGATCGTCGGTGAGGACGTACAGCAGTTCGCACCCGCTCGCATCGAAGTCCTTGCTGGTGTGGAAGGACCGGTTGCCCCCGCGAGTGCAGACCTGGACCACGAAGCGTCCGTTCCGGCTGCGCCGGGTCGTCGTCTTGACCTGGACCCGCTGAAGCCGGGCGCCGTCGTCGACGATCAGGTCGTAGGGCTGGCTGTCGATGAGCGGCAGACTGACCGACCAGCCCTGCGCCCCGAAGAAGGCGATCGCGTCGGTCAGACCGAGCAGGCCCTGCTCGCGGGGGTTGGCGCGCCACAGCGTGTCCGGTGGCCGTCGGTCGGCCTTGGCCAGGTGCGCCGCCTGGTGATCGGCCGCGTGATCGGCGGGTGCTGGTTCGGTTCCGAGGTCGAGCTGTGGTTCGTGCATCTCGAGTCCTCCATCCGCCCCCACGGATGGTCCCTGTCCAGGCTCAGGATGCCGCACCCCTGTGACACGTCCGGATCGGTGGCCGCTGGCACCTCACTACGCTGGCTGCTCGCCCGACGGACCACCCGAGCAGGAGCGCACCCGTGGCAGACGCGAGCTTCGACATCGAGGCCGGGGTCGACAAGCAGGAGGTCGACAACGCCATCAACCAGGCCGCACGCGAGGTCGGGACGCGGTTCGACTTCAAGGACACCGGCACCGTCATCGAGTGGTCGGGCGACGAGGCGATCCGCGTCGAGTCGGCCTCCGAGGACCGGGTCCAGGCGGCCCTCGAGGTGCTCAAGGACAAGTGCGTCAAGCGCAAGGTGTCGCTGAAGGCGCTCGACATCGGCGAGCCGAAGGACGTCTCGGGCGGGCGCAGCCGGATCGACATCTCCCTCGTCAGCGAGCTGCCGGCGGACCTCGCCAAGACCATCGTCAAGGACATCAAGGCCACCAAGCTCAAGGTCACGCCGACCAACATGGGTGACCGGATCCGCGTCGTCGGCAAGAAGCGCGACGACCTGCAGGAGATCCAGGCCATGGTGAAGGCCAAGGACCACGACGCGCCGCTGCGGTTCACCAACTACAAGTAGGCCGCCGGCTCCCGACCCCTACCGGGCGCGACGCCACGTTCTCCCGGTCCGCCGGGTGGCCGGTGGCGCGCGCATCGCTAGCGTCGGGGCTCGAACCGGCTGACCGGACCATCCCCGTGCCCATCGTCGCCCACTCGACGCTGCCCGCCTTCGACGTGCTCGCCGCGGAGGGCGAGGACGTCCTGACCGTCGAACAGGCCCACCGCGCCGACATCCGCGAGCTCCACGTCGGGCTGCTCAACATGATGCCGGACGCGGCGCTGCAGGTGACCGAGCAGCAGTTCACCCGCCTCATCGGCGCGTCGAACCGGATCGTGCAGGTCTACGTGCACGTGTTCACCGTCCCGGGGCTGGAACGGAGCCCGGCGACGCAGGCGCACATCGACGCCCACTACGAGCGGTTCGAGGACCTCCGCGAGGAGGGCCTCGACGCGCTCATCATCACCGGGGCGAACGTCGCCAACCGCCCGGACCTCGCCGACGAGGCCTTCTACGAGCCGCTGCTCGAGGTCGTCGACTGGGCCAGCGACCACGTCACCTCGGTGCTGTGCTCCTGCCTCGCCACCCACGCCCTGCTCCAGCATCGTCACGGGATCCGGCGTCGTCCGCTGCTCACCAAGCGGTGGGGGATCCTCGAGCACCGCCAACTGCAGCCCGACCACCCGCTGCTGCACGGCACCAACACCCGCTTCGACGTGCCCCACTCCCGCTGGAACGAGGTCACCTCGTCCCAGCTCGACCGCGCCGGCGTCGAGGTGCTCGCGGAATCCACCGAGGGGGACTTCCACCTCGGGGTGTCCGCCGACGGCATCCGGACGGTCTACCTCCAGGGCCACCCCGAGTACGACGTGGTGAGCCTGCTGAAGGAGTACAAGCGCGAGGTCATCCGCTACCTCGACGGTGAGGTGAGCGCCATCCCGCCGCTGCCGGCCGGGTACCTCACGGCGGACAGCGCCCGGCTGGCCCACGACCACATCGACGCGGTCATCACCGCCAGGGAGCAGGGAGCCCCTCCCCCGGCGTTCCCGGAGCTCGAACTGGCCGCGGGTCTCGAGAACACCTGGGCCGACACGGCCAAGGCGGTCTTCGCCAACTGGCTCGGTCTGGTCTACCGGCTCACCGACCTCGAACGCGGCGTGCCGTTCACCCCCGAGATCGACCCGCAGGACCCCCTCGGCCGCCTCGGACGCCGACCGGGCTGACCGAGCTGACCGAGCTGACCGAGCATCGCCCCAGGCCCCACACCACACCCGACACCCACGCACCACCGGAGAGCAACCATGAAGGACGAGACGCTCGCGATCCACCACGGCTACGAGCCGGACCCGACCACCAAGGCGGTCGCGGTCCCGATCTACCAGACCGTCGCCTACGAGTTCGACGACGCCCAGCACGGCGCCGACCTGTTCAACCTCGCCGTCCCCGGCAACATCTACACGCGCATCATGAACCCGACCCAGGACGTGCTCGAGCAGCGGATGGCTGCGCTCGAGGGCGGCGTCGCGGCCCTGGCCACCAGCTCCGGCCAGGCGGCGACCACCTACGCCATCCAGACCATCACCAGCGCCGGCGACAACATCGTCACCGTCCCGCTGCTGTACGGCGGCACCTACACCCTGTTCAAGCACATGTTCCCGGCGCAGGGCGTCGACGTCCGCTTCGCCGAGGACGACTCGGTCGAGGCCATCGGCGCGCTGATCGATGACCAGACCAAGGCGGTCTACCTCGAGACCATCGGCAACCCCGCCGGCAACGTCCCCGATCTCGAGGCCATCGCCAAGGTCGCTCACGACGCCGGCGTCCCGGTCATCGTCGACTCGACGGTCGCCACGCCGATCCTGATGAAGCCGATCGAGTGGGGCGCCGACATCGTCGTCCACTCGCTCACCAAGTTCATCGGCGGGCACGGCAACTCGATCGGCGGGGTCATCGTCGACAGCGGCAAGTTCCCGTGGGCCGAGCACGCCGACCGCTTCCCCCAGCTCAACCAGCCCGAGCCCGCCTACCACGGCGTGGTCTACACCGAGGCGCTCGGTGAGGCCGCCTTCATCGGCCGCGCCCGCACCGTCCCGCTGCGCAACACCGGGTCGGCGATCAGCCCGTTCAACGCCTGGCAGATCATCCAGGGGCTGCAGACGCTGGCGCTGCGGATGGAGCGGCACGTCGAGAACGCCGCGAAGGTCGCCGCCCACCTCGAGGCCCACCCGAAGGTCACCCACGTGGAGTACGCGGGGCTGAGCAGCTCGCCGTACCACGCCAACGCCACCAAGTACACGGGCGGCAAGCCGTCCTCGCTGATGACCTTCCAGATCGAGGGGGGCTACGACGCGGCGGTGAGGTTCCACGACGCGCTCGAGCTGTTCACGCGCCTGGTCAACATCGGTGACACCAAGTCGCTGGTGAACCACCCGGC
>JBBECA010000054.1:0-3797 GCA_040882055.1 Nitriliruptor sp.
CTAGCCACGAGCTCGTAGAGCTCCGAAGCGCTCGTGCCGAGGCGCTCAGCGGCTTGCGTGACGGTCAGCAGCGGGACTGGGGGAGCGGCGGTCGATCGCGACACGGTGGTCTCCTGGATCGGCAGGTGGGCGCCGGGTCCGGTGTCAGCTGAGGTCCCGGTGCGCTCCCTTGTCCACGCGTCGCTCGCGGTTGGCTCACGACCGTCCGAGGTCGTTGATCGCGGTGTTGGCTGGGGTCGCTCACACGGGGCCAGCGCGCGCTCGATGGGTCGCCTCGAGTCGGTGGTGAGAGGTCCGTGAGGCACTCCTCGGGACGCCTCCCGACGATGGGCCAGTCAGCCAACCAGTCAGCCAAGTCAGCCAAGTTGGCAGCCGAGCCAGTGGACGACGCTGACTCACGGCGGATGAGGACGGACGAACGCGTGATCTGAGATCTTCGTGTTAGAGCCCTCAGGAGCCCAGATCCTTCACTATCTCGCGCGCGCGGAGGAACACGTGGTCGAGCATCGGCTCGGTGAGCCGGCCGGTGAAGGTGTTCTGTTGGCTGACGTGGTAGCTGCCGAGCAGGGTTCGGCCGTCCGCGAGCGGGACCTCGGCGCCGTGCCCGAAGGTCGGCTTGCGGCCCTCCCAGCCGGTGAAACCCAGCGTGGCCGCGAACCCGAAGCCACCGAGCGCGACGACCACGCGCCACGGCAGCACGTCGAGCTCGGCGGTCAGGTACGGCGCGCACCGATCACGTTCCTCGGGCAGCGGCTTGTTCGCGGGTGGTGCGCACTTGACCGGCGCGGTCACCCACGCGTCGCGCAGCTTCAGTCCGTCGTCGGCGGCGATGGACGTCGGCTGGTTCGCGAAGCCGGTCCGGTGCAGCGAGGCGAACAGCCAGTCACCCGACCGGTCCCCGGTGAACATCCGCCCGGTGCGGTTCGCGCCGTGAGCGGCCGGTGCCAGGCCGACGATCACCACCCGCGCGGCGGGGTCGCCGAAGCCCGGAACGGGACGACCCCAGTACTCCTCGTCGGCGAAGGCGGCTCGTTTGGTGGTCGCCACCTCCTCGCGCCACGCGACCAGGCGGGGGCACGCGCGGCAGTCGACCACCGCGCGGCGGACAGCGTCGAGGTCGTCGGCACGCACGGCGCGAGCCTACGGTCGGCTCCGGGGGAGGTCGATCCGTGGCCGGGACCGTCACGAACCGACGGCGACGAGGAGGCGGCGATGCAGATCTGGCAGGTGTGGGCGGGAGGCCTCCTGGCCGTGCTGGTGCTGATGACCGCCACCTGGCTCGTGAGCGTGTTACGTCACGACGCCTCGCTGGTGGACCGCGTGTGGGGGCTGTCGTTCGTCGTCACCGCTGCCAGCTACGCCATCCTCGGCGACGGAGCCGGGCCACGGACGGCCCTGGTGCTCGTGCTGGTGACGGTGTGGGGGCTGCGGCTGTCGATCTACATCACCAAGCGCAACTGGGGTGGCGGCGAGGACGAGCGGTACCGGGCCATGCGTGAGAAGCGACCGGAGTCGTTCGCGATCACGTCGCTGTTCCGGGTCTTCTGGCTCCAGGCCGGCCTGTCGTGGCTCATCTCGCTGCCGTTGCTCGCCGCGTTGCACCGCCCGGTACCCGAACGGTGGACGTGGCTCGATGCGCTCGGCGTGGTGGTCTGGGTGGTGGGGTTCGTGTTCGAAGCCGGTGGCGACTGGCAGCTGTCGCGTTTCCTCGCCGATCCGAGCAACCGTGGGAAGGTCATGGACCGGGGACTGTGGCGCTACACCCGGCACCCGAACTACTTCGGGGACGCGACCGTCTGGTGGGGGCTGTTCCTGATCGCGTTGGCGACCGGTGCGTGGCGGGCGGCGATCGGGTCGGCCCTGATGACCTTCGTCATCGTGAAGGTGTCGGGCGTCGCGCTGACCGACTCGGCGATGGCCACGAGCGGCAGCAAGCGCGAGGGCTACGACGAGTACGTGCGGCGCACCAACGCCTTCGTCCCCGGACCGCGCGAGCCGTGAGTGGTCACGACCTCGCAGGTTCCGGTCTGGCAACCTTCGCTGCGACGGGTGACGATGAGGAGCCGGTGTGGGCACCGACGGGATCGACGAGCGGACCGAGCACGGCAGCACGAGCCGGCGCACGCTGGTCGTCGGTGCCGGCGTGGTGGCCCTGGTGATCGCCGGCGCGTCGTTCGCGCTCGCTGACCGCTCCGGCCGCGACATCGAGCTCGATCCGGCGGCTGCAGCGGCCGAGGACGGCGCGGAGACGGCCGAGAGCGACGCCGACCGCCAGGCTCGGGAGCGAGCCGAGCAGGCCGAGGCTGACGCGGAAGCCGAGGCCGAGCGCGCGGCGGCTGAGGAAGCCGCGGAGGCCGAGGAAGCCGAGCGGCTCGCCGAGGAGGAACGTGAGGCGGAGGAGGCCCGGCGCGCCGAGGAACGTGCCGAGCAGGAGCGCCGCGAGGCCGAGGAGCAGGCCGCCGAGGAGGCGGCGCGGTTCGTCGAGGCGCAGGAGCAGCTCCGGGAGTACGGCTACCTCGTCGGTGCCGCCGACGGTGAGCGGGGCCAGCAGACCACCTCGGCGGTCATGGCGTTCCAGGCGGTCAACGGGCTGGCGGTCGACGGTCAGCTCGGACCGCAGACCTACGCCGCGCTCGACGCGCCCCGCGCCCAGCCGTCCCTGCGCGGCGGGCCCTCGAACCGCATCGAGGTCGACATGGACCGGCAGGTCCTCCACCTGGTCGAGGGGGACCGCCGCGTGACCACCATGAAGGTCTCCACCGGTCGAGGCGGCACCTTCGAGTCCGAAGCCGGCGAGACGCTGCGCGCCGAGACCCCCGTCGGCACCTTCACCATCGATCGTCGGATCGCCGGCGAGAAGCCCTCGAGCTACGGCATCGGGTCGATGTGGGACCCGATGTACTTCCACGGTCCCTGGGCGATCCACGGGTCGCCCAACGTGCCGGCGGGTCCGGCCAGTTCGGGCTGTGTCCGGGTCGCGCTCGCCGATGGCCGCTGGCTCTTCGACCGTGTCCCCAACGGCACCCCCGTCGTGCTCTACGGCGGGACCCACGTCTTCACCCCGTAGCGTCTCCGCCTGCCCGCCCCTGCGGTGCGGGCATCGGGTCAGGGTCCTCCATCCCGGATCGCCGTACCCGAGAAGGCCAGGGGGAAGTGCGCCGTCCGGCAGGCATCTGGCGCGTCGCTCATCAGCGTGGCTGGTACCTCGATGGTGGCGTCCGAGCGCGCGTCGAGTCGCTGCGCGCCCGAGAAGTCCCCGACCTCGAGGTGCTGGGCCAGGCACGGCGGGCCGGCCGGTGAGACGTCCTCCGGATCAGCGACCCGCACCTCGACGGTCCGGACCACGATCGCGAAGGGGTGCCGGTGGGTGACGGTCAGCACCAGCACCGATGGTCCCCCGGGTACGACCTCAGCGAGCCGACCTGAAATGGTGAAGGCGACCTCCGTCGCGCCGGTCGCGCTCGGGGTGGGGCCGCCGCTGGCACTGGGGCTCCGCGACTGGTGGACACCGAGCACCTCCGTGTCGCCGTCGTCTCCGCTGGAGCCTCCCCCGAGCAGCGGTTGACCGGCGATCACCACGCCGAGCAGCCCGAGGGTCGCCACGACCAGCGCGACGAAACGCCGCCGCCGAGCCTCACCATGGGAGGGATCGTGGACGCGCAACCGGAGACCTGTCTCCCGCGAGGTGGAGCGTGGGATCGGGGTCCACGCGACGACGCGGTGGTGGCGCCCGGCGCGGGCCGGGCGGTGCCGTTCGCCCTGAGCGGGTCGAGGTGCCACCTCGGGTCCGACCGGGG
>JBBECA010000055.1:0-2876 GCA_040882055.1 Nitriliruptor sp.
TCGAGGACGCACTGTCCGCGACGCGTGCGGCCGTCGAGGAGGGCATCGTCGCCGGCGGTGGCACCGCGCTCCTCCAGGCCGAGGCTGGCCTCGACAAGCTCGACCTCGACGGTGACGAGGCCACCGGGGTCCGCATCATCCACAAGGCGCTCTCCGCGCCGCTGTACTGGATCGCGTCGAACGCGGGCCTCGAGGGCTCCGTCGTCGTCGAGAAGGTCCGTGCGATGGAGCCGGGTACCGGTCTGAACGCCCTCACCGGCGAGTACGAGGACCTGATCAAGGCCGGCGTCATCGACCCGTCCAAGGTCACCCGGTCGGCGCTGCAGAACGCCGCGTCCATCGCGGGTCTGCTCCTCACCACCGAGGCGCTGATCGCCGACAAGCCCGAACCTGAGGCTGCTGGCGGCGCCGGTGGCGGTCACGACCACGGCATGGGCGGCATGGACTTCTGAGTCCAGCCACCTGACGCACCGCACCACGCACCACGCACCACGACGAGGCCCCCGCTCCGGCGGGGGCCTCGCCGCGTCCCCGGACCGCGTCGTGTCCCAGGACCGCGCCGCGTTCCACGGCCCCGACGTCCACGACCTCGCTGTCCTTCCGGGGTTGTGAAGCGAGGAGGGTGTGTTACCCGGGGTGGTCGCTTCACAACCGCCGCCGTGGCCGCTGTGGCCATCAGTGGCCGTTGTGGCGTCGGGGCTGCCGCCGCCGTGGCCGCCGCCGCCGTGGCCGCTGTGGCCGCTGTGGCCGCTGTGGCCGGCCGCCGTGGCCGTCGCTGGGCGGAGTGCGGTCATCCACAGCTTCGACAGGGACGTTCCGGACGAACCGCGGCGGCTGCCCGAGGCTGGGTGCATGTGGAGCGACCTGTTCGAGCACTGCGCCGAGGTGGGTGGACCCGTGCACGTGCACGTCGCGGCCGACATCTCGGGGCTGACCGTCAACACCGTCCGGGGTCGCGCTGGCCGCGAGGGCTGGTGGCAGCCGTACCGCGACGTCGTCGCGCCTCCCGGGACCCCGATCGACGGGCGGACCAGGGCGCTCGCGGCCATCGTGCGTGCCCAGGGGCCTGACCGCGACGCGCCGGCACCTGTGGCGCTCACCCGGTGGAGCGGCGCGGCGGCCCACGATGTCCGATCCACGTGGCCGACCCGGGTCCAGGTCGTCGTGCCGTTCGATCGCATGCCGGTCCGAGGCGCGAAGCTCGAGGTGGTCCGCAGCCGCAACCTCGACCCCGACCGGGACATCGAGGTGGTGGGGACGCCGGGGCTCGCCGTGCTGCGCCCGCCGGCCCTGGTCCGTGGGCTCGCGGCGGTCGTCGACGTGCCGACGCTGACCGACCTCGTGATCGATCTCGTCCAGCAGCGGCGGATGACGCTGGAGGACGTCCTCGCCGGACACCTCGCCTCCCCGTGCTACCCGGGCCGGCCGAAGGTCACCGAGGTGTTGCGGCGCCTCGGCGCGGACGGCCGTACCGACTCGACGCTGGAACGCCGTCTGCGCCGGGGGCTCGTGGCCGATGGCATCCCTCTCGACCGGGGCCAGGTGGAGGTGCCGTGCCTCGACGGCCGGAGCCTCCACCTCGACCTCGGCATCGCCCGGATCTGCTTCGGCATCGAAGCGACCTCGATGAAGGCGCACAGCGAGCGGTCCCAGCTGCGGGACGATGCTCGCCGCGCCAACCAGCTCGCCCGGGTCGACGACGACTGGCGTGTGCTCCAGGCCACCTGGGAGGACCTCGACAGCGCCGCCTTCCGGCAGCTGGTGCGGGAGGTCGTCGCCGCACAGTCGCTGCGCCACCTCGGACGGCCGTGGCCCGTCTGACGCGCGCCTTTCAGCGAACAGCCCCCGAGCCGCGGCGAGGTTGTGAAGCGACCCCCCCGGGGTAAGCCACCCATGTCGCTTCACGACCTCGGACATCCGAGGGCCCGCGCACCCGGGCGTAGGCTCCGCACGGTGACGGCGACCCCACCTCCTCCTCCGCCCCCGACGGCGTTCGGGCCCGGGCTTCTGCCGCCTCCGCCCCCGGCTGCTGCGCTCGAGCGGTTGCTGCCGGCTGACGTCGACCTCGGCGTGGGGTGGCGGCACGAGGCGGCCGGTCCGGTGTGGCACGGGGTGGTGTGGGGTCGGCTCGGGCGCGCTGACCTCGCCTGGGTCCACCTCGATCGAGTGCACCTGCCCGCGCTCGGGCCGTGGATCGCGGCCGAACGGGGCCGGTTGTTGCGCGAGTTCGGGCTCCACGCCGCGGCCGAGACCATCGAGTTCCCCGCGCTGTTGGCCGCCAACGACCCGGTCGACGAGGCGATGCTCCGCATCTCGCTGGTCGCCGACGCGGTCGGCCAGGGCGACGCCGACCGTGCCCGACGCCGGCTGCGAGCTGCCCGCGACGCCGTCGCCCGCGCCCCCGACGGTCCCCGGACCGCCCGACAGCGCGTCCGGCTCACCTGGGTGGCCATCGAGGTGGCGTTCATCACCGGCGAGGCGCCACCGCTCGACGGCACACCGAGCTGGGACGACCACCTCGGCGCCCCGCGCTTCACCGACGACCTCCACCACGGTTCGGACTTCCACCGCGCGAAGGCCCTGCTGTTCGGCGGCGTCGTGCGTGACGACGACCGGTTGCTCGCCGCGGCCGTCGACCTCGCCCCACCGATCCTCGCCTGGGCGGTCCACCTCGCCCGAGCCGATCGCGGCACCCCCGGCAGCATCGAGGCAGCACGTGCCGGTTGGCGCGAGCTCGTCCCACCACCGGGCACCGTCGAGCAGGTGGCCGCCACGCCGACGGCGGGGCGCCTCCGCTGACTCGCCGCCAGCTGCTACCACGCCGGCATCGGGGCGCCTCTGCTGACTCGCCGCCAGCTGCTACCACGCCGGCGTCG
>JBBECA010000055.1:2976-5480 GCA_040882055.1 Nitriliruptor sp.
GGGCGCCTCTGCTGACTCGCCGCTAGCTGCTACCACGCCGGCGTCGGGGCGCCTCTGCTGACTCGCCGCTAGCTGCTACCACGCCGGCGTCGGGGCGCCTCCGCTGACCCGCCGCCGACCCGCCACCGCACAGATGGTGGGGCGCCTCCGCTGACCCGCGGGGTTCCCGGCTGAACGGCCGTGGGCCGGGGGCCGCTGGCGGGGGGAGGGGATGGCTGGTTGCTACCGTCGGAGCACATGGCCACCCCCTCCCGCCCCCCCTGGCTCGTCGAGGCGATGGACGTCCTCGATCGCCGCTCCACGCTGCTGCGCGCCGTCGCGCTCGGCGTGTGTCTCGTCGGCGTCGTCCTGGCCCTCGTGGCGCCGGACCTGGTGCCGCCGTCGCCCCTCATCGGGGTGGCCGTCGCCATCGCTGCGATCCTCATCGCGCTCGCGGTCGTGCTGGTCGTCGACGCCGGAGACGCCACCGTGCGCGGCCCCCGCCACGTCCGAGCCGTCGGCGGCGAACTGGTCGGCGTCATCGCCAGCACCGTCACACCCGACGCGGTCTCGGACCTGGCCACCTCGGTGCTCGAAGCCCGCGGGGACCGCCGTCTCGTGCTCGGCCTGGCCGGCGCGTCCCGCGGCACCGAGGTGCCGAGGTGGACCGACGCGCTCGGTGTCGCCATCGCCGAGCGCGGTGCCAGCGTCCTGATCGTCGACATCGCCTCGGGCGCGACCCCGAACCCCGGTCTCCTCGAGGTGATCCGCGACGGGGCCAACCTCGGTCGGACCGTCAGCTTCGAGACCGACATCAAGCTCGCCCGCCTCGGTGCCGGACGCGACATCGACGCCGCCATCGGGGTCGCCCCACAGCTGCCGAGGCAGCTGCCGAAGGACCTCGAGGTGCTGCTCGTCGCCCTCCCACCGGTGACCGAGCCGGACGTGGTGGCGGCCGCCGGCGCCCTCGACGCGGTGCTGCTGGTCACCCGCAGCGACCGCACCCCGAAGGTGCAGCTCCAGGCGGCGATCGAGGCGGTCGAGTCGACCGGCACCGCCGCGCAGGTCGTCCTGGTCGACGACACCATCGCCGGCGCGAGCCGTTCCAGGCCAGCGGCCACCCCCGCGGCGTCCGAGGCCGGCTCGTCACCGGCGTCCGAGACCGGCTCGTCACCGGCGCCCGAAGCCGGCTCGTCACCGGCGCCCGCGGACGCTCGCTCGCCGGCGCCGGCAGGGTCGCCCTCGTCGCCCACCAGCCCGGCTGCGGCTACCACGCCGTCTGCGGCTACCACGCCGGCTGCGGCCACCACGCCGTCCGCGGCCACCACGCCGTCGGCGGCTACCACGCCGTCGGCGGCTACCACGCCGTCGGCGGCTACCGCGCCGGCTGCGGCTACCACGCCACCGGCGACGGACGACACGCCACCGGCGACGGACGACACGCGACCGGCGACGGACGACACGCGACCGGCGACTGACGCGTCGTTCGCGGCCGGACCCGCGCCGGCAGGGTCGCCCTCGTCTCCCACGAGCCCGGCCGCTTCGGGCGACCACCGGCCGACACCGCCGACCGCTCCGACGCCCTCCGTGGCGTCCCTGGAGACCCCGGAGGTCGGCGAGCCGACGGGCGATGGGCCTGCCGACGACGCCGACGACGCCGACGCCGACGACGCCGACGACGCCGGCCCCGCTGACGCCGGCCCCGCTGACACCCCGGCCGGCACCGGCGGCGAGCGCGACACCCACCGACCGCGGTTCACCTCCCGCTCGGACCTCGAGCGTGCCCCCAACCCCTCGGTTCGGGTCGTGCGTGACCTCCCGCCGGGCTCGGCATCCCCCCGGAACCCGATGCCGGTGGCCTTCCCGGACGCGCCGGAGGGTGCGGTCCCGCGCGATGCGGACGTGCTGGCGGGCGCGAAGGCGGCCGAGCTCGCGGCCCAGATCGAGGCGCGTGCGCAGCTCGAGCACGAGGCCCCGTCGGGTGCCGACCCCGAGGCGACCGGGCCCGACGTCCCCGCCGGAAGCGATGCTCCCGACGCCCCGACCGGGCCCGATGTCTCCGCCGGAAGCGACACTCCCGACGCCCCGACCGGTGAGGTGACCGCTTCCGCGGAAGCGCCTGCACCGGACACGGAGCCGGAGGTGCCCGCTGCCGCGGAAGCGCCTGCACCGGACACGCAGCCGGAGGTGCCCGCTGCCGCGGAAGCGCCCGAACCGGAAGCGGCCGGACCTGAAGCTCAACCTGAGGCGACCACCCGACCGGAGGCGCCCGAGCCGGACGTCACGGGCACCGGTTCGGCGGCGCCCGCCGCCGACACCGGTTCGCGCTCGCGTGCTCGGGAACTGGTCGCAGCCGCCCTCGCGGAGGCGTCGGCGGAGGCCGGATCGACCGAGGGCCCGGACCCAGCAGCCGACACCGAGCCGGCGCACGAAGCCGAGGCGGCGGCCCCCGAGCCTGCCCCCGCGACCCAGGCGGCCCCCGAGCCGGCCCCCGCGACCCAGGCGGCTCCCGAGCCGCAGGCGGA
>JBBECA010000055.1:5580-24490 GCA_040882055.1 Nitriliruptor sp.
AGGCGGCCCCCGAGCCGGCCCCCGCGACCCAGGCGGCTCCCGAGCCGCAGGCGGATCACGACCCTGCGGGGCAGCGGGACCCGGACCGCACGATGGAACTGGAGGCGGTGGCACCCCAGGAGCTGCCTGCGGCCGGTTCCGAGACACGACGTGTGTCCGGCCCGGAGGCTCTGGCCCGGCCCGACCCGCAGCCCACGCCATCCCCGGCCCCCGAGCCCACGCCGGCACCGGCCCCCGAGGCCGGGGCGCAGCGGATCTCCGACCCCGACGCCGAGGCGGGGACCACTACCGGATCCGACGCCGAGGTCGTCGACCCGACCGACGAGCTGCCGGCGGTCCGTGCCGCCCGCGCTCCCGAACCGGAGGACGACCCGCTCCGCACCACCGCGCAGCTCGCCCTGCTGATGGACGAGCTCCAAGACCGGGACGACGAGACCTCCTGAACCGCTCGCCACGCGTCCCGTCCCGTCCCCGCTCGCCGCTCCGGCGGCTCGGGCTGCTCGTCGCGCTCGCCGGGCTGTTGGTCGCCTGTGGCGGCGGCGACAGCAGCCGGGTCGCGTGGCGCGACCTCGAGCTCACCGTCCCCGACGGCTGGACCGTGTTCGAGGAGGAGGACACCCGCCTCAGCCTCGCCAACCAGCCGCTCGGCGCCGAGATCGACGAGGACGACCTCCCCGAGGGCGAGGTCGTCGCGATGTTTTTCACCCACCGTCCCGGGGTGACCCCGGGGGAGTGGCGCGACCACATCGAGGAGACGGGGGCCACGCTCGAGGTCGACGAAGCCACCGAGGTGGGCGGCGTCCCGGCCACCCGGCTGCAGTTCCTCACCCCCAGCCGCGACGTCGCGGCGACCAACCGCGAGCTGGTCGTGGTCGTCCCGGCTCGCGGCGTCGAGCTGCTCGCCCAGCCGGTGCCGCTGCCCGGCGATGACGACGCGCCGGGCACCTTCGACCGGACCGTCGCGACCTTCGACGAGGTCATCGACTCGATCTCGTGGGGCGTGCCGATCGAGTGAGCCGCGGCCACGGCGGCGCGGTTCCCCGACGCGCGCATGCGCCTCCACGTGGTCGCTGGGCGCACGTCTTCGCCGCGAGTGTGCTGCTGGCGCCCTTCGGGGTCGAAGCAGAGCGTGGGATGGCGTGTCGTAGGGGACCCTGCCGCCACGGGAGGGGATGCGTCGGTGGAACGTCCGAAGGTCTGGCTGGTCGGGGCTCTGGTCGGCGCGCTCACGATCGGCGTCGGTCCTGTCGCGCTGGCAGGGACGGGTGCCACCACGTCCGCGGCCGGCCAGGTCCGGTCGGCGTCCGCCGCAGCGTCCGTCGCCGCCTCGGCGATGGGCGATCTCGACGTCGCCGTCGCTGACGCGGCCGTCGCCGCCGTCGGGGACCGCCTGGCCGACCGGCTCCTGGTCACCTTCCACGACGGGGTCGCCCCCGCCGATGCGCAGTCCGTGCTGGACGCGGCCGGGGTGGAGGGCGAGGTGGCTTCCGGCTACGCCGTCGCCGTCGCCGACGTCACCGGCGAGGTCACCGAGGCGATCGGGGCGTTGGCCGCCTCGGCGCTGGTCGCCCACGTCGAGCTCGACGAGCTGCTCGACTTCGGCGCGACCACCCGCCAGCCACCCGCCGCGGAGGATGCGGCGTCGCAGGAGGACCCCGCCGCCCGAGCGGCCGACGAGGTGGCCCTGGCCGAGGACCCGGTCTCCACCCCTGACCCGGAGGAGGGCCCGGTCCCCGCTCCGGACGAAGACCCGGTCCCCGCCCCGGACGAAGACCCGGTCCCCGCCCCGGACGAAGACCCGGTCCCCGCCCCGGACCCGGATGACCCGGAGGCGCCCGCCCACGACCCGCTCCGCGAGCTGCAGTGGTGGTGGAACAACAGCGGGCAGGTCGCGACCGGCAGCTCCGGGGCGAGCGAGACCGGGCTCCACGGGATCGACATCGGTGCCCACGAGTCGTGGTCGGTCACCAAGGGCCGCTCGACGGTCGTCGTCGCCATCATCGACACCGGTTTCGACACCAACCACCCGGACCTGCGGGACAACCTGTGGGTGAACCCGTCGGTGGGCAGCTACGGCTGCCCCGGTGACCTGCACGGGTGCGCCTTCAGCGTGGATGGCCCCTCGGGGCAGGTCTACGCCGACGAGGCCGCCGATCGGCACGGCACCCACGTGGCTGGGATCGTCGCCGCCACCGAGGACGCTGTCGGCATCGTCGGCGTCGCCCCGCGCGTGAAGCTGATGAGCGTCAAGTTCCTCGAGGGTTCCGAGGGCCGCCTGTCGGACGGCGTCCGGGCCATCCAGTACGCGACCCGAGCGGGCGCCGACGTCATCAACGCGTCCTGGGGGGTACCGGGTTCGGCGGCGGAGCGGCCCGAGCTCGACCGCGCGCTCCGCGACGCCGAGGTCCCCGTGGTCACGGCCGCCGGCAACACCGGCCGCGAACTGCGCGAGACCCCCGTCGAGCAGCGTTCGATGGTGATGCCCGCCGTCAGCCCGGCCCCGAACGTGATCGTCGTCACCGCCGTCGACAACCGTGGTGCCGTCCCTCGTTTCGCGAGTTGGTCGACCCGGTACGTCGACGTCGCGGCGCCTGGCGTCGAGGTGCTGAGCACCTTCCCGGAGGGTCGCTACGGGACGCTCGACGGCACCTCCCAGGCCGCTCCGGCGGTCTCCGGCATCGTGGCGCTGGCGATCAGCGCGACCGGGGTGACCGACGGTGCCCGGCTCGCCGAGGCGGTCCGCGCTGGCGCTCGGCCGCTCGGTCACCTCGCCGATCCGTACAGCCCGAGCGGGGCGTCGATCGCGGGGCTCGCCAGCGGCCCGGGCACGCTGCGGGCGCTCGGCGCCGACCTCGGGGCCTGCCCGGGTGGGGCGCCGACCCCCGACTTCACCGACCTGCGCGCCTCCGACGTGCACACCCCGAACGTGGCGTGCATCGTCCACCGGGGGATCGCGTCCGGGTACGCGGACGGCACCTACCGGCCGGATCTGGCCGTGACCCGCGGCCAGGTGGCGGCCTACCTCGCGCAGCTGGTGCGCACCGCTCGTTCGCTCCCGATCCCGTCGGAGGCGACCTTCACCGACCTCGACCAGGTCGTCCACCGCGACGACATCGAAGCGCTCGCCGACATGGGGATCATCGGTGGCTTCTCCGACGACACCTTCCGGGCCGACCTGCCGGTGACCCGTGCCCAGTTCGCGAGCCTGCTCGTGCGCACCTACGAACGGCTGGCGGGCGGCAGCATCCGCGCGACCGGCCGCGCCTTCCCCGACGTGGCCGGCTCCACCCACGAGCGCAACGTCGGCGCGGCCGTGCAGGCCGGCTTCGTGCGCGGCAAGTCCGCGGACCGCTTCGACCCGGGTGCCGAGATCTCCCGAGGCCAGCTCGGCAGCATGCTGCGTGGCGCCCTCGACAAGCTCGTCAACGACCGGGTCAGCACCCTGCCCTGACGCCGGCCACGGCCGGGCGTCAGCCCACGCCGAGCCGTCGACCACGTGCAGTTGCGCCGTCCAGGCGTCAGCCCGCGCCGAGACGTCGACCACCTGCAGTTGCGCCGCCCAGGCGTCAGCCCGCGCCGAGACGTCGACCACGTTCAGTCGCCGCCCGGGCGTCAGCCCACGCCGAGCCGCCGCTGCAGTTCCTCGAGGATCTCCGCCGACGGGTGCACCTGCGTCGTCAGCGGCGTCCGGCGTAGCGCCGCCGGATCCCGCACGAACGCCTCGATCGTGGCGGGGTCGTAGGCGCTCAGCACGACGTTGTCGCCGATGCCGTCGGGGCGTTCGGTCTGGGCTCGCCACAGCAGCGTCGGCACGCCGAGCAGCGCGCACTCCTCCTGGATGCTGCCCCCGTCGGTCACCACCAGCGGTGCCGCCGCCAGCAGCCGCGTGAAAGCCGCGTGGGGGAGCAGTGACACCAGCTCGACCCCGGCGGCCGTCAGCCGGTCCCGGTGGGGGGCGATCGCGCTCTCGGTGGGTCCGTGGACCACGAAGGTCACCGGTCCGTTCCGCGCGAGCCGCTCGACGAGGTCCACGAACCCGCGCACGCGTTCGGGCCGGTGCAGGTTCTCGACGCGGTGCATGGTCACCACGCTCGGGCCGGTCGGGGCCACGGGGGTCTCTGCCAACGAGTAGCGCAACGCGTCGACCACGGTGTTGGCCGAGGTCCGCACCGTCCGGTCGCCGAGCCCGCGCCGGCGGAGGTTCGCCTCGGCGACCCCGTCGGGGGCGAACAGCAGCGAGGACAGCCGCATCACCACCCGCCGGATGAGCTCCTCGGGGAAGGGTTCGAACACCGACCGTGACCGCAGGCCCGCTTCGAGGTGGGCGACCTCCAACCCGGCACGCCGAGCCAGCAGCGCCGCCAGCAACGTCGAGGGGGTGTCGCCGTGGACCACGCAGATCCCCTCGACCCCACGCCCCGACCGCCCCGGCCGCCCCGGCCACCCCGGCCGCCCCGGCCGCTCCGGCCGCCCCGGCCGCCCCGGCCGCGCCAGCCGCCGTGGTGCCCTCCCGGCTCGGTTGTGAAGCGATCCGGGGTCCTGGACCCCCATGTCGCTACACGATCTCGGTTCCGGGGGTAAGCCGAACAGCTCGCGGCGGACCTTGGCGCGGTCGAGCAGCCGCAGCGCGATCGTGGCCGCCCACCGGATCGCCGCGGGGATCGTGGTGATGTCGCGCGCGCCGCCGAGGGTGACGTCGGGGTCCCGGACGCCGAGCTCTCGGCGCAGCTCGCGCGACAGCGCCGCGTGCTGGCCCGAGTCGATGAGCCGGTAGGCCACGCCGCGCTCGTCGAGCAGCCGCAGCAGCGGCGCGGTCTTGACGTACTGGGCCTTGGTCCCGATGAAGACGTGCAACGAGGCGGTCACGGGCGGTGGTCTCCGTCGAGGTCGGGCAGCGGGTGGTGATCGGAGCGGGTGGGTGATCGAACAGCACGGCGGGGGCGGCGAGGTGCCAGCCGCGTCGGCCAGGTGGTGAGGCAGCCGGTGCCGGCGGGCGGGGTGTTCGCGCCGACACCTATCCTGCCGCTCCCGACCACCGGAAGGCCAACCACCATGCACATCGCCGTCGTCGGCGTGGGGCACGTCGGACTCGTCACCGCGGCCTGCATGGCCAGCGACGGCCACCACGTGGTCGGGATGGACGACGACGCCAGCAAGATCGAGGGCATGCAGGCGGGTCGCATCTGGTTCCACGAGCCGGACCTGCCCGAGCTGGTCGCGCAGCAGGTCGAGGCTGGCCGGCTGACCTTCACCACCGACATGGCGGTCGCGCTCGAGGACGCCGAGGTGGTCTTCATGTGCGTCGGCACGCCGCCGCTGCCGGGTGGCGGGCCGAACCTGCGCTTCGTCGAGGCGGTCGGCCGCAAGGTCGGCGAGCTCGCCCAGCGCGACGTGGTGCTGGTCGAGAAGTCGACCGTGCCGGCCAACACCGGCGATCGCCTGGCCTCGGTCATCGAACGCGAGCTGCAGCGCCGCGGCGGCGAGGTGGCCGTCCACGTCGCCTCCAACCCCGAGTTCCTGCGCGAGGGCAACGCGGTCGAGGACACCCTCCGCCCCGACCGGGTCGTGTACGGCACCAGCTCCGACGACGCCCGCGACGTGCTGCGCCGGGTCTACGCGCCGCTGGTCGAACGCACCGGCGCGCCCGTCGTCGAGACCGACGTCCCGACCGCCGAGCTGATCAAGCACGCCTCGAACGCGATGCTGGCCACCCGCATCTCGTTCATCAACCAGGTCGCGCGGGTGTGCGACGCGGTCGGCGCCGACGTCCGGGTGGTCGCCGAGGGCATGGGCCTCGACGAGCGGATCGGCCCGAAGTTCCTCCAGGCCGGCCTCGGCTACGGCGGGTCGTGCTTCCCGAAGGACGTCGACGCCTTCATCCACCTCGCCCGCCAGGTCGGCGAGGACTTCCTGCTGCTCGAGGAGGTGCGCCGCATCAACGAGGGCCAGCGCGAGGTCGTGCTCGACAAGCTCCGCGACGAGCTGTGGCACCTCGAGGAGAAGGTGGTGACCCTGCTCGGGACCGCGTTCAAGCCGGGCACCGACGACCTACGCGAGGCGCCCGCGCTCTACCTCGCCCGGGCGCTGCTGGCGGAGGGGGCGACCGTGCGGGTCTACGACCCGGTCGCGCTCGAGGCCTTCGCCGCCGAGGTCGAGGGTGTGGTGGCCGTCGACGACCCCGTCGAGGCGCTCCGCGGCGCTGACGCGGCCGTCGTCACCACCGAGTGGCCCGAGGTTCGCGAGCTGTCACCGCAGGTCTTCACCGAGGTGATGACCTTCCCGATCCTGGTGGATGCGCGCAACGCCTTCGACCCGGACACGATGCTCGACGCGGGGCTGCGCTACCACGCGATGGGCCGCCGCGGCTCCGCCGAGCGCCGCCCCGCCGGCCGCTGACGCCGCGACGCAGCGCCCGGACGAGCTCGAGCGGTCGGCTCCGACGAGCGCCGCCCCGCCAGCCGCTGACGCAGCGACTGGGCAGCGCATCAGCGCTGCCCAGGTCGCCGCAGCCCCGCGCTGGCGAGGGTCAGTTCCAGGCCCGGGCGAGGAACGCGGTCATCTGTCCGCGGTTGACCGCCTCGCGGGGGCAGTAGCGACCGTCGCCGCAGCCGTTGACGATCCCGCGCTGCTCCAGCGCGCCGATGGCACCCGCTGCTGCGTCGGAGCTCAGCACGTCGCCGAACGACGGGTCGACCGGCGCCAGGTCCAGGGCGGCGGCGACCCAGCTCGCCATGTCGGCGCGGGTGATCGGATCGCTGGGGCAGAAGCGGCCGCTGGCGCAGGGGGTGGCGATACCGGCCTCGGTGAGCGCACCGATGTTGCCGGCGTGCACGCTGTTGCTCGGCACGTCGCTCAGGCCGCTCGGGGCGGTCGGGGTCAGACCGAGCTCGCGGGCCAGGAAGCTGGCCATCTGGGCCCGGGTCACCGAGGTGCCGGGGCAGAAGCGGTCGCTGGTGCAGCCGTTGGTGGTGGCCCGGGCGAAGACCGTCTCGATGTTGGCGCGGTGGACGGTGGTGGTCACGTCCTGGAAGGCGGGGAAGTCACCCGTGCCCTGGAGGAAGTTGAGCGTCAGCCACAGCCGGCCGTCGTGCTCGATCACGCCGATCCCGACGTACTTCCAGTCGCCGAGCACGTTCGCCTTGTGGCCGGGGGAGTCCATGAACGCCTGGTGGATCCGCTCGATGCTGGGGCCGACGCCGACGTTCTCACCGATGCGGGTCCAGTTGCCGCTGGCGACGCTCTTGAGGTCGGGCCGGTGGTAGAGCCGCTGCTCGTCGGCCATGGTCTGCGACCAGTCGCGGGCGACCCGGGTCATCTGCAGCGAGGTCTGGAGGGCCGGCAGGCCGCGGGCGGCGCGCTCGCGGTTGGTGAGCGCCATCAGCTGGGATTCGAGGTCCGGGGCGACCGTGGCGGCGTCGGCGGCCGGCACGGTCGCGGGCACCACCAACATCCCGAGCGCCATGGCGAGGGCGAGGACGAGGGTGGTGATCCTGCGAGGAGCGGTGGCGGTCACGTGGGTCTCGACGGTCGGCGTCGGCTGGGGGGGCGCCCTCACTCCTTCGGCGGACGGCCGTCTCGCCTTGAGGCGGACGGTGGTCGACCGACCACGCAGACCGAACCCGCACGCGGAGCGCACACGACGCTGCAGGGGCGTCCTCCGCGGTGGCCTGGGTGTGCCCCGCTATCCTCCGCCGACCGAGGCGACCGGCCTCCGCGAGGGCGACCGGCCTCCGCGAGCGGTCTCGCGCCGCCCCCGTCGATCCTCCGAGGTCCTGTAGCCGTGGCCGCTGCCCCCGCCGTTCCGCCAGCCGAGCCCGACCGCGGCGCCGCGTCCCGTGCGGCAGCCCCCTCCGGCGCTGCACTCGCGCCCGGTGCCGGAGATGGTGCCGGCGCCGTGGACATCACCGTGGTCCTACCGGTCTACAACGAGGCGACCCACCTGCGCGCCGAGGTGGAACGGATCACCGACGGGCTGGCCGCGGCCGGCAAGCGCTTCGAGATCCTCGCGGTCGACGACGGCTCGTCCGACGGGTCGGCCGAGGTGCTCGACCAGCTCGAGGCCGAGGGCGCCATCCGCCTGCACCGTCTGCCACGCAACCGTGGGTCGGGGTTCGCCCGCCGCCTCGGGACCGAGCAGGCGCGCGGCGAGATCGTGGTCTGGACCGACGCGGACATGACCTACCCGAACCACGAGATGGCGGCGCTCGTCGACCAGCTCGACGGCGGCTGGGACCAGGTCGTCGGAGCACGGACCTCGGAGCAGGGCACCCACCGCTGGGCGCGGGTGCCGGCCAAGTTCCTGATCCGCAAGCTCGCCAGCTACCTGGTCAAGGAGCCCATCCCCGACCTCAACTCGGGGTTCCGGGCCTTCCGGCGCTCGGTCGCGCTGCCCTACCTCCACCTGCTGCCGACCGGGTTCTCCTGCGTGACCACGATCACGCTGGCGTTCCTCGCCAACGCCCACCTCGTGCACTACGTGCCGATCGAGTACGCCGAACGCGCCGGGGAATCGAAGTTCCACTGGCGCCGCGACACCGCCCGGTACCTCCAGCAGGTGGTGCGGATGGTGATGACCTTCAACCCGCTGCGGGTGTTCCTGCCCGTCGGGCTGACGCTGCTGTTCGGGTCGATGGCCAAGCTCATCTTCGACGTGGTCGACAAGGGCGGACGCATCACCACCAACACCGTCATCCTGGTGATCGTGTCGCTGCAGATCCTGGCGATCGGGTTGCTCGCCGACCTGGTGACGCGCGTGATGGCGCCGCGCTCGTCAGCGCTCGGCTCGAGCGGTGTCGACCGGCCGGGATCCCGCCTCTGAGCTCCTGCACGGCCTCACGGAGGTGACTGTGAGCTCGCGGAGGTGAGGCGCGCGAACGCCTTCGACGACGTCGGCGATGTGAGCGGTGCCGCTGGCCGTCCGACGGCTGTCGAGCTGGCTGCGGCAACGTCGGTCCCGGGAGGCGACGTCGAGGTTGGGACCGCCCGCACAGGTCAGGCGAGGTCACGCAGCCGCTTGCGTAGGCGTCGGCGGACGTCCCGGACCCACGACTCCGGCATCCCGAGTGAGTCCGCGTCGAGCTGGTCGAGGAGCGGACCGACCCCTGCGGTGACGCGGTCGAGCAGCTTGTCAGTGACGCGGCGGGGCACGTCGAGGTCGTGGGCGAGCGCTGTCCAGTGCTTGCGGGTCACGGTGTCATGCGGCACGTCACGTACCGCCGGATGGAACCGGTGGTCGCCCTCGTAGGGCCAGGTGTGCAGCACGTCGTAGATCGGGGTGACCGACCACAGCCCGGTTCGGGGGTCCTGGCCGACCGAGAGGTTCTTGGCGTGCACGTCGTTGTTCCCGACCGCGTAGCTGTAGAGCAGTTGGTGCAGCAGATCACGTCGGGCGACCGCAGGTGCTGCGCAGACGTCGGCGAGCGCGCCGACGACCTCGCGGGCGTCCGGGTCGTACTTCGCGCCGGGTCGTAGTCCGAGGACCTGTGTGGCGTCCTCCTGTGCGTGTCGCAGCAGTTGGCCACCGGCGACGGAGCGGTCGAACCGGGCGACCGCCAGCGCCCGCACCTGGTCCCGGTCGGTGACCAGCGCGACATCTGGAGCGGCCAGACCGACCTCGCGGGCCGCGGTCATGAACAGCGCTTCGTTGTCCAACACTCCGCGCCACGACTCGTCCGGAGCGAGCTTCAGGATGATGCGGCCTGCGGCCCCCCCGATCAGCGATCGTGAGTGGGCGGAGATCTTCGGCTGGACGCCGGCGACCGACGATCGGTCCTCCACCCGCTCCGGAAGCTGCCACAGCTCGGCGAACGACACGGTGGCGAGATCGATCGGATCGCCGAGGTCGTCAGTCGCCAACGCCGTCCCGGCTGGCACGATCCGTACGTCACCGATCGTGTCGGCGCCGATGTGCACGAGCAGGCCGAGCTCGTCGTCCTCGGCCACGTGGAGCGCACGGGTGAGGGTCCGCCGACGGGAATCGCCTTCGGGCAGCAGCCCGGCGAAGAACGGCGGCAACCGGAACCGGTCCTCGACCGCCAGGGTCCCGAGCGGCAGCGTGAACGCCACGGGGACGCCGTCGTAGGCGTCGACGTACGCGAACGTGACCTGATCGCCGACGCGCCACAGGGATCCGGCGAGCCGGCCCGCCTTGTACACGTCCGCGGCGACCGCGGCGTCGGCGGGGATCACGGGGTCGACCTGGCGCCGGTGAACGCCGTGGCCGCGACGTCCGAGGGGATCACGGGGTCGACTTGGCGCCGGGGCGTGCCGACGGCGGCCGCTCGTACGGCTCGAAGCGGGCCTGCATGCCGAGCACGTGGGCGATGTCGAGGTAGAGCCCGATGTTCGCGGCCTTGCCGGCCTCGACCTGCGAGACGGTCCGCTGTGTCGTGCCCGCGAGGTCGGCGACCTCGGTCTGGTTCAACCGCAGGAGCTTCCGCCGTTCGCGCAGCTGTGTACCGAGGCCAGTCGCGTATGTTCGGTTGCTCATACCTGCGCCGTCCGTCGAGCGCGACGGCCCTGTCTCGCACCGTCTATGTTCGCATAAACATACACGGTGGCTCCGGTGGGGGTTGCGACGAGCTTCCAACCGCTCTATGTCATCTGAGACATATCACCTCGGAGCATCGGGGATCGCAACCGTCGCGCGCGGCGTTGAGCTCACCGCCCACGTCGGTTCGCGGCGTGACACCGCGTGTGGATACGCGTCCCCACACATCAGGCAGTGTACGTGCGGACAGTGCCCGTTAGGGCGCTCTCCGTCACCGGGATGGTGCTCATGGGGAACCTGCGCCGAGCTGGCGCTCGTTGGGGAGGCGAGCACATCGAGCTCGCAGCGCGAGGGACCTGGGCCACACCGGCGCTCAAGTCTCCGGGGTGGGGGTCGACGAACTGAGGAGCCGGGGACGCAGCCGCGTGCCACCGGCTCGGGAACAGGCGGGGCGACCTGCCGGACCGTGGAGACTTCGAATTGCGTTCACTGCTCACCCGAGCGACGTTGGCTGCTGTGGTGCTGGCCGCCGTCCCCTCCCTGTCGACCGTCGAGGTCAACGCCGTTCCGGAGGTGGTCGACGCGACCGTCGCCGTCGGGGTCCCGACCACCACCACGGTGGCTGCTGGTGACACCGGAGCCGAGGTCCACGTCTCGCCGACCGTCGCCGCTCCGCTGCCGTTCTCGATGATCGGCTTCGAGCTGCCGGACGGGGTCGACACCATCCGGGTCCGCACCGCCGACGAGGGCGGGGAGTGGGGCGAGTGGTACGAGCTCGGGCGCATGTCGGTCGAGGACGGCCCGGACGCGGGGTCGGCCGAGGCCGCCTCGTCCCGTAGCCACGCCTTCACCGAGCCGGCCTACACCGGCGAGGCGACCCGCTTCCAGGTCGAGGTCCCGGCCGACCAGGCCGTCGCGGCCACGACCGGCGCCGGCGAGCTCGACCTCGAGGCGACCGTCCTCGACACCGAGGGCCTGGCGGGTGGCAGCTCGAGCTCGATCCGCGTCGGTGGCGCTGTCGCCGAGGCGTCGACCCGGGTGAACGTGGTCTCCCGCGCCCAGTGGGGAGCTCAGGCGCCCCGCAGCTCCGCCAGCTACGCCAGCGGCGTCGACCTCGTGGTCGTGCACCACACGGCGGGGTCGAACGACTACACCCGTGACCAGTCCGCGGGTCGCGTCCGTGGCTACCAGCACTACCACCGCAACACCCTCGGCTGGAAGGACATCGGTTACAACGTCCTGATCGACAAGTACGGCACGATCTACGAGGGTCGCGAGGGTGGCCTCAGCCGCGCGGTCATCGGCGCGCACGCCGCGGGCTACAACACCGCCTCGTTCGGTGTCTCGGTGATGGGCAACTACACCAACATCGACGCGCCGCAGGCGGCGTACGAGTCGCTGGCGAACATCATCGCCTGGAAGGCCGAGATCCACGGGTTCGACCCGCTCGGCACGACCTCGCGCACCTACAACGGTTCGTACATCCGCACCGTGACCGGCCACAAGGACGTCGGGACGACCTCCTGCCCGGGCCGCATCGCGGACAAGTTCTGGTGGATCCGCCTCCGCGCCGACGAGCGCAACGGCTCGATCGACGTCGAGGGCGAATCCGACTCGCAGCCGGCGCCCGAACCAGAGCCCGAACCGGAGCCGACGCCCGAGCCGGACTCGGACCCGGATCCCGCGACCGTCGAGCCCGAACCGGAGCCCGAACCGGAGCCCGAGCCGGAGGTCTACCGCTTCCCGGACGTGCTCGCGACCTCGCCCCACCGTCCGAGCATCCTGACCCTGGACGATGCCGGGATCATCGGCGGCTACAACAGCGGTCTCTACGGCCCGGCCGACTCGCTGACCCGCGGGCAGATGGCGACCATCTTCGCCCGGGCGATGGGGCTCGGCTCGGTACAGCCGGACGGGCGCTTCAAGGACGTCACCATCAACACCTCGCACGCCGGCCACATCATGGCGCTGGTCGAGGCGGGGGTGGTATCCGGGTACGCCGATGGCACCTACCGCCCGGGACAGAAGGTCCGCCGCGACCAGATGGCGACGTTCCTGGCCAACGCGCTCGACCTCGACCCGGTGAGTTGGACCCCGTACTACGACGTCGAGCCTGGCCTCGCGCACGCCGGCGCGATCGGCGCGACCTACCGCGAACGCATCATCTTCGGCTACGCCGACTCGAAGGGTGACTTCTACAAGCCGGGTGCGGACATGCGCCGTGACCACGCGGCGAACATGGTGCTCCGCGCCTTCCCACAGGACTAGCCCCTCGCGGCGTACCGTAGGGGTGGATCCACGTCTCCCGGCCCCGATCTCGGGGTCGGGAGACGGCCCACGCTGAACCCGACGCCGAGGTCGCTCGTGCTCCGTACCCGCCTGTCCCTCACCTCCGCGCTCGGCGTCGTCGCGCTGCTCGGCGCTGCCGTGCCCGCGACGGTGGTGACCACCGCGTCGCCGGCGGCAGCTCAGGCCGACGATCCCGCGGACCCCGCCGAGCCCGACGATGCAGCGCAGGACCCCGAGGGCTTCCCGGTCCGGTCCGCGGTCGCCGCCACGGGTGACCCGAGCCCGACGGTCCGCATCCACGGTTCGGGGTGGGGCCACGGCGTCGGCATGAGCCAGTACGGCGCCTACGCGATGTCCCGCGCGGGTCACAGCGTCCAGGACATCCTCGAGCACTACTACCCGGGGACCGAGCTCAGCACGGGCGACACCAGCGCGTCGATCCGCGTGGGTCTGCGCCAGGGCGTCAACTCGACGTGGGTGACCGCGGTCGGGGGCGACCTGAGCTGGGACGGGTGCCCGCTGCCCACCGAGTCCGGCCCCGCACCGCACGAGGACTGCATCCAGGACGCGTTCGCCCAGCCCCAGGGCACCACCTGGTACGTCTGCCCCGAACGGCGGGTGCTCGTCGGCGACGACGGCACGGAGACCGAGCAGGTCGTGTCCCGGCTCATCAGCTTCCCGAACGGTGACCCGACCGACCGGAACACGGCCTGCGACCGTGACGACGCGGTCCGCCACGGCACCCCGACCCGGCCGGTGCTGCGCATCCGCCACCACGGCACCGACATCCTGACGCCCGGGCCGCAGGGCAACGCCTACCACCGCGGCTTCCACGACATCGTGCGTTCGGGTGAGCCGCCGCGGCTGACCACCGTCCAGACCCTGCCCGACGTGGAGCAGTACCTCTACGGCCTGGCCGAGATGCCGGCGAGCTGGGGCAACAACGAGGGCGCCGCCGCGCTCCAGTCCCAGGCGATCACCGGCCGCACCTACGCCCTGCGCACCCGCAGCAACCGCGACATCTGCCGCTGCGACATCCTCGCCACGCCGCTGAACCAGGCCTACGCCGGCTCGGCCCCCGAACGTGCCGTCGGTGGACGGTGGCGGGAGGCGGTCGACGCGACCGACGGCGTCACCCTCACCTACGAGGGCACTCTCGCCGAGACCTACTACTCCTCCTCCCACGGCGGGCGGACCGAGAACAGCGAGGACTCCTGGGCCTACAGCGCCACGATCCCCTACCTGCGTTCGGTGGCGGACCCGTGGTCGCTGCAGTCCCCGAACCCCTACCGCTGGTGGCGCGCCGCCGGTTCCAACGCCGCGACCGCCGCGCTGGTCTCCGAGACCGCCGCCGGCAGTGTCGCCGTGGTCGAGCGGCTCGCCGTCCAGCAGCGGACCGAGGGCGGGTCGCCCGAGGTCGTGACCGTCACGGGCCGCACCAGCGCCGGCGAGCGGGTCAGCTTCGACTACGTGGGTCAGGGTTCGAACGGCGCCGGTGCGCGCATCCGCACCAACCTGCCGACCCAGGTCACCGCTCGCGCCGACGGCGGGACCGCGTCGCTGACCCGGGTGCCGAGCTCGCAGATCTCGCGGTTCTCCTTCGGCCCGTTCGACGACGAGGACGGCTCGGTCCACGAGTACGCGATCGTGTGGGCGCAGACGGCCGGGGTCGTCAACGGCACCAGCGCGAGCACCTACGAACCCGCCAAGGCCCTGCGTCGCGACCAGATGGCCACGCTGATCTTCGAGATCTTCGACATCCCCGAGGCCACCGACCCGACCCCGTTCGAGGACGTCGGCACCGACAACGTCCACCACGAAGCCATCGCGGCGCTCGCCGAGGTGGGCATCGCCAAGGGCGTCGACGGGGACAACTACGCACCGAGCCAACCGGTCACCCGCGCGCAGATGGCGTCGCTGCTCGCCCTCGCTGCCGGGTGGGACCGCTCGGACACCGCGCCGGACTTCGACGACGTGCGGGCAGGTTCGACCCACGCGGGCGCGATCGCGGCGCTGGTCGAGGAGGGTGTGACCACCGGCTGCACCGCGGACCGCTTCTGTCCGGGCGAGTCGGTCTCGCGCGCACAGGCCGCGACCTTCATGTACCGCCTGGTGCGCGACTGAACCGGCACCACCCGCCAGCCAGCACCACCCGCCAGCCAGCACCACCCGCCAGCCAGCACCACCCTCCGCGCGCTGCTCGGGGGCCAGCGTTCGGGGGATGATGTGGTCCGTACCACGGGGGTGAGGGCGCGCAGGCGACCGGAGGTCCGCCCGCTGGTGGCGGCCGTGGCGGTGTTCGCGGCGGTCACGTCGTCCACGGCGCCGGCTGCGGCCCAGAGCGACGACGAGGTCGCCACCTTCGACGTCGACGATCCGTACTTCGAGTACCAGGACCACCTGCGCACCATCCGTGCGCCCGAGGCCTGGACGATCACGCGCGGCGACCCCGAGGTGACCCTCGCGATCGTCGACACCGGGGTCTCGGACGAGCACCGTGATCTGCGCGGTGCGTTCTGGAGCCATCCGACCAACGGTGGGGCGGGCTACGACCACCTGCGACGCAGTCGGGACACCTACGTCTCGGGCGAGGTCGACTGGCACGGGACCGCCATCGCTGGCATCGCGGCGGCGCGAGCGAACGACGGTTACGGCATCAGCGGCGTCGCCCCCGAGGTGTCGGTGATGGTCCGGCGCATCTACGCCTCGGAGGACGAGTTCAGCTCGCCCGTGCTCGAGGGCTACGGCGACGCCGTGGCGGCCATCTACGGCGCAGCGGCCGAGGGCGCTGACGTGATCCTGCTGCCGTGGGGAGGCACGCGTCCGAACGCTGACCTGGTGCGTGCCATCCGCGACGTCGGGGTGCCGGTGGTCGCGGCTGCCGGCAACGACGGGGTCGACCTGTCCCAGTCGTCCTCCCCGCGGCGCTACCCGGCGGCCTACGAGCTGTCGAACCTGGTCACGGTCGCCGCCACGGACGGTGACGGGGCGCTGTGGCGCGAAGGCGAGTCCGCACCGGCCTCCAACTACGGGGTCGACTCGGTCGGTCTGGCCGCTCCGGGGGCATCCATCCTCGCGCCGGACGCGGTGACGGGCAGCCACAGCTTCGGCTTCTCGGGCACCTCGTACGCGGCGCCGCAGGTGGCCGCGGCGTTGGCGCTCGGGCGGAGCATCGCGCCGAACGCGCCGGCGGCCGAGCTGGTCGGCGAGGTCGTGCGCAGCGCCCGCCGCAGCGGGGCGCTCCGCGGCAAGGTGACCAGCGGCGGGGTGCTCGACGTCCAGGCCTTCCTCCGCGGCGTGCAACGCCCCGCCTGCGACCCGTTCCTGCCGCCGGCGCCGTTCGTCGACGTCGACCGCAGCGGAGCGCACTACTTCAACGTCGACTGCGTCAGCTTCTGGGAGGTCGCCCGCGGGGTCGCCGAGGATCGGTTCGCGCCCGACCGCCAGGTCACCCGCGCCCAGATGGCGTCGTTCCTGACCCGCGTGATCGCGCTGGCGGGTGAGCTACCCGAGGATCCGCCGGACGCCTTCACCGACGACGACACCTCGACGCACGTGGCCGCGATCGACGCGCTCGCGGCGCTCGGGATCGCCCAGGGCGACGGGGACGGTCGCTTCTCGCCGGACGGGACGGTCACGCGGGCGCAGATGGCCTCGTTCGTGGTCCGGACCGTCGAGCTGCTGACGGACCGTCCGGCGGTGTCGGACCGCACGTGGTTCGACGACGTCCAGGGCACGGCTCACGAGCGGACCATCAACGCCGCCCGCGAGCTGACCATCACCCTCGGCTCGAGCGAACCGAGGTTGTTCGAGCCCGGCCGGACGACCCGCCGCGACCACATGGCCTCGTTCCTGGCGCGGACCCTCGATGCGCTCCGGCGGGAGGGTGTCCCGCTCACCAGATCGAGCAGCTCCTGAACCGTGACGCGCGGCTGGTGCGCGGACGCTCCAGTCGGCGGCGGAGCGGCCGATGAGGCGGCGAGTCACCACGCAGCACGCGCTGTTCGGCGTGACCGGACGTTCGGGTGCGGTCTCCTTGCTAGCTCACGGGGGCTCTGTAGGCTCGGCGCGCGTGCGGCGACGACGGGGGAGGCCGCGGTTTGATCGGTGAGGGCTTCGAAGCGGTGCTCGCGGCAGCGCGCCGCGGGGAGGAGGGGGCCTGGCGCCGCTTCTACCTCGAACTCCAACCGGTCCTGGTCGGCTACCTGCGTGGTCGGGGATGCGCGCAACCCGAGGACGTGGCCGCGGAGACCCTCCTGCAGGTCGTGCGCGATCTGCGCCACTTCACCGGCTCCGAGGGCAAGTTCCGCTCGTGGGTGTTCTCGATCGCCCACCACCGGATGATCGACGCGCGGCGGCACGACTCGGCCCGTCCCGCCCAGCCGACCTCGGACGAGGTGCTGGCTCGCCACCTGCCGGCCGACCGGTTCGAGGACCAGGCGATCGCTGACCTCGGCAGCTCCGAGGTCGCCCACCTGCTCGAGGCGTGCTCGCCGGATCAGCGCTCGGTGCTGCTGCTGCGTTACGTCGCCGATCTGACCCTGCACGAGGTCGCCGACGCGCTCGGCAAGGAGTACGGCGCCATCAAGGCGCTCCACCGCCGGGCTCTCGGCGCGCTCCGAGCACATCTCGGGGTCGAGGAGTACCCGAACAGGGCCTCTCGTACGCTGACCTCGTCATGAACGACTTGACCGGGCCCGACGAGGGTGCGGTCGAAGGTCCGGTCCACGGTCTGCTGTGGCGTCTGCGTGCCCGTCTGGTCACGCCGCCCAGCGAGGAACGTGCGGCATCGGATCTCGACCGCCTGTTCGCTGAGGCCGCCGCGCACGCGCACCCGTCCCCGACGACGGTGCGGCAGTTCGACGCGCGCCGCCACCGGGCCATCGAGCGTGCGGGTCGCGTCGCCGCCGCCGTCGTCCTGGTCGCCGGCACGGCCACGGTCACCACGGCGGTCAATGAACGTGGGCTGGCCATCCGGGGCGTCGACCCGGCCACGGGGCAAGCGCCGCTCGCGATGGGCGGCACCGACGGCGGTGACGGCTCGGCCGGTGCCGTCGGCGACGATCGTGCCAGCGCGGCAGAGAGCGACCTCGACACCGCTGGCAAGGCACCGTCCACCTCGGGCGGCCGCGACGAGGTCACCTGGTTCCGTTCCGGGCCCGACGAGGCTCCGGCCGGCTCCCCGAGCGATCCACCGACGGCCCCCGACCGTTACGACCCGGCGCCGCGGACCCCCGGCGAGCAGCCGAGCGCCGCACCTCAGCCTGACCCTGAACCGAAGCCTGAGCCCGCACCGTCCGCCGACCCGACCCCGGACCCCGGCTCGCTCGACGGGTCCGGTGACCGGAAGGTCTGTCCAGTTCCCTCCGAGGACTCCTCGAAGGACGAACTCGTCGAGGGCGACGGCTCCGACGGCACGGCCGACGACACGCCGGACGCTTCCGATGACGGTGAACCAGACGCCGAGGCGGCACCCGAGGACGGGGAGGCCCGCGAGACGGACGGCGGGGACGATGACGGCGAGGCATCGACGGATCCCGACGGCGACGGCTCGGGGTCGGACGAGGACGGCCCGGACTGCCGGCCGGTTCCCGCGAGCCACGGCGACGGATCCGACAGCGACGACCACGACGGCCCCGACCCTGACGCCGGCGGCGACGGCGACGGCCCCGACCCTGACGCCGGCGACGACCCGGATGCCGCGGCGCACGACCCGGCGACCGGTGGCGACGACGCGGGCGAGGGGCCCACTGAACCCGGCGACGACGACGCCGACACGACCGATGACCAGAACGCCGCCGAGTAGCGCTCTCCCACACCGACCGGACAGCACCCTCGACCTGAACTTCAGGTCGAGGGTGACTGTGTTCGGTGGTCGTTACGGCCTCTCCGGTGCGTTCCGCGGCTGGGGTCGTGAGGGTGAGCTCCCGAGCAGCTCCACCGGAGGTCGGCCGCCGGCGCGAGGCGCTCGTCGCGAGATCGCCACACGGCCAGGCGGTCGGCGCCGGTCGCAGACCGTTCGCGAGGGGGCGTAGCCGGAGCGGCCAGCCACTCGAGCGGGGAAGAACGGTGCGCGTAACGCACGTATCGGGCCCGTCCGAGTGGCCGACGTCTCCCCAACGGCCGTGACTA
>JBBECA010000056.1:0-3775 GCA_040882055.1 Nitriliruptor sp.
GTCTACCCCGGGGTGTCGCTTCACGACCGGCACCCCGCCCGGCTTCGACCGAGCGTCGTCAGGCGTCCTGCGGGCGCGTCCGGGCGATCCAGCTCGCGAACCCCGGGACGGTGAACGCGAGCCGACCGCGCGAGGGCGACCAGCACAGCCCGAGGTCGAGCAGCTCGCGTCGGGCGGGGGAGATCGCCTGGTGGGTGAGGTCGAGCTGGTCGAGCAGCACCCCCACCTCGACGTCCCCGCCGGCCTCGGCGAGGGCGACCACCAACGAGGTGGCACGCCCCGACGGCACCCGTGACCACCGGTCGGCGAAGAACGCGGTCACCCGGTCGTGCACCTCGACGCCGGCCTGCCGGGCGTCCGGCAGCTCGATGCGTTCGGGCGCGCTCGCGGCGTCCCACAACGCCGCCCCCCACAGCTGCACGAACCAGGGGTAGCCGCCGGAGGAGTCGAGCACGGCGTCGAGCACCAGCTCGTCCACCGCCGCCCCGGCGTGGTCGGCGAACGGCCCGCAGAGCGCCACCTCGGTGGCCGCGCGGTCGAGCAGGCCGAGGTCGACCCGTTCGAGCCGTTCGGTGTAGGTCTGGCCCTCCTTGAAGACGTGCTCGGCGGCGGAGGGCAGACCCGACAGCAGCACGCCGAGGGGTTGCGCTTCCTGTGCGGCGCGGTGCGCGGCACGCAGGAGCGGGCGCAGCAGCGCGTCCTCCGCCTCGTGGACCTCGTCCACGGTCAGCAGCACCGGTCGGCCGGTGGCGCCGGCGAGCGTCGCGATGTCGCCCACCAGCGCCTCCATCCCCGCCACGGCGCTGACGGCGGGCTTGAGCTTCGGTACCCCGCCGGAGGCATCGATGGCGGCCAGCCGGCTGGCCACGTCGGGATCGAGGTCGCGGAGCAGCGGCGCGGCCTCGTGCAGCAGCGAGCGCCGGATGTTGACCACCTCGGTGTCGTCGCGGTCGGCCTCGACGTGGGCGGTCAGGATCCCGCGCTTGGTGGCCTGCTGCCGGACGTAGGCGAGCAGGGCGGTCTTGCCCACCCCGCGGACCCCGCGGTAGAGCACGAACGGCGCCGGGCCGCAGCGGCTGAGCCGGTCGACGACGACCTTGGCGCGACGGAGCGGTTCATCACGCCCACCGAGCGCTGGCGGCACCAACCCCATGCCCGGCCGGAAGGGGTTCGCAGCGGGATCGAGCGCGCCGCTCGCCCCGCCACCGTCCTCGAACGGGTTCGCCACGTGCCGCCTCACCGGTCGGGTACCGGCGGGCAGCGTAGCGAGCCGAGGCGAGGAAGTATAGGAACACTAGCGCTGGAGAGGACGCGCGGATGGTCGCGTCAATCGCGCTCGGAGGCGCGGCCGTCCACCCACACCGTCTTGGCGTTGACGAAGCTCTTGATGCCGTAGGGGCCGAGCTCGCGCCCGTAGCCGGCATCCTTGACGCCACCGAAGGGCACCCGCGGGTCGGACTTCACCAGTTCGTTGACGAACACGCAGCCGGCCTCGATGCGCGCGGCGACGCGTTCACCGCGTTCGAGGTCCTCGGTCCAGATACTGGCACCGAGCCCGAAGTCGGTGTCGTTGGCGACGGCGATGGCCTGTTCCTCGTCGCGGACGCGCAGGATCGCCGCGGCAGGACCGAAGGTCTCCTCCTTGGCGGCGGTCATCTCGGGGTCGACGTGGTCGAGCACCGTCGGGGCGTAGTAGTAGCCGGGGCGGTCGACGACCTCGCCGCCGGTCAGCAGCGTCGCACCGCTGTCGACGGTGGCGCGGACCTGCTCGTGGAGCTCGTCGCGCAGGTCCTCGCGGGCGAGCGGTCCGAGCGTGGTGTCCCGGTCCATCGGGTCGCCGATGACCGACTCCTCGGTGGCGGCCACGAACGCCTCGACGAAGGCATCCGCGACCTGATCGACGACGACGAACCGCTTGGCCGAGATGCACGACTGGCCGTTGTTGAGCAGGCGCGAATCGCGGGCGACCCGTGCGGCGGTGGCGACGTCGGCATCGTCGAGGACGAGGAAGGGGTCCGAGCCGCCGAGCTCGAGCACCGAGGGCTTGAGGTGCTCACCCGCCGCGGCGGCGACCTTCCGACCGGCTGGGACCGACCCGGTGATGGTGACGGCCCGGACCCGGTCGTCGGCGATCACGTCGGCGACCATGCCCGAGCCGATCATCAGGGTGGTGAACACCCCCTCGGGTGCCCCGGCGGCGGTCATGATCTCCTCGATCGCGAGCGCCGTCCCCGGCACGTTCGAGGCGTGCTTGAGCAGGACGGTGTTCCCCGCCATCGTCGCGGGTGCCAGGGCCCGGAAGACCTGCCACATCGGGAAGTTCCACGGCATCACCGCCAGCAGCGGCCCGAGCGGATCGAAGCGCACGTACGAGCTCGCCGCCTCGGTCTCGATGACGTGGTGGGCGAGGTTCTCCTCGCCGTGGTCCGCCTCGTAGCGGCAGACCTTCGCACACTTGTCGACCTCGGCCTCGGCGCCCCCGATCGTCTTGCCCATCTCCTTGACCATCAGCTCGGCGACCTCGCTGCGTCGCTTCTCGAGCTCGTCGGCGGCCGCGCGGAGCAGGTCGCCACGTTCGCCGTAGCTGGTCTGCCGCCACCGGACGTAGCCGTCCCACGCCCGTCCGAGGCGCAGGTCGACGGCCCGCTCGTCGTGGGTGTCGTAGGTGGCGATGGTCTCGCCGGTGGACGGATCGACGGCTTCCATGGTCACGCTGGCTCCTGACGTGTCGCGGTGCACCGACCCGGCCGGTGCTCGGCCCCGAGCAGACCACACCGGACGCCGGGGCCGCACCCCTGCGCCGGTACGGTGCCCCACCCGTCCACCCGCCCGCTGCGCCGAGGTCCGTCCGCGTGTCCGACCCCTCCGCCCGTCACGACGACAGCGCGTTCATCCGCGCGTGCCGTGGGCAGGACCACGACCACGTGCCGGTCTGGTTCATGCGGCAGGCGGGCCGGGCGCTGGCCGAGTACCGCGCGATCCGTGAGCAGCACACCTTCGAGGAGGTCGTGCACACCCCGGACCTCGCGACCGAGGTGACCCTCCAGCCGGTGCGCCGCTACGGCGTCGATGCCGCCATCCTGTTCTCCGACATCGTCACCCCGGTCCAGTCGCTCGGGATCGGCCTGACCATCCAGCCCGGCGTCGGTCCGGTCGTCGAGCAGCCGTTCCGCACCCCGGGCGACCTCGACCGGCTGCGCGACCTCGAGCCGGAGGAGGACCTGCCCTACGTCCTCGACACGGTCACCCAGCTGGTGGCCGAGCTCGACGTGCCGCTCATCGGCTTCGGCGGTGCTCCGTTCACCCTGGCCAGCTACCTGGTCGAGGGCGGCCCGAGCAAGAACTACACCCGCACCAAGGCCCTGATGTTCTCCGACGAGCCGACCTGGCGGCGGCTGATGGACCGGCTCGCCGACATCACCCTCCGCTCGCTCCGCGCCCAGGTCCAGCGCGGCGCCAGCGCGGTCCAGCTGTTCGACTCGTGGGCGGGCGCGTTGCACCCGGACGACTACCGGCGGTACGTCCTGCCGCACAGCCGCCGGGTCCTCGAGGGCCTCGCCGACCTCGGGGTGCCGTGTCTCCACTTCGGCGTCGGCACCGGCGAGCTGCTCGGACCGATGGCCGAGGCCGGCGCCGACGTGGTCGGTGTCGACTGGCGCGTGCCGCTCGAACAGGCGTGGGCGCGGGTGCCCTCCGACGTCTCGCTCCAGGGCAACCTCGAACCGGCGCTCGCGCTCGGGCCGACCGACGTCCTGCTCGAGCGCGCCCGCCAGGT
>JBBECA010000057.1:0-24037 GCA_040882055.1 Nitriliruptor sp.
AGTCGAGGTAGAGCATCGAGGCGACGGCGTCGACCCGGATGCCGTCGACGTGGTACTCGTCGAGCCAGAACAGCGCGGAGGACAGCAGGAAGCTGAGCACCTCCGGGCGGCCGTAGTTGAAGATGTAGCTGTTCCAGTCGGGGTGGTAGCCCTTGCGTGGATCGGCGTGCTCGAACAGGTGGGTGCCGTCGAAGTAGGCCAGACCGTGCTCGTCGGAGGGGAAGTGCGAGGGCACCCAGTCGAGGATCACCCCGATACCGGCCTGGTGGAGCCGGTCGATGAGGTGCTTGAGGTCCTGCGGCGTGCCGAAGCGTGAGGTGGGCGCGAAGTACCCGGTGGTCTGGTAGCCCCACGAGCCGCCGAAGGGGTGCTCGGTGAGCGGCATGAACTCGACGTGGGTGAAACCGAGCTCCTGCACGTGTGCGATGAGCGGATCGGCCAGCTCGCTGTAGTTCAGGGGCCGGTCGCCCTCCTCGGGCACCCGCTGCCAGGACTCGAGGTGCATCTCGTAGACCGACATCGGCTGATCGAGCGCCTGGCGCTGTTCGCGTCCGGCCATCCAGGTGTCGTCGCCCCACTCGTAGTCGAGGTCCCAGACCTTCGAGCCGGTCAGCGGTGGCGTCTCGGAGTGGACCGCGAACGGATCGGCCTTGTCGACCCGGAACCCGTCGTGACGCGACCGGATGTGGAACTTGTAGGTGTCGCCCTGACCGACCTCCGGGACGAACAGCTCCCAGATGCCGGACACACCACGGGGCGCCATCTGGTGCGAGTCCTTGTTCCACCCGTTGAAGTCGCCGATGACCGAGACCTGTTCGGCGTTCGGCGCCCACACCGAGAAGTGCACGCCCGCGGTCCCGTCGACGGTCCGCAGGTGCGCGCCGAGCTTGCGGTGGATCTGGACGTGCGACCCCTCGTTGAACAGGTAGAGGTCCATGTCCCCGAGGATCGAGGTCGCGCCGGCGCCGGGTACCTCCGGCGGGGGGCCCTCCGCGGGCGGGGCCGCGGGGGCCGCGGGATCCGCCGCTGCGGGTGGCGGGGTGGCGGGGGTTCGGCTCTTACGGGGCATCGGGGAGCTCCTGCGTCGATCGGTCACGCGGGCGGGTCGCCGAGGACGTCGGCGATCCCGGTGAGCGGGATGTCGACCCACTCCGGGCGGTTGTTCATCTCGTAGCCGAGCTCGTAGATCGCCTTCTCCAGCAGGAAGGCGTCGAGCAGGATGGCCGTGTGCGACGGGTCGTCGGGCACGAAGCTGCGATCGGCGGCGGTGGTCAGGTAGCCGCGCAGGAACCCCGCGCTGACCCACCGGTTCCAGGCCGCGAGCCAGCCTCGCAGGTCCTCGTAGGCATCGCGCTCGGGGGCGACGGCGCCACGTTCCACCTGGAAGCGGAGCGCCGAGTGCGAGGCGTACTGGAAGGAGCGCAGCATCCCGGCCACGTCGCGGAGCGGGGAACGCTTCAGGCGGCGCTCCCCCAGGGGTCGCGCAGGTTCGCCCTCGAAGTCGATGATCACGAGATCGCGCCCGGTCCACAGCACCTGTCCGAGGTGGTAGTCGCCGTGCGTGCGCGTCCGAGTGGCCTCGATACGGGTGTCGGACAGCGTCCGGAGACGGTCGAGGATCTCGTCCTCCCGGGTGACGAGCGCCAGCACCCGGTCCTGCGCCGACTCGCTCGGCAGCGAGGTCGCGGCCTTCCGTGCCGCCTGTAGCCCGCGGCGCAGGGCGTTACGCATCGACTGGTAGAGCGACCGCTGGTAGAGCGTGGTGAAGGCCTCGGGCGCGAAGTCCTTGCCGGTGCCGTCGGCCAGCGCGCCGTGCAGCTCGGCGGTCCGCACGCCGAGGAGGTGGGCGACGTCGAGGTACGGCCCGATCAGCTCGTGCGCCGACTCCGGGACGGGTGCCTCCGCCAGCTCGAGAGCGCTGCGTCGCAGCTCGGGGATCCCTCCGTGCGGTGGGTCGGTCATGACCCGCTCGGCGAAGCGTTCGAGCTCGTCGAGGGTGTGCACCCACGCGTCACCCTCGTTGGCGACGAAGCGCTGCAGGATCGCCACCGTGGACGTCGTCCCGCTGCCCCGCGCGACGCGGTCGATGGTGCCCACCAGCTCCGGGACGTGCGCGACGCGACCCGACAGGTAACGGCCGATCTCGACGTCGGGGGACTCCCCCGCCTCGAGCCGCCGCAGGACCTTCATCAGGAAGCGGTCGCCGTACACCACCGAGGTGTTGCTCTGTTCACCGCGCAGGACCCGGGACGTCAGCTGACCCGCCTTCGCATCGGGCCCGAGCGGGACATCGCGTCGGCCCACGAGTTCGCCGGCGGTCGTGCGGTACCGGCGGTTGCGCGCGACGGTCTCCAGCAACAACGCCGCCGGTGCCTGCGCGGCACCGCGGCCGCCGTCTCCGTCGTCCTGCAACGCGTCGTAGAGCACACCGGTCTGACCCCGCTGGCCCCGCCCCTTGACGTGCGCCAGCACGGCGCGTGGTGAGGTGGCCGCGACCCGGCCGGCTTCCTCCCCCTCGGCGAAGGCGAAGGCGAGGACGTACTCCTCGGGCTCGCCGTCGACGTACTCCACGCGCACGATGCCGAGGTGGAACGCCGGATCGTCCTTGGTGCCGACCGGGGCCACGTCCACGAGCGTGGTCGCGGTCAGCTCACGAGCCTTGCCACCGAACCAGCGCTGGCGCTGGAGGATGGCGGGTAGCGCCGCCTCGAGCCGCTCCTTGCCGCGGCCGCGCAGGAGCGCCCGCCACTCCCCCGCGAGGGTGAGCTCGGGGACCTCCTCGACCGACTCGACGGTCGCCGCCGAGGCGTCCTCACGCATCTGCGACAGCGACAGCCGGGAGGGGGCCCGCTCGAGCGAGAACCAGTAGAACTGGTAGGGCCCGAGCGTGAGCTGGTAGGGCTGGTCGGAGATCGCGGGGAACGCCGTCCGACCGAACATCTCGATCGGGGACAGCCCGGCGTGTTCGGCCAGCGGCAGGTGGGCCGCCTGGGCGTGGCGCGAGAGGTTGGCGACGACGAGCACGCGTTGCTCGTCCGGTTCGCCGCCGGAGCGTGGGTCGTCCGACGCGGGTGGCTGCCACCGTCGCACGTAGGCGAGCACCTTGTGGTTGCTCGGGTTGACGAACTCGATGTCACCTCGGCCGAAGACCTTGGTGTGACGCTGGCGCAGGGCGATGAGGCGCTTCATCCACAGCAGCAGCGAGCTGGGGTTCTCCTGCTGCGACTCGACGTTGATGCGCTCGTAGTGGTACTCGGGGTCGATGACGACCGGGAGGTACAGCTTCTGCGGGTTGGCCGAGCTGAACCCCGCGTTCCGGTCGGCGGCCCACTGCATCGGGGTACGGACGCCGTTGCGGTCGCCGAGCCAGATGTTGTCGCCCATGCCGATCTCGTCGCCGTAGTAGAGGACCGGCGTCCCGGGCATCGAGAACAGCAGCGAGTTCATCAGCTCGATCAGGCGCCGGTCCCCACCGAGCAGGGGCGCGAGCCGGCGCCGGATCCCGAGGTTGATGCGCATCCGCGCGTCGTGCGCGTACGCGCGGTACATGAAGTCGCGTTCCTCGTCGGTGACCATCTCGAGCGTGAGCTCGTCGTGGTTGCGCAGGAACAACGCCCACTGGGTGCCGTCCGGGATCGCCGGCGTCTGCTGCAGGATGTCGGTGACCGGGAAGCGGTCCTCCTGCCGCACCGCCATGAACAGCCGGGGCATCAGGGGGAAGTGGAAGTTCATGTGACACTCGTCGCCGTCCCCGAAGTACTCGGCGGCGTCCTCGGGCCACTGGTTGGCCTCGGCGAGGAACATCCGTCCCGGCCACCGCTCCTCGAGGTGCGCACGCAACTGCTTGAGGTAGACGTGGGTCTCGGGGAGGTTCTCGTTGTTGGTGCCCTCCCGCTCGAACAGGTAGGGGATGGCGTCAAGGCGGAAGCCGTCCACACCGATCTCGGCCCAGAAGTCGAGGACGCCCGCGAGCGCCTCCTGCACCTCGGGGTTGTCGAAGTTCAGGTCCGGCTGGTGGTGGAAGAACCGGTGCCAGTAGTACTGGCCGGCCTCGGGGTGCCAGGTCCAGTTCGACGCCTCGAAGTCCTGGAAGATGATCCGGGTCTCGGGGTACGGATCCGGCGTGTCGCTCCAGACGTACCAGTCGCGGTACCTGCTGCCCTTCGGCGCCTGGACCGCCCGCTGGAACCAGGGGTGCTGGTCGGAGGTGTGGTTGATGACCAGCTCGGTGATCACCTTGAGGCCACGTTCGTGGGCGAGCTTCACGAACCGCTTGAACTGCCGCATCGTGCCGTAGTCGGGGTGGATGCTGGTGTAGTCGGCGATGTCGTAGCCGTCGTCGCGTAGCGGCGAGGGGTAGAAGGGCAGCAACCACAGCGCGGTGACACCGAGTTCCTGGAGGTAGTCGAGCCGGTCGGCCAGACCCCGGAAGTCGCCGAACCCGTCGCCGTCGGAGTCCTGGAACGAGCGCACGTGACAGGAGTAGATGACCGCGTCGCGGTACCACTGCGGGTCGGTGATGATGGTGCCGTCGGGGGGCGGGGTCACGCAGGGACCTCCCGGTCGCGGTGTCGGGTCGGCGTCGAGAGGTCACGGACGACGAAGATGTGTCCGGGGATCACGTCCGGATCGAGCTCGACGAAGTTGCGACGTCCCTGCCAGACGTAGCGCGCCTCGCTGAGCGCGTCGTAGACCTCGAAGCGACCGTCCTCGTCCTCGATCCCGAGCGCGTCGAGGTCGAGCCAGGTGAACCCACCCTGCTTCCACCGCGGGTCGACGTTGACCACGCACAGGACGGTGTCCCCGGTGGCGGGGTCACGCTTGGAGTAGGCGAACAGGGCCTCGTTGTCGACCGAGTGCAACGCGAACGAGCGGTCCTGCTGCAACGCCGGGTGCGCCCGCCGGATCGCGTTGACGCGCGCGATCAGCTCGGCCAGCGAGTGCGGGGCGGACAGGTCCCAGTGCCGGAGCTCGTACTTCTCGTTGTCGAGGTACTCCTCGGCGCCCGGGCGCGCCTCGTGCTCCATCAGCTCGAACGGCGGCCCGTAGATCCCGTAGTTGGCCGTGAGCGTCGCGGCCAGCAGCAGCTTCTGGACGAAGCCGGGGCGACCGCTGCGCTGCAGGAACTCGGTGAGGATGTCCGGGGTGTTGGGCCAGGAGTTCGGCCGGAAGTAGTCGGCCTTGTCGGTCAGGAACAGCTCGGCGTAGTACCGCTCGAGCTCCCACCGGGCATCGCGCCAGGCGAAGTAGGTGTAGGACTGGGTGAACCCGATGCGCGCGAGCTCCTCCATCACCGCGGGCCGGGTGAACGATTCCGACAGGAAGATCAGGTCGGGGTGTTCGCGGGTGAGTTCGTCGAGGCACCACTCCCAGAACGCGAACGCCTTCGTGTGGGGGTTGTCGACGCGGAAGATGCGCACGCCCTCGGCGATCCACGTCTCGAAGACCCCCTTGAGCGCCTGCCACAGCCCCTCGGGGTCGGTGGTCTCGAAGTCCAACGGGTAGATGTCCTGGTACTTCTTCGGGGGGTTCTCGGCGTACTGGATGGTCCCGTCGGGCCGGTGCTCGAACCACTCGGGGTGCTCGCTGACCCAGGGATGGTCGGGCGCGCACTGGAAGGCGATGTCGAGCGCGAGCTCGAGCCCGTGGTCGGTGCAGGCGGCGACGAGCCGGCGGAAGTCGTCGAGCGTCCCGAGCTCGGGGTGGATGGCCTCGTGGCCGCCCTCCTCCGCACCGATGGCCCACGGCGACCCGGGATCCGTCGGCTCGGCCACCACCGAGTTGTTCCGGCCCTTGCGATGGGTGCGTCCGATCGGGTGGATCGGGGGCAGGTACAGGACGTCGAAGCCGAGGTCGGCGACGTACGGCAACCGGGCGATGACGTCGTCGAAGGTGCCGTGCCGTCCGGGCTCGCCAGCCGCCGAGCGCGGGAAGAGCTCGTACCAGGTGGAGTACCGCGCACGTTCGCGGTCGACCCGGAGGTCGAAACGGTCCGCGGAGGTGGCGTGCGCGCGGGGGTCGAGACGCTGGACCAACGTCGTCGCCTCGTCGGACAAGGCGGGCGCGACGCGGGCGGGGAGCTCGAGCCGTTCGTCGAGCAGCTGGTCCCGGAGCTGCGTGACCTCGGCGCGGTCCTCGCCGCTCGCCCGGAGCCCGTCGAGCAGCTCAGCACCGATCGCGACGTCCACCGCCGTCGCGACGCCGGCCTCGAGCTTGGTCCGGGTGTCGCGTTGCCAGGTACCGAACCGGTCGATCCACCCGGTCACCCGGAACTCGTAGCGGCCGGGCTCGTCCACGGTGAAGACGCCGCACCAGCGGTCGTTGCCGAGGTGCTCCATCGGCACCTCGGACCACCGGCGGGTCCCCTTGGGCCGCCAGCAGACGGTCGCGAGGATCGCGTCGTGGGAGTCGGCGAAGACGTCCGCCTCGACGTCGATCAGCTCGCCCACCGACCGCTTCGACGGGTAGCGGCCGCCCTCGACCTGGGGCCGGACGGCACGGACGGCGACTCGTCGGTTGTGGGCGCTCACGGTCGGCGGACTCTCGCGTCGGGGACAGCTCTGCACGTCGCCGGCCCCTCGGACCGGCCACGAACCGACGCTAGGGCAGCCATCCTCCGACCGACAGGGGTGGGGCCGGACGGTCGTCCACCCCGCCGCCGACACCGTTCCAGCCCCACGGGACTGGCGTAGGGTGCCGCCGTGCAGACCCGGACCTACCTCGACCACGCCGCGCTCTGGCCGCTGCGGCCCGAGGCGCGGGCGGCGTGGCAGGACGCAGCGCAGGTCGCCACGGGCGACCCGGCCCGGGCGCACGCCGAGGGGCGGGCCGCCGGGGCCCTCCTCGAGCGGGCGACGGCCGCGACAGCCGCCGCCATCGGCGCGGACGCCAGCGCCCTGACCTGGACCTCGGGCGGTACCGAGGCGGTCCACCTCGCCGTCCTCGGATCGGCCCGGGCGGATGCCCTGGCCGGAGGACGTCGACGCCACGTGGTGTGTAGCGCCGTCGAGCACTCCGCCGTGCTCGCGGCATGCGAGCGGCTCCGCGACCACCACGGGTTCGATCTCGACGTCCTCGAGGTCGACCGCTCGGGCGCCATCGACCCCGACGAGGTCGCTCGGGTGGTGAGCGAACGGACCCTCGCGGTCCACCTGCAGCACGCCAACCACGAGGTGGGCACGCTGCAGCCGGTCGTCGAGGTCGGCCGTCGCTGCGCCGAGGTCGGCGCCATGCTCCACGTCGATGCGTGCCAGACCGTCGGTCAGCTGGGTCTCACCCTCGGTGATCTCGGGGCGGACCTGCTCACCGCGAGCGCGGCCAAGTTCGGTGGTCCACGTGGCGTCGGCCTGCTCGCCCTCGGGCCCCGTGGCCGCGTCGGCGCCGTCCAGGAGGGCGACGATCGCCAACGCCACCGGCGAGCGGGCCAGCTCGACGTGCCGTCCATCGCGGCGGCGGCGGTCGCGCTCCAGGTCGCGCTCGACGGTCTCCAAGCCGAGCACTCGGCACGGGAGCTGGTGCGCCGGCACCTGCGTCGCCGCCTGCCCGAACTCGTGGACGACGTCGAGGTCCACGGACCCCTCGCCGACGCCCATCCGGGGATCGTCGCGGTCTCGGCGCTGTACGTCGACGGCGAGGCGCTCGTCCACCAGCTCGATGCAGCGGGCTTCGCGGTGCACTCGGGCTCGTCGTGCGCATCCACCAGCGGCGTGCCCTCCCACGTGCTGATGGCCATGCGGGCCCTCACGCACGGACACGTCCGCGTCTCGCACGGCCCGGACCTCACCGTGGCGGACGCGGACCGTTTCGCTGCCGCGTACGCGGCGGCCGTGGCCGACCTGCGGGGCCGCGTCGGCCGGTAGCTCCCTAGTCTCACGCCAACGGGAACCAGCTACCGGGAGAGCCTCCGTGGTCGAGAGCACGATGCAGCGTTACCCCCTGACCGTCACCCAGCTGTTCGAGCACGGTCGGCGGGTCAACGGACACCGCGAGGTCGTCACGTGGCGCGGCGAGGAGTCCCGCCGGGTCACCTTCGCCGAGACCTACGACCGCGCCGGTCGTCTGGCCGCAGCTCTCGCCTCGCTCGGCATCGCCCAGGGCGACGTGGTCGGCACCTTCTGCTGGAACCACCAGGAGCACGTCGAGGCCTACTTCGCCGTGCCCTGCATGGGGGCGGTGCTCCACCAGCTCAACATCCGCCTCTTCCCCGATCAGCTCAGCTTCGTGGTCAACGATCTCGGCGACCGCGTGATCATCGTCGACGATTCGCTCATCCCGCTCCTGGCCCGCGTGCTCGACGACATCCCCGATGTCGAGGTGTTCGTCGTCGTCGGCGACGGTGACGCATCGGCCCTCGACGCGCACAGCGCCCGCGTGGTCCGCTACGACGACCTGCTCGCGGACGCCGACGAGGGCTTCGAGTGGCCCGAGCTCGACGAGGACCAGGCCGCAGCGTCCTGCTACACGTCGGGGACGACCGGCAACCCCAAGGGCGTGGTCTACTCGCACCGTTCGATCTGGACCCACACCCTCGGCGCCGCCGCCGGTGGCGTCGGGGTCGAGGACGGCGACAAGCTGCTGGTCATCGTCCCCCAGTTCCACGCCAACGCCTGGGGGCTGATCCACATCGGATGGGTCTACGGGGCCGACCTCCTGCTCCCCGCGGAGCACCTGCAGCCCGAACCGCTGGTGCGCTTCATCGAGACCGAGAAGCCCACCTGCTCGGCCGCCGTCCCGACGGTGTGGAACGCCGTGCTCGCCCACGGCGAGGGTCAGACGATCGACCTGTCCTCGCTCGACTGGGTCGTGGTCGGCGGCAGCGCCGTACCTCGGTCCATGATCGCCGCGTTCGAGGAGCGCTACGACGTCACGATCCTGCAGGGCTGGGGCATGACCGAGATGTCCCCGCTCGGGACCGTCTCGGTGCCGCCCGCGGGCGTCGAGGGCGAGGCGAGCATCGACTACCGCGCCAAGACCGGCCGACTCGTGCCCGGCGTCGACATGCGTATCGTCGATCCCGACGGCGGGGTCCAGCCGTGGGACGGCGAAGCGATGGGCGAGATCCAGGTCCGGGGGCCGTGGATCACGGCCAGCTACCACGGCGTCGACACGCCGGAGAAGTTCCAGGACGGGTGGCTGCGCACCGGGGACGTCGGCGTCATCGAGCCGAACGGGTTCGTCCAGCTCGTGGACCGCACCAAGGACGTCATCAAGTCCGGCGGCGAGTGGATCAGCTCGGTCGACCTCGAGAACGCCCTGATGGGCCACGAGGACGTCGCCGAGTGCGCCGTCATCGGGGTGGCCGATGAGAAGTGGGACGAGCGCCCGCTCGCGTGCGTCGTGCTCCGCGACGGCAGCGCGGCCAGCCCGGCGGACCTCAACGGCTACCTCGAGGGCAAGGTCGCCAAGTGGTGGCTCCCCGAGCGGTACGCGTTCGTCGACGAGATCCCGAAGACCTCCGTCGGCAAGTTCGACAAGAAGGTGCTGCGCGCCTCGCACGAGCAGGGCGAGCTCGAGGTCGTGACCGATTGACGCCCACCGACCGCGCCTCGGGGGCGGAGGCGCCGGCCGCCCCGAGTTCGGGCGCACGCGGTGGCGCGGTCGGGCATGCTGCCCCCCTGGGCGGACCCCGCCGCCGGTCCCGGACGGAGCGCTCCGTGGAGCACCTCGGCCGCACCATCGTCGTGCCGGTGGTCAACCCCGCCTCCGTGCGGCCTCTGCTGCTCTGCGCCGCCCGCATCGCGGCGACCGACGGTGGGACCGTCCTCCCGCTGACGGTGATCCCGGTCCGGGCGGACGCGGACATCCGCTCGCACGCCTGGAGCGGCGTCGCCGAAGCGGAGGCGACCGCGCGCGAGCTCGGGGTGTTCGCCGAGGGGACGGTGGTCGAGGCTCGCGACCCCGTGGAGGGGACGCTGCAGGCCGTCCGCGACCACGACGCGTCGCTGGTGGTGATGGGGTGGCGTGGTCAGTCCTCCACCTCCAACGTCTTCGGTGAGCTGATCGACTCGCTCGTCGGCCGATCATCGGTGCCGCTGGCGATCATCCGGCTCGGTGCGGTGCCCTACCGTCGGGTCCTGCTTCCGGTCCACGCCGACCACCTCCTCCCCGGTGGTGACCGCGGACTCTCGTTCGCGGCCGAGTTGGCGCGCCGACTCGGCCACCAGGGGCCCGAACCGACCACCGTGCTGCGGACCGGACCTTCCGACGTGTCCCTGCCCGCCGCCATCGCGGCGCTCGGCGACCGGGTCCACCACGACCCTCGTCGCACGGACCGCGCCGTCGCGGCCATCGCCCAGCCGTCGGACCTGGTCGTGGCCGCGGTCGCCCCCACCTCCTCGGGTCTCCGCGCGGCGACCACCCACCTGGCCTGGGCAGCACCGGACGCGACGCTGCTCGTGGCGGTCGACGTCGGCCCCACCCACGAGGCCGGGCTCGCCGAGGCGGCCAGTGCCGCCGCGACCCCCGCCCCGGTGCGGCGCGCCGGTGACGCCCGACAGGTCCGGATCGTGGTGACGGCTCGGCTCCCCGGCGCCTCCGACGGAGCGGTCGGCCCCACCCCCGACGACCTCGACCGGGTACTGCGCACCGCCGGGGCCACCGAGCACCTGATGGCCTGGTGGCCCGCGGGCGACACCCGGCCCCACGTGCGCGCCACCGTGACGGTGACCGCGACCTCGGTGAACGCGGCCATCAGCGCCGTGATGGTCGCCGTGCACGAGGCGCCGGACTTCCGCGGCGCCGAGATCACCTACGACGTGGACCGCGGGCGTCCTCCCCCGCTCACCACCGCCACCGACGACACGGTGCTCGACGTGGATGGCCGCGTGACGCCGCCCGCCCCTCGGTAGCCTCGCTCCCACGGCGGAGCCCCGAGGAGCGGCCGTGACCACTGCACACGACGTCGAGGTGGACGCTCGCGGTCTGGCGTGCCCGATGCCGGTGATCGAGCTCGCCCGGACCGTCGAGGGACGGGCGGTGGGCGACGTCGTGCGGCTGCTGGCCACCGATCCCGCCGCCAAGATCGACGTCCCGGTGTGGTGCCGGATGCAGCGGCAGGGTCTGCGCTCCGCCGAGCAGCTCGACGACCACTGGGTCTTCCTGGTCGAGAAGCAGCGCTGACGGGAACCACCGTCCCGTGCCCGACGTCCGACCGGACCACCGTGCGGCGCCGTCGCCGGTCCCGAGCTGGAGGAAGACCCGATGCACGTCCGTGAGCTGCTCGTCCCCCTGGTCACCGTCGCGGTCCTCGTGACCGGGTGCGGGCAGGCCTCCACCCCGGACCCGGGGGCCGCGCCTCCGGACGAGCAGGAGCTGCCGACCGGCTCCGAGGGCGGCGACCCTGCAGCCGGGGCCTGCCTCGAAGGTACGCCGGACTGCGTGGACGCCGACCTGTCCGGTGGGGGCGCGCCGCCACCGGACCTCGACGGGGAGCTCGACGTCGATGCCGCCCGACGGGACGCCCGGTCGCTGCTCGGCGAGCCCGAGGAGGAGGTCCTCGAGCTCTGGCAGGACGTGCGGCTCGGCCGCCGCGGCGACGAGCACATGGCCGTGACCGACGACCAGCAGCCTGGTCGGAAGACCATCGCCACCGAGGACGACGGCACCGGCACGTTCCGGGTCGTCGAGGTGGTGCTGGAGCTCCCGGAGGGCAGCGAGACCTTCACCGACGGCTGACCGCGCGTCGGTCAGCGCCGGCGCCCCGCGACCCGGTCGAGCACGTTCTCGACCCGGAGCTCGTCGGCTCCAGCGAGACCGCCGCCGTCGAGCATCCGGCGCAGCGCGAGCACATCGATCCGGAGCCGCCCCCCGAGCCAGAGCGGATCGGCGGTCGTGCCGCGGACGTCCGCTCCCGCTGCCGCGGCGACCGCGGCAGGGAGCTCGCCGAGCAGGCGTACCACCGCGGGCTCCTGACCGAGCGGGACCCGTGCGAGATCGCCACCCTCCGCCCAGCGGGCCTGGAGCACGGTCCACACCTCCTCGTAGCAGGCCCAGGCTGCCTGACTTCCGAGCTCGTCGAGGTTCGCGCCGGTGATCTCCGCGATCGCCGCGACCACGGACCGGTGGAGCCCCTCGGTCCACGCGTCGTCCGCGAGAGGATCCTCGGCGAGGACCCGGACGAGGGGACCCCGCCAACCGACGGTGAGCGACTCGACCAGCGCCACGACGCGGTCACGCACCTCGCTGGACCAGTCGCCGACGAGCACCGAGTCCCAGCCCGTGCCGTCGTCGTCCACGTCCACCTCCCGCCCGGACGCTACCCCCGACCCCCGCCGTGAGGCCGTCCCGACCGCCACGCGGAACCTCGCTAAGGTGGTCAGTTCGCGGCGCCCCGCCCCGGTCAGGAGCCGTCCGTGTCCAGCACCGCCACCGACCTGTCCCCGGCGGACGAGGCGGCACGCATCGCAGCGGTCCGCCGCTACGACATCCTCGACACGCCACCGGACGGAGCGTTCGACCGCGTGACGGCGTTGGCCGCCCGCATCTGCAAGGCCCCCATCAGCACCATCACGATCGTCGACGAGGACCGCATCTGGTTCAAGTCGGCCGTCGGCCTCGACGGCGTCGACCAGATCGACCGGGAACCCGGGCTGTGCTCGTCCGCGATCGTCCACCCGGTCCCCTACGTCGTCACGGATGCGTCGATCGATCCCCGCACGCTGAGCAACTCGCTGGTCTGCGGCGATCTAGGGCTCCGCTTCTACGTCGCGATCCCGCTGACCACCTCGGACGGGTACAGCCTCGGGACGCTCAACGTCATCGACCGCGAGCCACGCGAGGTGAGCGACGACGAGCTCGACAGCCTCCGTGACCTGGCCGCGATCGTCGTCGACGAACTCCAGCTGCGGCTCGCGGCCCGCCACACGGTCGAGTACGAGGCGCTACAGGCTGCCACCGAGTTCCGCGACACGATCGTCGCCGGCCTCTCGCACGAGCTGCGCACACCCGTCGCGGTGCTGCAGGGGCTCGCCGACCTCGGTATCGGCGGTCGGGGCCCGGCGGAGCAGGCCGAACGGATCGACGACACCTTCCGCCGCCAGGTCCGCCACCTCGGGCGTCTGGTCGAGCAGTTCCTCGACCACGCAGCGCTCGAACACGGCCGCGTCCCCGCGGTGCGGCTGGTCCCCACCGACCTGTCGGAGCTGCTGGCCGAGGTCGTCGACCTCCACGCCGATCGCGGGGCGGTCACCCTCGAACTCGCCGATGCTCTCCCCCTGGCAGCGGTCGATCCGGAGCGCACCCACCAGATCGTCAGCGAGCTGATCGTCAACGCGCGGCGGTTCGGTCCTCCGGACGGGCGGATCGTGGTCCGCGCCGAACCCCGCGGGGATGCCGTCGCCATCAGCGTCACCGACGAGGGACCCGGTATCAGCGCAGCGGCCCAGGCGCACATCTTCGAGAAGTACCACAGCGCCCCGACCAGCACGGGCAGCGGCCTCGGGCTCCACGTGGCGCGGGCGCTGGCCGAGGCCCAGGGGGCGACGATCGAGCTCGAACGCAGCGACGCGTCGGGGAGCCGCTTCACCCTCACCGTCGACGTCGCCGACGGGCAGAGCTGAGGTGCGGGTCCTGCTCGCCGACGACGACGCCGGGATCCGCCTGGTCGTCTCGCTGAACATGGAGCGCCGGGGCTGGCAGGTCGACACCGCGACCGACGGTGACGACGCGCTCGTGCGAGCTCGAGGCGCGGCCTACGACGTCATCGTGCTCGACCAGCTCATGCCGGGGCAGACCGGCATCGAGGTGGCCGAGGCCCTCGACCGCGACGTCCCGATCATCATCTACTCGGCGTTCCTCGACCGCGACGTCGAGGAACGCGCGAACGAACTCGGGTGCCCGACCGTCGGCAAGGCCGACATCCCCGAGCTGCTGGCGATGATCGAGACGTTCGGAGCGCGCGCGAGCTGAGCGCGGCCGTGGGCCGGGCGCGCCCGATCGCTCAGAAGGTGGCGCTGTCCCCGCAGGCGCAGGAGCCCGACGCGTTGGGGTTCTCGATCGAGAACCCGGAGGCCTCGAGCGATTCCTTCCAGTCGATGACCGCGCCCTGGATGTAGGGGGTGGACATCTTGTCGACCCGCACGGTGACACCGTGCTGGGTCTCGACCAGGTCGCCATCGAGCTGGCGGTCGTCGAAGAAGAGGGCGTAGCGGAACCCCGCGCAGCCGCCGGCCTGGACGGCGACACGCAGGGCGACCTCGTCGACGTCCGGCTGGTCGACCAGGAAGCCACGGACCTTGTCGGCCGCGGTCTCGGTCAGCGTCACGGTGGTCGTGTCGGTCGGCGTGTCGGTCGCGCTCACTGGGCGTCCTCATCGTCTGGCTACGGGCCGGGACCGGCTCGTTCGGTCAGCTGGAGGGTGCCGGCACGCGGACGGCGGGCACCGGTGACCAGTGTACCGACGGGCTCCAGGAGGGCGACCACCCGACCGGTACCACGTTCCCTCAGAAGCTCGCCGCGAACCGGGACGCCGCGGCCGAGACCTCGACCGCCGGGTCGGGGCCCGGTCCACCCGGGCTGGCCTCCTCGACGATCACCCCGCGGATGCGGTCGTCACCGGCCGACCCGACGACCGCCCCGACGGTCGGGATGCCGGCAGCGCGCGCACGAGCAGCGACCGCCCCCACGACCTTCGTGGTGCTGGAGGTCACATCGAGTCGCCCCTCGCCGGTGACCACGACGTCCGCTCCCTCGAGCGCCCGGCCGAGACCGACCAGCTCGCCGACGATGTCAGCACCCACCACCAGACGAGCTCCAGGCAGCGCACATCGCAGCCCGAACCCGAGCCCGCCGGCGGCACCGGTCCCCGGTTCGTCGCGACGTCCGTCACCCGGCAGATCGTGTTCGGCGACGTCGGCCCAAGCCTCCAGGGCGGCGATCCACGCGGGGATCTCCCCCGGGGTCGCGCCCTTCTGCGGCCCGAAGACGGGGACGGCTTCGGCGAGGACGTGAGGGACGTCGGCGAGCAGCACCACCTCGGTGTCGGACCAGTCATCGGCCCAGCCACGAGCGGCGGCGGCCACACGGTGGAGGTCGTCCCCGCCGATCTTCAGACCCGAGCCGTCGCCGACGGTCAGCCGGAACCCCATGCCGGTCAACGCCCCCGCCCCCCCGTCGATGCTGGCGGTGCCCCCGAGGCCGACCAGGATCCGCCGTGCGCCCACGTCACGTGCGGCGTCGAGCAGCTCGCCGACCCCGTAGGTCGTGGCCAGACGCGGCGTCCGGCGGTCGGCGGGCACCAGGTGGAGCCCGCACGCACGGGCCGACTCGATGACCGCGCTGCCGTCGGCTCGCAGCAGCAGGGCCGCATCGATCGGGTGGCCGTGTGGGCCCGCCACCTCCGTCACGATCCAGGTGTCGTCAGGCCGGGCGACCACGTCGAGCAGCCCCTCACCGCCGTCGGACATCGGCACGCGGACGATCTCGTCGTCGGGACGCGTGCTCGACCACCCGGCCGCGATGGCTTCGGCGGCTTCGACGGCGGTGAGCGTCCCCCCGAACCCGTCGGGCGCGACGACCACCTTCATCTCGAGCCCTCCAACGTCCTGCCTCCACCGCTCGGCGCCGACCCGGCTGCCGACGACCGAGGACCCTACTGCCGGCCCCGGCGGGTCCGTCGCGGCCGGGGCCGGGCCGGCATGTTCGTGTACTGGGAACCGCTGGTACGCTGCCCGGCAGTTCTGGTCACAGTGACTAGAACCTCCGCGGAGAGGCTCCCCCCGTGACGCCCACACCGTCCTCCACGCTCACCCGGCCGTCGGCCGCGCCAGCCCGCAACCTGACCGCCGTCCCGAGCATCCCCGCCGGTTCCCCGTTGCTGCTGCTCGGACGTCGGGCGGATCGCACCAGCGAACGCGGGGTCGTGTGCCCAGGCGACCTCCCCGCGGCCGACGACCCCGCACTGCTCGAGCGCGCGCTCGCGGCCAAGGCGACCCTCGGTGACCAGGTCATGCTGCTCGGCCACCACTACCAGCGCGATCAGGTCATCGCGCTGGCGGACGCGCGCGGCGACTCCTTCGAGCTGTCCCGGCAGGCCGCCGCATCGGATGCGCCGTACATCGTCTTCTGCGGTGTCCACTTCATGGCCGAGTCCGCCTCGGTGCTGGCACGCCCCGACCAGACGGTGATCCTCCCCGACCTCGCCGCCGGCTGCTCGATGGCCGACATGGCCGAGATCCGCCAGGTCCGTGACGCCTGGCAGCGCCTCGAACGCGCCGGGGTGGCCGACGCCACCGTGCCGCTGACCTACATGAACTCGACGGCCGCGATCAAGGCGTTCTGTGGCGACCACCGCGGCGCCATCTGCACCTCCTCCAACGCCCCGACGGCGATGCGGTGGGCCTTCGAACAGGCCGACAGCGCGTCGACACCCGGCAAGGTCCTCTTCCTGCCCGACCAGCACCTCGGCAGGAACACCGCCGTGCTCGCGCTCGGCCTCGAGCTCGACGAGTGCGTCGTCTACGACCCCTGGCAGCCCGACGGCGGCCTGACCGATCAGCAGCTGCGCGACGCACGGGTGATCCTGTGGAAGGGCCACTGCTCGGTGCACGCCCGCTTCGCACCGGAGATGGTGGACGCGCTCCGGGCGCGCGAACCTGAGGTCGAGGTGCTCGTCCACCCCGAGTGCCGCCACGAGGTGGTGCAGCAGGCCGACCGGGTCGGCTCCACCGGTCAGTTGATCCGGTGGGTCGAGGAGGCGCCCCCGGGCACCACGCTGGCGGTCGCCACCGAGCTCAACCTGGTCAAGCGGCTCGCGGACGAGCACCCCGACAAGCGGGTGGTCTTCCTGGACGACACCGTCTGCTTCTGCGCGACCATGAACCGCATCGACCTGCCGCACGTCACCTGGGTGCTCGAGTCCCTCGTCGCCGGCGAGGTCGTCAACGAGGTCCGCGTGGACGACGCCACCCGCGCCTCGGCACGCGTGGCGCTCGAGCGGATGCTGGCCCTCCCGGGCGACGACCGCTCGCTGCTCGCCTCGCGCTGACGCGTCGTGCTGCTCAGCCGGGCGCGTGGCGGCGCGCCCAGGCGAGCGCGCCGGCGTCCATGCCCTTGAACTTCGGGACCTCGTGCAGCTCGGCGACCAGCAGCGGCGTCCCAGGCGGCAGGTGGTCCTTGAGGGCGTGGTAGACCGCGGACCGGTGCAGATCGCTGGCGACGAGGACGAGGCCCGGGCGTAGCGGGAACAGCTCCCGCCACGGGCCCTCCGTCCCGGCATCGAGCTCGTGGCCACCGAGGTAGCCGAGGTAGAGCACGCCATCGCCTCCCGCTCCTGGTTCCGAGCCTACGGCGGCCTCGCGCCGGTCCGGGGTTCACCGTCGGCCAGCGGCCGTACCCATGCGACCCCGGCTAGCGTCGCGGCTCGCACCGGACCGGAAGGTGTACGCCGTGGCCGTCTCCCTGGAACGCGCACGACGGGTGCTCGAGGGCCTGCTCGGGATCCCCGCCACCGAGGGCAACATCGTCGAGCGTCTCCGCAACGGCGACGCCATCTTCCCCGCCATGATCGACGCGATCGCTGCTGCCGAGCACACCGTCGATCTCGCCACGTTCATCTACTGGCAGGGCGACGTCGCGCAGGCGTTCGCCCGCACCATGTGCGACCGCGCGCGCGCCGGCGTCCGCGTACGCGTCATCCTCGACTCGCTCGGCGCACGGCACATCTCCGAGGAACTGCTCGACCAGATGTCGGACGCGGGTGTCGCGATCCACCACTTCCGCCCCACCGACAACGGTGAAGACCTCAAACGTCTCGGCCACCGCACCCACCGCAAGGTCCTGGTCGTCGACGAGGCGATCGCCTTCACCGGTGGCGTCGGGATCGCCGAGGAGTGGGAGGGCGACGCCAGGGACGAGACCGAGTGGCGCGACTCGCACTTCCGCATCCGCGGGCCGGCCGTCGACGGGATGCGGGCCGCGTTCGTCGACGACTGGCTCGAAGCCGAGGACTGGCCGCTCACCGACCACCGCGACCGCTTCCCCGTCCAGCCGCAGGACGGCACGCAGGTGGTCCAGGTCATCCGCGGCGAGGCTGAGCACGGCTGGAGCGACATCGCGATGCTCAAGCTCGCGCTGCTCGATCTGGCCGAGGAGCGCGTGAACATCACCACCGCCTACTTCTCCCCCGGGCCGCGCCTGACCGAACGGCTGTGCGCGACGGCCCGTCGCGGTGTCGAGGTGACCGTGCTGATGCCGGGCGAGCACTCCGACAAGCGGCTCCCCCAGGTCGTCGGCGAGCTGGCCTACGAGGACCTCCTCGACGCGGGGGTGACGATCCACCGCTACGAGCGCTCGATGCTGCACGCGAAGATCCTCACCGTCGACGGGCAGCTGGCCAACGTCGGCTCGGCGAACCTCAACAGCCGTTCGCTGCGTCACGACGAGGAGTGCGACCTCGTGGTGTTCGACCCCGAGATCACCCGCGAGCTCGACGAGGACTTCGCTGAAGACCTGCGCTCGAGCCGCCCCGTCGACAGATCCGACTGGGAGGAGCGAGGCGTCATGCAGCGGGTGCAGGAACGCGTGGCTGACGCCATCGACGGCTTCGTCTGAGCTTCAGCTCCCCGTCCCCCCGCGTGGGTCACGATCGACGAACGGCGGTCGGACGACCTCGGCGGAGATCATCGAACCGCGGAGGTCGACCTCGACGGCCGCGCCGGGCTCCACCCCCGCATCGAGGAACGCGAGCGCGATCCCGATCTCGAGCGTCGGGGAGAAGCCTCCCGAGGTCGTGCGGCCGATCACCTCACCCGCACGGCGAACCTCGCACCCGGCCCGCAACGGACGCCGGCCAGCAGCTCGGAGCCCGAGCAGACGCCGCGTCGGCCCGGTGGCGGTGGCCGCCGCGAGCGCCACGGCCCCGGGGAACCGGCGTGGCTCACCGTCACGGTCGGTCAGCTGGACGGCCCAGCGCATCCGCGCTTCGGCGGGTCGCACGTCGGGACCGAGCTCGTTGCCGTGGAGCGGGTACCCCATCTCGAGGCGGAGGGTGTCACGGGCTCCGAGCCCGCAGGGCGTGGCACCGGCGCTGATGAGCGCGTCCCAGACGGGCCCGGCGAGCTCCGCCGGCACGAACAGCTCGGCGCCGACCTCGCCGGTGTAGCCGGTCCTGCTGACCACCACGTGACCACCCGCGGCGAGGCCCACACCCGCGCCGAGGGCCGCGTCGCGTACGTGCCCCCACGGCAGAGCCGCAGCATCGACGCCGAGCACCTCGCCGATCGTCTCCAGCGAGCGCGGCCCCTGCACCGCCAGCACGGCCCACGCGGTCGAGGCGTCGTCCACCAGCGCGGTCCCGGACGCGAGCTCGGCAGGGTCGGGGTCGGCCGCCGCCGCAGCGAGCGCGACCTGTGGCCGGGCCTCCTCGGCCAGCTCGACCGCGAGCGTCCGCAACCGGGCGACGACCGTGGCGGTGTTGGCAGCGTTCGGGACCGTCAGCCACCGGTTCCCCGAGAGGCGGTAGACGAGGAGATCGTCGAGGATCCCACCATCCTCGTCGGTGCAGAGCGCGTACCGCGACTCCCCGTCCGCGAGCGCAGCAGCATCCGCGGTGAACGCCCGATCGATCGTCGCCGTCGCCGCCGGCCCGGTGACCCAGACCGTGCCGAGGTGCGAGACGTCGAACACCCCGACCCCGTCGCGCACCGCGTTGTGCTCGGCCAGCACGCCGGAGAACGAGAGCGGCATCGACCAACCGGCGAAGGGCGCCAGCTTCGCCCCAGCCGCCACGTGCCGCGCCGCCAGCGGGCTGCGGAGCGACACCTCACCCGCCCCGTGCACCGGTGACGTCGCTGCCTGGTCGGGGACGGTCACGGCGGGGCTCCGTTCGTGCGTCGGAAGGACCTGAGCGACGCTACCGAGGCGGACGGCCGGGCGGGGCCCTCGCTCCTGCGACCCCTCCGGGGCTCGGCTAGGTTCGGGCCGCGAGCGGCACCCGCGCGGCGCGGTGATCCGTTCCGGACCCCACCAGGAGATCCAACACGTGGCTACCGAGGTCGAGCTGCCCCAGCTGGGCGAGTCCGTCACCGAAGGCATCATCACCGCCTGGCTCGTCGAGGTCGGTGACGAGGTCGAGGTCGACCAGCCACTGGTCGAGATCTCCACCGACAAGGTCGACACCGAGATCCCCTCCCCCGTCGCCGGCACCGTCCAGGAGCTCAAGGCCGAGGTCGACGAGGAGATCGCCGTCGGCCAGGTCATCGTCGTCATCGGCGAGGGCGCCGCGGACGACAGCGACGACGCGGCGGACGGCGACGACGGCGCGGCCGAGGACACCTCGACCGGGGACGCCGGCGCAGCTGAGGGGGCCGAGGACGCCCCGAGCGAGGACGACGCAGACGACGGTGGCGACGCGGCTGAGCGCGACACGTCCGACGCCGGCGGTACGGGTGGCTCCGCCGCCGCTCCGTCCGGTGGCCGCGTCGAGAAGGGAGAGGGCCACACCCACGACGTGATCGTGCTGGGCGCCGGTACCGGTGGCTACTCCGTGGCGCTCCGCGCCGCCCAGCTCGGGCTCGACGTGGCGCTGGTCGAGCGCGAGAAGGTCGGCGGCACCTGCCTGCACTGGGGCTGCATCCCGACCAAGGCGATCCTGCAGACCGCAGACGTCGCCGAACAGGCCCAGGACGCGGCCGACTTCGGCGTGACCCTCGACTACCAGGGCATCGAGGTGAAGGCCCTGAACCAGCACAAGGACGCTGTGGTCGAGAAGATGTGGAAGGGCCTCCAGGGGGCGCTCAAGGGCCGAGGGGTCGAGACCTTCATCGGCAGCGGCGTCGTGACCGGTAAGGGCGAGGTCGAGGTGACCCTCGACGACGGTGACGACACGAAGCAGCTGTCCGCGCCCGCGCTGGTCATCGCCACCGGATCCACGCCGCGTGAGCTGCCGTTCGCGCCGTTCGACGGCAAGCGCGTCATCAGCTCCGACCACGCCCTCTCGCTCGACAAGCTGCCCAAGAAGGCCATCATCCTCGGCGCCGGCGCGGTCGGCATGGAGTTCGCGACGGCGTGGCACGCCTTCGGGGTCGAGGTCACGGTCGTCGAGCTCGAGGACCGGCTCCTGCCCCTCGAGGACGCCGACAGCTCGAAGGAGATCGGACGCGCCTTCCGCAAGCGGGGCATCGAAGCCCGGACCGGCGTCAAGGTCACCGACGTCAAGACCACCTCGCGGTCGATGACGGTCACCGTCGAGACCGGCAAGGGTGACGAGGAGCTCAAGGCCGACCTGCTGCTGGTCGCCGTCGGCCGCGGCCCCGTCACCGAGGGCGCCGGGCTCGATGCCGCGGGGATCGAGGTCGACGACCGCGGGTTCGTGACCGTGGACGAGTACTGCCGCACCAACGTCGATGGCGTCTACGCCGTCGGTGACGTCATCGCGACGCTCGGCTTGGCGCACGCGTCGTTCGCCGAGGGCTTCCTCGTCGCCGATCAGCTCGCCGGACTCGACGTGCTGCCGATCGACTACCTCGGGGTCCCCCGCGTCACCTACTCCCACCCCGAGGTCGCCTCGGTCGGCTACACCGAGGCCCAGGCGAAGGACGCCGGGTTCGAGGTCGTCACCGAGCGTTACCCCTTCCAGGCGCTCGGTCGTGCAGCGATGATGAAGGCGACCGGCATGGTCAAACTCATCGCCGAGAAGGACGACGACGCCGAGGGTGGCGCCGGGCGCATCCTCGGGGTGCACATGGTCGGGCCACGCGCGACCGACCTCATCAGCGAAGGCCAGCTGATCTACAACTGGGAGGCGCTGCCCACCGACGTCGCCCACCTCATCCACGCCCACCCGTCCTTCGGCGAGGCGATCGGTGAGGCCCACCTCGCGCTCGCCGGCCGTGCCCTCCACGGCTGAGGTCACGCGAGCCGCCGAGCACGACGCGGTGCGAGCGCACCGCAGAGGAGATTCAACACGTGGCTACCGAGGTCGAGCTCCCGGAACTGGGCGAGTCCGTCACGGAAGGCATCATCACCGCCTGGCTCGTCGAGGTCGGTGACGAGGTCGAGGTCGACCAGCCACTGGTCGAGATCTCCACCGACAAGGTCGACACCGAGATCCCCTCCCCCGTCGCCGGCACCGTCCAGGAGCTCAAGGCCGAGGTCGACGAGGAGATCGCCGTCGGCCAGGTCATCGTCGTCATCGGCGAGGGCGCCGCGGACGACAGCGACGACAGCGACGACGCGGCGGACGCCGACGACGGCGCGGCCGAGGACACCTCGACCGAGGACGCCGGCGACGGCGAGGACGTCGACGATCCCGAGAACCTCGATGCCGACCAGTCCGACCCCGCCCAGAGCGACGAGCCCATCTCGGGTGGTGCCGACGCGGACGCGGGCGCGGACGGCGACGAGAAGTCGACCTCGGACTCCGGCGGGTCCGCTGCCAGCCGGTCGATTTCGGGCGGCTCCTCGGGCGACACCTCGGGTGACGCCGCGCTGACCTCGCCCCTGGTCCGCAAGCTCCTCCGCGAGGCGGGCCTGTCCGCCGACGACGTGCGTGGCACCGGCCCGGGGGGCCGTATCACCCGTGAGGACGCTGACCGGGCGATCGCGGCCGGCGGCGAGCGCGACACGGGCGGCAGCGACACCGAGCAGGACCAGGCGCCCGCCGCCCAGACGGGGGGCGGCAGCCCGGCGCGCTCCGCGCCGACGCCTCCCCCGGCCGCGCCCGCCGCACCGGCCGACCGGTCGCGCCCGGAAGCTTCTCCCCTGCAGATCGACTTCGGTGGCGAGCGCGAGGTCGTGCAGGACCTGACGCGGGTGCGCAAGGCCACCGCCAAGGCGATGCACAGCGCCCTGCAGACCACCGCCCAGCTCACCGCGGCCGTCGAGGTCGACCTCACCGCGATCATGAACCTGCGCGCCGCGGTCAAGGACGACTTCAAGGCCCGCGAGGGCGCCAGCCTGTCACCGCTGCCGCTGATCTCCCGCGCCGTGTGCATGGTCCTGCCGCGCCACCCCGCGCTGAACAGCTCGATCGACATGGAGTCGGGCACCGCCACGTTCCACAGCTACATCAACCTCGGGATGGCGGTCGACACCGAACACGGGCTGCTCGTGCCGAACATCAAGGACGCGCAGGATCTGACCGTCCCGGGTCTCGCACGCCGCATCGGCGAGATCGCCAGCCGCGCCCGGTCCAAGAAGCTGCAGCCCGATGACATCTCCGGCGGCACCTTCACCATCACCAACACCGGGTCCCGGGGCACGCTCTGGGACACGCCGATCTTCACCCCACCGCAGGTCGCGATCCTCGCCGCCTGCGCGATCGAGAAGCGCCCGGTGGTGGTCTCCGACAGCTACGGCGATTCGATCGCCATCCGCCACATGAGCTACCTGTGCCTGTCCTACGACCACCGGATGGTGGACGGCGCGGACACGGCCCGGTTCCTCCAGGACCTCAAGTACACGCTCGAGACCCACGACTTCCGCGGCGAGCTCGGGTTCTGAGCCCCGTGTCCCGCGCGCCCGGCGACCCGCGGACCCTGCGGGCGGCCGCGGACGCGGCGGTGACGGTCGTCCACGCCGGCACGGTCCCGTACCTGACCGCGTGGGGGTGGCAACGCGAGCTGGCGGACCGGCGCGCGCGCGACGAGATCGGCGACGTGGTGCTGCTGCTCGAGCACCCACCCGTCTACACCCTCGGCCGGCGGGCGGACGACACCAACCTCGTCTTCGACGCGGCGGAGCGGACCCGCCGCGGTATCGAGGTGCACCGCATCGACCGCGGCGGCGACGTGACCTACCACGGGCCCGGACAGCTCGTGGGCTACCCGATCTGGAAGCTCGACGGGCCGCGGGTGGTCGACCACGTTCGCACGCTCGAGGAGCTCAACCTCCGCGTCCTCGACGGGTTCGGCATCGCCGCGGGCCGGGTCGCGGGGTTCTCCGGGGTGTGGGTCGGGGACGCCAAGGTGACCGCGGTCGGCGTCCACGTGTCGGCCCGCTACGTCACCACGCACGGGTGGGCGACCAACGTCGTGCCCGACCTCGGCGACTTCCAGGGCATCGTGCCGTGCGGCATCACCGACAAGCAGGTGACCTCCATCGC
>JBBECA010000058.1:0-23936 GCA_040882055.1 Nitriliruptor sp.
CACGGCCATCGATCGGCTGCTGGGCTCGGTCCGCGCCACGGTCGGCCACGGCGTGGTCACCAACCTCGAGCTGCTCGCCGCCATCCTCGACCACCCGGCGCACCGCGATGGCGATCTGACCACCAGCTTCCTCGACGACCACCTCGGGGGGTGGGCACCCGACGGCGCGAGCACCGACGCCCTGGACGTGGCTGCGCTCGCGGTGCTGCGCGGCGAGGGCGGCCGGTCGAGCCCGGGGTGGCCGTCGGCGCTCGGGCCGCTCCGCATCGGTGGGCAGGGCGGTCCCGTCATCACCCTGCACGACCGTGACCAGGTCCACCGGTTGCGCGTCGCGGCGGCCTCCGACGGGTCGGCCACGCCACCGCTCACCGTGACGGGCGACGACGGTGTCGGCCGCTGCGTACGGGTCCGGGACGTCACCAGCGACGGCACGTGGTCGGTCGACATCGACGGTCGGCCGGTCAGCGCACGGGTGACCACGACCCGGGATGCCGACGGCGCGGTCACCGTCTGGGTCCACACCGGCGGTCGGACGGTGTCGCTCCAGCACGAGCCGGTCACGCGTCACCTCGACGACCGCGCGACGGTCGGGGAGGGATCGTTCGCCTCGCCGATGCCCGGCTCCCTGATCGCCGCACCCGTGGCGGTGGGCGAGCACGTGGCCGCCGGGACCACGCTGCTGGTCGTCGAGGCGATGAAGATGGAACACCCCATCGCGGCGCCGGTCGCGGGCACGCTGACCGCGCTGCACGTCGGTGTCGGCGACGCGGTCGATGCCGGGACCCCGTTGCTGAGCTTCACGCCGGACACGGACGAGGAGGCGTCGTGACCTGGCAGCTGCCGGACGAGATCACGATCGTCGAGGTCGGTCCCCGCGACGGGCTCCAGAACGAGGCCGGGACGGTCGCGACCGACGTGAAGGTCGGTTTCATCGAACGTTTGGCCGCCACGGGCCTGCCCGTGGTCGAGGCGACCTCCTTCGTGTCGCCGAAGTGGGTGCCGCAGCTGGCGGATGCCGCCGAGGTCCTCGCTGCGCTGGAGCGTCGCGACGGGGTCCGCTACCCCGTCCTGGTGCCGAACGAGCGCGGGCTCGACCGCGCGCTCGAGGCCGGGGTGGACGAGGTCGCGGTGTTCGCCGCCGCCTCCGAGGGCTTCAGCGAGGCGAACCTCGGCCGCTCCATCGACGCTTCGCTCGAGATGTTCGCGCCCGTCGTCCGCCGGGCGACCGACGCGGGCCTGCGCGTACGCGGCTACGTGTCCACCGTCTGCGGCTGCCCGTTCCAGGGCGAGGTGCCCGTCGACGACGTCCGCCGGGTGACCTCGGCGCTCGTCGAGCTCGGCTGCGCCGAGATCTCGCTCGGCGACACCATCGGTGTGGGCACCCCCCTGCAGGTGCAGTCCCTGGTGGCCGCGGTGTCCGACGACGTCGGGATCGACCGGCTGGCGGTCCACTGCCACGACACCTACGGACAGGGCCTGGCCAACACCCTCGCAGCGTTCGAAGCCGGGGTGCGTGTGGCCGACACCTCGGCCGGGGGCCTCGGTGGGTGTCCCTACGCGCCGGGCGCCACGGGGAACCTCGCGACCGAAGACCTGCTCTACGCCCTCGACGGCGCGGGGGTCCGGACCGGCGTCGACCTCGAGGCGCTGCTCGACGTCAGCGGCTGGATGGCCGACCAGCTCGGCCGCGCGCCCGCCTCCCGGGTCGTCCGCGCCGCGCTCGCCAAGCGCGACCTGGCTGCGTCGGATGACCCCGGAGCGGGTGACGGCGCGTGACGCCGGCGCAGGCACGCCTCGCGCGGTTGACACCGTCGCGGACCGCGTGCTCACCTCACCGGCACAACCACGCGCACCCGGTGGGGGAAGTCCGGTCGGAACCCGGCGCTGACCCGCAACCGTAGGTCGCCCCGTCCCACCTCGGTGGTGACGGCCTGGCGACGAGTCGGAGCACCTGCCTGGCGCGAGCGGCTCCACCACCCGTCGAGGTTCACGGGGCGGAGCCCGGGTGACGTCAGCCGTCCACCCGGTCGCCACCGCCCCTCGCGTCTACGCGAGGGGCGTCGTCGTCCGAGGCCGCGCGACCCGGGGACGCCCGCGAGAGGACTCTCCGTGTCGTCCCGCACCGCACCGATCCGCCAGCTCCGGCTCGTGGCCGTCCTGCTCCTGCTGGTGATCACCGGCGTCGCCGGCGCGGTGCCGGACCACGCCGAGGCCGCCGCCTGCGACGGGGTCTCCGTGCGGGTCGAACGCACGTCATCGACCGTCGCCGAACGCTGCGCATCCGGTCGACCCGCCGACGGGCTGGCAGCGCTCGAGTCGGCCGGGTTCACGTACACCTTCGTCCCCGGGCAGCCCGGGTTCGTGTGCACGATCGACGGCTACCCCAACCCCTGCAACGGCGCTCCGGCGGACGCCTACTGGTCCTACTGGTCGGCCGCAGCCGGCGACAGCAGCTGGACCTACAACACCCGCGGTGCGGGCAACCGCACGCCGCCACCCGGCAGCGCCGAGGCGTGGGTCTTCGGCAGCGGCAGCCCACCGTCCACACCACCACCTGCGACGCCGGACCGCGACCCCTCCCCCGAGCCGGACAGCGGCGAGGACGAGGGTGGCACCGACCGCCCCGACCCGGAGCCGTCTCCGAGCCGCAGCCCGTCCACCTCGACACCGCGTCCGAGCCCGACCCCGGACGCTCCGAGCGGGTCGGACGACGCACCCGGCGATGCTGTCGAGGACGAGACCACCGCGCCCACGGCCCCGCTGGAGGACGCCGGGTCCGCGGACGCCGGTTCCGACGACGAGGACGAGACGGACGCGACGGAGCCCGACGAGGCAGCGACGAGCGACGACGGGACCGACGACACGAGCTCGGAGGGAGCGGACGTCGCCGCCGATGACGCCGAGGCCCTCGGCGATCCGGTCACCGTCGGCGACCCGCCGGGTGGTGGCTCCATCGTCGGGCCAGCCGTGGGTCTCACCCTGGTGGCAGGGGTCGCGGGTGCCGCCGTGCTCCGCGCGCGCCGACGCGACGATGGCTCGGTCCTGTGACGGCAGCGATCCCCCGCCAGCTCCACCCGGGCGCGTGGTGGCTGTGGGCGCTCGGGTGTGCCGCGGCCGCGTCGCGCACCACCAACCTGCTCCTGTTGCTCCTGCTGGTCGCCGTCCTCGGGTACGTCGTGACGGCGCGACGGACCGAAGCGCCGTGGGCGCGAGCCTTCGGGGTCTTCCTGAGGATCGCGGTCGCGGTCCTGCTGTTCCGCACGGTGTTCCAGGTCCTGCTCGCCCCCTCGCAGCCGGGACGGCTGCTGTTCACCCTGCCGGTGGTCCCGCTCCCCGAGTGGGCCGCGGGGATGACCCTCGGCGGTCCGGTCACCGCCGAGGCCGTCCTCGCGGCGAGCACCGACGGGTTCCGGCTCGCGACGTTGCTGCTCTGCATCGGTGCCGCCAACGCGCTCGCGAACCCCAAGCGCCTGCTCGCTATCATGCCGGCGGCCCTCCACGAGGTCGGCGTCGCGGTCGTGGTCGCCATCTCCTTCACCCCCCAGCTGGTGGGATCGGTCCAACGCATCCGTGCGGCCCGTCGCCTGCGGGGCCGACCGCACCGCGGTCCACGCTCGATCGTGCAGGTCGCCCTCCCGGTCCTCGAGGACGCGCTCGAACGGTCGCTCGCGCTGGCGGCCGCGATGGACAGCCGCGGCTACGGCCGCCGTGCGGCGGTGCCCGAACGGATCCGCCGCACCACGGGGGCGCTGCTGCTGGCGGGCCTCCTCGGCGCCAGCTTCGGCGTCTACGGCCTGCTCGACGCGACCTCCTCGCTCCCCGTCGCGCTCGGCACGTTGGCCGCCGGGCTCGCGACCTGCGTCGCCGGCATGCACCTCGCCGGCCGTCGCACCATCCGGACCCGCTACCGACCCGATCCCTGGCTCGGCGCCGAGTGGCTGACCGCCGGCTCCGGGCTGGGAGCCGCGGCGCTCGTGATCGTCGCGGGGGTCGTGGAACCCACCGCGATCACGCCACCGCCGTCCTCGCTGGTCCCACCGTTCCCACCGATCGGCGCGGCCGGGATCGTCCTCGCGTTGCTCCCCGCGTTCGCCACCCCCCCACCGGCGCTCCACGGGACCCGCCCGGCGCGGGACGAACTCGATGCCCACGCCGACCACGAGCGTGCGGAGGTCCCCGCGTGATCGACCTCGACCGGGTCACGGTGACCTACGACGGGGCGTCCGAACCGTCGCTCACCGACCTGACCCTCCACGTGCCCGAGGGCGAGCTGTGCCTCGTGGTCGGCCCGACCGGGACGGGCAAGACCACGCTGCTGCGGACCGTGAACGGCCTCGTCCCCCACGCCACGGGCGGGACGCTCCGCGGGCGGGTCACCGTCGGCGGGCGCGACACCCGCACCCACCCGCCCCGCGATCTCGCCGACCTCGTCGGGGTCGTCGGCCAGGACCCGCTGGCCGGCATGGTCACCGACGTCGTCGAGGAGGAGCTGGCCTACGGGATGGAGTCGCTGGCCATCGCGCCGGACGTCATGCGTCGCCGTGTCGAGGAGACCCTGGACCTGCTCGGGCTCGTGCACCTGCGTCACCGGCCCATCCGGAGCCTGTCGGGTGGCGAACGGCAGCGCGTCGCGATCGGGGCGGTCCTGGCGGTCGGGCCGCGGGTGCTCGTCCTCGACGAGCCCACCTCCGCCCTGGACCCACCAGCGGCCGAGGAGGTGCTGGCAGCCCTGCACCGGCTGGTCCACGACCTCGGCATGACGGTCCTGCTCGCCGAGCACCGGCTCGAACGGGTGGTCCAGTTCGCCGACCGGGTCGTGCTCCTCCGTCCCGGCGGCCACCCGCCGCTGATCGGGGACCCCGCGACGGTGCTGGCCGCCGCGCCCGTCGCACCGCCGGTGGTCGAGCTCGGCCGGATCGGCGGGTGGTCGCCCCTCCCCCTGACCGTCCGTCAGGCTCGCCGCCAGGCGGGACCGCTCCGCGAACAGCTCGCCGACCTGCGCCCCCACCGCGATCCCGCGGGCGCGGGGCCGACGCTGGCCGCCGCACGCGACCTCGTCGTCCGGTACGGGCCGACGGTCGCGCTCCGCGGAACCTCGCTCGAGCTCCGCGCCGGCGAGACCGTGGCGCTGATGGGACGCAACGGCGCGGGCAAGTCGAGCCTGCTCAGCGCGTTCACCGGCACGGTCCGTCCCGCCGCCGGCCAGGTGACGGTCGGGGGGCTCGACCCCGCGGAGCTGTCGGGTCCGGCGCTCATCTCGCAGGTGGGGCTCGTCCCCCAACAGCCCGCCGACCTGCTGTACGCCCCGACGATCGCCGAGGAGTGCGCCGCGGCGGACGACGACGCGGGTGTCCCCGGTGGCAGCTGTCGCCGGCTCCTCGACCGGCTCGTTCCCGGCCTCGACGACGACCACCACCCCCGTGACCTGTCCGAGGGCCAGCGGCTCGCCCTCGTCCTGGCGATCGTGCTGACGGCGGCCCCACCGGTGCTGCTGCTCGACGAGCCGACCCGCGGTCTCGACCTCGGGGCCAAGGTGCGGCTGGTGGAGATCCTCGACGAGCTCACCGCCGATGGCCGGGCGATCCTGCTGGCGACACACGACGTCGAGCTCGTCGCGGAGGTCGCCACCCGGACGATCGTGCTCGCCGATGGCGAGGTGGTGGCCGACGGCCCCACCGAGGAGGTGGTCGTCGGCTCCCCGGCCTTCGCCCCACAGGTCAGCAAGGTCCTCGGTCCCGGCCCGTGGCTGACGGTCTCCGAGGTCGCCGACGCCCTGGATGTGCTGCCGTGACCGCGCCACCGACCGCGCCCACCGACCTCACCGTGCGACGAACCAGCCCCCTGACGATCCGTCCCCGGGCCGCGATCGCGCTGACGGTCACCTCCCTCATCGGCCTCATCGCCTTCACCTGGCCGCTGCTGACCACCGCCGACGCGCCGCTCGCACGCGTCGGGGATCCGACGTTGCTGTTCGCGCTGCTGCTCCCGCTCATCCTGGCCGTCGTGGTGGCGGAGCTCGCCGAGGACGGCATGGACGCCCGCACGGTGGCGATGCTCGGCGTGCTGGCCGCTGCCGGGGCGGCGCTCCGACCGCTCGGGACGGGGGTCGCCGGGTTCGAACCGATCTTCTTCCTGCTGGTCCTCGCCGGCCGCGCCTACGGGCCGGGGTTCGGGTTCGCGCTCGGCGCCACCACGTTGTTCGCCTCGGCCCTGGTCACCGCCGGCGTCGGTCCGTGGTTGCCGTTCCAGATGCTCGGTGCCGCCTGGGTGTCGGCCGGGGCTGGCCTGCTGCCCGCACGGCTCAGGGGACGAACCGAACTGGCCGTCCTCGGCCTCTACGGTGCCTTCGCGGGGCTGTTCTACGGGCTGCTGCTCAACCTGACCGTGTGGCCGTTCGTGCTCAGCGGCCAGACGGTGACGGCGCTGTCGTACGTGCCGGGGGACGCGGTGGTCGACAACCTCCGCCGCTTCCTGACCTTCACCCTCGCGACCTCGTTGGGCTTCGACATCCCCCGGGCGCTGCTGACCGGCACCCTGGTCGTGATCACCGGGACCCCCATCCTGCGGGCGCTCCGACGGGCGGGCCGACGCGCCGCCTTCGGCGCACCCATCACTTTCGACACCCCGACGACGCCCCCGGCCGATCCGGACCGCTGAGGCCCGGGCGGGTCACGTCCCCCCGGGCGCATCGCGTCCCCCGGGTGGCTCACGTCCCCCGGGTGGCCCACGTCACCCGGGTGGCCCACGTCACCCCGGGGTGTCGCTGGGCACACGACGGACGTCAGCCGCCCGACGGCGCCGGGTCGAGGTGGAGGTTCCCGAGGGCCGTGACGACGGCGTCGCCGAGGCGGGTCAGCGACGCTTCGAGGTCGTCGATAGCCAGCTCGGTGAGCGACGCTCGGGGCGCCAGCGCGACCAGGTGCTCGGCGACCGCGAACGGGTGGCCCGGGTCCTCCCGCCACGCCACGACCGCCAACGCTCGCTGCAGCGCCGCGACCTCGCCCTCGCTGGGGCCGGCCGCGCCGTCGAGCGCGGTCAGCGCCGCGGCCAGGCTCGCCTCGTCGTGCCGGCCGTAGTCGGTCACGAGCGTCTCACGCAGCCACCGGGGTACCGCGGGGTCGTCACGGAGCCGGTCGACGATGGTGGGGATCCCGACGCGTCGTACCTCGTCGGCCACCAGCGCGTGCGGCCCGTGGCCCGCCGTGGCGCGGCCGATCCAGGCCGGTAGACAGACGACGGTCGGCAGGTCGAGACCGCAACGGAGCGCGGCGTGCCCACCGAGCGAGATGCCGCCGACCGCCACGACGGGACCGGCCACCGCGACGACGGCGGCGAGGTCGGCCGCGTGCGTGTCGAGGTCGTGGTCGGCGACGGCGGGACACGGGGTCGAGGCACCGTGACCGCGGGCGTCATAGGTGACCAAGCGGTACCCGGCCGCGCGCAGCGGAGCAGCACAGGCCGCCGCCACGAACCGCGCGGAGGAACCGACCCCGTGGGCCAACACGACGCCGGGGTCCGCGGGGTCACCGATCTCGGCCACGGCGAGCTCGACCGGCGCGCCATCCGTCCGCGCTGCACCGGGGGTCCGCACCGTGCGCGCTGCGGTACCCGCCGGCAGCGCGGGGCCCGACGGCAGCGCGGGGCCCGACGGCACCTCAGCGTGCCTCGTCGAGCAGCTGCGCGAGGCTCGACTCGGTCAGCTCCCCGAAGATCCGGCTGACGAGGCGTCCGTCGGTGTCGAACGCGACGGTGTGCGGCAGCCCGCGACCACCGACCTCGAACACCACGTCCCCGGTCGGGTCGTGGAAGGTGGGGAAGGCGATGTCGTACTCGTCGACCATCTCGTCGCCGAGACCGAGCTGTTCGTTGGTGTGGACGCCGAGGAAGCTGACGTCGCCCTCGGCGGCCGCGGTCTCGAGCAGCAGCGGCAGCTCGCGCTTGCACGGCTCGCAGAAGCTGGCGAAGAAGTTGATCACGACCGGCCGCCCCGCCGCGTTCTCGCGCGCGATCCACCCCGCGGCGGCCGGCCAGTCGACCTCGGCCAACCGGGCATCCTGAGGCGGCAGATCGCTGGGCGCGTCGACCTCACCGACATCGAGGCCGCGGTCGGCCGGCAGCTCCGGCGAGTCGGCGGTCGGTGCACCCGGGCCGAAGTCGGCGACCGGGTCCCCAACCTCGCAGCCTGTGAGGACGACCACCGCCGAGAGCAGCAGGGTGGGGATCGCGGAGCGGCGACGCACGGTGGCAGCCTCAGGTCGTAGGCGGGAGGGGAGCGTACGGCGCCGCTCCCGGGGGCTCAGCGGCGGGAAGCGACAGTGGTGAGCACGTCGTCGGACGCCTCGAGGAACGCGCCGACCTCGTCGGGGGTGCCGACGCTGACGCGGATCTGCTCGAGCATGCCGTAGGGCTGCAGCGGCCGGACCCCGATCCCGTGGGCGGCGTACGCCTCGACGACGGGTTCCGCCGGCTGGCCGAGCTCGATCGTCACGAAGTTGCCGAGCCCGCCGGAGACCGGCACGCCCATCCCCCGCAGGTGATCGATCACGCGCGAGCGGCCATCGAGCGTGCGCGCCACCCCGTCCTCGAGGTGGGCGCGGTCGCCGAGCGACGCGATCGCGGCCGCTTGGGACGCCGCCGTGACGTTGAAGCGCGGCCGCCAGCCGTCGACCTCCGCGACGAGGTCGGCCGGTCCGGTCACCACGCCGATGCGGAGCCCCGCGAGGGCGTGCGCCTTCGAGAAGGTGCGGGTCACCAGGACCCGCGGGTGGGCGATGTCGAGCGCGTCGTAGGTCGCGTACGACGGGTCCCCGGCCGCGTAGTCGTGGTAGGCCTCGTCGAGCACCACCGTCACCCGTTCGGGGAGCTCGGCGAGCAGCGCGGTCAGCTCGGACCCCGACAGGTGGCTGTTGGTCGGGTTGCCGGGGTTGTCGATGACCACGATCCGCGTCGCGTCGGTGACGGCGGCGAGCAGCGCCTCGGGGTCCCGGCGGTAGCCGTCCCGGTCGCCGGTCGCCGGTCCACCGTCGGGGACCTCGACGTACCGGGCGTCGGCGTTCCTCGCCGCCAGGCGGTGCACGATGAAGCTGCGTTCGAAGGCCAGCACCTCGGGGACCACGCCGTCGTCGCCGCGGCGGGCGAGGCAACCGATGGCGTCCATGAGCAGCGCGGCCGAGCCGTTGCCGACGGCGACCTGTTCGAGAGAGGTACCCCGCTCCTCGGCGATCGCGGTGCGCAGCGCCACCGACTGGTCGTCGGGGTAGAGGTGCGCTTCGGCCGCCGCGCGCGACGCTGCCTCCACGGCCGCGGGCGAGGGGCCGTAGGGCGACTCGTTGGACGACAGACGGACCCGCATCCCGGGGGGTGGTCCGGCGGCGGAGGAGGACGCGATCGACACGGGCGGCTCCTGGTGGCTCAGAGGTAGAGGCCGGTGTTGGTGTCCGCCGCGGCGTCGGAGCCGACGGCGTGGACGTCCCGTTCGCGGACGATGAGGTAGCTGTCGCCCTGGACGTCGACCTCGATGGCGTCCTCGGGGAGGTAGAGCACCTCGTCACCGACCGTGACGTGTCGGACGTGCGGGCCGACGCTCAGCGTGGCCCCCCAGATCCCCTTGCGCTCCACGGACCGGGCCGTGGCCGGGATCACGATCCCCGCTCTGGTCCGGCGCTCCGCGTCATCCGGCGGGGCGACCAGCACCCGGTCGCCGAGGACGGTCACGACACGCCGCGGGGCGGGGTCGGGCGAGGGCAGGGGCTCGGGGGCACTCATGGTCCCGAGCCTAGCGACGGCAGGTGCCTGGCCACGGCCCGGGCGGTGGCGCGGTGACCGCTGCCGAGGTGCGCGAACGCAGCGAGGAAGGGTAGCCTCACCTAGCACCCGACCGATGAGCTCCCGTGGTCACGCTGGACCTGCCGACCCCGACGCGGACCACCGCGTTGGCGTGTCGTGGGCTCGCCAAGGCCTACGGCGCCACGGTGGCGGTCGACGGCGTCGACCTCGAGGTCCCACGCGGCAGCCTGACCGCCCTCCTCGGACCCTCCGGCTGCGGCAAGACCACGGTGCTGCGCATGATCGCCGGGTTGCTCGCCCCCGACGCGGGCGAGATCGTCATCGACGACCGGACCGTGGCCGACCACCGCACCCACGTGCCGCCCGAGAAGCGCCCGGTGGGCCTGGTGTTCCAGGACTACGCGCTCTTCACCCACCTGTCGGTGGCTCGCAACGTCGCCTACGGGCTCGGACACCTCCCCCGCCGCGAGCGCCGGGAGCGGGTCGCCGAGGTGCTCGACCTGGTCGGACTCGCCGACCTCGGTCGACGTCTGCCCGCCGCGCTCTCCGGCGGCCAACAGCAGCGCGTCGCGCTGGCCCGCGCGCTCGCGCCGTCCCCGGAGCTGATCCTGCTCGACGAGCCGTTCTCGAACCTCGACGCGTCCCTTCGGGCCACGGTCCGCGAGGAGGTCCGCGCCATCCTGCGTGCTGCCGACGCCACCGCGGTGTTCGTCACCCACGACCAGGAGGAGGCGCTGAGCCTCGCCGACCGCATCGCGGTCATGGACGCGGGCCGGATCCACCAGATCGACGACCCGCAGACGCTCTACACCCGGCCCGCCACGCGCTTCGTCGCGGGGTTCGTCGGCGAGGCGGACGTCCTGCCCGCCGAGCGGGTCGACACCTTCCTGGTGGACACCGCCCTCGGCCAGCTGCCGACGGCTGACGCCGTCACCTCCGCCCAGGTGGCTGCGGTCGTGCGGCCGGAGTCCCTGCAGGTCTCGGCCCACCCCCAGGGGACCGCCACCATCACCGGGATCGAGTACTTCGGTCACGACCAGCTCGTGCACGTCCGGCTCGCCGACGGCACCTCGATCCGAGCCCGGCGGGGGCCGCTGCTCGACCTCCAGCGCGGCGACCGCGTCGACGTGGCCGTGCTCGGTCCGATCGTGACCTTCCCCGTGGCCAGCTGATCGTCAGCCGGACGGGCCGTCGCCACGACGCCCCCGGATGCTGAGCACCGCCAGCGGCACGGACCCGAGGACGATCAGGAACAGCGCCGGCGCGGCCGCCCGAGCGAAGAAGGCCTCGCGCGTGGCGGACCAGACGCGCACGGCCAAGGTGTCGTACCCCGTCGGTGCGAGCAACAGGGTCGCGGGCAGCTCCTTCATCGCCGTGAGGAACACCAGCGAACCGCCGGCGATGGCACCTCGGCTGGACAGCGGGAGCAGGACGCGCCCGAGGGTGCGCACGCGCCCCGCGCCGAGGGTCCGCGACGCCTCCTCGAGGCTCGACGGGACCTGGAGCAGCGAGGTCCGGATCGAGCCCACCGCCTGCGGGAGGAAGAGCACGACGTAGGCGAAGACGAGCATCGTGAGCGTCTGGTAGAGCGAGGGCGTGACCCGGATCCCCACGTAGACGAGCGCGAGCGCGACGACGATCCCGGGCAGCGCGTACCCGGTGAACGACGAGCGTTCCACCGCCCGCGCGACCCGAGAGGTGGAACGTGCCGACCAGATGCCGATCGGGAGCGCGGCCAGCGTCGCGACCACCGCACCGAGCGCGGCGACCAGGAGGCTCCGACCAGCGGCGCCGTACACGAGCGAGATCGGCTCGTCGGCGCGGATCCCCCGCACCAACCAGTAGCCGACCACCGTCACCGGCACGACCAGCCCCGCCGACACCACCGCGACGGCGAAGGCCGCGGCTGGCCACCGCCAGGCCCGCAGGGGGACGATCGAGTGGTCGCGGGTACCGGCCCGGGTGCGGAACTGGCCGCCGCGGTCCTTGGCGAACCGGGCCTCGATCACCAGCACGACCACGGTGATGGTGACCAGCACCAGCGCGAGCACCGCGGCTGGCGCCCGGTCGAAGGCGGAACGGAACTGGGTGTACAGCGCCCGGGTGAAGGTCGAGTAGCGCAGCATCGACACGGCGCCGAAGTCGCTCAACACGTACAGCGTCACGAGGAGCCCGCCAGCCGCGGCGGCGGGACGCAGTTGCGGCAGCGTGACGCGCAGGAAGGTCGCGACGGGTCCGCGGCCGAGCGAGCGCGACGCCTCCTCCAGGCGCGGGTCGATACCGCGCAACGCTGCCTGGCAGGTCAGCAGCACGTACGGGTAGGTGAACAGCGTCAGCGCCGCGAACGCACCGGTGAAGCCGTACGGGGAGGGAGGCCGCACGCCGGACCACTCCTCGACCAGCCCACCGGGGGCGAAGGTCGCGAGGATCGCGTAGGCCCCGACGTAGGTCGGGATGACCAGCGGCAACGCGGTCGCGATGGCGAAGAAGCGGCGGGCTGGCAGGTCGCTGCGCACCGTCAGCCACGCGAGCGGGACCCCGAGCAGCAGCGAGGCCACCGTCACGGCGGCGGCCAGACCCAGCGTCTGGAGGGTGAGCCGGAGGGTGCCCGCGTCGGTCGCGATCTCGACGATGCGGTCGAACGGCAGCTCGCCGGCCTGCAGGACGAGGTGGGCGGCGGGGACGAGCATCGCGACGGCGACGACCACCGCGGGCACGGTGACCAGGGGGGTGATCGACCCGCTCGCACGACGCGGCCCCCGCCACCGCGTCTGCGGGGCGGGGGCCGTGGTGTCGAGCGGATCGACGGGCGCGGGCACGTTGGTCTCGGTCACAGCGGGACGGTAGCGACCGGCGGACCTGGGCCCTCTCGCCCTACTCCAGCGCCCCGGTCTCCTGGAGCAGCGCGATGGTGCCCTGCAGGTCCTCGAGCTCGGAGAGGTCGACGTCCGGCGGCGACAGCTCCTCGATGCTCGGCAGGTCGGTCGCCTCGATACCGGTCACCGCGGGGAACTCGCGCTCGGCGGTCTCGGTGCCGAAGAACTCCTGCACCTCGTCGCTGAGCAGGTAGGCGACGAACTCCTCGGCGGCCGACGGCTGATCGGTGCTGTTGAGCACGCCGACGCCGGCGACGTTGACGAGCCCACCGATGTCGCCCGGCAGGTACTTGTTCGCGACCGGGAAGTCCGGGTCCTCGGCGGTGAACCGGGCGAGGTAGTAGTGGTTCACGATGCCGACGTCGACCTCGCCACGCTCGATCGCCTCGAGCTGGGAGGAGTTGTTCTCGTACTCCTGGACGTCGTTGGCGATCATCCCCTCGAGCCAGTCACGGGCGACGTCCTCGCCCTCGGTGAGCCGCAGCGCCGTCACGAAGGCCTGGAACGAGCCGTTGGTCGGGGCCCACGCCACGCGACCGGACCACTCCGGGTCGGTCAGGTCGAGCACCGAATCGGGCAGCTCGTCCTCGGAGGTGCGCTCGGTCGAGTACGACAGCACGCGTACGCGGCCGGTGATGCCGACCCACTCCCCGCTGGTGGAAGCGAAGGCGGGGTCGACCGAGTCGACGAGCTCATCGGGCAGGGTGGTGAACAACCCCTCGGCCTGCAGCGCGCCGAGCGCACCAGCGTCCTGGCCGTAGTACACGTCGGCCGGTGAGGCGTCGCCCTCGTTGATGATGGTCGCCGCGAGCTCGGCGGTGTCGCCGTAGCGGACGTCGAGCTCGATGCCGGTCTCCTCGGTCAAGCCGTCGAGGATCTCGCCGACCAGCTCCTCGGAGCGTCCGGAGTACACCGTCAGCGGACCCTCGGCGTCCTCCGACGCAGCCTCGGCATCGCCGTCAGCGGCGGCGTCCTCGGGCTCCTCGGCGCCATCGTCGGCGGTCTCGGTCTCGGTGGGGTCCGCGGTGGGCTCCTCGTCGGAGCTGCCGCAGGCGGTCGCGGCGAGCGCGACGACGGCCATCGCGGCCGCGAAGCGCGTTCGTCGGGTGGTTCGCACGGTGATGCCTCCAGTGCGTGGTGGGGAGCGCCCGGAAGAGCGGGAGGTGCGCCGGGCCTCGTCCGCGGGGTCGCGGACGATTGAGGGCAGCCTAACCTTCATCCCGCGGAACGCCCAACCGGCCGCATCGGATCCGAGCCGGTGGGCACTAGCCTCGGCGCCCCGGTCCGGCGCCCGCTCGCTCCCCGCCGACCAGTACGACCGCCGTCCGCCGCCCAGGAGACCTGCCCCGTGTCGAAGATCATCTACACCTACACCGACGAGGCCCCGGCGCTGGCGACCGAGTCGCTGCTCCCCATCCTCGAGGCGTTCGCCGGCACGGCGGGGGTCGCCGTCGAGACGCGCGACATCTCGCTCGCCGGTCGCATCCTCGCCGCGTTCCCCGACCGGTTGCGTGACGACCAGCGGGTCGAGGACGCGCTCGCCGAGCTCGGTGCGCTTACCAAGCGTCCCGAGGCCAACATCATCAAGCTGCCGAACATCAGCGCCTCGATCCCCCAGCTCAAGGCGGCGATCGCCGAGCTCCAGGAGGACGGGTACGCCGTCCCCGACTTCCCCGAGGACCCGACCACCGACGAGGAGCGCGAGATCCGCGAACGGTACGACGGGGTCAAGGGCAGCGCGGTCAACCCGGTCCTACGCGAGGGCAACTCGGACCGTCGGGCGCCAGCCGCGGTCAAGGCGTACGCGCGCAAGTACCCCCACCGCATGGGCGAGTGGTCGCAGGACTCCGCGAGCCACGTGGCCACCATGTCGGGCGGCGACTTCCGTTCGACCGAACGCTCCGTGACCGTCGACGAGGCCACCGACGTCCGTATCGAGCACGAGGCCGCCGACGGCGAGGTGACCGTCCTCAAGGCCTCGACGCCGCTGCTCGCCGGCGAGATCATCGACGCCGCGGTCATGAGCCGGCGGGCGCTCGTGGACTTCCTCCGCGCCGAGATCGACGACGCCCGCGCGAAGGGTGTGCTGTTCTCGCTGCACCTCAAGGCCACGATGATGAAGGTCTCGGACCCGATCATCTTCGGCCACGCCGTGCGGGCCTACTTCGCCGACGTGTTCACCGAACACGGCGACACCCTCGAACGGCTCGGCGTCAGCGCGAACGACGGGATGGCCAGCCTCGAGCGGGCGATCGAGGAGCTCCCCGACGACGAGCAGGGCGCGATCCGGGCCGACATCGAGGCGGCGTACGCCTCCGGACCGGGTCTCGCCCAGGTCGATTCGAGCCGCGGCATCACCAACCTCCACGTCCCGAGCGACATCATCATCGATGCCTCGATGCCGGTGGTCGTGCGCGACTCCGGGCAGATGTGGAACGCCGACGACGAGCAGCAGGACACCAAGGCGGTCATCCCCGACTCGAGCTACGCGGCGCTGTACGCCGAGACGCTCGAGTTCTGCCGCCAGAACGGCCAGTTCGACCCGACGACGATGGGGACCGTCCCGAACGTCGGCCTGATGGCGCAGAAGGCCGAGGAGTACGGCTCGCACGACAAGACCTTCGAGATCGAGGCCGCCGGCACGGTCCGGGTGGTCGCCACGGGTTCGGGGCGCGATGGTGGTGACGCCGGCTCCGGAACCACCCTGCTCGAGCACGAGGTCGAGGAGGGCGACATCTGGCGCATGTGCCAGACCAAGGACGCCCCGGTCCGCGACTGGGTCAAGCTGGCCGTCAACCGGGCGCGCGCCACGGACTGGCCGACGATCTTCTGGCTCGACGAGTCCCGCCCCCACGACGCCGAGGTGCTGCGCAAGGTCCACACCTACCTCGACGAGCACGACACCGACGGGCTGACCATCGAGGTCATGCCGGTCGACGAGGCGACCCGCTACACCCTGCGTCGCGCCAAGGACGGCGAGAACACCATCTCGGTGACCGGCAACGTGCTGCGGGACTACCTCACCGACCTGTTCCCGATCCTCGAGGTCGGCACCAGCGCGAAGATGCTCTCGATCGTGCCGCTCATGAACGGGGGCGGGCTGTTCGAGACCGGTGCCGGCGGGTCGGCTCCGAAGCACGTGCAGCAGTTCGTCAAGGAGAACCACCTGCGGTGGGACTCGCTCGGTGAGTTCCTCGCCCTGACGGTCTCGTTCGAGCACCTCGCCGAGAGCACCGGGAACGCCCGGGCACAGGCGCTCGCCGACACCCTCGACGCGGCGACGGCGCGGTTCCTCGAGGACGGCCGGTCCCCGTCGCGGAAGGTGGGCGAGCTCGACAACCGCGGCAGCCACTTCTACCTCGCCATGTACTGGGCCCAGGAGCTCGCTCAGCAGGACACGGATGCCGAGCTCGCCGAGGCCTTCCGTCAGCTCGCCGACCGACTCGCGGCCGAGGAGGACGCGATCGTCGCGGAGCTCAACGCGGTGCAGGGCGTGCCGGTTGAGACCGGCGGCTACTACTGGCCGAACCGCGACCTGGTGGCCGAGGCGATGCGTCCGAGCCAGCGGTTCAACGCCGCCCTGGCGGCGCTCGAGGCCTGACGCAGGCCGTTCGGTCCGGAACACGACGGAGGGCGGGACCACGTGGTCCCGCCCTCCGTCGTCGTTGCCGTGGCTCAGCCGACCGGGTCGGCGTGGCCGACCTCGACGGCGAGGTCGAGCGTCCGAGCCAGGAACGTGGCGACCTGACCACGGTCGACGTCGACGCCCACCCCGAAGGTGCCGTCGGCGCGGCCGGACACCGCGCCCTGCACCGCCAGGCGGTCGATGGCGCCGGCGTGGACCGAGTCGTCGTCGTCAGCGAAGACGTTCCGCGTCGTGGTCTGCGGTGCGGAACCGTTCACCTCGTCGTCGTCGAGCAGGTCGACGAACCGGTCCAGCAGCGTGGCCATCTGCCCGCGCGACAGCGTGCCGTCCGGGTCGAAGGTCGTCGCGCTGGTGCCGTTGATGACGCCCGCCGCGGCCAAGGCCTCGATGTTGTCCCGGTGGGTGGATCCCTCGACGTCGATGAAGTCCGACGACCCGGCCGGGAGCGCGCTCCCGGTCGCCGCCTCGTAGGAGCGGACGAGCAGGGAGGCCGCCTGGCCACGGGTGACGTCGGCGCCTGGGGCGTAGCGGTCAGCGGTCACACCGCGTGTGATCTCGGCATCCGCCAGGCAGCGGATGGCCCGCTCGTGGGTCGTCCCCGCCACGTCCGTGAAGGCGTCGTCGTAGGTCCCCGGGCAGGCGCGATCGATGCCACGCGAGTACGGCGCTGCCTCTCGATCGGTCGCGTACGCCGGCGGCTCAGCGGCGAACCCCGGCGCCCACGACCACCCCTCGATGGTGCCCGCAGCGGGCCGACTGTCGCCGCCACCCACCTCGTACGCGGTCCACTCACCGTCGGGCTCAGCCGACCAGTACGACCAGTAACCCTCCTCGAAGCACGTATCGGCGGGCTCCCCCTCGGACAGGGTCGGCAGCTCATCGATCTGGCAGAGGGAGTCCCCGAAGTCGAAGCTCGCGTAGCTGGTGTCGAAACCGGCTCGCTCGAGGACGTCGTGCCCGCTGGTGTCGGAGGCGAAGGGACCGTCGACGCACGTGATCTGCGTCGTGCGGTCGGGATCGAGGTCACCGAAGTCGACCACCACGGTGATGCCGTCATCGTCGGGGCACGGGTCCCCCGTCAGGCAGCGCAGGTAGTTGGTCGCTGCGGTGGAGGTCGACGCGTCGAGCTCGTCCAGGGGTGGGGCGTCGGCGAAGACACCCTGGGAGGTGGCCAGGAACAGGCTGCCGTCGGCATCCGGGTAGGTGGCGATCGCGCCACGCTCCTCCACGGGGGCGTCACAGCCCTTCTGCAGCGAGGCGACGAACGCCGCGGCCTCGTCGGCCTCGGCCGCGTACCCCGCAGCGCGCAGCGCCTGAGCGGCGAGCGCCGTCGAGTTGGCGTTGGCCTCGCCGCCGGCCGCGAACGATCCGTCGGCGGCCTGGGCCGAACGGAGGAACGCGATCTCGTCGGTGGCATCCGCGTCCGTCGCGAGCAGCGCCTGCGCCGCCAGGGCGGTCACGTCCACGTCACCCGCGGGGCAGGTGCCGGGGAAGTTGTAGGACCCGTCGTCGCACCGGTGCGAGGTCAGGAACGCCACCGCTTCGGTCGGCGCCCCCGCATCGGTCGTCTCGAGGGCGAGGATCGCCAGCGACTGGACGAAGAGCTGGGTGCTGTCGCCGAAGCGACCGGCGTCGTCGCCGGTGGTCACCAGTTCGGCTCGGAGCGCAGCCTCGGCGTCGAAGCCGTCGAGGTCCTCCGCGTCGCGGCCGGCCGCGGAAGCGGCCAGCACGACCTTCGCGAGGGCGCCGGCGTTGCCATCGGCGTTCACGGCGACAGCTTCGAGGTCGTCGGCGGCGGCGGCCGTCGCGTCACCGGCGGTGCCGGTCGCCGCGAAGGCCAGGATCGCGTCCGCGAGCAACGCGTCGGGATCGTCGCTCGCCTCGAGCTGGTTCGCGATCCAGCCGGCGGCAGCCGGGAAGGGTTCGGAGGTGGGGACATCGGCTGCGGCCGGCGCGGCCCCGAGGGGGACGAGCAGGCCGAGGGTGAGGAGCGCGGCGGTGCCGCCGCGAGCGGCTCGGTGGCGCGTGCCACCTCGCCGCGGACGTGTGGGTAGGTGCATGGGTGGAACCTCTCGGTGAGCGGTCCGCGACGGACCGGTCACGGAGGGCCACGAGCTCGCCACCGTTCGGGTGGAGCGGCGACGCGCGTCCCTACGTTCCCGGCTCCGTCCCGTAGACCTCGACGGACGATGTGGAGCCGCTCGTCCCGGTCGGTGTTCCGGCTCGCCTCGCCCACCTGGCGGGTGGGGATGCTCACGGTTGCGGGTCAGCGCCGGTCTCGCACCGGCTTCCCCGAACGCGGACGTACGCCGCGGTGGCTCTCGCACCGCGGTCCCACGGACCTTAGCGACCGGCGCGGCGTAGGCTGACCTGGTCCGCGCCTCCCGAGCGCGGCGGCACCGGGAGCGATCCGTGGCCCGTTCCGGCCCTCCGGCCTACGCGTGGGACTGGTTCGCGCGGCAGCGCCTGCTGTGGCGCGAGGCACGCTCACGGTTGTCGGCCACGGCCGCACCGGCGGCGACGCGCTACCACGCGGTCGAGACCCGCCCCGAGGTCATGGCGTTGCTCCGGGCCGACTACGGGCGCGATCCGATCGTCCGTGATGTGGTCCACCGTGTCGTCACCGAGGTGGTCTTCCTCGGCCGGACCGGGACGAGCTTCCAGGAGCTCGGCCTGCACAACCCACCACGCGGGCTGACCTGGTGGTGGTCGGCCCTGACCGGCGAGGAGCCGCCATCAGCGGACCCTGTCGACACCACCGTGACACCGGAGCCGCCGAGCCAGCTGCAACTCGACGACGTGCAGCAGGGCTGGGGCGGCTGACGCGGGCGGCACCTACGGGCGTGTCGCGGTCCGGCGTCCGTCGTCCTCGAGGTCCGGCAGCAGCACCTCGATGCTGGTGCCGCCGCCCCGCTCGACGAGGGCGAGCTCGGCGCCGATCGCCGCTCCGACCTCGCGCGCCGTCGACAGCCCGAGGCCGAACCCTGGTGCCCGGTCGTCGCCGCGGACGAACCGTTCGAAGATGGCGTCGCCGAGCTCCACGGGGATACCGGGTCCGTCATCGGTGACGGTCACGCGCACCCCGGCCGCCACCCGTCGTGCCACGAGCTCGACCCGGTCACCGTGCTGCAGGGCGTTCTCGACGATCGGTCCGAGCACCAGACGGGCGACGATCGGGTCGGTCACCGCGTGCAGGTCGTGCGCACAGTCGACGGTGCACGACTCCCCACCGCCCTGGTCGTTGATGACCAGATCGAGCACGTCGCGGACCGAGCACGACACCGGGTGCGGTGCGGTGTGGCCGACGTCCACGCTGGCCAGCGTCAGGACCTCCTCGACGAGGTGCTCGAGACGGACGCTGGCCGTCACGATCCGGTCGAGCATCCCGTGACGCTGTTCGACGCTGAGCTCGTCGTCCTGGGCCCCGAGCGTGGTCGCGAAGCCCGAGATGATGGTCAGCGGCGTCCGCAGCTCGTGGGAGATCCGCGCCACGAAGTTGGCACGCGCCCGATCGAGGTCGCGCTGGCCCTCGAGCCACCGCGTGGTGGCAACGGCGCTGCCGAGGAGCACCGCCGCGAGCTCGAGGAGCTCGTCGTCCGGATCCGGCCGGGCCTCAGGTCGGCGGAGGACGAGCGCGCCCCGTCCCCGGTCCTCGAGGACGACCGGGACAGCGACCTCCTCCCCGGATAACCCGGAGGTCCGGACCAGCTCGTTCGTGCGCACCGCCTCGGCGGCCGCCGCGGAGGCCGCCCGCGTCGCCTCGTGGGGCAGCTGGGCGACCACCTGCAGCACGTCACCGGCGGCGAGGTGGAGCGAGAGGTGGTCCTCCGCTGCGAGTCGGAGCAGCCCATCCGCCACCGTCCGCAGCAGCTGCTGGGGATCGCCGTCAGCACGCAGGCGCCGCGCCGTGGCCACGAACCGACGGTGGCGTCGGGAGCGGGCGACGTCAGTGGCGTCGGCGGGGTCCACGGGTCCTCGTCATCGGGAACGGACGGCCGGTACGCCCCGCCCGCACCGCAGCCCCACCGAACGCTAGCCGTTCCGCGCGCTCCCACCGCCCGTGCGGCCGGCAGTTCCGAACCGAGCGAACACCGACCCTGCACAGTGGAGCTCCACACCCCGTGGCCACCGTGCCGATCGATGAGGTGACCACCGTGCCGACCCCCGCCGCAGGATCCAGCGCCCCGGGCCTCCCGCTCATCCGAGGCGTCGTCCGCGGACAGCTCGCCCGGACGTTCGGCGGCCCACCGTTCGATCCATCGACGGACCGGGGGGATCCTGGGCTGACCGGGCCTGACTCACCGTCGTGGCGGGTCATCGCCGAGCCGGCTGCCATCGCCGGTGGCATCCGCGGGTTGCTGCTGCAGGTGGCCCACCCGCTCGCGATGGCGGGGGTCTTCGACCACTCGGCCTTCCGCGACGATCCGCTCGGTCGGTTGCAGCGGACCTCGGGGTACGTCACCACCTCGACGTTCGGCTCCACCCGCGAAGCCTTCGACGTGGCCGAGCGGGTCCGACGCGTCCACCCCCACGTCCGCGGGGTCGCTCCGGACGGGCGTCCCTACCGTGCCGACGATCCGCACCTGCTCGCCTGGGTGGGCGTGGCGCTCACCGCCTCCTTCCTCGCCGCGCACCGGGCGTGGGCACCCGTGCCGCTCACGGAAGCCGACCAGGACCGCTTCGTGCTCGAGCAGTCGCGTATCGCCGCGTTGCTCGACCCTCGTGTCGACCTCGACGCGCTGCGGGCTGACCCGAGCGCCGCAGCGGATCTGCGCACCGGTCGGCTCCCGTTGCCGATGCTCGACGAGGGGCGCCTGCCCCACGACGTCGCCTCACTCGACCACACCCTCGACCGCTACGGCCCCGAGCTCGGGGTGAACCACCAGGGACGGGAGGCGCTGCGGTTCCTGCGCTGGCCCCCGCTACCCGCCGCGGTCCGGGCCGGGTACCTGACCCTGCTCGGCGGCGCGGTGGGGTCGCTGCCTCGTTCGGAGCGCGCCGCGCTCGGGATCCGGCTCCCCCGGCCAGCCGCGCGGACCGCGGTGCTGCACACCGGGGCGGCGCTCGCGCTCATGCGCCGCGCGACCGGGACCGCGCCGTCGGTGGAGCTCGCCCGTGCCCGTGCCGCGGGGTGAGCTACGAGTAGGTTCCGTGGCGACCACCACGAGCAAGGAGCCTCGGTTGACCCGGCGCACCGCGTTCCGCACCTGCCCGCTCTGCGAGGCGACCTGCGGGCTCGAGATCGAGCTCGAGGACGATCAGGTGGTCAGCGTCCGGGGCGATGCCCTGGACGTGTTCAGCCGGGGCTACCTCTGCCCCAAGGGCGCGACCATCGGGGAGCTCGAACACGATCCCGACCGGCTGACCGCACCGCGTGTCCGGCGGGACGCCGCGCTGGTCGAGGCGACCTGGGACGAGGCGTTCGGCGAGGTCGAACAGCGGTTGCGCGCCATCGTCGACGAGCACGGGCCCGACAGCGTGGCCATCTACCTCGGCAACCCCAACGCGCACACCCTGTCGGGCCAGCTCTACGCCAGGGCGCTGATCAAGTCGCTCCGGACCCGGAACGTCCACTCGGCATCGTCGGTCGATCAGCTGCCCAAGCACGTCAGCTGCGGGACGATGTTCGGTGACCCGCTCGCCATCCCGGTCCCCGACATCGACCGGACCGACCTGCTGGTGGTGCTCGGCGGCGACCCCCGGACCTCGAACGGGTCGCTGTGGACCGTGCCGGACGTCCCCGGCCGGCTCGACGCGCTCCGCGCCCGTGGCGGCCGGTTGGTGGTCGTCGATCCCCGGCGATCGCGGACGGCCGCCAGGGCCGACCGGCACCTCGCGATCCGCCCGGGTACCGACGCCCTGCTGCTCGCCGCCCTGGTCTCGACCCTCGTGGACGAGGATCTGATCGAGATCCCAACGACGTTGGCCGAGCATCTCAGCGGCCTCGACGAGGTGACCGCGGCGTTGGCGCCGCTCACACCGGAACGGGTGGCCCGGACCTGCGGCCTCGACGCCGGTGAGATCCGGGAGCTCGCGCGGGAGCTCGCCGCAGCCGACCGCGCGGTCGTCTACGGCCGGCTCGGTACCACCACGGTCCGTCACGGGACCCTCGCGAGCTGGCTGGTGGACGTCGTGAACGCGTTGACCGGCAACCTCGACCGACCGGGCGGGTCGATGTTCCCGCGCGCCGCCCACCACCGACCCGGCTCCCGCAAGCCGTTCCGCACGGGCCGGTGGTCCTCGCGGGTCCGCGAGCTACCCGAGGCGATCGGGGAGCTGCCCATCGCGACGTTGCTCGATGAGATCGAGACGCCCGGCGACGGACAGGTGCGCGCCCTCATCGTCGTCGGCGGCAACCCGGTGGTCTCGACCCCGGACGCGGCTCGGCTCGACGCCGCGATCGCGGGCCTCGACCTCGTCATCGCGGTGGACCCGTACATCGGCGCGACGGCCCGGCACGCGGACGTCGTGCTCCCACCACCCGGTCCGCTGCAGCGCAGCCACTGCGATCTGGTGTTCGCCGGCCTGTCGGTCCGCAACGTCAGCAACTACTCCCCTCCCGTCCGAGCGCTACCCGACGGACAGCTCGACGAGTGGGAGATCCTGCTCGCCCTGGCCGCCATCGCCCTCGGCGCCGGGGTGCCACGGGACGGCAGCGGCGACATCGACGTGTCGTTCGCCGACCATCTGGTCGCCCGGCAGACGGCTGAAGCGTTGGCCGCCGACCAGGACGCGAACGTCATCATCGAGCGGGACCCCGACGCGCTGCTGGCGGCGGTGAGCGATCGTCGCGGTCCCGAACGGCTGCTGGACCTGGTGCTGCGAGCCGGGCCCTACGGCGACGGGTTCAGCGGAGGCGACGGTCTCACCCTCGCCGCGCTCGAGGCCGAACCCCACGGCATCGACCACGGCCCGCTCGAGCCGCGCCTACCCGGGGTGCTCACCACCGAGGACCGCCGCGTCCACCTCGCGCCACCAGCGTTCCTCGAGGCGCTCACCTCCCTCGAAGCGGACATCGGCACCGAGCCGCCGCCGATGGTGCTCATCGGACGGCGACACCTGCGGACCAACAACTCCTGGTCGCACAACATCCCGAGCCTCGGCCGCGGCCGCCAGCTCTGCACCCTGCAGATCCACCCCGACGACGCCGCACGCGACGGGGTGACCGACGGGGCCCGCGGCCGCGTCACCTCGGCGGCCGGCAGCCTCGAGGTGGACGTCGAGGTGACCGACGATCTGCGGTCCGGGGTGGTGAGCCTGCCGCACGGCTTCGGCCACGACCTCGAGGGCGTCGAGCTGACACTCGCCCGGACGCGGGGCGGCGCGAACTCGAACGTGCTCACCGACCGCTTCGAGCTCGACGGCCTCAGCGGCAACGCGGTGCTCAACGCGCTCCCGGTCACGGTGAAGCCGGCGTGAGGGGGCTGCGCCGGTCCGCGGTGGTGGTGTTCCTCGTGGCCCTGGCTGCGTGCGACGGTGGCCGGTGGCACGCCACCCCGGCGAACGGCCGACCTCGTCCACCTGAGGTTGATGGGTCGGCGCGGTAGCTCGCAGGACCCCGTCCGTTCGACTTAGAGGCCGCGCCAGTAGGTGCATGTAGCGGCGGGGTCGAGGTGCTCGAGGGGGCC
>JBBECA010000059.1:0-21687 GCA_040882055.1 Nitriliruptor sp.
GCGGCGAGGATGCCGATGATGATCACGACGACGAGGAGCTCGATGAGGGTGAAGCCCTCCTCTTCCTTCTTGGACTGGATCCAGGTGCTGAGCACTGGGTGTTCTCCTGTGAGTGCGTATGAGGTCGCTCGCCGCCGGACGCATCCTCCACAGGTGGCATGAGGCCCCTGCGCGAGGCAGCTCGGTTGACCGCTCCGATGAAGGTGTGGAGTGAGGTCCCGTGGCTCTGCACCCCCGCCTCTCGACGGGTTCGCCCTTGTCTTCGCGCTTGCGGTTCGCCCCCACCACATCGGCCCAGTTCCGACGTTCCTTTAGGGCATAGCCACTCCGGATTCACACCGCGCGCAGAGCGTGACAGCTGTGCGGGCACGAGCAGTTCAGGCGGTGTCGCCGATGACCTCGAAGATCTTGAACATCGGCATGTAGAGGGCGATGACCATGCCACCGACGATGCCGCCGATCACGCCGATCATCAGCGGCTCCATCAACGCGGTGAGCGACTCGGTCATCGCCTCGACCTCGGTGTCGTAAAAGTCCGCCACCTTCTCGAGCATCCCATCGATGTTCCCGGTCTCCTCGCCCACCGCGATCATCTGGACGACCATCGGGGGGAAGATCTCGTGCTTGCCCAGGGGCACCGCGATCGATTCGCCCTGTCGGACCGAGTCCTGGACGTCCTTCACCGCATCGCTGATCGGCCCGCTGTTCACCGTGTCGGCGGTGATCTCGAACGCCTGGAGGATCGGAACGCCGGCGGCGAGCAGGGTCGACAGGTTCCGCGCGAACCGTGTGAGGGCGATCTTGTGGAAGAGGAGCCCGAAGACCGGCAGTTTCAGCTTGATGACGTCGAGCGTGTACCGGCCCTTCTCAGTGGCACGGATGCGCTTGTACGCCTGCCAGAGCACGGTCGGGACGATGATGTACGTGACGACGCCGAGGGGTGAGACGACGAAGTTCGACATACTGACCAACATCTTGGTCATCAGTGGCAGCTCACCACCGAGATCATCGAACATCGCCGCGAACGTCGGGACGATGAAGATCAGCATCACGGTCGACAGCAGGATCGCCATGATGAAGACGATGACCGGGTAGGTCATCGCTGACTTGATCTTGCTACGGAGCTTGACGTCCGCCTCGAGCATCACCGCGACCCTGATGAGGACCTCGTCGAGCATGCCGGCGGTCTCGCCGGCGCGGACCATCGCGACGTAGAGCTTCGGGAAGACCTTGTCGTGCTTGGCGATGGCCACCGAGAGGGACTGACCCCTCTGGATGTCCTCACGGATCTCGACGATGGCTTCACGGAGCTTGTCGTTCTCGGTCTGCTCCGCCAGGATCGACAAGGCACGGATGAGGGCGAGCCCCGAGCCGATCATGGTCGCGAACTGGCGCGAGAAGATCGCCAGGTCCTTGAGCTTGACCTTGCCGCCGAACGGCATCTTGATCTCGGTCTGCATCCCCGAGGTCTTGACCTCGTCGATGCTGACCGGCGCGTAGCCCATCGACCGGAGCTTGGCGGCGACGGCGGCCTGGTTGTCGGCCTCGAGCTGCCCGGTGATCATCTTCCCGGAGCGGTCGCGGACCTGGTAGTCGAACTTCGACAGGGTGGCGGTCGCCATCGTCGAACCTCCTGTGGGTCAGGCCCGCCCGGCGAGACGGTTGAACTCGGCGGGGTTGTTGCACTTCTCGAGGGCGGTGTCGTAGGTGACCTTGCCCTGCTTGACGAGGGTCGCCAGCGACTGGTCCATCGCGACCATCCCGTGCGACGCGCCCGCCTGGATCGCGGAGTAGATCTGGTGGGTCTTGCCCTCACGGATGAGGTTCCGGACGCCGGAGGTCGCGATCATGACCTCGCACGCCACGGTGCGGCCCTTGCCGTCGGCGGTCTTCAGCAGCGTCTGGCACACCACCCCGCGGAGCGCCCCAGCCAGCATCACCCGGATCTGTTCCTGCTGGTGGGGCGGGAACACGTCGACCACGCGGTCGATGGTCTGCGGCGCGTCCTGGGTGTGCAGCGTGCCGAAGACGAGGTGGCCGGTCTCGGCGGCGGTGAGCGCGATCTGGATGGTCTCGAGGTCGCGCATCTCGCCGACCAGGATCACGTCCGGGTCCTGACGCAGCACGTGCTTGAGCGCGTCGTTGAAACCCAGCGTGTCGGTGCCGACCTCGCGCTGGTTGACCACCGACCGCTTGTGCTTGTGCAGGAACTCGATCGGGTCCTCGACCGTCATGATGTGCGCGGGCCGGTTGCGGTTGATCAGGTCGATGATCGACGCCAGCGTGGTCGACTTGCCCGACCCGGTCGGACCGGTGACCAGGACGAACCCTCGGGGCAAGTAGGCGAAGTTCGCGATCTGTTCCGGCACGCCGAGGTCCTCGAGCGGCACGATGTCGAACGGGATGACACGCATCACCGACCCGATCGAGTCGCGCTGCTGGAACACGTTCACGCGGAAGCGGGCCAGACCGGGCACCGCGTACGACATGTCCAGCTCGAGGGAGTTCTCGAACACCTCACGCTGCTTCTGGGTCATGATGGCGTAGAGCATCTTCTGCAGCTCGTCCGGCGTGAGCACGGGCTGGTCGTCCATCACCGCCAGGTCACCGTCGATGCGGATCGCCGGCGGGATGCCGGTGGTCAGGTGCAGGTCGGAGCCGCCGCGCTCGACCAGGGCCTTGAGGAGCGCGTCCAGGTCGACCTCGGACTCCTCCTCGGAGCGCAGCAGCGGCGCGGCCGGAGAACCCAGGGCATCGGCGCCGACCGTCGCCGACGGTCGCGGCGGGAGCGCTTCCGCGGAGGCGCTGCCGTTACCTGGAACAGCGGCGAGCGCCGCCGGCGCGGTCACGGCTGCTCCGACACCGGTCGGGACCTGGTTGCGGGCGTGTTCGTCGATCGCCGTCAGCAGCGCGCGGCGGGGTGCCAGCGCCAGCTCGACGCGTAGGCCCACGGCCTGCTCGAGCTGTTCGATCAGGCGCGGCTGGTTCGGGTCCGCGACCGCCACCCGGACGTGATCGCCCTCGCCGAACGCGACCGGCATCGCCACCAGCGACCGCGCGAGGTCGACGTCCAGCAGGGAGGCGGCGTTCGGGTCGACGTTGCCGGCATCCACCTCGGCGAACGGCATGTGCAGCGTGGCCGCGAACGCCTTGACCAGGTCCCGCTCCCCCGCGTAGCCGAGCTCGACCAGCGCCCGCGCGAGGCTGCCGCCCTCGCCGGCGTGCGCGTTGGCGTGCTCCAGCTGTTCGGGCGTCAGCACGCCCTGTCCGACCAGGGTGTCCCCGAGTCCTGCCACGTCGTGTCCTTGTCGCTTCGTCGCTCCGGCGCGGGTGCCGGTCCACCGCGTCGGTCAGATGACCACGCGGGCGATCTCCTCGATGGTGGTGCGGCCGAGCAGGACCTTGGCGAGGCCGTCCTCACGAAGCGGGCGCATGCCCTGTTCGACCGCGACGCGGCCGATGTCCTCGGACGACGCCCGCTCCACCGCCATGCGTTCGATCTCCTCGCTGACCGTCATCACCTCGTGCAACGCGAGCCGTCCGCGGTAGCCGGTCCCGCTGCAGGCGGTGCATCCGACCGCGCGCGGGACCTGCGGCCTCGCCTCCACCGTCTCGTCGTCGAAGCCCGCCGCCTTGAGGAACTCCGCCTCCGGGTGGAAGTACTCGACGCACCGTTTGCACACCTTGCGAGCCAGGCGCTGGGCCAGGACGCAGTCCACGGCCGAGCCGACCAGGAACGGTTCGATGCCCATCTCGGTCAGGCGGACAACGGCCGAGGGCGCGTCGTTGGTGTGCAGGGTGGACAGCACGAGGTGACCGGTGAGGGCCGCCTCGACGCCGATCTGGGCGGTCTCGCGGTCACGCATCTCGCCGACCAGGATGATGTCGGGGTCCTGGCGCAGGATCGAGCGCAACGCCCGCGCGAACGACAGCCCGACCTTGTTGTTGACCTGCACCTGGCTGATCCCCGGCAGCTGGTACTCGACCGGGTCCTCGGTGGTGATGCAGTTGACGCCCGGCTGGTTCAACACGTTCAGCGTCGCGTACAGCGTGGTCGACTTCCCGGACCCGGTCGGGCCGGTCACCAGGATCATCCCGTACGGCTTGCGGTAGGCGTGCTCGAAGCGGCGTTCGTTGGCGTCGAGGAAGCCGAGGTCGTCGAGGGTGAGCATCACCGAGGTCTTGTCGAGGATGCGCATGACGACCTTCTCACCGTGCACCGTCGGTAGGGTCGAGAAGCGCAGGTCGATGGCCTTGCCGTTGACCGTGAGCCCGATGCGACCGTCCTGCGGCAGGCGCCGTTCGGCGATGTCGACCTCGGCCATGATCTTCAGCCGGCTGATGACCCCCGCCTGGATCGACCGCGGCGAGCGCATGACCTCGTGGAGCACCCCGTCGATGCGGTAGCGGACCCGCAGCTCCTTCTCCCCCGGCTCGATGTGGATGTCGGAGGCGCCGTCGGCGACCGCCTGCGAGATGAGCAGGTTGACGAACTTGACGATCGGGGCGTCCTCGGTGACCGCCGTGAGCCCAGCGAGATCCTCGTTGGTGTCCTCGCCGGCCAGGTCGTCGGCCATCGCCTCGATGTCGTCGGACATCGCCGCGTAACGGTCGACCGCCTCGAGGACGTTGTCGCGCGTGGCGATGACGACCTTGATGTCCATCTTCGTGACGGTGCGCACGTCGTCCATCGCCACGACGTTGGACGGGTCGCTCATCGCCACGACGAGCTTGCCGTCCTCGAACCGGATGGGCAGCAGCGCGTGCCGCTTGGCGAGCGTCGGCGACAACAGCGTGACCGCCCGCGGGTCGACCTCGACCTCGCTCAGGTCGACGAAGTCCATCCCGACCTGGGCCGCGAGCGCGTGGACGAGGTCCCGTTCGGAGATGAAGCCGCGGTCGACCAGGATCCGGCCGAGGGAGCGGCCCCGTTCACGCTGCTCCTCGGTGGCCTCCTCGAGCTGGGCAGGCGAGATCAGCTCCTGGCCGATCAGCACCTCACCCAACTGCTTCACGATGACGCTCCTGTGGCACGACGTTGCGGCCTCGGACCCGCGGTCGTGGCCCGCACGTGGTCCCGGACCTGCTCGAGCAACGTGACCAACACCCGCTTGACGTCGTCACGCTCGCGGGCGTCGCACGTCACCACGGGGGTGTGCTCGGGGACCTCGAGCCGCGCGCGGACGTCGGCGATCACCACGGCATCGTCCCCGGTGGCCTTGTTGATCGCCACCACGTGTGGGACGTCAGCCAGCTCGGTGAACGTCTGCTGGATCCGGCGCGCCTCGTCCATCCCATCGGTACGGGCGGGGTCCAGCAATAGCACGAAGCCCAACATGCCCTCGGCGAGGATGTCCCACATGAACTCGAACCGCTGCTGACCCGGGGTGCCGAACAGGTAGAGGGCGAGGTCGCCCGCGACCGTGATGCGGCCGAAGTCCATCGCGACGGTCGTCGTGGCGTCGTCGTCGCCCGACACCGGGCGCTCGGTCGACAGGACCGTGATCTCCGAGATGGTGCGGATGAAGGTGGTCTTGCCCGCGTCGTACGGCCCGGTCACCACGACCTTGAGCGTCCGCCCCCGGCGGCGGCGGGGTGTGTCGGAGGCGGCCGGACGGCTCACAGCGCCTCGACGCCGGCGATGAGCCGGCTGACGAGGTCCTCGTCCACGGTCGGGTCGGTACGCATCCGGTCCGTCCGGACCGTGGCGCGCAGCGGACGCGCGGCGGTCGCCTGCGTGGCCACCTCGACGAGGTCCGCGTCCGGTCCCGCGACGGTCACGGCGGGCCCGACATCGACCGGTGCGGCGGGCGCAGCGGCACCGGCTGTGGCGTCAGGGGCGGCGGGCGCAGCGGCACCGGGTGCGGTATCAGGGGCGGGCACCCGCTGTGGTTCGGCGCCGCCGAGGGCCCGTTCGCGGGCCTCCAGGGCGGCCCAGGCCTCGAGCCGTCGGGTGGTCTCGTCGAGCAGCTCGTCGACGGCGACGGCGAGGTCGAGGACGGTCGGCCCCCGGTCGGCGGGATCGGAGGTGGTGAACTGGAAGCGGCCCTCGGGCCAGCGCAGCAGGTCGGCGACGGCGTCCACGGTCTGTGCCCGTACCAGCTCGGCGAGGATCCCCGGCTCGGCAGCGCCGGCGGTGACCAACGCACGGGCGAGCTCGAGGTCGGTCGGCAACTGGTCGAAACCGTCGAGGACCTCGAGGAGGGCGCTGCCCTCGACCACCCCGCTGCCGAGCACCCGGCGGGCGAGCTGGAGCCGGTCCGCCTCGGCGGAGGCGTCCCGGACGCGGCCGTCGACCAGGTCGACGCGGCCGTGACGGGCGTCGAACGCCACGGTGAGCCGACCCGTCTTCGAGGTGAAGGCGAGCAACCGGAGCACGTCCGGGATGCTGAAGTCGGTGAGGTCACCCTCGAGCACGGTGCCCTACCTCACTCGGATGCGGCGGACCGCGGCGGCTGGTGGAGGTGGTGCACGCCGCCCTGGTCCCACGGCACGTAGGCGTCGGTGTCGTCGGTCCCGGTCGCCTCCGGACCCGAAGGAGTGGCCGGCGGTGGGGTGGCCTGCTGCGGCTGGTAGGGGTGCTCCGGCGGCTCAGCCGGCTGCGGCTGGGGCTGCGCCTGTGGCGGGCCGATGTCGAAGATCGGCGCGTCGGGGGCCGGGGTGGGCTCGACGGCATCCGGTGCGGGAGCAGGGCTCGGCGCAGCAGCCGGCTCGGTCACCGGCGTCGGGGTGACCGGAGCGCTGCCGGAGCCGTGGTTGGCTTCCGGGGCGACCACGGAGGGCGCGTCCGTCTCGAGCGCACGCCCGATGCGGTCGGCGGCCCGGCGCATCTCGAACAGCATGAAGCCGATCTTGGCGGACCGGCCGGCGATGGCGGTCAGCACCGCCTGGTCGCGGGCCGACATCAGGAAGACGAACCCGTGCTCGCCCTCGACGAAGACCTGGTTGAGCAGCCCCCGGCCGAGACCGACGGCTGCCTGCTCGCCGAGGGAGAGCAGGGCCGCGCTCATGGCGCCGACCCGGTCCTCCTCGAGCTCGTCGGGCAGGGCGGACGCCATCGGCAGGCCGTCGAAGGACACGACCGCGGCGGCCTCGACGTCCGGCGAGCTACGGATGAACTCGTCGAGCGCAGCGGCGAGCCGGTCGGCACGGCTGTCGGACTCGTACACCACTGCCTCCTCGTCCGGCGCCCTGCACCGGGCACCTCGGCACCGCTCCAGCCGAGCGCAGCCGGGACGTGCGGTACCCGTTGCTTTCGGCGGTGCACGCGGGCGACTTGAGCGGTCCGGGGGTCACCACAGCGTAGGAGGCTTCTGGGGCAGGTGTGGCGCCTGTCACCACCCGTCCGCTGTTGCGAGACCGGTGAGCGGCCGACGACCCGCCGGAACGAGACGAGGTGGGGGGGGGGGCGGCGCGTCGGACGCGTCGCCACCTCGGTGTCGGTGCGGTCAGGGTCAGTCGCGGCAGCTCGGCGGGCCCTGACCGTTGCCCTTGCCGCCGACCTTGTCGCAGTCCGGTCCACCGTCGCCGGATCCGTCATCGGGGTCCGGCTCCGGGTCCGGCTCTGGGTCGGTGTCCGGATCGGGGTCCGGCTCAGGCTCAGCCTCGGGAAGATCCGGCTGCAGGACGAACAGGCCGAGCTCGAGGGTGTTGACCACGATCGTGCCCGAGTCGAGCTGGTAGCTGCTCCAGGCCCCGGCGAACTCGCTGACATCGACCGCGGGGACCACGTCGAAGAACGCGACCTCGTCGAGCTGGCCGGCGGCGAGCCCCGCGTCGTCCCAGGCGAGGATCCGCAGGCCCTCGTTGTAGTTGGCCTGGTGCACGAACCGGTCGTCGACGTACATGTTGTGGTCGACGGTCTGGCTGTCGTGCAGGTAGGTGAGCGGCTCGCCGGGTGCCTTCAGGTCCGAGACATCGAGGATGTAGGTGGCGGTGTTGGTGACGGTGCCGCCCTGCTCGTCGAGCTCGTCACCGAACAGGAACCAGTCCTGGTTCGGGGTGAGCGAGCCCTGGTGGGTGTAGCGGGCCGAGTCGTAGCCGGTCTTGGACAACAACTTCGGCGCCGTCTTGTCGGTCACGTCGACGATGGTGACGGTGTCCTCGTTGGACGCGAAGCAGATCTCGCGGTCGGTGTACCTCGTGTCAGGTCCCTCGTAGGTCACGCACTCGACGTCGTGGGTGTAGCCGTCCGCGCTGAAGCAGCCGGCGAACTCGGGAGCTTCGGGGTCGTTGACGTCGACCATGTGCAGGCCGCCGTCACAGGTGTTGGTGCCGATCAGGTAGGCGTAGCCCGTCTCGTCGTTGATCCACACGTTGTGGCTGTTGCTGACGGTCGTGTCCTCCGTGCCGGTGTAGACCACGTCCGGGGTCACCACGCCACCGATGATCGGCAGCGTCGCGCCCTCACGGAGCCGGGTGAGGTCGAAGACCTGCATGCCGTGACCGGCGTGTTCGGACACCACGAACGCGTGGTCGTCGTACACCTTGACGTCGCGCCAGAGCGGCAGGCCCTCCACCGACTGCGACGGCATGATGGCCACGACCTCGGGTGAGGTCGGTTCGGTCACGTCGACGAACGCGGTCCCGGCGCTGGTGCCGGCGATCGCGTACTCACGCCCGGTCTCGGGATCGTTCCACCCCCAGACGTCGTTGCCGGTGGGGCCGCCCAGCTGGGTGACCGGGACCACCGCGGAGAGGTCGACGTTGTCGCACGGGAACGGACCCGCCATGCCGTCGGTGCACTCGGCCGCCGAGAGGCCGAGCTGCTCGGTCCAGGCGGGCGCTTCGGTCTCGATCTCGCTGAGGTAGGCGAGCTTCGCGTCGGCCGGGCCGCTGAAGGCGACGAAGCCGGTGGAGACGGCCAGCGCGAGCGCAGCCAGCGCGACGGTGATGGCGCGGAACCTGCGGTGAGGCGCGGTTCGGTGGATCACGGGTCCTCCGAGGTGCGTTCGGTCCGGACGGCACGGCCGCAGCCCGGTGCCTGGAGCTTCCCCGCCGGTCCCCCGACCTCCCCCGCCCGAAGGGGCGAGAGAGCCGTCCGCACGTGCGCAGGAGTCCGGGGGTGACACGTCGAACGCCGGGCGTCCGGCGCCGGGTGATCAGCCCGCCGGTGTGCCCGTGGCGGTCCCGTCACCGTGCGCGAGGTGCGCGAGGGCGGCGATGGCGGCCGCCGACATGACCGCGAGCGGCGCCTCGGCACCGGTCCAGCGCCGGTAGGACGCCGCGGCCTGGCCGATCAGCATCCCGAGGCCGTGGTGGGCCCCGGCCCCGGCCTCGTGCGCGGCGGTCAGGAACGGTGTCGGGCGGCCGTAGACGAGGTCGTAGGCGTGCTGGCCCGGTCGCAGCGCCTGGAACGGTGCCGGGAGCGGCTCGTCGCCCATCCCGAGCGGGGTGGCGTTCAGCACCGTCCGCGCCTCGCCGACCGCCGCGCGGACCGCCGCCTCGTCGTCGAGGTCGATCGCCTCGTGCGCCGGGGCGCCGGCGCGGCCGGCGAGGTCGGCCAGCTCACCCGCCGCGTCCGGCCGTCGGCCGACGACGGTCAACGGGCACCCGAGCCGGCCCGCCGCGACCGCCACGGCGCGGGCCGAACCGCCCGTCCCGAGCACCACCCACGGTTCACCCACCACGGCGGCACCGTCGGCGATCACCGCGTCGGCCAGCCCGGTCGCGTCGGTGTTGTCGCCGAGCAGCCCGTCGGCGCCCCACGACAGGGTGTTGACCGCCCCGATCAGCTCCGCCTCGTCGGTGAGGTGGTCGCAGGCGTCCCGGACGGCGAGCTTGTGCGGCACCGTCACGTTGGCGCCGAGCGCCCCGACGGCGCCGAGCATCCCGACCACCGCGAGGAGGTCGTCGCCGGTCACCGGCAGGGCCAGGTAGACGAGGTCGAGGCGCTGCTCGCGGAAGGCGGCGTTGTGGATCACCGGCGACAGCGAGTGTCCGACCGGGTCGCCGAGCAGGACGACCGGCCGTGTCGACGCGGTCGGCCACGGAGCGCCGGGTCGGGGACGCATCAGCGGGCGTCCGTCATCCGACGCCGCACCGTCCACCTTCACGGAAGGCGGCGACGTTCTGGTTGTGCTCGTCGAGGGTCTCGGCGAAGCGGTGGGTGCCGTCGCACTCGGGGTCGAGCACGTAGTACCTCGCCTCGGTGTCCTCGGGCTGGTAGGCGGCCAGGAACGAGGCGTTCCCCACCCCCGAGATCGGTGTCGGCGGCAGCCCGTCGATCACGTAGGTGTTGTACGGCGAGTCGATCTCGGTGTCCTCGGTCAGGACCTGATCGGTCGGCTCACCGAGGGCGTAGAGGACGCTCGCGTCGATCTGCAGCCGCATGCCGTCCTCGATCCGGCCGGCGAGGACACCGGAGACGAGGTCGCGTTCGTCGTCCACCCGGGTCTCGCGTTCGATCAGGCTCGAGAGGATCAGGCCCTCGTACCGGCTGAGGCCACGTTCCTCGAGCGCCGCCTGGTCCTCCTCGGGGACCGACTCGGCAGCGTTGGCCAGCTCGTCGACCATGCGCTGCAGGACGTCGAGCGCGGTGGCGTCCGCGCTGACGGCGTAGGTCTGGGGGAACAGCAGCCCCTCGTAGGGCTCGACGACCTCCTCGCTCCGCTCGGCCGGCTCGGGGACCCACTCCGGCAGCTGCAGGACCCCGTCGGCGTTCGCGCCCGCCTCGGTGCGTTCGTCGAGCACCGCCCGCAGGTCCTCGGCCGAGATGTCCTCGAACTGCTCGTCGATGCGGGCCAAGGTCTGTTCGACGGTCAGCCCCTCCTGCACCGTGAAGCGCAGGTCCTCACCCTCGCGGACGGTCGGGCCGGCGGCCAGCACCTCGATGGCCTCCGCGACGCCCATCCCGGTCTCGAGCTCGAAGGTGCCGGGCTGGAGCGAGCTGGCGAGGTCGGCGTCGCCGGCGTCGCGGCGGAAGCGCATCGAGGAGCTGATGACCCCGAGCTCCTCGAGCTGGTCACCGACGGCGCGCACCGACTGCCCGGACTCGACGGTCAGCTCGACCGGCTGCCCCGGTTGGACGTCGTCGTCGTCACCGAGCGGCGACAGCTGGCCGCCGATGTAGAGGGTCCCAGCGATCACCGCACCGATCCCCACCACCAGCACGACCAGGAAGATCTTGGAACCTCGGGTCAGACGTGCCACCTCGTCGCCTCGCTGATCGTGACCGACGCCTCCCGCGGTCGCGGGTGGACGCTACTGCCCGGACGACTCCCGGAGCCGCCGTTGCTTCTCGAGCACACCCTGGAGCAGCACGGACGCCGCCACCTTGTCCACCGAGCCCTTGCGACCGGCGCGCGACACGTCGCCATCGACCAGCACGCGTTCGGCTTCGACGGTGGTGAACCGCTCGTCCTGGAGCGCCACCGGCAGCCCCGTGCGGGCGCGCAGCCGGGTCGCGAACCAACGCGCCCGGGTCGCTGCCGCGTCCTCGGACCCGTCGAGCTTGCGTGGCAGGCCGACCACCAGCGCGGCGGCCTCGTGCCGGGTCGCGGCGTTCACCAGCGCATCGAGGGTCGGCCCGTCCGCATCCCGTGGTACCTGGAGCGTCTCCGCTGGTGAGGCGAGGACCTGACCGGGGTCGGACACGGCCAGGCCGACGCGAACCTCACCGAGGTCGATGGCCAGCAGGCGCCCCGTGCGTGGCAGCTCGTCGCCGAGGTCCTTCGGGTTCCCGCGACCGCTCACGACGCGCCCCGTGCGGCGTCACGGGCACCGCGGGCCGCGACCTGCAGCGCCTCGTCGAGCTTGTCGCCCTGCTTGCCGCCGGCCTGGGCGAGGTCGCCGCGGCCACCGGCCCCCCCGCCGACGACCTGGGCGGCGGGGTGCAGGATCGGACGTGCCTCGACACCGGCATCGACCAGGTCGGAGGTGAGCGCGCAGATGAGCTGCGCCTTGCCGTCGTCGGTGGCGGCGCCGAGCACGACCACGCCGCGCGTGCCGAGCCGGCCACGGATCTCGGAGGCCAGGGTGCGCAGGTCGTCGCCGGTCACCCCGTCGACGCGGGTGACCACGACCGCGAGCCCGTCCTCGCGGGGCGCCTCGTCGGCCAGCTGCAGCGCCTGCTGGGTGAGTCCGGCGGTGCGGACCTTGGCCAGCTCCTTCTCCGCGCCGCGGAGCCGCTCGACCAGGCTCCGGACCTTGTCGACGGCCTGGTCCATCGGCGCGTCCACGGCCCGGGCGACCTCCTCGGCCACCAGCCGCTCGTGGGCGAGGTGGTTGAAGGCGTCCATCCCGGTCAGCGCCTCGACGCGGCGGGTGTTGGACCCGATCGACTCCTCACGGACGATCGCGATGGTCCCGATCGTCGCGCCGGAGGGCACGTGGGTGCCGCCGCACAGCTCCTTGGAGAACCCGCCGATCGTGACCACGCGGACGACCTGGCCGTACTTGTCGCCGAAGTTCGCGACGGCGCCGGCGGCCTTGGCGTCCTCGAGCGCCATCACCTCGGTGTGCACGTGCGGGTCGTGCAGGACGCGGTCGTTGATCGTGGTCTCGACCTCCTGCAGGCGGTCGCGCGACACCGACTCGAAGTGGGGGAAGTCGAAGCGCAGACGGCCCGGCTGCACCAGCGACCCGGCCTGCTGGGCGTGGTCGCCGAGCACCTCCTTGATGGTGGCGTGCAGCACGTGCGTGGCCGAGTGGCTGCGCGCGGTCGCGAGGCGCCGCTCCGCGTCCACCACGGCCTCGACGGGCTGACCCTGGGTGACCTCGCCGGCCACGACCCGGGCGCGGTGGACGATCAGCCCCTCGATCGCCTCCTGGGTGTCGAGCACCTCGATGCGGCCGGTCGGGGTGCGCAGTTCGCCGCGGTCGCCGACCTGACCACCACCCTCGGCGTAGAACGGGGTGCGACCGAGGACGACCTCGACCTCGTCACCCTCCTGGGCGCTCCGACTCACGCCACCGGCGGTGACGATGGCGCCGAGCTCGGCCTCGGCCGCGAGGGCCTCGTAGCCGAGGAAGGTGGTGGTGCCGACCTGGGCCGCCGCTTCGCGGTAGGTGTCGACCGGGATGCCTCCGCCGCCCTTCTTGGCCGCCGCACGGGCACGCTCGCGCTGTTCGGTCATGAGCGCGTCGAAGCGGTCACGGTCGAGGGCGAGCCCAGCCTCCTCGGCGATCTCGGCGGTGAGGTCGATGGGGAACCCGAAGGTGTCGTGCAGCTCGAAGCTCACGTCGCCGGGGAAGGTCTTCGAGCCGGCGGCGCGGACGTCCTCCAGCGCCTTGTCCACACGTTCGAGCCCTGCCCGGATCCGGCCGGCGAAGTCGCGCTCCTCGGCGCCGGCGACCCGCGTGACGAGCTCGCGCTGCCGGTCGAGCTCGGGGTACATGGCCCGGTTCTCGTCGAGCACCGTCTCGAGCATCGGGACCAGCAGCTGCGCGCCGCCGGAGAGGTCCATACCCAGCAGCTGGCCGTGGCGCACGGCGCGGCGCAGCAGGGCGCGCAGCACGTAGCCGCGGCCCTCCTTGGATGGCAGCACGCCGTCGGCGATGAGGAACGCCGAGGTCCGGGCGTGTTCGGCCACCACGCGCAGGCTCACGTCGCGGTCGGGGTCGTCGTCCCGTCCTCGGGACGCACTCGAACCGCCGTAGCTGACACCCGAGAGCTGTTCAGCGCGGGCGATCAGCGGGGTGAACAGGTCCGTCGCGAAGACGTCCGGCACGTCCTGGAGGATGACCGCCATCCGCTCGAGCCCGAGGCCGGTGTCGACGTTCTGGGCCGGCAGGTCGCCGAGGATCGTGCCGGCGTCGTCGAGCTCGTGCTGCATGAAGACGAGGTTGTAGTACTCGAGGAAGCGTTCGTCGTCGGCTTCGGGCCCGCCGTCGCGACCGAACGCCGGCCCCCGGTCGTAGTACAGCTCGGTGTTCGGACCGCCGGGACCGGCGGCGTGGGTCCACCAGTAGTTGTCCTCGGCACCGAGGCGCTGGATGCGTTCGGCCGGGACGCCGGACTCCTCGAGCCAGAGCTGCTCGGACTCGTCGTCGTCCTCGTAGACCGTGACCCAGATGCGTTCGGGGTCGAGGTGGAAGTGGTCGACCGACAGCTCCCAGGCCCAGCGGATGGCCTCACGCTTGAAGTAGTCGCCGAAGGAGAAGTTGCCGAGCATCTCGAAGCTCGACAGGTGCCGGCGGGTGCGGCCGACGTTCTCGATGTCGTTGGTGCGCACGCACTTCTGGAAGCTGGTCGCGCGCGGCGAGGGTGGGACGGCGTCGCCCATGAAGAACGGCTTGAACGGGACCATGCCGGCGATGGTCAGCAGCAGCGACGGGTCGTTCGGGATGAGCGGGGCCGAGCCGTAGCGCTTGGCGCCGCGTTCCTCGTAGAAGCGGAGGAAGGTCTCTCGGATGGTGAGGCTGTCCACGGTGGGGCTCCGGGTGGGGCGTCGCCTCGCGCGTGTCGCGCTGGCGGTGGTGCAGGGGCTGCGGCTAGCCGTTCGGGAGCGGTGCCTGTGCCGTCAGCTCGTGCAGTGGGTCGAGGTCGTAGTCGCGTCGCAGCTGCGCCTCGCGGTCGGCAGCGGCGACGCGGCCTGCCTCGGCGGCTGCGGCCAGGCGCGACTGCAGGCTGCCGGCGGCCCGGCCGGCCCGGTCGGCGAGGGCGACCGGGTGTGCGGCTCGGGTGGCGCGGTCGACCTTGCGGACCACGTAGCCCCCGACGAGGACGCCGGCACCGAGCCCGACCGCGAGCACGAACAGCGACCTCACGAGCCATCCTCACGGAAGGTGCGCACCGCGCGGGAGACGCCGGCCGAGATCGCCGCACCCTTGATGATCGGGTTGGTGACCGTGGCGTGCACGACCCCGACGAGCTGGTCGGTGGTGGCGGTGATCGACTGCACGCCGGCGACGATGGTGTCGACGCGGGCCAGCTCGACGTTGATGCCGGAGACGGTCTCGTTGACCCCGCGCAGGATCGGGACGGTCTCGTCGGCCACGGTGCGCACGGCCCCGATGACCTCGTCGACGGCGCGCACAGCGCGGATGACGAGCAGGCACAGCGCCGCCACGAGCACGACCCACGCGCCCGCGGCGAGGACCACCATCCAGTCGGTGATGTTCACGGCTGGGGGGTCTCCTCGGCGGACGGGCGGGGGCGGGTGGCGCTGGTGGCTGTATCGCTGACGGCGGTATCGCTGTTGGCTGCGTCGCGGGTGGTGGGTGCAGCGGTCGCGTCGCGTCGTGGCGGGGTCCGGCGTGCGGTCCGCGCTTGCTGACGCAGGTCGGCGAGCCGGTCGGCCACCGCTGCCTCGTGACCGTGGGAGGACGGCTCGTAGAGCACCGTGCCCACCAGCGCGTCCGGCAGGTAGGTCTGCGCCGGAGCGAACCCGCTCGCGTGGTCGTGAGGGTAGTCGTAATCGACGCCGTGCCCGAGGCTCCTGGCCCCCCGGTAGTGCCCATCGCGCAGGTGGGCCGGCACGTCGGTGTTCCCGTGACGGCGTACCGCCTCGAGCCCGGCACCGATCGCGCGGGTGACCGCGTTCGACTTCGGCGCCACCGCGAGGGCGATCGCGGCGTGCACCAGCGCGTAGCGCGCCTCGGGCAGCCCGACCTTGTCGAGCGCGTCGAAGGCGGCCACCGCGGTCGGCAACGCCTGCCGGTCGGCGAGGCCGATGTCCTCGGAGGCGAAGATGACCATCCGGCGCGCCAAGAAGCGGGGGTCCTCCCCCGCCTCGAGCATCCGGATCAGCCAGTAGGCGGCCGCGTCGGGGTCCGAGCCGCGCATCGACTTGATGAAGGCGCTGACCTGGTCGTAGTGCCCGTCGGCGGCCTTGTCGTAGCGGAAGCGTTGCATCGCATCGGCGACGTCGTCGAGGTCGATGGTGACCGGCGCGACGTCGTCGTCGCGAGCATCGGCGGGTCCCGGGGTCACCCCGGCGGCGGCGGCCGCGACCTCGAGGGCGCTGAGGGCAGCGCGGGCGTCCCCGTCGGCGACGTGCACGAGGTGGTCGCGGGCGTCGTCGACGAGCTCGATCCGGCCCCCGTAACCGCGGGCGCGGTCGGCCGTGGCGCGACGGAGCACCTCGTGGAGGTCGTCGTCGATGAGCGCCGTGAGCCGCACCAGCTGACAGCGGCTGAGCAGCGGGGCGTTCAGCTCGAAGAAGGGGTTCTCGGTGGTCGCGCCGATGAGGGTGACCCAACCCGCCTCGACGCCGGGCAGCAGCGCGTCCTGCTGGCCCTTGTTGAAGCGGTGGATCTCGTCGACGAACAGGACCGTCCGCCGGTCGCGGAGCTCCAGCCGGCTGCGACCCTCCTCGATGATGCGGCGCACGTCCTTGACCCCCGCGGTCACCGCGGACAGCTCGAGGAAGGCTGCGTCGACGTGGCTGGCGATCACCGTGGCCAGCGAGGTCTTACCGACCCCCGGCGGGCCCCACAGGATCAGGCTCCGCAGGTCGCCGCGATCGAGCATCGCCCGCAGGGGCTTGCCCGTCCCGAGCGCATCGAGCTGGCCGACGTACTCGCTGAGGTCGCGGGGACGCAGCCGCGCGGCGAGCGGGACGCCTGCGCCGGGGGCGCGTGGCCGGGCCCGGTCGGCGTGCGCGCCGCTGTCGCCGACGTCCGCAGGTCCGGGGTCGGCGGCCGCCTGCTCGAACAGCTGCTCGCTCACAGCGCCGACCGTACCCGCGGGCGGGTCGCGACCGGTCTCCGCACCTCGAGTCCGTTCTCCACAGTCGAGCTCCGATCCCCCCTGTAACCGAGCATATGTTCGAGTAGACTGGCAGGGTCAGCCACCAACGGGGACCGCGTGCGCAGCAGCCAGGGCTACCGGCACACCAGCCGCCCGACCCTGCCCGTCATCGCTCGCGAGGACCGCCACGGCTACGACCGTGACGGCCGCGACGGCCGCGACGGCCGCGACCCGGTGGACACACCGATCCCGACCGAGCCGACCGAGCGCGCGCCGGTTGCGCGATCCGTCGACGTGCCGAGCGCGGTCGCGACGATCCTCGCCGGTGACGACCTCCCGGTCCCGCCCGACGGCGAGATGGCCGAGCTGGTCGCCACGTTGCGGGCCGCCGATCGCCTCACCGCGCGGGCGGTGAGGTTGGCGGGACGGCTCGACGCGCGACGCGCCGCGGCCGAGGAGGGCATGACCTGCGACGGGGCGCTGCGCCTCCACACCGGCCTGGTCGGCCACGACGTGTCGATGGTGCTGACCGCGGCCGACATCCTGGCCTCGATGCCGGCCGCCTCCGCACTGTTCGCGCGTGGGATCCTGACCTGGGGACACGTCCGGCAGCTGACCGTCGGGGTGCGCCGGTTCGACCGCACGACACGCACCGCCCTGGACCAGCATCTGGCCGACCACACCCCGCAGCTCGAGGCGATGGATGCGGAGCGGCGAGCGTGGGCGCTCGAGGACGCCATCGACGATCACCGCCCCGAACGCGTCCTGGAACGGCGGGCGGACCAGCAGGAACGGACCGAGTTCCTCGCGCTCCAGGGCCAGCTCGACGGATCCGGCAGCCTGTACGGCCAGTTCGGTCCGGAGAACTTCGCGGCCATCGCCGGTGGGCTCGACACCGAAGCGGATGCACCACGCGCGCTGCCGTGCCCGGGCGACCAGGACGGCCCCGGCGACGCCGCCCCCACCCGCGGCCAGCAGCTCGCCGACGCGCTCGTCCGACTGTGCACAGGTGCGGGCGCCGCGGTGGGCGCTCGTGTCGGGACGGCCGTCCGGTTCAGCGTGATCGTGGACGCCGACCGGGTCACCGACCGTGCGGCGGGCCACATCGTCGCCGGCGTGCGCGGACGGCCGCCACGGATCGTGCGCCGAGCGTTGGACCGCTTCGCCTGCGACGCCGCCCTGGACGTGGTCGTGCGGGACGGGACCGACCTGATCGCCGCCCAGCGGTACGCACCCGAGATCACCGCGGCGACCCGCCGCGCCATCGCCGCCCGCGACGGCGGTTGCCGGTTCCCCGGCTGCACCGCACCCGTCAGCTGGTGCGACGTCCACCACGTCCGCCCTCGCGCCATCGAACACGATCCGCGAGCCGTCGACGGCGACCACCACCCCCACAACCTGGTCCTGCTCTGCCGGCGGCACCACACCACCGTCCACGGCCGCGGCTGGCGACAACAGCTCGGCCCCGACGGCACCTACCTGCTCCGCCGCCGCGGACGCGCCTGGACCACGCTGCCCCGCACCGCACAGCAGCTCCCCCCGCCGGGGTACGAGCGCACCGGGCCCGCAGCGCGGGCAGGGCCACACGCGACGCCTCGAGCCGGCCCCACGTCCGCACCGTTGCTGCCCTTCTGAGCTGGCCCGCACGCGACATCGACGCCGCCGCACCGCCGCCACACCGACTGCTGCTGTCTCACCCCGCCCGACCCGAGGTCGTGCGGGGCTGAGGCGCGTGTTCCGAGTCGCTCGGCAGGTGCGCTCTGTACGTTTCTGGCCGGGAGACCGTACAGAGGAGCGCCGCGATGGAGGTCCCCGTCACCGAGTACCGCCGGCGCCTGGCGCACTACCACGCCCTGGCCCGGGAGGGTGAGCCCATCTACGTGACCGAACACGGCGTCCCCACCGTGCGCGTGTCGACGGCGACGGACGACGAGGTCGTCGCACGGTTGGTCGCGCGAGGCGACGTCCGGCCACCCGTCACCCGTTCCCGTCGACCGCTCCCTCCTCCGGTGCCGTACGACGGCCCTCCCAGTGAGGTGCAGATCGCTGAGGAGCGCCGGTGATCCTCTGCTGGGACGCGTCCGCGATCGTGAAGCTGGTCGTGGAGGAGCCGGGCAGCGACCTCGCCGCCAGGCTCTGGGCCGAGGACGCCCCGGGGCTGGCGACCTGGGACCGGCAGCTCCACGGCATCGCCGCGGCACACGGCGTCGGCGTCGCGCCGGCGGACATCCCCTGAACGTCGGGACAGCAGCAGGACCCGCCCGGCGTTCGGAGGTCAGTCGCGCGGCAGGCGGGCGTCCTTGGCGAGCGCTTCCTCCCGCAGGCCCTCGCGGTAGGTGGCCAGCTGGCCCCGCAAGGTGTCGTCGGAGGTCGCCAGGATGCGCAGGGCCAGCAACCCGGCGTTGGCGGCGCCGCCGATCGCCACCGTCGCGACCGGCACCCCGCGCGGCATCTGCACGATGGAGTACAGGGCGTCGACGCCGTCGAGCGCCGTGATCGGGACCGGCACCCCGATGACGGGCAGTTCGGTCACCGACGCGAGCATCCCCGGCAGGTGGGCGGCACCGCCGGCGCCGGCGATCAGGACCCGGTAGCCGGCGTCGACCGCCGCGTGTCCGAACGCCAGCATCTCGTCGGGCATCCGGTGGGCGGAGAGGACCTTGACCTCGTACGGCACCCCGAAGTCACGCAGCACCTCGACCGCCGGCTCCATCGTCGGGTAGTCGGAGTCCGAACCCATCAGCACGGCGACGGTCACGGGGTCACCTCGGGGTCGAGGGCGTCGGCGGCGCGCCGGGCCCGTGCCAGCGCCTGGTCCAGATCGGGCCCGACGGCGGTCACGTGCCCGAGCTTGCGGCCCGGACGGTAGTCCTTGCCGTAGAGGTGGACGTGGACCTCGTCGACGGCCAATGCGGCCGCGAGGTGGTCGCGCGGGTCGCCGTCACCCCCGACGACGTTGACCATCACCGCCGGCGCGACCGGCCGCGGGCTACCGAGCGGGAGGTCGGCGACCGCCCGGAGGTGGTTCTCGAACTGCGACGTCGCCGCGCCCTCGATGGTGACGTGGCCGGCGTTGTGCGGCCGCGCGGCGAGCTCGTTGAGCAGCACCCGTCCACCCGTGACGAACAGCTCGATCGCCAGGAGCCCGACCGGCTCGACCACCTCGGCGACGATGCCGGCGATCCGTCGTGCCTCGGCGACGTACGCGTCGTCCAGCGGTGCCGGCGAGAGCACCTCGCGGCACATGCCGTCGCGCTGGTCGGTGAGCACCGGGTCGTAGACGACCATCTCCCCGCCCGGGCGCCGCGCGACCAGGACGGCACACTCGTGGTCGAGCGGCAACGACGGCTCGACCAGCACCGGCCCGGCGACCTCGGCCAGCACGTCGTCCGCCGCGTTCGCGTCGTCGGCGACGTACACCCCGCGTCCGTCGTACCCGCCCCGGGGGCGCTTGAGCACCAGGGGCCAACCGTGCTCGTCGGCGAACGCCGTGACCTCGTCGACACGCTCGGCCACCACCCACGGCGCCACCGGGACGCCTGCGGGCCCGAGCACCTCACGCTGTCGGACCTTGTCGGTCGCGACGGCGAGGGTCGCCGACGACGGACGCACCACGTACCCCTCCGCCTCGAGCTGACGCATCGCGTCGAGGTCCACCAGCTCGTGCTCGACCGTGAGCACGTCGCACGACGCCGCCAGCCGACGCAGACCCTCGGCGTCGGGACGACCGACGAGCAGATCGCGGCAGAACGGCGCCGCGGCGTCGTCAGCTGAAGCCAGCAGCACGATCGGCAGGTCCAGCCGCGCCGCCGGCGGCAGCAACATCCGGGCGAGCTGGCCGCCACCGACGATGCCGATCGTCGGGCGGACGGGCATCGGCCGGTCTGCCGCCGGACTCACGACTTCGGGGTCGGCAGCAGGCGGAGACCGACGTCGCGGAGAGCCGCCTCGTCGTGCGGCGCCGGCGCGTCGGTCATCGGGTCGGCGCCCGACTGGGTCTTCGGGAAGGCGATGACCTCACGGATCGAGTCCTCGCCGCAGATCAACATCACGAGCCGGTCGAGGCCGGGGGCGATCCCGCAGTGCGGCGGCACCCCGTACTTGAACCCGCGGAGCAGGAAGCCGAACTTGTCCTCAGCGGCCTCGTCGGAGATGCCGAGGAAGCGGAAGACGCGGCGCTGCACCTCGGCGTCGTGGATACGCACCGACCCCGAGGCGAGCTCGACGCCGTTGAGCACGATGTCGTAGGCCCGGGTGGTCGCCTCGCCCGGCCGCTGTTCGAAGTCGTCGAGGAACTCGGGCGCCGGCGCGGTGAACGGGTGGTGGTTCGGCACCCAGCCGGCGGAGTTCGCGGCGGTCGGGTCGTCGGACTCGGACGCCGGGTCGAACATCGGCGGCTCGACGACCCAGACGAACTCCCAGCGGTCCTCGGGGATGTGGCCGTAGGCCTCGGCCAGCGCGTTCCGGAGCGCGCCCATCAGCTGCCGCGCGAAACGTGTCGGGCCGGCGCCGAAGAAGATCGCGTCGCCGACGCTGGCCTCGGTCTCGGCCAGCAGGCCCGCCACCTCGTCGTCGGACATGAACTTGGTCAGCGGTGAGCGCAGGGTGACGCCGCCGCCCTCACCGTCCTCGACCACCCCCCAGGCCAGGCCCTTGGCGCCGCGGCGCTTGGCCCACTCGGTCCACTCGTCGAACTGTTTGCGGGTCAGCTCGCCCCCGCCGGGTAGCGCGACCGCGATGACCGAGCCCCCGTCGGTCAGCACGCCCTCGAACACCCCCACCTCGGTGTCGGCGAACACCGCACCGAGGTCGGCCAGCTCCATGCCGAAACGTAGGTCGGGCTTGTCCGACCCGAACCGGCGCATGGCCTCGGCGAAGGTGATGCGCGGGAACGGGGTCTGGAGCGACTCGCCGAGGACCTCGTCCCAGATCTCGACGAACATCTCCTCGCACAGCGCGTAGATGTCCTCCTCGTCCCCGAACGACAGCTCGAGGTCGAGCTGGGTGAACTCCGGCTGCCGGTCGGCGCGCAGGTTCTCGTCGCGGAAGCAGCG
>JBBECA010000060.1:0-3305 GCA_040882055.1 Nitriliruptor sp.
TCGCCGTACGCGTGGATCGGGGTGCCGCGGTTCGGGTACACGGGCGATCTCGACGATGGCAACCAGGGGATGTGTACCGCGCTGACGTGGACCCGGGTCCTCCGGGAGGACGCTGCGGCCGCCGAAGCCGAGGCGGAGCGGGCCCACCTGGCGGCCTTCCACGGCCTCGCCCTGGATCGGGAGGGCTTCCGCCCGAACGTGCCCTGCCCAGCAGATCCGGCAGATGCGCTCCCCGTCGAGATGGTCGAGGAGTTCATCACCGCCACCGTCAGCGAACAGCTCCCACGACCGACGCTCTCGTTGCCCCCCGGGTACGCGATCACCGGGCTGCGCGCCTACCTGGTGACGGGCCACGACCTCGACTTCGGACCGGTCTCGATCCCGGTCGACCTCGGCATCGTGGCCTTCGACGTGCAGCTCAGCGCGACCGGCGCGAGCACGGTCGACTGGGGGGACGGGACCATCACCACCCACGACTCGGGCGGCACGGGCTACCCGGACGGCGCGGTCAGCCACGTCTACACCGACGCGGCGATCGTCGACATCACCGTGACCGACACGTGGACCGTCGCCTACGAGGCGGGTCCGTTCGTCGGCTCGATCACCGCGCCGCTCCTGCCGGTCACCCTCCCCGACGTCGAGATCCAGGAACGCCAGGCGGTGCGCCGCAGCTGACCGCCACGGTCACTGTCCCGAGCGGCCACGTCGCACCGTCCCACCACGGGCGGGCGGCACCGGTACGTCACGACCGGCCACCACGGGCGGGCGGCACCGGTACGTCACGACCGGCCACCACGGGCGGGCGGCACCGGTACGTCACGATCGGCCACCACGAGACGCATCCCCGAGGGCTTCCAACCTCGCCAGCGGGGTGCGGATCAGTGTGTCCGATGTTCTCCACAGCGCATCGGCGATCCGATCTCGAGGTGTCGCAGGGACGGGTTACGGTCGTTCCAGTCGCACATCAGGAGGGGCCGCGACGTGACCGAACGCCAGGGTTGGACCCCACGCCGAGCAGCTGACGAGCTGCCCGGCCTGGTCGCCAGCCCGGCACTCGCTGAGCTCCTCGCCAACCTCGAAGCTGCCGACCGTGCCAACGCCCGCGCGACCGCCATCCTCAGCGATCTCCACCGCTCCGGCGAGGTGGAGGAAGCGACCGGGGTGGCGGTCGAGCTGTGGTTGCTCTCGGTGGGTGCCACCCGGTCCGACCGTCGCATGCTCAGCACCGCCGCCGTCCAGCTCGACCGGTTGCCCTCGGTACGGGATGGTTTCGACCGCGGGATCCTGTCCTGGAGCCAGGTGCGCACGCTGTGCCTCCTCGCCGAGCGGCTCTCGTCCGATGACGCGGCCGAGCTCGATCTCACGCTCGCGCCCACCATCGAGCGGTACGCCGGCGCGGACGCCGATGCGCTCCTCGGCGTCGCCCGTCAGATCGTCGACCGCCTGCGCGAGCGCGACACCGTCGAGGCGGTCGAACGGGCTGAACGCGGCTCGTTCCTCTCGTTCCAGCCGCGCATGGACGGCACCGGCGCCGAGGTGTACGGCGACCTCGATGGCCTCGGGTACGGGCTCGTCTCCGCGGCGCTCGACCGCGGTGGCCCGCTGCCGTCTCGCCGTCGCGACCTGGTGGTTCAGAGGCCCTCCGCCCACGACGGCTCGCGCGATGACGCCACCTCCGAGGGCCGCCGTGCGCGGGGCCAGCACCGCGCCGACCGGTTGGTCCAACTCTGCGCCGACGACCTCGCTCGTCACGGCAGCCCGTTCGCTCCGGTACCAGCGCCCGTCGTAGCGGGGGCAGTCGTCGGCACCCTCGGCGCGGCCGGCAGCCATGACCCACCGGGTCACGCCACGGTGGACGACCGCCATGACCGCGACGGCAGCCTCGACCGCGACGATCGCGAGGCTCGCGACGGCCGTCTCGACCGGACCCGCCACCTCGCGCCGGAAGCCATCCTGCTGCTGTCCGAGGAACAGCTGCTCGGCGCCGACCGCCTCCCCGCCGAGCTCCTCACGAAGGTGACCGGCGGTCGCCTGAAGGTCTCCTCCGACACCGCGCGCCGGTGGATCGACGAAGCCGGGGCCCGTATCCGGACGATCGTGCTCGACGACACCGGCCAGGTGCTCGGCGTCGGAACCCGGACCCGCGTCCCGCCGGGCTGGCTCGCTGACACCAAGCTGGCCACCGATGCGGTCTGTTGCGCTCCTGGCTGCCGGACAGCCGCCCGCGCCTGCGATCTCGACCACCACACCCCGGTCCATCCGGTCCGCCCCGATGCCCCGGTCGGTCCGACCGACATCGTCAACCTCGGGCCGATGTGCCGGTCGGACAACATCGACAAGGAACGGCAGGGCTGGCAGGTCCGCGAGGAAGCCGACGGCACCGTCAGCTGGCGGCACGACCGCTCCGGGATCCACCTGCGGACCGTCCCCTGGGCACGACAGCGAGCGGCTGCCAGACCACCGGGCGCGGGACCGCCGAGGCGACGACCCACGCCCGCGCCGCCCACGCCCACCTCAGCCGCCCGACGCGTTCAACCGCCAGCCGACCCTGATCCCACGGTGGGCTGAACACCAGACGCCACCCCGCACCGGACACCGGTGGTGGGGTGGTCGTCGTGCGCGAACGCGTCAGCGGTCCGGCCACCGGCCTTCGCGCTCGAACTCGAGCTGACGCAGGACCTGGCGGGCCTGGTCGCGGGCCTGCTCGGTCCCCGTCTCGCTGGCGATCAACGCCGCGAGGCTCCGGTACAGCGGCGTACCGGCGACCCACGGCTCGGCGTCCACCACGAGCCCGCGTTGCCGTTCGGTCAGCTCCGCCTCGTCGAACCTGTCGCGGAGCCCGTCCGAGTGCCGCTCGAGCCAGCCGAGCAGGTTCCGTCGGTGGGTCGGGGTGAACGAGGCGAGCTCCTCGACGACCCCCGACGACGACGTCCAGGTCGAGGTCTGCAGCAGCTCGACCGGATCGACGTGCGACGCGCCACGACCACCGCGTGCCCGGGCCTGCTCGAGCAGCTCGGCGACCCGGCGGTGCAGCGGCGCCACCTCGTCGAGCGAGACGACACCGTTGGCCACGCGTAAGGCCAGCGCGGCGTCGTCGGGCGCGAACGCCGACCCGTAGCTCGACCGGTGGGTGTGCAGCTGGCGGGCGATGCGGCGCAGCAGGCGCGGGTCGGCCTCGTCGAGCAGCACCGTCCGCCCATCGGTCAGCGTGACCTCGACGCTCTGGTTCACCTCGTCGGGGTCGAGCGTGATGCGGACCACGGACGGCCTCCCGGAGGTGGAGCGCAGGACCCGCGCGATGCTAG
>JBBECA010000061.1:0-3206 GCA_040882055.1 Nitriliruptor sp.
GTGAGCCACCCCGGGGGCCCTCCGGACGGCCCGGACCCCGGCCCGGACCCCGGCCGGACCCCGGGCCGGCCAGCCCGCCTACCCTCGCTGACGTGCATCCACTGACGCGACGGATCATCGACCGCAGCCCGCCCGGGGTGCGGCCGGCGGTCACCCTGCTCGTTCGCACCGTGGACGGTGCGCTCCAGGACCGGTTGCCAGGGCTGTCGGCCGAGCTCGCCTTCTGGGTCTTGCTCTCGCTCCCCGCCCTGCTGCTGACCGCCATCGCGGGCCTCAGCCTGACCGTCGGCGAGGGCGGCGGTTGGCGCGACGACCTCGTCGACCGCATCGTCGAGGTGTCGAGCGTCGCCCTCAGCACCGAGGCGATCGACAACGTCGTGCGACCGGTCCTCGGGCAACTCATCGCCGACACCACCGTGTCGGTGGTCTCGTTGGCCTCCCTCACCACCTTGTGGACGGCGTCCCGTGCGGTGAAGGTCGTGCTGGTCACGATCGCCATCACCTACGGCCGGGAGCAGCCCTCGGGGTTCGGGCGGCGCGCTCTCGGCTTCCTCATCACCATCGTCGGGCTCGTGGTCGGCCTGATCGTGGCGCCGCTGCTCATCGTCGGACCCGGGTTCGGTGAGCAGCTCACCGACGTGCCCGGCGTCGGCAGGGAGCTCGCGGCGACGTGGCGCATCGCGTACTGGCCGGCCATCATCCTGTTCGCCACCGCGGGGCTCACGTCGCTGTACCACCTCGGGGCGCCGTGGAACACCCGCTGGATGCGCGACCTGCCCGGCGCCGTACTCGCGACCCTGCTGTGGCTGACCGGCAGCGCCGCGCTCCGCTTGTACGGGACGTGGATCCTCGACTCCGACAGCGCCTACGGGCCGCTCGCTGGACCGCTCGTCGGACTGCTGTGGCTGTGGTTGACCGGGTTCGCCGTCCTGATCGGCGCGGAGTTCAACGCGCAGATCGAACACCTCTGGCCGACCGGAGCAGGTGAGGGCGACGGTCCCGCGCCGGGCCGCATCCGTCGAGCGACCACGGCGCTCAGCGGTCGGCTGCCGTGACGGGCTCCGGGCCTCCCGGTGCGACGGGGAGCCGGAAGGTGAACTGCGTGCCCTCCTCCTGCACCGAGGCGACCCGCAGGTCGCGGCCGTGCGCGTGCAGGACCTGGCGGCTGAGGGCGAGCCCGAGACCGAGACCACCGCTCGGACGGGTCGTGGTCGGGCCGGCCCGGTAGAAGCGCTCGAGCACGTGCGGCAGGTCCTCCGGGGCGATGCCGGGACCTGCGTCCGAGACCTCGACCTCGACCTCGTCGCCGACCCGACGCGCGCGGACCTGCACCGGGGTCCCGGCCGGCGTGTGGCGGGCGGCGTTCGACAGCAGGTTCTCGATCACGTGCTGGATCAGCGACGGGTCGGCCTCGACCGCGAGTTCATCGGGGAGATCGACGGTCGTGGGGTGCCGGTCGAGCAGCGGCGCCAGCCGACCGAGCACCGCACGGACGCACGCGCCGAGGTCGACGCGCTCCGGGCGCACGACGAGCTGTCCCCGTTCGAGGGCGGAGGTGTCGACCAGCGAGCGCAGCATCGTGCCGAGACGCTCGGCGTTCTGATCGATGCGACGCAGCAGGTCGTCCCGCCGTTCGGCATCGAGGTCGTCCCAACGACGGTGGAGGGTCTGCCCGAGCCCGTCGATGACGGTCATGGGCGTGCGGAGCTCGTGTGAGACGGTCGAGACGAAGTCGTGCGTCCGCTCGTCGAGGCGTCGCAGCTCGATCACGGTGGCGGTATCGGCGGCGAAGCTCCGTGCCCGCTGCAGGGCCGCCCCGGCCTCCTCGGCCAAGAGCTCGACCGCACGGACCTGTTCGCTGTTCACCCCGACCTGACGACGTGCCGCGAACAGGACGGCCGCGACCTCACCGTCGACGCGGACCGGCGCTGCCACCGCCCCACCGAGCGTGCCCGATCCGGGCAGGGCGAGGGGGTGGCTCGAGTAGTCGGGCACCACGACCGGGTGTCCCGTCCGCCACGCCGCACCGACCAGCCCGCTGTCGGCGGCCAGACGGATCGCCGGATCGTGTCCTCCTGCGGGGAGCGCCGCCACCAGACGGAGCGCACCCCCCTCCACCACCCGCAGCCCAGCGGTGTCAAAGCCGGCGTCCCGTAGGCCCCGCACGACCGCCTCGCTGACCGCCGCAGGCTCCAGGGAGCGCAGCCGGAGCACCGCACCGAGCAGGGACGCGCGGGTACGTGACGCGCGGCTCGCCTGCCGTTCGATACGGAGCGCCGTCTCGAGGGATGCGGTGGTGCGGAGGGCGACGAGCGCCAGCAGGACCGCACCACCGAGCTGGGTCACGACCTCGATCGGCGCCGGGTCACCGCCGAGTCCGAGCGCCACGGCCCACGCCAGCAGCGCAGCGCCGACGACGGGGCCTCGCTGGCGGCGCGGCAAGGCGAACGCCGCCGCGACGATGACGACACCGAAGGCGGTCGTGGACCGTTGCGTCTCGCCGGAGACGAGCGCGGTCAGCACCGCCACCACCAGCAGGGCCGTGGCGCCGAACGCGAGACGGGGGGTCGCCAGCTCGCGCCCTCCCTCGGCCCACGGGCTCAGGCTCACCTCGACCCTCCGTCCGGCGCGAGGGGGAGGATCAGACGCAGCCCGTCGGGCAGCCGTTCCGAGGATGCACCCCCGGCGACCAGCAGCTGCTCGGCGAGCGTCCGTGCGAAACCGCCCTGCAACCCGGAGACCTCGACCAGTTGGACGTCGACGGTCACCGTCGACCCGCGTCGCCGGACCTCGAGCCCCCGCGGGGTGTCCAGGGTGGCCCGACGCAGCAGCTCGACGGCCCGGCGGACCAGCTCGCGGTCGACGATGACCACCGGCCGGCCCTCGACCCGCACCTCGATCTTCGAGCCGGCCAGCGGTACCGAGAGCAGCTCGAGGAGGTCCGTGGGTTCGGGACGCGGGTCGATGCGGCCGACCTGCGCGCGTGAGAAGTCGAGCAGCGACTCGAGCGTGCTCGACAGTTCGCGCGACTGGATGGTGAGCCGCTCGAGCATGACGACGCGCTGCTCGTCGGGGAGGCGATCACCGTGCATGGCCAGCGTCTGCGCGACCCCGCGGACGACCGTGAGGGGGTCGCGCAGGTCCTCCGAGACGCGGTCGACGAAGTCGCCACGCAGCCGGTCGAGCTCCTGCAGCCGGGCGAGCAG
>JBBECA010000062.1:0-20552 GCA_040882055.1 Nitriliruptor sp.
AGGTGGCGCTCTAGCCAACTGAGCTACATCCGCGTGCGGCGGGGGACGGTACTTCGCGCGGAAGGGGCGAGCAAACCGGACCTCGCCCCGCGCGCCGAACGGTCAGCGACCGGAGGAACCGAACCCTCCGGCCCCCCGCGCGGTGTCGTCGAGGTCGTCGACCTCGGTGACCACGGCGCGGCCGACGCGCTGGACCAGCAGCTGCGCCACCCGGTCCCCCCGGGCGATCGTGACCGGATCCCGCCCGAGGTTCACCAGCAGCACCAGCAGATCGCCGCGGTAGCCGGCATCGATCGTGCCGGGAGCGTTCGCGACCGTCAGTCCGTGTCGTCGGGCCAAGCCCGACCGCGGGTGGACCAGGCCCACCCAACCGTCCGCGATCGCCACCCGCAGCCCGGTCGGGACCGCGGCTCGCTCCCCGGGGTCGAGCGTGCACGCGTCCGCGGCGTACAGGTCGAGGCCCGCGTCACCGGGGTGCGCGTAGCTCGGCAGCGGCAGCTCCGGGTCGGTGCGTTGCACCAGGAGTGGCACGTCCTCGACGCTCACCTCGGATCCTCCTCCCGGCACCCGGCCAGGGCACCCCCCACCGGACGGCCGGCGGCGCACGGCCAGCCGGGCGCACGTCCGGGGTGACGAGGGTGGAAGCCGGGACCGGCGGACCGTACCGTGGTGCTCTTCGGTGCACCCTCCCGTGCGCCCCGGCCGCGTTCGGCGTGTCCTCTCCCGCCCCCACGTCCGTTCGTCCTGCCCGGCTCGCTCCCGCCGCTCCCTCTCGCCCGGAAGGCCCGACGTGTCCCTCTCCCCTGGACTCGACGCTCCCGACACCTCGACCACCCCGCCCGCCGACACGACGCCCACGCCGCCGTCCGATCGAGACGGGACGTCGGGTGGCCGGCTCCGTGGTCGCGGGCCGTGGATCGTCGCTCTGCTCGCCGTGCTCGGGCTCATCGCTGGAAGCATCGCGATCCAGCAGGTGCGTAACGCTGACGCCGAGGCCCGCGCCGCCGAACAGCGGGAAGCTCGCGCCGAGCTCGCTGCCGAGCTCGGGGACGTCCGCCGCGCGATCGCGGAGCCCGCACGCGACGGCCAGAACACCGCCACCGCCCTGCTGCGCCACCAGCTCGCGCTCGTCGCCGGTGACACGCCGGACCCCGAACTCGGTGACGGACTCGTGGCGGATCTGCGCACGGCCGCCGACGAACTCGACGAGGTGGCGACCACCCCGCTCCCCGACCGACCCCAGATCCTCCCGGTCGCCACGGTGGACCCCATCTTCGCGCGCCTCGAGGGGCTCGAGCAGCAGGCCTCCGACCTCGCGGGCACCTACCGCTCCGCCGCGGATGAGGCCGAGGGTTCGCTCGAGAGCCTCCGAGCGCTCGAGGCCGCCGCCATCACGTACGCCGGCTCGAGCGACCAGCTCCCGTCCGGCGACGACCCGGACGCGATCGCCGCGGCCTGGGAGGCCGAACGCGACCGACTGGCGACGTACGACGAGGCGGTCACCGCGGCAGCCGAACGTCCGAGCTCAGCACCGCTCGCCGAGGCCCACCGCTCGCTGGTCGACGGCATGAGCCAGCTCGCCGACGACGCCATCGAGCTGCTCGGAGCGGATGACCTCGACGCCTACAACGCGTTGCTCGCCGACCAGCTCGGAGGCGAGGACCCGTTCGGGTTCGCCGCACAGCTCGCGGACGCGCGCGCCGAGGTCGCCGACACCGCGGTCGACGGTCCGCTCGAGGACGCCCGGGCTCGCGGACTCGGTCTGCTCACCGAGCTCGAGGAGCTGCGGCGCATCACCCCCGCGCAGCTGGCCGAGGTCCGCTGACCTTCGAGCCGGCATCCGCCGACCGGCCCCGGGCGAGCTCGCCCCGGACGTGGACCGCGTCGGCGGATCGGCGCAGCTCGGCGACCGCTTCCAGCAGGAAGTCGGTCACCTTGTCGACGTCCGGCAGCGCGTCGTAGTCGGCGATGATCCCGAAGTTCAGCCAGCCGTCGATGCTGGTCAAGCCGACCGCGTAGGACTGGGTGGCGGAGAGCGGCGCGAACGGGAAGAAGCCCATCAACCGGGCACCGAGGCAGTACACCGGCACCTGCGGACCGGGCACGTTGGTGACCAGGAAGTTGAACAGCCGCGACCGCGACGCCGCGCGGGAGGCCATGGCGTGGATCGTCGGGGGCGCGAACTGGGCGAGACCGATCAGGAACCCCGCTCCGACCGCGTGGTGGGAGGACTTGACCTCGGCCATGGCGTCGTGGCAGATGCGCAGGCGTTCCACCGGGTCCAGCTCGAACATGGGCAGGTCGACGAACACCGACACGACCCGGTTCCCGAGCGCGTGGGCGCCTGAGGCATCGCGGGTCGAGACCGGCACCATCACCCGGAGCCACAACCCGTCGGTCCGCACCCCCCGGGTGCGCAGGTAGCGGCCGGTCGCATCGGCCACCGCCGCCAGGACGACGTCGTTGACCGTGGTCCCGAACGCGTCCTTGATCGCCTTGACCTCGGCGAGGGCGACGCGCTGCACCGCGAGCCGGCGGTGCTGGCCCGGCGGACGGTTGAGCAGCGAGCGCGGCGCGGGCTTGGTCAGGTTCGCGCGTGCGATCGACAACACACCGCGGCCGACCCCGAGCGCCCGCGCCGCGGTCTTGGCCGGTGCATCGACGACCTTGCGCACGGTGCGGACCACGTCACTCGGCGAGGTCGCGAGATCGCGGACGGCGCCGAGGGCGAGCTCGGTGGTCCCCGGCGGGGTGCCGGGAGCCCACGGGGCGGGCTCGGCGGAGCCGTCGACGGACGTCGGCTCGAGATCGAGCATGACCGTGGCGATGTCCATGCCCGACAGGCCGTCGATCATCGCGTGGTGGGACTTGCTGAGGATGGCGAACCGTCCCCCCTCGAGACCCTCGATGACGTAGGTCTCCCACAGCGGCCGATCCCGATCGAGCGAGCGTGACAGGATGCGTGCGCTGTACTCGGTCAGCTGCGCCATCGTGCCGGGGGCCGGGAGGGCCGCGTGACGGACGTGGTAGCTGAGATCGAAGTCAGGATCGTCGACCCACACCGGGTTGCCGAGCCCCATCGGCGGGTACGCCAGCTTCTGCCGGTACCGGGGCACGAGGTGCAACCGGGAAGCGACCAACGCCAGGAACCGGGCGAAGCCCGAGCCGTCCGCCCCCTCGGGCCGGGCCGGCGGCGCGTCGAAGATCAGCAGGCCCCCCACGTGCATGTGGACGTGTGGGGACTCCATCTCCAGGAAGGTCACGTCGGCCGACGCGAGCCGCTGTCCGTGACCCTGCCGGTGGTCGGTCGTCTCGGTCGCCGCGTCCGCCACCGGTCTCCCTCCGCGTCTGCGGTGAGCCTAGCGGCCGAGGTACGTCGTCCCGCTGACGGCGACGTCAGCCATCGGGCGCCCGGCTGACGCCGACGGGACGACGGGTCCCCACCCCCCGGATGCGGACCGGTCGCAGCCGGCGGGTGAGGTAGCCGCCCGCCTCGAGCTGGTCGCTGAGCTGCTCGTCGGCCAGCAACCGCCACGGACGGGCGAGGTCGGTGAGGCGAGCCGCGAGGTTCACCGGCGGTCCGAACATGTCGCCCTCGCGGATCAGGGTCGGTCCACCGGCCAGCCCGCCCCGCAACGGCACGTCCTCGAGGGCCGGGACGGCCGTGGTCAGCTCGAGCATCACCTCGGCGAGGCTGAGCGCGTCGGCGGCCACGAGCATCGCGGCGTCCCCGAGGAACTTGACCACCGAGACCTCGGTGCGGGGCGCGGTGACCTCGATGATGCGCTCCTCGAAGGCGTCGAGCACCTCGTCGAGCCCCTGCGGGTCGATACGGGACGACAGCGAGGTCCAGCCGACGACGTCGACGAACCCGACGGCCAGGTCGATCTCGGGCACCTCGGACCGGGTCAGCGTCGCCGACAGCTCGGAGCTGAGCTGGTGCTCGAGGTGGAGCCCGTAGGTGATCTGCAGGATCTCCCGGGCGATCCCGTCGAGCTCCTTGGCGGTGTCTGCGAGCGTGACCGCGACGGTGAGATCGTCGGCGCCGGCCCGCCGCATCGGCAGCAGGAGCTCGTCGCGGACGATGCCGAGGTCCGACCGGGCGACCATCGACAGGGCGGTCCCGCGGGCGCGGGCCGACGAGGCGACCGCTTCGGGGGGCAGGACCTCGAGGAGGCGGGCGAGCAGGCGCGCCCACTGCAGGTCGGCGTGGCCGAGCCGCTCGGGGACGGGCAGCCCCGTCGCGACGCGGATGCGGCGCAGGAGCTCGACCGGGACGCCGGAGCGTTCGGAGACCTCCTCGATGGAGTACTGACCCGCGCCGCCGATCACGCGTTGGGCGAGCACGAGCGCGACCCGACCCTCATCCACCGCCTCGCGCGCGCTGGCCTCGTCGAGCCCGAGGTCCACGAGCGCGCGCACGGTCTCGGCATCACCCGCGCCGAGGGCCTCGCGCTCGGCCTCCGTGACCGGACGCGGCCGACCGAGCCTGTCCCGGACGAACCGAGGCAGCTCGGCGGTGAGATCGGCGAGCTCGGGCCTGACCGGGGTCGGGTCCGGCTCGCGGCTCACGACTGCGTCTCGACCGGCGGTCGCTCGCCAGCGACGCTGCGTCGGATCGCATCCACCAGGGCCGCGGGCTCACGGGTCTTCTGGACCAGCTCGACCCCGAGCTGTTCGACCCGTTCGCGAGCCGATGAGTTGGCGACCGCGGTGTAAGCGACAGCGCCGACCCCGGGGTGCTGTACCCGCAGCTGCTCGAGCGCCGCGTACCCGTCGATGCCGGGCATGATCAGGTCGACGACGACCACGTCGGGAACGTGATCGGCGACCGCGGTCAGCGCTTCCGCGCCGTCGCCCGCTGTCGCGACGACCTCGATCCCGTCGCGCAGGTTCAGCCGCGCACGCAGGATGAGCCGGAAATCCGGATCGTCGTCGACCAGCACGACCCGGAGGTCGCGTCCGGGCGTGCCCAGCCCGTGGCTCCCCCTGGTCGCATCCACGCCGCCTCCGTACCGCTCGGTATCCACCGCGGAGGGTAGCGCTCGGCGGGAGCAGCCCTGGGCCCGCCGAGCGTCAGGAGCGGCCGCACGCGGCGAGGAACCGCTCCCGCGCCTCGCGGTGGTCGACCAACGGGGGCGGGTAGTCGGCGGCGGCGAAGAGCTGCTCGCCCGCCTCCCAGGGCGCGTGGACCGAACGGTCGTCGAGACCGGCCAGCTCGGGGACGTAGCGCCGGATGTAGCGGCCCTCCCGGTCGTAGCGACGCGACTGCGTCACCGGGTTGAAGACCCGGTTCGGGCGCGAGTCGGTGCCCGTGCCCGCGACCCACTGCCACTGGGCGAAGTTGTTGGCCAGGTCGCCGTCGACGAGGTGGTCCATGAAGTGCCACGCGCCGACGCGCCAATCGACGTGCAGGTGCTTGGTGAGGAACGAGGCGGTCAACATGCGTGCCCGGTTGTGCATCCACCCCTCGGTCCGCAGCTGGCGCATCCCGGCGTCCACGACGGGGTAGCCGGTCCGCCCCTCACGCCACGCCTCGACCGCCTCCTCGTCGTCGCGCCACCGGTCCCCCTGCGTGCGCAGGTCCTGGCGGGGGAGGTCCGGGTTGGCAGCCAACAGTTGGTGGTTGAAGTCGCGCCAGCACAGCTCCTGGAGGAAGGTCTCGTGTCCGGACCGGCGACGGTCGACGTGCGAGGCGACCTCCGCGGCCGACAGGCACCCGAGGTGCAGGTGCGGGGAGAGCTTGGAGGTCAGATCCTCCGCGAGCTCGTCGCGACCCTCCTCGTACCCCGCTACCGGGCCAGCGAACCACCAGCGCAGGCGCTCGCGGGCGCGGCGCTCACCGGTCCGGAGCCGCTGCGGCGCCTCCACGCCGTCCACGAGGTCGCCGAGGTCCGGGATGGCGCCGGCCTCGACGTCGTCGGGCAGCGTCACCCGGTCCGGTGCCGGCAGGGGCGCCCGGTGGTCGTGCTCCACCCACCGTCGCCAGTAGGGGGTGAACACGCGGAAGTGGTCGCCGGAGGCCGGGGTGATGCGGTCCGGTTCGACCACCACCACGCCCGGATGAGCGGTGACCCGGACCCCGAGCTCGCCACCGAGTCGGTGCAGATCGCGCTCACGGCTTCCGGCGTAGCTCGACACGTCCGCGCTGAGGTGGAGCTCGTCCGCTCCCGTGGCGAGCAGCACCTCACGCACCTCGGTGAGCGGCTCACCGCGACGGACGACGAGGTCACCACCGAGGTCCCGCAGAGACGAGCGCAGGTCGTGGAGGGCCTCGAGCAGCGCGGCCACGCGGTTCACGGCCGCGTAGCGCCCCCCGAGGATCACCTCGTCGAGCACGAACAACGGCACGACGCGATCGGCGCGGGCGCAGGCGGTGTGCAGCGCCGGGTGGTCGTGGATCCGCAGGTCGCGGGTGAACAGGACGACGGCGGTGCGCACGGACGGCTCCGGAGGTGGCGGCTCCCGAGCTTCGTGGTCCGCCGGGCGGCGGATCGGGACACACCCCCGCCCCACGACCACCGCTCGACCCGGCGGAGCGCGGGTAGCGTCCCGCCGATGGTCGACCACGCCCGCCCCGCCGAGCCGATCGACGTGCTCGAGCGGTTCAGCCCGCCGGTCCGGGAGTGGTTCCGGACCACCTTCGCCACGCCCACCGACGCGCAGGCACGTGGCTGGCCAGCCATCGCCGACGGCGACCACACCCTCATCCTCGCGCCGACCGGCTCGGGCAAGACGCTCACCGCGTTCCTCGCGGCGATCGATCGACTGGTCTCCGACCCGGTGCCAGCCAAGGACGAGCGGCTACGGGTGATCTACCTCTCGCCGCTCCGGGCGCTCGCCGTCGACGTCGACCGCAACCTGCGTGCACCGCTCGAGGGCATCCGCCTCGCGGCCGAGCGCGAGGGCCAGGTCGTGCACCGTCCCGAGGTCGGTGTGCGCACCGGCGACACGCCGGCGCGTGACCGCGAGCGGATGCGACGGACGCCACCGGACGTGCTGATCACCACCCCGGAGTCCCTCTACCTGATGCTCACCTCGCGAGCGCGTGAGAGCCTCCGGCACGTGCGGACCGTGATCGTCGACGAGATCCACGCGGTCGCGGCGACCAAGCGCGGCAGCCACCTCGCCCTCACCCTGGAGCGGCTCGAGCACGAGGTCCGCCACGGCGGGCTCGCGGAGGGTGACCCGCCACGTGCGGCCCCGCAGCGCGTCGCGCTGTCGGCGACCCAACGCCCCCTCGAGGAGATCGCCCGGTTCCTCGGCGGCCGCGAGCCCACCGACGACGGCGGGACGCGACCGCGACCGGTCACCATCGTCGACGCCGGCGTCGCCAAGGAGCTCGAGCTCGAGGTGGTGGTCCCGGTCCAGGATCTCGCCGAGCTCGGCGAACCGTCGCCGACCGAGGACGCCGGACTGCGTTCCGGCCCGGCTGCGGCGGGGCCGAGCCGGCGCAGCATCTGGCCGGCGATGCACCCGAAGCTGCTCGACCTGGTGCTCGAGCACCGTTCGACGCTCATCTTCGTCAACGCGCGTCGGCTCGCCGAACGCCTGGCGGCCAAGCTCAACGAGCTGCACGCCGAACGGCTGCGCGAGGCCGCCCTGCGCGAGAGCGGCCTCGACGGCGCCGAGCTCGAGGCGGCGCTCGCCGAGCCGGACACCGCGGCGCCCCCGGAGCTGGTGATGAGCCACCACGGCTCGTTGTCCCGGGAGCGGCGCCTGCACATCGAGGACCAGCTCAAGTCGGGCCAGCTGCGCGGTCTGGTCGCCACCTCGTCGCTCGAGCTCGGCATCGACATGGGTGCGGTCGACCTGGTGGTGCAGGTGTCCTCGCCCGGGTCGGTCTCACGCGGACTGCAGCGGATCGGGCGGTCCGGGCACCAGGTCGGGATGCCGTCACGCGGCGCGCTGTTCCCGAAGTTCCGCGGCGATCTGGTCGAGACCGCGGTGGTGGTCCGACGCATGCGCGAGGGTCTGATCGAGTCGACGCGCTACCCGCGCAACCCCCTCGACGTGCTCGCCCAGCAGATCGTCGCCGCCAGCGCGGTCGACGAGTGGCAGGTGGACGACCTGCTCGCGTTGGTCCGGCGAGCAGCCCCGTTCGCCGAGCTGTCCGAGGACGTGTTCCACGGCCTGCTCGACCTGCTCGACGGGCGCTACCCGTCCGAGGAGTTCAGCGAGCTGCGTCCACGGATCGTCTGGGACCGCGTCGCCGGGACCGTGCGCGGCCGTGCCGGCGCGCAGCGGCTGGCCGTGACCAACCCGGGGACCATCCCCGACCGGGGCCTGTTCGGCGTGTTCCTCCCGGACGGGACCCGGGTGGGCGAGCTCGACGAGGAGATGGTCCACGAGTCACGGCCGGGTGAGACCTTCGTGCTCGGCGCGTCGACGTGGCGGATCGAGGACATCACCCACGAGCGGGTCGTGGTCACCCCGGCACCGGGCCAGCCGGGCAAGCTCCCGTTCTGGCACGGCGACGGTCCGGGACGTCCCTACGAGCTCGGTGCCGCCATCGGGGTCTTCCACCGTCAGGTCCGAGCCGGCGCGGAAGCCGACCGCGCTACCGAGGTGGCCCGCCTCCACGCCGACCACGACCTCGACGCGTGGGCCGCCGACAACCTCGTCGGCTACCTCGAGGAGCAGATCGAGGCGACCGGGTCGCTCCCCGACGACCGGACCGTCGTGGTCGAGCGCTTCCGCGACGAGCTCGGCGATTGGCGCGTGTGCATCCTCTCCCCCTTCGGGGCCCAGGTGCACGCACCGTGGGCGATGGCGCTCGAACGCCAACTCACCGACGCGGGACTCGACCCCGAGGTGTTGTGGGCCGACGACGGGATCGTGCTGCGGCTGCAGGAGTCGTTCGAGGCGGCGTTCGAGGGGGCGACGACCGACGCGCCGTCGGTGATCGACCAGCTGCTGATCGACCCGGACGAGGTCGAACGGCTGGTCGTCGACCAGCTCGCCGGGACGGCGCTGTTCACCACCATCTTCCGCGAGGCGGCCGGCCGCGCCCTGCTGCTCCCGAAACGCCGTCCCGGGCAGCGGACGGCGCTGTGGCAGCAACGGCAGCGGGCGGCCGACCTGCTCGGGGTCGCGTCGCGGTACCCGACCTTCCCGATCCTGCTCGAGGCCACGCGCGAGGTCCTGCAGGACGTCTTCGACCTGCCGGCCCTCCGCGACCTGCTCGGCCAGCTGCGCTCGCGGCGCATCCGCGTCGTGACGGTGGACACCGCCTCGGCGTCGCCGTTCGCGCAGTCGCTGCTGTTCGGCTGGGTCGGTCAGTACATGTACGAGTACGACGCGCCGCTGGCCGAGCGTCGCGCAGCCGCCTTGGCCCTCGACCGGGATCTGTTGCGCGAACTGCTCGGCGGTGACGAACTGCGCGACCTGCTCGACGCCGACGTGCTCGATGCGCTCGAGCGTGAGCTGCAGCGCCTGCCGCCGCCTCCCGGGGTGGCCGAGCCCCTCGCCGGCGAGGATGCCGACGACGCGGCCGCGCGGAGCGCGGCGATGGACCGACGTGCACGGGACGTGGACGAGCTCCACGACGTCCTCCGAGCCGTCGGCGACCTGACCGCCGCCGAGCTCGCCGAGCGCACGACGGCCGATCCGTCCCCGTGGCTCGACCAGCTGCTCGCCGAACGGCGCGCGATCGAGGTGCGCATCGGAGGCGAGCAGCGCTTCTCGGCAGCCGAGGACGCGGCGCGACTGCGCGACGCGATCGGGGTCGCGCTCCCTCCCGGGCTCCACCAGGTGTTCACCGACCCGGTCGAGGATCCGCTCGCCGACCTCGTCGGTCGGTACGCCCGAACCCACGGGCCGTTCACCGTCCAGGCCTGCGCGGCCCGGCTCCACGTGCCCGTCGAACGCGTCGAAGCCACCCTGCGTCACCTCGAACGCACCGACCGTGTGGTGCCGGGCGAGTTCCGTCCGGGTGCGTCGGGGCGAGAGGGGGTCGCCTCGGGCTCGGGGCGCGAGTGGATAGACGTCGAGGTCCTGCGCCGGCTCAAGCGACGCTCCCTGGCAGCGCTCCGACGCGAGGTGGAACCGGTCGAACCGACCGTCCTCGGTCGGTTCCTACCCGCCTGGCACGGGATCCGGGGAGCCGAGGGCGCGACCCGGCGGCGCGGCATCGACGGCCTCGCCGACGTCGTCGCGCAGCTGCAGGGCGCACCGATCCCGGCCTCGGTGCTCGAGACCGACGTCCTACCGGCCCGGATCGAGGGGTACCGCCCCGGCGACCTCGACGAGCTCATCGCCGCCGGCGAGGTGGTCTGGATCGGGGTCGAACCGGTCGGCACCCGAGACGGCCGCGTCGTGTTCTGCTTCCGCGACCAGGTCCCGGTGCTGCTCCCCCTCCTCGGTCAGGAAGCGCCCGACGCCACAACCGACGCCGGACCGGAGCCGGGCTCCGGCGACCGCCAGCTCCACGACCGGCTGCTCGCGCACCTCGACGCACGCGGCGCATCGTTCTGGCCGGACCTGCTCGCCGCGGCGTCCCGTCCGGACGGCGGGGCCGGCGCGGCTGACCCGCAGGAGGCGCTCGACGCGCTCTGGGACCTGGTCTGGGAGGGCCGCGTCACCAACGACACCTACCAACCCGTCCGCGATCTCGTCGGCGCTGGTCGAGGTCGGCCGGCCGCAGCGCGCAGCGGCCGGCCGCGCCCCCGTCCCCCCCCCCCCCCCCCCGCGACCCGGTCGGCTCGCCCGCGGCGGCCCGCCGGCGGCACGAGGACGGTGGTCGCTGACCCGTGACCTGCACCCCGACCCGGACGCCACGGGCGGCGCCACCACGACCGAACAGCTCCACGCGCTCGCCGAACAGCTGCTCGAACGCCACGGTGTGCTGACCCGCGAGGCGCTGCGGGCCGAATCGGTCCGCGGCGGCTTCTCGGCCGTCTACCCGGTCCTCAAGATCCTCGAGGAGTCCGGCCGCATCCGCCGGGGGTACGCGGTGGCGGGGCTCGGCGCCGCGCAGTTCGCTGCCCCCGGTGCGATCGACCGGCTCCGTGCGCTGCGGGAACCGAGCGGTGGACGCGACGCCTCCGAGGCCCCACCCGAGGTGGTGGTGCTCGCCGCGACCGACCCCGCGCAGCCCTACGGGGCCGCGCTCGCCTGGCCACCGACACCCGGTCGCCCTGCTCGCGCGGCGGGGGCCTCGGTCATCCTCGTCGGTGGCGCCGCCGCCGCCGTGGTCGAGCGTGGCGGGCGCAGCCTGACCACCTTCGAGGACGGCCCGGACCCGGCCCTCTGGCTGTCGGCCCTGAAGGGTCTGGTCGACGAGCGACGCCTGCGCAAGCTCGAGGTGGTGAAGGTCGACGGGGTGGCGGTGCACGACTCGGACTGGGCGGCGACGCTCGCCGGAGCGGGCTTCACGGCGGGCTACCGGGGGCTCACCTACCGCGGTCGCGCGCCGGACGCCACCGCGCGCCGATGAGCGCTCCGCGCCCACCAAGAACGAGCGGAGGGGGTCAGGTCCTCGCTATCGCCCCCTCCGGCCCCGTAGGTTGCGCTTCCCGCACCAACCCCGACACAACGGAGGCGGACCGATGGCGGACTCGCTCGTCGTGAACAGCAAGCTCAAGGAGGCCGTCAAGGGCCTCGACCTGCGGATGGACTCCTCGCTCGGCGATGCGCTGAACGAGAAGATCAACGCGATGCTCAAGGACGCCGCTGAGCGCGCCAAGAGCAACAACCGCGGGACCCTGCGGCCGTACGACCTCTGAACCACCCGCGCCCCCCGGGGCGCCCAGCAGCACCGCCCGAGGGGGCCGCTCCGGCGGCCCCCTCGGGCGTGTAGCCCGGCACCAAACACGGGCGTGTAGCCCGGCATCAACACGGGCGTGTAGCCCGGCACCGACACGGGCGTGAGCCGCTCTACGCTGCGACCATGCCCGAGGGAGACACGATCCACCGCGCCGCCGCCACCCTCCGGGCGGCGTTGGTCGGGCGCACCCTCACCAAGGTCGAGATCCCCCGTCTGCGGCCGCCGTGGCCAGGCGTGGGTGCACGGGTCACCGGTGTCGAGGCCCGCGGCAAACACCTGCTGATCGCCACCTCGGACGGCCTGTTCCTCCACACCCACCAGATGATGACCGGCGCGTGGCACCTCTACGCGCCGGGTGAGCGGTGGCGCAAGTCCCCGCGCGCCGCTCGGGTGGTGCTCACCGTCCCGGGGGTCGTGGCCGTCTGTTTCGCCAGCCCGGTCGTCGAGGTGCTCGACGCGTCCGGTCTGGCCCGGCACCCCTCGCTCCGTCGTCTCGGCCCGGACCTGTGCGACCCGGGTGCGGACCTCGACGAGGCGCTCGTGCGGCTCGGACGTCTGTCCGCCCCGGAACGAGCCATCGGTGAGGCGTTGCTCGACCAGCGCATCGCCTGCGGCGTCGGCAACGTCTACCGCTGCGACGTCCTGTTCCTCCACGGTCTGCATCCGGCGACCCCGGTGCAGGCGGTGGACGGCCCGACCCGCCGTGCCCTGCTGACCACCGCGGGGGAGCTGCTGCGCGAGAACCTCACCGGGCACGGCTCGCGGACCACCGTCCCGGGTGGGTCCGACGGCTCCCTGTGGGTCTACGGCCGCGGCGGTCAGCCCTGCCGCCGCTGCCGGACCCCGATCAGCTCGGGCCACCTCGGTGAGCAGGCTCGGCTCGTCTACTGGTGTCCGGTCTGCCAGCCGGACCTACGCCGAGGGAGGGTGCCGGCGCGGGCCTCCGCGGACGGGGACTGACTATTCTCGCCCCGTGACCAGCCCACCGCCTCGACCGCCGGCTCGGAGCGACGAGCCGCCCGTCCCACACGAGCAGATGGCCGCGTGGCGCGCCTTCCTGACCGCGCACGCCCGCCTCACCGACGTCCTCGAACGCGAGCTCAGGGACCGGGTCGATCTCCCTCTGACCTGGTACGACGTGCTCGTCCAGCTCTCCGAGGCGGACGACCGTCGACTGCGGATGCAGCAGCTCGCCGATCGGGTCCTGCTGTCGAAGTCCGGTCTGACGCGGCTCATCGATCGCATGGAGCGCGAGGGGCTCGTGACCCGCTACCCGTGCGAGGACGATCGGCGGGGGACCTACGCGCAGATGACCGCGCACGGCTACGACGTCATCCGCAGCTCCGCCCCGACCCACCTCGCCGGCATCCGCGAGCACTTCGCCGACCCCCTCGACGACCACGAGGCGGGCGTGATCGCCGCAGCGCTCGGCCGCATCGTGGAGCGGCTCGAGCGGCCGGACCGGTGAGGAGGCTCGGGGGCGCCCTGCCATCCGCGGCACGGCCACGGGCGGACGCCCACACCGGCGAGGAGGCACGCCCGCTAGGTTCGCGGTCGCGATCCTGCACACCGACCACCGTCGGTCGTGCCACCGCCCGCCGTCGGTCGGGGAGGGGCGACCCCGCTCCCCCGCCGCACGCTCTCGACGAGGAGTCCCCCCGCGATGGGTGATCAGAACGACACGCTCACCGTCACCGACAACCGCACCGGGCAGACCTACGAGTTGCCGGTCGAGGACGGTGCCATCCGCGCGATGGATCTGCGCCAGATCAAGGTGAGCGACGACGACTTCGGCCTCCTGGCCTACGACCCTGGCTTCAAGAACACGGCGAGCTGTCGCTCCGAGATCACCTACATCGACGGTGACGCCGGGATCCTGCGCTACCGCGGGTACCCGATCGAGCAGCTGGCCGAGTCCTCGACCTTCCTCGAGGTCGCCTACCTGCTGATGCACGGCGACCTGCCGACCCAGGACGAGTACGACTCCTGGGTCTTCGACGTCACCCACCACACCTTCATCCACGAGAACATCAAGCAGTTCATCGACGGCTTCCACCACGACGCTCACCCGATGGGGATCCTCGTCTCGACCGTGGGCGCGCTGTCGACCTTCTACCCCGAGGCCAAGGGCATCGAGGATGCCGACGCCCGCCAACAGCAGATCGTGCGTCTGATCGCCAAGTTCCCGACGTTGGCGGCCTTCGCCTACCGGCACTCGATCGGCATGAAGTACGCCTACCCCGACAACGACCTGTCGTTCTCGGGCAACTTCCTCAACATGATGTGGAAGACCACCGAGCTCAAGTACGAGCCGGACCCGGTCCTCGAGCGAGCGCTCGACGTGCTGCTCATCCTGCACGCCGACCACGAACAGAACTGTTCGACCACGACCATGCGCGGCATCGGCTCGTCCGACGCCGACCCGTACTCGGCTGCCGCCGGCGCGACCGCCGCGCTCTACGGCCCCAAGCACGGCGGCGCCAACGAGGCCGTGCTGCGGATGCTCGAGGAGATCGGTACCGCCGATCAGGTCCCGAAGTACGTCGAACGCGCCAAGAACGGCGAGTTCCGCATGAGCGGCTTCGGCCACCGGGTCTACAAGAACTACGACCCGCGGGCCAAGGTCGTACGCGGGCTCGCGCACGAGGTCTTCGAGGTCACCGGCAAGAACCCGCTCCTCGACATCGCCACCGAGCTCGAGGCGGTCGCGCTCGAGGACGAGTACTTCGCCGAGCGCAAGCTCTACCCGAACGTCGACTTCTACTCCGGGATCATCTACCAGGCCATGGGGTTCCCCACCTCGATGTTCCCGGTGCTGTTCGCGATGGGACGCATCCCCGGCTGGCTCGCCCACTGGCAGGAGAACCTGCTCGACGACGAGCAGGCCATCGTCCGGCCGCGCCAGCTGTTCGTCGGCTCCGGCGAGCGCGACTACGTCTCCGTCGACGACCGCTGACCGTCGGCGGGTCGCCACGCGGCCCCGCCCACGAGGACGCCCCCGCCGATCCGGCGGGGGCGTCCTCGTGGGGGAGCGCGGGGTCGGTCCCCCGGACCGGCTCAGGCGGTGGTGGTGGTGTCCGCGCCGACCTCGCGACGGGCGAGGGTCCAGACCGCACCGGCGCCGAGGACGAGGGCACCTGCCAGCAGCTGCAGCGCCAGCGGGACCTCGGCGAGGTCGGGTGCCGGGGCCTGGCTGGCGAGGATGGCCTGCTCGGTCGGAGCGATCTCGGGGAGGAAGCTCTCCTCGCCGTCGAAGGCGGGCGCGATGCCACCCTCGTCCGCGACGAGCGGGCTCTCCGCCTGCTCGAGACCGAGGTCGCCGAAGGGGACCACCGGGCCGGCGACGCCGGGACCGAGGTCGCGACCCCCCGACAGGTCGGAGCGCAGGGCGCGGATGCTGGCGAGGCGGTGCTGCCGTTGGGCGTCCTCGGTGCTGATCGGCTCGGCATCGCCCGCCGCTGCGACCTGACCGCGGCGCCGGTCCTCCCGCTCGTCGCTCGTGACCCGCTCCGAGTTCGTGCCGGAGCCATCACCACCGCGGCTGCGGTCGACCTCACCTCCGGCGGCACCACCGGCGTCGCCCCCGGAGGAGGTGTCCGGCTCGTCCGTGCCGGCGTCACCGCCGCCGGTGGACTTCCGCAGCGGCTCGGTGACCTTCTCGGTCACCTCCTCGACCGGTTCGGTGACCTTCTTCACCGGGGAGTCGGTCCCAGCGACCTCGCTGTCGTCGCGGAGCTCGACGCCGTCCTCGGTCACGCAGAGGTCGCCGTCGACCTCGAGCTCACCGACGGACAGGTCGGCTTCCGCACAGTCGTCCGAGACCCCGACCTCGCCCACGCCGGGCACCGGCAGGCTCTGCGCCGAGGCAGCCCCAGCCGGTACGCCGACACCGACGATGACAGCGGTGAGGATCGTGAGCAGTCGCTTGCGTCCCATCGGGCTCCCGTTCGTCCGGTCGTGTCCGAGCGCCCCCCCGCGGGGCTCGGTCCTGGTGATGGAGAACGATCGACCCCCACGCTGGTGACGGCGTGGTGCTCCAGAAGCGCGTCACCGGCCTTCCACGCCCCGTTCCGAGCGTTCGACGCGCGCCGGTGTCCGACCGGTCGTTCAGCGGCTGGCCGTCGCCTCGGCCGCCTCGAGCTCGAGCGACGCGCGCTCCCACCGCTGCATCAGGTCGGCGGCCCGGTCCTTGGCGGCCGCGTGACGGGCCACGACGTCCTTGACCACCTCCGGCTCGTCGTACACCGCCGGGTCCGCGAGCTGCCGGGTGAGCTCGGCGACGTCCGCCTCGGCCTGCACGAGGTCCCGTTCGATCCGCGTGACCCGCTTCTTCAGGTCCTTGGTGGCCGCGTGGCGCGCCTGACGCCGCTCCGCGTCGGTGCGCTTGTCCCGCGCCTCGGCTCGGGGTCCGGCGCTCGGGCCTCGCTCGGGCCGGGCACCGTCGCTCCGGGACGGCGCAGGCCCGCGCGGGGTGGTCGTGGTGGGCTTGGACCGGCGGGCGAGCAGCTCCTCGTAGGTGCCGTCGAACCAGCGGGCCTGGCCCCCCTCCACCTCGATGATGGCGTCGGCCACCCCGCGGATCACGTGGCGGTCGTGGGTGATCAGCAGCACCGTGCCCGGGTAGGCCGTGAGGGCGTCCTCGAGCACGTCGCGGGAGGCGAGGTCGAGGTGGTTGGTGGGCTCGTCGAGCAGGAGCAGGTTCACCGGAGAGGCCATGACCTTGGCCAGGCCGAGGCGGGTCCGTTCGCCGCCCGACATCATCCCGACCACCCGTTCGGCGAGGTCGCCGGGGAACCCGAAGGCGCCGAGCATCGAGCGGTGGTTCATCGAACGGTGCGCGTCGCCGAGCGCGGTCCGGAACTCCTCGAGCACGGTCCGGTCGTGGTCCTGGACCTCGGCCTGGTGCTGGTCGACGACGGCGATGTCGACGTTGTGACCGAGCTCGTAGGTGCCTGAGGTCGGCTCGAGCTGACCGGCGAGCACCCGCATCAGGGTGGTCTTGCCCGCCCCGTTCGGGCCGAGGATCGCCACCTTCCGCCCCCGCTCGATCGCGAGGTCGACCCCGTCGAGCACCACGTGGGGGTCACCGGCACCCGACGGGTCGTCGAAGGCCACCCGCAGCCCCTCGGTGCGGACCACGGTGCGCCCGGAGCGGGGCGGTTCAGGGAAGGAGAACTTGGCGACCAGCTGCTTGCGGTCGGCGATCTCGATGCGGTCGACCTTGTCGAGCTGCTTGATCCGGGACTGGACCTGCTTGGCCTTGGTCGCCTTGTAACGGAACCGCTCCACGAACCGTTCGACCTCGGCGAGCTGGCGGTCCTGCTGGTCGCGTGCGGCGCGCAGCGACGCGAGCCGTTCCTCGCGCTGGGCGACGAAGGCCGCGAACCCGCCCTCCTCGGCGGCCACGGTCCCCGACCGCACGTCGTAGGCCGTGGCGGTCCCGGCCGCGACCTCGACGATGGTGTCGGCCACGGCATCGATGAAGTCGCGGTCGTGGCTGACGAAGAGCAGCGCGCCGGGCAGCGCGGTCAACGTCGACTCGAGCCAGGCGATGGTCTCGACGTCGAGGTGGTTGGTGGGCTCGTCGAGCACCAGGAGATCGGGCTTGGCGAGCAGGAGCTGAGCCAACGCCACGCGCACGCGCCAACCACCCGAGAGCTCGCGCGTCGGGCGCCCGTGCGCGTCCGGCGGGAAGCCGAGCCCGGACAGCACCCGGTGCGCCTCCGCCTCGAGCTCGTACCCGCCGAGCTGTTCGAAGCTGTCGGTCGTCCGCCCGTAGTCGTCGAGCAGCCGCTCCTGTTCGGAGCCCGTCGCGGTCTCGATGCGCTGTTCGAGCTCGCGGAGGCGGGCCTCGAGATCGGTGATGTGGGACGCGCCCCGCAGGACGTGGTCGAGGACGGTGTCGTCCGCCTCCTCGCCGCTCATCGTGTCGACGATGTCCTGGGGCAGGAACCCCAGACGCAAGCCCTTCGGGCGCGCCACCGTGCCCTCGTCGGCGTCACGTTGCCCGACGATCGTGCGCAGCAAGGTGGTCTTCCCGGCGCCGTTGCCCCCGACGAGGGCGGTCCGGGACCCGTCCGGGAACCGCAGGTTCACGTCCCGGAGCAGCGGTCGGCCACCCACGCGCAGGACGACGTCGGACAGGCTGAGCACGGTGGACCTCACGGAAGGACGGGGAACCCACGAGCCAGGTGCCACGACGGGCGGCGTCGGCGGGTGCGGACAGGCTACCCCCGAACGGGCCCTACCCTCCCCGCCATGCACCTGATCTCGGTCGACCGTCTCGGCGCGTCCGTGGAGGGCCGGACCCTCTTCTCGGACGTGTCCTTCGGCCTGTCCTCCGAGCACCGTGTGGGGCTCGTGGGCCCGAACGGGTCCGGCAAGACGACCCTGCTGCGCATCCTCGCCGGTGAGCGTGAGCCCGACGAGGGGCAGGTCGTGGCGCGCAACGGGCTCCGCATCGGCCTCCTCGCACAGGACCCGCAGCTCCGGGACGAACCCGCGCTCGACGCGGTCCTCGCCGCGGACCCGGCCGCCCGACCCGACGAGGCCGAGCGGCTGCTCGCCGCGCTCCGGGTCGACCCCGACCAGCGCACGGCGCAGATGTCCGGTGGCCAGCGTCGCCGCGTCGACCTGGCGCGGACCCTGCTGCCGCCCTCGGACCTGCTCATCCTCGACGAGCCGACCAACCACCTCGACGTCGACACCATCGACTGGCTCGAGGACGAGCTCCGCCGGCGCACCGGCGCGGTGGTGCTCGTCACCCACGACCGGTACGTGCTCGAACGCGTGACCGACCGGATGTTGGACCTCGTCCCGCCGTCCGCCCACCGCGAGGGCACGGTGCTCTGGCACGAGGGCTCGTACTCGTCGCTGCTCGAGGCGCGCGCAGAGCGCGCCGCCACCGAGCAGCGAGCGACCGCCCGGGCCCGCAACCTCCTGCGCAAGGAGGTCGCCTGGCTCCAACGCGGCCCGAAGGCCCGCAGCAGCAAACCGAAGTTCCGCACCGAGCAGGTCGAGGTGATCCGCGAGGCAGCCACCGGTGACGAGGACAGCCGGCCCCTCGAGCTCGGCACCGGCCGTCGCCGGCTCGGCAACGACGTCTTCGAGCTGCGTGGGGTGAGCCTGCGTCGCGGCGACCACCAGGTCCTCGACGCCGTGGACCTCGGGATCGGCCCGGGCGAGCGGGTCGGCATCGTCGGCCCGAACGGTGCCGGCAAGTCGACCCTGCTGCACGTCCTCGCTGGGCGACTGCCGGTGGACGACGGCGAGCTCAAGGTCGGCACGACCGTGCAGCTCGGTCTGTACGAGCAGGCGGCGGGCGCGGGTCTCGACGGTCGCCAGACCGTGCTCGACAGCGTCCTCGACGTCGCCACGCACGTCCCTCTCGCCAACGGCGAGACCCTCCCGGCGCACCGTCTGGCGGAACGGTTCGGCTTCGACGGTCAGCTCCAGCGCACCCCGATCGGGTCGCTGTCGGGTGGCGAACGGCGCCGGGTCGCGCTCCTGCACCTGCTGGTCGCGGCGCCGAACGTGTTGCTGCTCGACGAGCCGACCAACGATCTCGACCTCGACACCCTCGCCGTGCTCGAGGATCACCTCGACGGGTTCGCCGGGACCCTGGTGGTCGCCTCCCACGATCGCTTCACCCTGGACCGCCTCACCGACCGCACCCTCGCGGTCGCGGGTGGCCGACTCACCGAACACCTCGACTGGGCCTCGCACCGCAACACCGTCGCCGGTCGGTCCGGCGGCGGGTCCGTGGGATCGCGGCCGGCATCCCGCCCCTCCCGGGACAACAAGGAGCGGCAGGCGGCACGCAAACAGGTGCGGCAGCTCGAGACACGCGTCGCGACGCTCGACCGGCGGCGCGGTGAGCTGCACACGGCCATGGCCGAGGCCGCGACCGACCCCGAACGCCTGCGCAGCCTCCAGGCGGAGCTCGACGCCGTCGCCACCGAGCTCGGCGAGACCGAGGAGGCCTGGCTCGAGCTCTCGGTCGAGCTCGAGGACTGACACGCACGCACCGCTGCAGCGTTCCCGCCCGAGGACGGCCGGCCGAGTAGCGTCATCGGTAGGTCGCGGCACCACCCCGTCGGGCGAGACGGGAGCGGGGACCGCCGCAACTCGGAGGCAGCGTGTCCGTCGAGGAGAGCGTCACCGGCCCGGGAGCTCGCGGGACGCTGGCGCAGTTCGACGCCGGACGGGCGGGGCTCCGCGAGCTGTTGGTCCGGGCGGTCGGACGCGGCTACGTGCTGCTGTCCGAGCTCCACGACCTGCACGACCCCCTCGAGGATGCCGCGGACTGGCCCGATCAGCTCGCACGGGCGGCCCGGGACGACGGGCTCGAGGTGGTCGACGACCTCACCGATGACGGATCGGGCACGGCGCCGGCTCCGACGACCCCCTCGACCACCGATGGTGTGCGGCACTACCTCAACGCCATCGGTCGCATCCCGCTGCTGACGGCCGAGGAGGAGGTCGACCTCGCCAAGCGGTACCAGGGCGGCCTCGAGGCGGCCACCCGGCTCGCGGCCGACGTGCCGTTGCCACCGGCGACCCGTGCGACGCTCCGTCGGTTGGTCCGGGAGGGTGAGCGCGCCCAGGAACAGCTCGTGACCGCCAACCTGCGGCTCGTGGTGTCCATCGCCCGCCGCTACCTCGGCCGTGGCTTGTCGCTGCTCGAGCTGGTGCAGGAGGGCAACCTCGGGCTGATGCGCGGGGTCGAGAAGTTCGACCACACCAAGGGCTACAAGTTCTCGACCTACGCCACCTGGTGGATCCG
>JBBECA010000063.1:0-17520 GCA_040882055.1 Nitriliruptor sp.
ATCCTCGACAGCGTCGCCGCATATTGTCAGCGAATCTCCGACTCAGGACACTAGTACGTAGTAGTCGAAGGGTCGACTACTACACGGCCGGGGTCTTCTCGGTGACAGCTACCGCAAAGTTCTCAGCGTCTTCGGTGGCAACACCCTCGGTGCCGAAATCGCACGTCGCGGTGGTCACGGAAGGATCGTCGAGCTCGCAGACGACCAAGGCGCCCTCGAAGCCGGCACTCACGGTGTGACCCGACAGGTCGGAGGGAGCGGAGAAATCGAGGCTGGTAGTCAGAATCTTCGCTCCGTCGGGGCTCAGGTTGTGGACCATGGAGCTGACGGTGGCGCCGGTGACGGCCTTGGTGCCGTAGCCAGCGATGTTGTTCTGCGCCAAAGTGTTGCTCGTGGTGAAGGCGGAGCCGCTGGCGGCGATGAGGCCGGCGACCGCGAGGGCGCCGAAGGTCCTGCGTGCGTTGATCATGGTGTTCTCCTGGGTGTCGTGGCTCCGGTGGCCGCTCTGGTCCCGGAGCGCTGGCGCCCACCCCGTGGCGGATCGTCAGCAGCTACTCCCCCTCTCCTCGGCCCTCTGGAGCCCCACGTGAGGCCCCCAACCTCTCCACGGCACGACTCAGCCACACGTGACTAGGCCCCAATGGTCAACCGCGACGGCCAACGGGTCCCGCGGGCGGCCACGTCCCCTCGCCCGTCCCGCTCGGGGCACGCTCCCTAGGTTGGCGCGACGCGAGGACGGGAGACGCGCGTGAGCGGATCGGATCAGCCAGAGGACGCCGGGCGCATCCCGGCGCCGGAGGACTACGCGGATGACGGGCGGCTCAGGAAGGGCGTGTACCGGGACGAGCTCCGGCGGCTCCAGATCGAGCTCGTCAAGCTCCAGCACTGGGGCGTGAGACCGGCTACCGCCTCGTCGTGCTCTTCGAGGGGCGCGACGCGGCCGGCAAGGGCGGCGCCATCAGCCGCATCACCGACGCGACCAGCCACCGGATCGTGCGGACCGTCGCTCTCGGGGTCCCGAGCGACCGCGAACGCACCCAGTGGTACTTCCAGCGCTACGTCGCTCAGCTCCCCGCAGCCGGCGAGGTCGTCCTGTTCGACCGCTCTTGGTACAACCGCGCCGGGGTCGAACGGGTCATGGGCTTCGCCACCGAGGACGAGGTCGCCGAGTTCCTCCGCACCGTCCCGGCGTTCGAGGACATGCTCATCAGCTCGGGCATCCACCTCATCAAGTACTGGTTCTCGGTGAGCGACGACGAACAGGAGCGCCGCTTCCGGGCCCGGGCCGAGGACGAGACCAAGCAGTGGAAGCTGTCACCGATGGACCTCGAGTCGTGGTCACGGTGGGAGGAGTACTCGCGCGCCAAGGACGAGATGTTCGCCGCGACCGACACCGACGAGTCGCCCTGGTGGGTGATCGACGCGGACGTGAAGCGGCACGCCCGGCTCAACTGCATCGCGCACCTGCTCGACCAGGTGCCCTACGTCGATCTCACCCCGGACCCGATCGAGCTCCCGCCACGGCCGGAACCGTCCACGACCTACGAGCGTCCGCCGATCGAGACCCAGCGGTTCGTCCCCCGTCGCTACTGACGCGCCCCGGGATTCATCCACAGCCTCGACGACATCCGATCCGAGGTCGCACGCTCGGCGGTGCAGACTGGGGTCCTGGTTCCCCGATCCCCATCCGCCCATCGACCTCGAGGTGACCGTGTCCGCAGCCCGCGTGTGGGAGGAGCCCGACGAGGGCCGTCCCGACGGGACGCGGCTGTCTACGGCGGTACCTGAGGTGCCCGTGGCCGGGCCGTTGTCGGCTGCGGTGACCGCGTTGGGGGTTGCGGTCGACGAGGTGGTCCACGGCGACCTCGACACCTGCACCGACGCCGAACTGCGGGCTGGCCTGGCGAGCGTCCAGTCGGCTCTCGACCGCCTCGGCTCGTGCCGGACGCGGATGAACGGCGTGCTCAGCACGCGAGCGCTGCGGGCAGCCGGACCGGGCCGCGAGGAGCACGCGCTCCGCCGGCTCAGCGAGGACCTCGGCCACGAACTGCGCCTCCCCGCCTCCGAGATCCGCAAGGACGGAGCCACCGGCCGACAGGTCGCCGAGCTTCCCGCCGTCCAGCGCGCCATGAGCGACGGCGACCTGCCGACGGATCAAGCGCGCATCCTGACCCGGACCCTGCAGCACATCGATGACGAGGTGACCCGCGACCAGGCGGAGGCACGGCTGCTGGTCGCCGGCCGCCAGCAGGACCGGCGGACGTTCGCCCGCACCGCCCGGTCGCTGCTGGTCGAGGTGGACGCCGACGCCGCGCAACGTCGCATCGATCGACAGCACACTCAACGATCGCTCACGGCCACCGTGGACGACGAGGGTGTGCTGCAGCTCCACGGCAACGGTGCCGGGTTGGACGCTGAGTACGTGCAGACCGCTCTCCACGCCCACCGGACGCACGACGTCCCGGGTCAGATGCGCACACCCGGCCAGCGCCTCTGGGACGCCCTCGTCGCGTTGTGCCGCGCCAACCTGGACGCCGGGACCGCGCCGACCGACCGTGCGGTCCGCCCGCACATCCTGATCACCGTGGCCGAACCGGTGGTCGCTGACCGGGATGGCCGCGGGAACGGCGCGGCACGGACCCCCTGGAGCGGGGACCTGCCGTGGACCGAGGTCCGCCGGCTGCTCGCCGACGCTGGCGTGTCACGGGTCCTGCTCGATGCCCGCGGCCTGCCGGTCGAAGCGAGCGAAGGGGTCCGCAGCGTGCCGGCGGCGGTCTGGAAGGCGGTCCGCGTCCGCGACCAGGTGTGCATCGCCGACGGTTGCGACACCCCCGCCGCCTGGTGCGAGGTCATGCACCTGGCGGTGCCCTTCAGGTTCGAGGGCCGGCTCACGATCGAGACCGCAGGCCTCGGTTGTCGGTACCACCACCGCAAGTTGGACCTCGGCGGCTGGACCGTGTCCGTCGTCGCCGGCCGACCGATCCTCCACCACCCGGACCGACCGCCTCGAGCCGGCCCCGCCCCGTAGCGGATCGGGTCCGACGGGCCCGGGCAGGCGATCCTCAACCTGGCACCGACGCTCACGTCCACACCCCCGCCGACCCACGCATCACGGTCCGGGCCATCGACGCCCCCGGCGAGGTCGTCCTCGGGCGACACCGGCCGCGAGGCGTGCTGCGCCGGATCCTCGTCCCGCATGGCCCGATCGACCGAGAACGTCAGAGGATGTCGACCTCGGCGTGGGGACGGCCGTCGGGGTCGAGCTGGGCGTACCCGGGGCCGCGGTCGAAGAAGGCGACCACCTCGCCGCGCTCGTCACGCAGCTGCTCGCGGCGCGCCTCGGTGGCGTCGTGGTCGACGGTCCAGCTGTCGACGGCCGGTTCGGACGCGCCGCGGTCCGTGGACGTGAGCACCACGCCGTAGTCGCGGTCCGCGGCTCCGACCGAGACCTTGCCCCACACCACGTCGCGCAGGACGGCGTCGACGTCGCGTTCGAGCGGGTCACCCCAGCCACCGCCGCCGGTGGTGCGGATGCGGATCACCTCGCCCGCCTTCACCGGTTCGTCGTCGACCAGGCCCTCCATCTCGCGTTCGTTCGGGCCGCCCGGGTCGATGGTCACCCGGAAGGGGGCGCCGGCTTTGCCGCCCTTGACCCCCCAGCACGACAGGATCGAACGATCCGCGATGGACATGAAGAACGCGTCCTCGAGCATCCGGATCCGCTTGTCGTAGCCCAGCCCGCCGCGGTGCTCGCCGGCGCCTCCCGAGTCCTGGGCCAACCCGAGCGACTCGACGCGGAACGGGAAGCGGGACTCGGTGAACTCGGTCGGCAGGTTCCGCGAGTCGGGGACGACGTGGATGGTGTCCTCGCCGTCGCCGTGGGGACGGCCGCCCGAGCCGCCGCCGAGCACCTCGCGCATCAGGTAGCTGGTGCCGTCGGCGCGCTGGCCGTAGACGCCGGTGTAACGGATCGTCTCCTGGTCGGCGGGCATGTTCCCGTCGACCGCCTTGGCCAGCACCCCCGACAGCACGCCGAGGAGGCGGAGGATCACGAACGTCCGCGCGTTGGTCGGTGCGGGGAAGACCGGGGTCAGCAGCGTGCCGGGCTCGGGGAAGCGCATCTCGATCAGGTCGACGATGCCCTCGTTGACATCGAGCTCCGCCATCCGCTCGGGGGTCTCGGCCAGGTTGCGCAGGATCGGGGCGAGCCACTTCTTGAGGAAGTTGCCGTCGGCGCGGTCGGCGACGTGGTTGATCGGGCCCTTCGCCTGCGGCGAGGTGCCGGTGAAGTCGATGATCAGCCGCGCCTCGTCGCTCGCGCCGCCCTCCTTGGTGAGGGTGATGCGCTGGCGGTGCAGCTTCGGTTCGTCGACACCGTCGTGCTCGGCGTAGTCCTCCCACACGTAGGTGCCGTCCGGGATCCTCGGCAGGATCTCGCGCCGGTAGGTGTCGGTGTTGTTGCGCACGATCGCGTCGAAGCAGGCCTCGACGGTGGCCACGCCGTAACGCTCGAACAGCTCACCGAGCCGGCGGGCCCCCATGAGGCACGCCGAGCACTCGGCGTCGAGGTCGCCGGCGAGCGACTCGGGCATCCGCGAGTTGCGGGTCATGATCGTCAGGGCCGCCTGGTTCGGCACGCCCTGGTCCCACAGCTTGATCGGCGGGACCATCAGCCCCTCCTCGTACACCGAGGTGGCGCCGGAAGGCATCGAACCGGGCACGCACCCGCCGATGTCGTCGTGGTGGCCGAACGCCTGCACGAACCCGACGACCTCGTCGGTGCCGTGCCTGGCGACCGTCGGGTCGATGTCGTCGCCGCGGGTGGCGAACACCGGCACGGTGACGCAGAGGTCGGGGAGGTGGCCGATGCCGCCCTCGGAGAGGTAGACGTCGTTGTGGAAGAACACGTCGCCGCGCCGCATGGTGGCGACGGGGAAGTCGCGGACGACCGGCTGCACCAGGGCGGAGTACGAGCGGCCGGTGAGCTTGCGCATCGCCACGTCGTAGATGCCCGCCCGGTAGTCGTGGGCGTCGCGGATCATCGGCGAGCGGGAGGTGCGGCCGATGGCGTCCTCGACCTCCTTCTCGATCGAGGCGAGGGTGCCCTGGACGATCTCGAGCACGATCGGATCGATCGGGTGGTCGCCAGCGGTGAGGGTCCGGTTCACGATGCGCTCCTCTCGACCGTGACGACGAGGTTCGCGAGCTCGTCGACGCGGGCGGTGAACCCCGGGTGGATCGGGACGGTCGAGCCGAACTCCTCGACGATCGCCGGGCCGGCGATGACGTCACCGGCGAGGAGGTGCTCGCGGGCGTAGAGCGGGGTCTCGACCGGCTCGTCGGCTCCGCGCCCCCCGTCGGTGGCGGCGAAGGTCACGGGACGGGTGCCGGTGCGGGCCCGCGCCGGGTCGCCGTCGCCGGTGGCGAGCCGGCGCAGCTGGGGTCGAGCGATCGGTCCGATGCCGGACACGCGCAGGTTCACCCACTCGACGGGGTGGACGTGGCCACCACCGAAGCTGACCTGACGTCCCTCGCCGTCCCCGGAACCAGCGGTGTGCGCGCCGGCCGCGGGGCGGTAGCAGTAGCCGTAGAGCCGCTCGTGCTCGTCGTGGAACGCGGCGACGACCGACTCGGTGAAGGCGTGGTCGACGGGGCCCTCCGGGGCGGGGACGCGCACCTCGAACGCCTGACCGTCGTAGCGCAGGTCGGCGGTCCGCACGAAGCGGTGGTCCTCGGGCGCGAACCCCTCGCGGTCGAGCGCCCGCGCCGCCTCGTCCTCGAGCGTGCGGTAGATGGCGGCGAGCTCGTCACGGTCGAGCTCGTCGTCGCGCACGACGTGGGTCTGCACGTAGTCGTTCTTGACGTCGACGGTCAGCAGCCCGAAAGCCGACAGGTTGCCCGGATCGAGCGGGACGACCACCGCGTCCAGACCGAGGATGTCGATCAGCCGGCAGATCAGCAGCGGACCGGACCCGCCGAAGGCGGCCATCGCGAACTCGCGGACGTCGAGCCCGCGCTTGACGGTCACCTGGCGGATCGCGTTGGCCTGGTTCCACGCCGAGATCTCGAGGATGCCCCGGGCCGCGTCCGCGGGCGAGAGCCCGAGCTTGCCCGCGAGCTGCTCGATGCCCGCACGGGCCGCGGCGACGTCCAACGCGATCTCGCCGCCGAGCAGGTGGGGCGGGATGCGGCCGAGGGAGAGGTGGGCGTCGGTGACGGTCGGTTCGGTCCCACCCTTGCCGTAACAGAGGGGGCCGGGGTCGGCGCCGGCCGAGCGCGGCCCCACCTTGAGGTTGCCCTCGGGGCTGATCCACGCGATCGAGCCGCCGCCGGCCCCGACGGTGACGATGTCGATCATCGGGATCTTCGAGGGGAAACGGCCGATGGAGCCCTCGGTGGTCAGCGTCGGTTCGCCGCCGAGCACCACGGAGACGTCGGTGGAGGTGCCACCGCCGTCGCAGGTCAGGATCCGGTCGTAGCCGGCCTCGCCGGCGACCAGCGCCGCACCGAGCGCGCCGGCCGCGGGGCCGGACAGCACCGTGGTGATGGGTTGGTGGACCACCTCCTCGGAGCTGATCACCCCGCCGTTCGACTTCATGATGTAGAACGGGACGGCGATGGCCCCCGGGCTGGCGTGGCCGTCCTCGCCGGTGCCGGTGCCGGTCGGCCGGGTGTCGGTCGGCCGGGTGTCGGTCGGCGGGGTGCCGGTCGTCGGGCTGTCGCCCGTCTCGGCGTCGGTGTACGCCGCCAACCTCGCCGCGATCGCCGCGATGTAGCGCCCCACCCGCGGTTTGACCGACGCGTCCACCAGCGTGGTGATGGTGCGCTCGTACTCGCGGTACTCGCGCAGCACCTGGCTCGAGAGGGACACGACCGCGTCCGGGTGCTCGCGCTGGATGATCTCGAGCACGCGGCGTTCGTGACGATCGTCGGCGTAGGCGTGCAACAGGCACACCCCGAGCGTGTCGATCCCACGGTCCCGGTACCAGCGGGCCACCTCGGCGACGCCGTCCTCGTCGAGCGGGCGGACCTCCCGGCCGCGCACGTCGAGCCGTCCCTCGACCTCCTTGACCCGGTCGACGGGGACGATCCGGTCGGGCTTGACCCAGAAGTAGCTGTTGCCGTAGCCCTCGGGCACCGACTGGCGTGCGATCTCCAGCACGTAGCGGTAGCCGGTCGTGGTGATCAGCCCCATGTGCTCGATGTCGTCCTCGAGCAGGGCGTTGGTGGCCACGGTGGTCCCGTGCGACACGGCCGAGACGTCCTCGCCCCCCGCGTCGATCATCGACAGGACCTTGTCGACCCCCGCGAGGAAACCCTGCGCCGGGTCGGCCGGCGTCGAGGGGGTCTTGGTGGTGGTGAGCTGACCGGTCGACTCGTCGAAGGCCACGACGTCGGTGAACGTGCCTCCGGTGTCGATGCCGATGCGGATGTGTCTCACGAGGGCGTGCTCCGAGGCGACGTAGCGGGGTCAGCTGACGCGGGGTCAGGCGACGCGGGGTCACGTGACGCGAGGTCAGGTGACGCTGGGGTGGGGGACGTGGTGGTGGGGGGCGACGTTTCGGCGCCGGGCGGTGGCTGACCGACAGCGGCCAAGGCGGGCGCGAGCAGCGAGGCTGCGGTGAGAGCGGTGCCGTCGTCCCCGGGAGCGGCGATGACCTGTGCGCCGACGGGGAGGCCTGACGGACCGGTCAGCCCCGGGACCGACACGGTCGGCGTCCCGAGCAGGGTCCAGGCGCGGCACAGCAGCGGGTCGCCGGTGGTCTCGAGGCTCGGCGGTTCCCCGAGGACCGAGGGGGCCAGGAGGGTCGCGGTGTCGGCGAACACCCCCGGCAGCTCGGCGCGGCACCGCTCGGCCAACGCGATCGCGGCCTCGTACCCCGCCTGGTGTTCGGCGGCGGTGCCGAGGTAGGCGCGCAGCTGGTGGGTGAGCAGGTCGGCGTGGTGGTCACGTTCCCACGCCAGCGCGCGGGACAGCTCGACGACCATGATGGTGCGCTGCGCATCGGCCAGGCCGGCGAAGGATGCCGGGAGGGTCACCTCGACGACGTCGGCGACGCGTGCCAACGACTCCGCGCCGGTCTCGAGCGAGCTGCGCGTCGCAGGGTCGAGGTCGTCCCACCACGGGGTGCGGCAGAAGCCGACGCGCGGTCGGTCACCGAGGTCGGTCGGCCGGAAGCGGTCCGGGTCGTCGGCCATGACCCCGAGCGCGACCGCGACGTCGGCGGCATCACGACCGAACGCGCCGACGTGGTCGAGCGTGGCCGAGCACGCCTTCACCCCTGCGGTCGGGATCGCCCCGAGCGTCGGCTTGCCCCCGAAGATCCCGCAGAACGAGGCCGGCCGCACGACGGACCCGGCGGTCTGCGTGCCGAGCGCCAGCGGGATCGTGCCCGCGGCCACCGCGGCGGCCGATCCGGAGGACGAGCCGCCGGGTGTGCGGGTCGGGTCCTGCGGGTGGGTGGTCGGTCCCGGCGAGAACACCGCGAACTCGGTCGTGATCGTCTTGCCGATGATCACCGCGCCGGCGCGGTGCAGACGGGTGACGGCGATGGCCGACACCTCGGGCTGGTGACCGGCGTAGATCGGCGAGCCGTACGCCGTCGGGAGGTCGGCGGTGTCGATGAGATCCTTGACGCCCACCGGGACGCCGTGGAGGGGACCGCGCGACGGTTCCTCGTCACGCGACCTGGCCTCGCCCAGCGCCCGGTCGGCGTCGAGGTGCGCCCAGGCGTGCAGCGTCCCCTCGCGCGCGGCGATGGCCTCGAGGCAGTCGCTGACCAGCTGTTCGCTGGTCAGCTCGCCGTCGCGGATGGCGGCCGCGGCAGCCAGCGCCGACAACGAGGAGGCGTCGGTCACGGCTGCGACGAGGTGGAGCGTCGACCGACCAACACGCCGGCGAGCGCCGCTACCGCACCGAGCACGAAGGCCAGCAGCAGGTCCGTACGGCGCCCGGCGTTCCCCGAGTCGCCGGCGGAGGACGTCGACGTCGCCTTGCCGGGGAAGACCTGCCCGACACCTCCCCCACCACCCGGGGCACCCGCCCGGCCGGCGACATCGCTCGGGTCCGCGCCGAGCCCGACGACCTCGCCACCGCCGAGTGCGACCGCCGCAGGTCCGGCCGCTGCCGTCCGTGGGCCGTGGAGGATGTCCGCGGCGACGGCGTCGAAGAACTCACCGGCGGTGCGGCGGGCCGCCCCGGCGATCATCCGCTGACCGACGCCACCGATCATCCCACCGACCACGGCGTCCGCGTCGAAGTGCACGGTCGTCGTCGAGCTACCGGACTCCTCGAGCCGGACCTGGGCGTCCGCGTGGATCGTGCCGGGCCCACCGGATCCGTCGGCGGTCAGGCGGTACGAGCTCGGTTCCTGCTTGTCGTGCAGCTGGACCTGGCCGCTGTAGGTGCCCTTGATCGACGCGACCCCCGCGGTGAGCGTGGCGGCGTAGGTGTCGTCGCCGAGCGCCTCGAGCTGCTCGCACCCGGGCAGCGTCCGCGCGAGGACGGCCGGATCCTGGAGCGCGGCCCAGAGCCGCTCGCGGGGCACCTCGAGGGTGTGGCTACCGGTGATCTTCACGAGGTGGGGCTCCCGTCAGAGGAGGCGGTCTGGCGTAGGTGGTGGAGCTTCGAGGGCGAGATCGGCATCGCGGTGATGACGATGCCGGTGGCGTCCTCGATAGCGGCGGCGATGGCCGCCGAGCCGGGGATGACGCCGGCCTCGCCGGCGCCCTTGATCCCGAGCGGGTTCAGCGGCGACGGCGTCTCGAGGTGGTCGATCTCGACGGTCGGGACCTCGGTGGCGTACGGCATCAGGAAGTCCATGAACGAGGCGTTCAGCAGCTGGCCGGCCTCGTCGTAGGCCATGTGCTCGTAGAGCGCCCCGCCGATGCCCTGGGCGACGCCGCCGTGGACCTGGCCGGCGACGATCCGGGGGTTCAGGAGCTTGCCGCAGTCGTGGACGACGGCGTAGCGCAGCACCTCGATGTCGGAGGTGTCCGGGTCGACCTCGACCACGACCGCGTGCATCCCGTTGGCGAAGGTCGAGCGGACCGGGCTGTAGTAGCCGTGCGCCTCCAGACCGGGGCGGTCACCGTCGGCGACGGGCGGCTGGTCCGGGTCGGAGGCGCCGGAGAACTGGGTGGCCACCTTCGCCGCGTCGGAGAACGCGTACCGCAGCGGGTTCGCCATCGTGGCGACCACCGACATCGGGAGCCCGACGTCGGGCGAACCGAGGACCTGGACCCGGCCGTCGACGAGCTCGAGGTCGCGCGGGTCGCACTCGAGCGCCTCGGAGGCGATCTTCATCGCCTTCTCGCGCACCTCGAGGGCGGCGAGGTGGATGGCGTTGCCGGCCATCACCGCTGCCCGCGAGGCGAAGGTGCCGACCGAGTACTGCAGCCGCCGCGAGTCGCCGGTCACCACCTCGATGTCCTCGAAGGGGACGCCGAGCTGGTCGGCGACGATCTGGGCGAAGACGGTCTCGTGGCCCTGACCCTGGGTACCGAGCCCGGTGGCGACCTGGACCTTGCCGGTCGGTTCGACCAGCACGTGCCCGCCCTCGTAGGGGCCGACGCCGGTGCCCTCGACGTAGGTGGCCAGGCCGATGCCGAGCAGACGACCCTCGGCCTCGGCCTGCCGCTTGAGCTCGGGGAAGTCGTCCCAGCCCACCAGGTCGGTGAGCGCGGCCAGCGAGGCGGGGAAGTCGCCCGAGTCGTAGGTGTAGGCGCGCCCGTCCTGGAAGGTCAGGCCGTACTCGTAGGGGAACTCGTCGGGCTGGATGAAGTTGTTGGCCCGGACCTCGGTCCGGTCGAGGCCGAGCTCGCGCGCGATGGCGTCCATCGTGCGTTCCATCACGAAGCAGCCCTGCGGCCGGCCGGCGCCCCGGTACGGCGACACCGGCACGGTGTTGGTGAACACGCTGCGGAACGTCACCCGGTAGTCGGTCATCCGGTACGGCCCGAGCAGCTGGGTCGAGGTGATGATCGGCACGATCAGCCCGTAGGGGATGTACGCGCCGTGGTCGTGGACGAAGTCGACGGTCATGCCGAGGACGCGGCCGTCGTCGTCGAAACCGACGCGGACGTCGTGGACCTGGCCCCGTTCGTGGTTGGCCGAGATGAAGTGCTCGCGGCGGTCCTCGGTGAACTTCACGTCCTGGCCGAGCTGCATCGCTGCCCACGGCACCAGCAGCTCCTCGGGCCACGGGTGCATGATCTTGACCCCGAAGCCGCCACCGACATCCGGCGCTGCCACCTCGACGTCGCCGAAGGGCAGTTCGAGCAGCGAGGCGATCGCGGCCCGGACGCTGGTCGGCGCCTGGGTCGAGGAGTGCACCAGCACCCGCCGAGCATCCGGGTCGTGGTGGGCGTGGACGCCGCGGGTCTCGAGCGGAGTCGAGGCCGACCGCTCGATATCGAGGTGCAGGGTGAGGGTGTGCGGCGCACCGGCGATCGCGGCGTCCGGGTCGCCGATCTCCTGCGTCATCGTGGCGGCCACGTTGTCCGGGACCTCGTCGTGCACCGCGTGGGCCGCGGCGACGGCGGCCTCGGGACCGACGACGGCGGGCAGCACCTCGTAGCCGACCCGGATGCGTTCCACGGCGTCCTCGGCCGCGTACCGGTCGCGCGCCACGACCGCGACGATGGCCTCGCCGACGTGGTTGACCTCGCCGTTGGCGAGCACGTGCTGGGTGCGGGCGTGGGTCAGCGCCGGGTGCGGGATCAGCAGCGGCAGCGGCGCTCGGAGCTTCTCGGTCAGGTCCTCGTAGGTGTAGATCGCCACGAGCCCGTCGACGTCGAGCGCGTCGTCGACGTCGATGCTGGTGATGCGGGCGTGGGCGTGGGGGCTGCGGACCAGCGCCATCGCCAGCGCGTCGTGGCCGATGTCGTCGAGGAAGCGGCCCTCGCCACGCAGCAGGCGCGGGTCCTCGCCGCGGGGGATCGGGGAGCCGACCATCGCGGTGGTCACGGCGTCACCTCGGCGGTGGCGGCGCCCTCGACCGTCTCCCCCGCGTCCGGCGGGTCCGTGGGGACGCGGTGCCGCTCGCGGGGATCGCTGCCACGCAGCGCGGACGCGGCCTGCTTCACCGCCGCGAGGATGCCGGTGTACCCGGTGCACCGGCACAGGTTGCCGGCCATCCCCTCGCGGATCTCGTCCTCGTCCGGGTCCGGCGTCTCGGCCAGGAACCCGCAGGCGCTCATCACGAACCCCGGGGTGCAGAAGCCGCACTGCAGCCCGTGGTGGTCCTGCAGGGCCTGTTGGACCGGGTGGAGGGTCCCGTCCTCGGCGGCCAGACCCTCGACGGTGGTGAGCGTGCGCCCCTGGACGCTGACGGCGAAGACCAGGCAGCTGCGGACGGGCTCGCCGTCGAGCAGGACCGTGCAGCAGCCGCAGACGCCGTGCTCGCAGCCGACGTGCGTGCCGGTCAGCTGCAGGTCGTGGCGCAGGAAGTCCGACAGCAGCCGCCGGGCTGGAGCGGTCGCGGTCCGGGGGGCACCGTTGACCGTGACGGAGATGTCGTGCAGCGGTTCGCTCACGCGGCGCCCTCGCGATCGGTGGCGTGTCCTGCGGCGGCGGTCAGCGCTCGACCGAGCAGCACCCCCGCGAGGTGGCGGCGGTACTCGGCGGTGGCGTGGATGTCCGCATCGGGGGTCAGCGACGGGTCGGCCACCTGCCGCGCCGCGTCGAGGTCCATCGCGTCAGCCGGCTGCCCGGCGAGCGCACCCGAGAGGTCGACCACCGCGGGGGTGTCGGTCACGCCGATGAACGTGGCCCGAGCGGCGGTGAGGTGACGATCGCCGTCCAGGGTGACCGTGACCCCGACCCCGGCGAGCGCGTAGTCGCCGTGGCGGCGGGACAGCTCGACGAACGCGCTGCCCGTCCCCGCCGTGGGACGCGGGAAGGTGGCGGCGACGGCGAGCTCCCCGACCCGCAGGTCGGACTCGAGCGGGCCGAGCAGGAAGTCGGCGGCGGGCACCGTGCGGGTCCCGATGGTGGAAGCGAGCTCGACGCTGCCGCCGAGGAGGGCGAGCACGGCGGGCAGCTCCGCGGCCGGATCGGCGTGCACGATGGAGCCGAGGCTGGTGCCGCGGTTGCGGATCACCGGGTGGGCGACCCAGTCGAGGGCCTGGCGCAGCAACGGGATGGCACGGGCCACCTCGGCGTCGCGGTGGAGCCGGGCGTGACGGACCCGCGCGCCGATGCGGACCGCGGCGTCGGACACGTCGATGGTGTCGAGCTGCTCGAGCCGTTCGATGTCGACCAGCGCGGCGGGCGCGGCGAGGCGCATGTTGAGCAGGGGCACGAGGCTCTGTCCCCCGGCGAGGACCTTGCCGTCGCTGCCGAGCTCGGCGAGCGTGGCGAGCGCCTCGTCGACGCTCTCGGGCGCGTGGTAGACGAACGGCGCCGGTTTCACGGGCGGGCCGCCGCGGACGCAGCGCCGGAGAGCCTCCCGGCCGGTGTCCGCTCCACGTCGCTCCTCGTGTCCGCTCGACGGCACGCTACCGGCCCACGCCCACCGACCACGTCGGCAACTGCTGCCGAAGCGGGTGGGCGACCGCTGTACGACCGTGCCACCCGTCCTCCCGATGTTGCTCGGGGCCTCAGGACGCCAGGAAGGTGGCACCGGGTCGTCCTCAGGTGGTGAGGAACGTGGCGAGGTAGGTGTCGAGGTCGCCCGGTGGGCGGCCGAGGATGGCGGTCAGGACGGTGGCGTCGCCGGGCGACCCGTGGCGGTCGTAGTCGCGGAACATGGCCAGCAGCCGCGTCCGGTTCGCGTCGGGGAGGTCAGCGCCCGGGCCGGCGGCCCACACGTCGGGATCCTGGCGCGCGACGGCGACGTCGTGGCCGAGCAGTTCCGCGGCACGACGGGCGACGTCGGACGGGCTGACCTCCGCGGGGCCCGAGAGCTCGAAGGTCGCGTGGACGCCGAGACCGTCGACCAGACACCGCGCCGCCACCTCGGCCACGTCGTCGAGGTCGACCATCGCCAGGCGCGCAGCGGCGGCGTACGGCACCTCGTAGCGGCCGTCCCGGATCGTGTCCGCGTAACCCGCGAGGTTCTGGAGGTAGACGTTCGGTTGGAGGATGGTCCAGGCGAGACCGCTCGCGATCAACCGCTCCTCGACCCGCGCCTTGTCGGTGTGGTGGGGCATGTCGGTCAGCTGCGGGTGGATGACCGAGTGGAACACCAGGCGTCCGACGCCGGCGCGCTGGCAGGCCGCCACGATCGCCGCGCCCATGTCGATCTCGTCGAGCGAGACGTTCGGCGCGATCGCGTACACCGCGTCGACCCCGTCCAGCGCGGCGACCAGATCGTCGACGCGCCGCTGGTCACCGGTGGCCACCTCGAGGCCGGGCAGGTCGAGATCCGCGACGCGGTCCGGGGTGCGCACGAAGGCGCGGGGCGCCGCACCGCGGCGGGCCAGCGCAGCACAGACGGCGCGACCGGTCTTGCCGCCGGCGCCGGTGACGAGGACGGTGCGGGGCCGCGTCACGGTGAGGGGTTCACGGGTGACGAGGTCACGGGGCAGGGGGCGCTTCAGCGAGCTCCGCCAGGGCGCGGACCGCGTCGGTGAAGACCGAGACGGGCGGCGACACCAGGCCGGCGCCGACCTGTCCCGTCCCGGCGACCTTCCCCGCGATGCCCGTGTTCACGAACGGCAGCACGCCGGTCCGCGCGATCCGGGTCACGTCGATCCCGACCGGCGTGCCGCGGAACTCGAGGATCGGCACCTGGTAGTGGGGGTGCTCGCCGAGCGTGATCGCGTACATCGAGCGGGTCGCGTCGAGCGCGTCGCTGGCCTGGCCGCCGACGAAGCGGACGATCGCGGGTGCGGACGCCATCGCGAACCCACCGACACCGGCGGTCTCCATGATCGTCGAGTCGCCGATGTCGGGGTTGGCGTCCTCGGCGGTGTAGTCGCCGAGGAAGAGCCCATCGGGGACCTCGGCGGGTCCGGTGAACCAGCGGTCGCCGGTGCCGCTGACCTGCACGCCGAAGTCGGTGCCGTTCCGGGCCATGGCCACGATGACGCTACAACCCGGGATGTCGCGGACCGGGTCCATCGTGGCCTTCACGGCGGGCATGCCGAGGTTCAGGAAGAAGTGCTCGTTGCCGTTGACGAACCGGACGACGTCGGCGAGGTCGTGAGGGTCGATCCCGGCCTCCAGCAGCGGCGGGACGACCTCCTTGACGATCATGGCCGAGGCCGCACGGTTGCGGTTGTGGAGCTCGTCGCCCATCTGGAGCGCCTGGGTGATGATGGCGCGCAGGTCGAGCGAGCCGAGCTGGCCCACCGCCGCCTCGAGCGCCGGTCCGAGCACGCGCTGCATCCAGTTGAGGCGGTCGATGACCTCGGGGGCGAAGGCGCCGTAGCGCAACACCTTGCCGAGCCCCTCGTTGAGGGTGCAGAACGCCTGGTTGCCGAACGCCCCGTTCTCGATCACGAACATCGGCATCGACGGGGACACCACACCCGCCATGGGGCCGACCGCCGCGTGGTGGTGGCAGGGAGAGAGCTCGAGCTCGCCCGCTTCGCCGATGGCCTCGGCGGCCTCGGGGGTGTCGGCCATGCCCTCGTAGAGCATCGCCGCGATCAGCGCCCCACGCATCGGGCCCGATGCGCGCTCCCAGGTGATGGGCGGGCCAGCGTGCAGGAACTGGCCCTTCTCCAGACCCACGGCGTCGGCTGCGCTGCGGATGCCGACCCAGTGCGGCTCCGCCGACGTGATGCGCGCCAGCGCATCGGCGTTCGCGTCCGCGGTGCGCGGGTCCGCGGCGATGCGTGCCAACGGTCCGGCGAGGTCGCCCTCGATCGGGGGGCGCCAGTCGACGGCCGTCACCTCGACGCTCTGGTCGCGCAGCGTGGACTCGAACAGCTCGACGCCGGCGGTCACCACGTGTGGCGGACCGTCGAGCAGCCCGCCGAACGGGCCGGCCTCGGCAGCGTCGCTGGTCGTGACGTCGGTGGTGGAGTCGGTCACGAGGGACCTCCGATGAGCTCGATGGCCTTGCGGGTGGCGTGCGCGTTGGAGAGGTGGACCGAGGCGCCGGCGCGGACCAGCGCGTCCGCCTGGCGGTCTCGCCCCTGTGGGTCGCCGGCGCTGCCACACAGCGACACCACCACGGCGAGGTCGTCAGCGGACTCGAGGATGGCGCGCTCGATCGCGGGTGCCAGCTCGGCGGCGGGGTCGGGGTGCGCCCCGTGGCCGAGCACGACGTCGAGCAGGAGGACCTTCCCACCGGGCCGTGCCGTCTCGGCGGTGATCCGTTCCAGCCGGAGCGACTGGTCGATCATCGGGTGGGGTCGGCCGCGGGTGTACTCGTCCTCACCGAGGTCGACCAGCACGTGACCGGCGGTGTCGAGTCCGTCCGTCAGCGCCTCGACCCCGGGCACGGCGACGTTGGACGCCGTCTGCTCGAACGCCTCGGCGACGAGCAGCGTCGCCTCCTGGCAGAGCGTCCCTCCGGCGAACAGCCCCCGGAGCTCGGTGTAGCTGCCGGTGCGCTCGAACGGTGCGGGCCACCAGACCGGCGCGTCGAAGCTGCGTCCGAGTGCAGCGGCGACCGAGGCGGCCGTGGCGGTGAGGTCGTCCTGCCCGGGTCCGAGCAGGGCGAGCACCACGGGCGTCGAGCAGGCGTCGGCCGCGTCGCGGATACGGGCGGCGACGGACTCGCTCGGGGGCTTGGAGAGGACCACGATCAGGTCCGTGGCGGGATCGGCATCGAGAGCGGCCAGCGCCTGCAAGGTCGCCCGGCCGGCCACCTCGTCCTTGAGGTCGCGACCGCCGACGCCGAGCACGTGGGATACCCCGATACCGGCGTCGTCGAGCAGGCAGGTCAGCTGCTGTGCGCCGGTGCCGGACGCCGCGACGATGCCGACGGGGCCGGGCTGTGCGACGTTGGCGAACCCCAGACCGACCCCGGACACGATCGCCGTGCCAGCATCTGGGCCCATGACGAGCAACCCGCGGGAGGCGGCCTCGTCCTTCAGCGCGATCTCGGCATCCAACGGGACGTTGTCGCTGAACAGCATCACGTTGAGGCCGGCGCGGAGCGCGTCGAGCGCTTCGACGTAGGCGTGGTCACCGGGGGTCGAGATGAGCGCGAGGTCCGCTGGCTGGCCGGCGCCCGCCGCTGCCGCCGCCCCGTCGCGCACCGTCCGTGGCGGCGGGCCGTCACCGAAGCTGGCACCACCACCGCCCGAGCTGGCGGCCAACGCCGCGTCCAGCTCGGCCAGCGCCGCAGCGATCGCGTCGTCGTCCTCGGCCCGGATCGCCACGATCAGGTCGTTGGGACCGGCATCGACGGTGTCGAACCCCATGCCGGCGAGCAGGTCGAGGTTGAGCTCGGTGGCCATGGCGACGAGGGCCTTGGAGACCCCGGCCACGTCGCCGACCCGGCGGCTGACCTGCATCAGGCTCACCGAGTCGGCGTAGGTGCCGCGGCGGAGGTCGAGGTGATCGGCCATCAGGTGGTCCTCGGATCGGCGGGGAGGGCGGAGAGGGCGAGGTGCGGG
>JBBECA010000063.1:17620-20086 GCA_040882055.1 Nitriliruptor sp.
ACGCTCAGCAGCACGTCGATGGCTCGGGGCAGCGAGCCGCGGCCGGTCAGCGCGTGCAGCACGGTGGCGGCCGGCGCAGCCACCTCCCCCCGGGCACCGTGGGCGAGCAGGGCGGCGGAGATGGACGTCGTGGCGCCGCGGGCGTGGGCGGCGATGGCGGTGCCGGCCGAACGTGTCGTGTCGGGAAGCCTGCCGAGCAGCGCGTCGGCCGATCCGGCCCCGGCGCCGTCGACCGCCAGGGAGAGCAGCAGCGTGGCGCTCAGCAACCCGGCCAGGACATCGTCACCGGCGGGGGTCAGCCCCGGCCCGAGCCCGACGAGCCCCCGCGCTGCGGCGACGGCGTCCTCGACGTCGCCGTCGGCCAACGCGCCAGCGACCTCCGCGGCCCCCTCGGTGAGGCCCGTCGGCAGGGGTCCGGTGACCCGTTCGAGGTGTCGGCGGCCGAGCTCGAGCGCCGCCCGCAGCTGCCGCCGGTCGGTCGTCGGCAGCCGAGGGGTGGGGTCGAACCAACGTGCGACGCTCACCCGGTGACCGGCGACCACCACCTCGCCGTTGCCGACCGTGCCCGGCTGGTGGACGCGGTGGGCGCCGAGCGCCCCCCGAGCCGTGGGGTCCGGCAGGACCAGCGCGTTCGGGTGGCGGATCCCGTCGGTGGTGACGAGGGCCACGACGCCGTCGTCGTGGGCGAGGTAGACGGCGGCGGGGAACGCCGCCACGACGCGGGCCGGACGCGGCGGGCCGAGGAGCACGTCCCGGATGGCGACCGAGGCAGCGACCGAGGTGGCGGGGCGCGGGGTGGTGGGGCGCGGGGTGGCGCGGCGCGGGGTGGCGCGGCGCGGGGTGGCGGCGCGCGGGGTGGCGGCGCGCGGGGTGGCGGCGCGCACGGGCCCGTCAGCGCGCAGGCGTGCAGCCGACGCGATCACGGCGACACCTGGGTGCCGGCGTCCCCGCGCACCGCGGCGACGACGTCGTCGAGCGAGGCGATCGCCGCCCGACCACCGGTGCGTTCGACGAACCGGACGGCGGATTCGACCTTCGGTCCCATCGACCCGGCCGTGAACTGTCCGGCTGCCTGCAGGTCGCGGAGCTCGGCGACCGTGACGGCTCCGAGCCAGCGTTCGTCGGCCGTGCCGTGGTCGACGGCCACGCCACGCACGTCGGTCAGCACGACGAACACGGCGGCACCGAGCTCCTCGGCGAGCCGCGCACCGGCGAGGTCCTTGTCGATGACCGCCTCGACGCCTCGCAGCGGCCCCTCGCCGTCGTCGACGACGGGGATGCCGCCCCCGCCGTTGGCGACCACGATCGCGCCGTCGTCGAGCAGCAGCTCGACGGCCGGTCGGTCGACGCACCGCAGCGGCTCGGGGGAGGCGACCACCCGGCGCCACCCGCGATCGTCGACGGGGACGAACCGCGTCCCCATCCTCTCGCGTCGTCGCACCTCGGCCTCGTCGGTGAGGTACGGCCCGATCGGTTTGGTCGGTGTCGAGAAGCCCGGATCGTCCGCGGCCACCACCACGCGGCTGACGACCGGCACGACGGGCTGGCTGCGTCCGAGCCGGCCGAGCTCGTGGCTCAGGGTGTTGGCGATCGTGAAGCCGATGGTCGCCTGGGTCTGCGCCACGCACCAGTCGAGCGGGACCGGGGGGACGACGTCCCGGGCGAGCTCGTTCTTGATCAGCACGTTGCCGACCTGCGGCCCGTTGCCGTGGGTGAGCACGAGCTCGGTCATGCCGGCGGCCACCAGCTCGGCCACCTGACGCATGCTGTGGTGGATGTTCTCGGTCTGTTCGGCCGCGGTGCCGGCGCCCCGGGCGGGGGAGATCGCGTTGCCCCCGAGGGCGATGACCGTGCGCTCCGCCACGCGTGTGCCTCGTCTGGTCGCCGGACCGCGGCCCGGGACCCACGGCCGCACCGGCACGCTAGGAGCTCGCCCCGACCGGGGCCTCGGCGACGACTGCCGAAGGTCCCCCCACCTCGCCGTCAGGGTTCGCCGTCAGGGCTCGCCGTCAGGGCTCGCCGTCAGGGCTCGCCGCCCCTGGCACGGAGGAGGGGCGGCCGTGGCCGCCCCTCCCCTCGTTCACGCCGCCTCGTCACCGAGGGGCGCGACGGATCACTCGCCGCCGGGGGTCACCTCGACGTCCTCCTTCTCCCACCCTTCACCGGTGATGTCGCCCTCCATGCCCTCCCAGGCCTGTTCGACGTACTCGTTGGTGTAGGCCTCGTCACCGGGCTGCTCGGTGATGCCCTCGACGTACTCGGTGGCGATCGTCGCGGTCCGTTCGAACGCCTCGGGGTCGAGGTGGCCGATGCCCTCGGGGGAGGGCCAGATCAGCGCGTTGACCTCGTTCATCATCCAGCGCTGGTGACCCTGACCGAGGATCGAGCCCCGGTCGAAGGTGGAGCTCACGCAGTCCTCGGGGTTGTCGCGGCAGTGCATCCAGCCGCGGAACGAGGCGCGCAGGA
>JBBECA010000064.1:0-13352 GCA_040882055.1 Nitriliruptor sp.
GACCCCTGTATGCCAGTTCCAGCACGGGGGCAGGTACCTCGCGAACCCCTGCAGCCTAGCGCCGCCCGATGTTACGGCCGCGTCCTGCTCCCCCTGCTGGGCCCTCGACCCCGCGGGACGAGGCGTCACGCGGAGAGGGCGGGCCGCGAACGGCCCGCCCTCCCGTGGATCAGCTACGAGCTTCAGACACCGAGACCGGTGCCCTCGAGCCACTCGGCGACGACGTCACGGTTCTCGTCGAGCCAGGTGCGTGCACCCTCGAGCTCGTTGCCCTCACCGGCGTCGACGAGCACGGCGACCTCGAGCTCGGCGAGCGTGCCGGCGTCGAAGTCGAACTGCTCGAAGGCCTGCGTGAGCTCGGGGAAGTCCTCCGAGAAGCCCTCACGTGCGATCGCACGGATCTCATCGGGCTCGCCGAGCGCGCCCTCCGGGTCCTCGAGGTTCTTCAGGTCGTACTGGCCGTAGGCCGGGTGCGGCTCCCACAGGGTGACGACGATCGGCTCCTCGTTGCTGATGGCCGCCTCGAGCTCGGAGAGCATCGCAGCGGTCGAGCCGGTCACGTGCTCCCAGTCCTCCAGGCCGTAGGCCGGCATGACCTCTTCGCTGGAGATGCGGGCGAGACCGGAGCCGGGCTCGATACCGACGATGCGGCTGTCGAACATCTCCGCGTTGTCGGCGAGCTCCTCGATGGAGTCGACGTCGACGTACTCAGGCACGACCCAGGTCAGGGGCGCCTCGTCGAGCCAGGCACCGAGGTCCTCGACCTGGTCGCCGTACTCGTCCCAGTAGTCCGAGTGGGTGCTCGGCAGCCACGCGTCGAGGTAGAGGTCGAGCTCACCCGTCGCGACGCCGTCGAAGACGGGCGCGACGTCGGCCTGGGTCTGGGTGACGGAGTAGCCGTTCTCCTCGAGGATCACCTGCCACAGGTTCGTGACGGCGATGTCCTCCTCCCACGGGATCCAGCCGATGTTGACCTCGCGGCCCTCACCGACGTCGCCGGTGGCCTCACCGTCGTCGGCGGCTTCACCGTCGTCGGCCGCAGCCTCGCCGTCATCGGTCTGCTCGACCTCATCGGTCGTGCTGTCGTCGGTGTCGCCGCCGCCGCAGGCGGTGAGCAGGAACGCGGCGGTGACGGTGCCCACGAGCCACTTGGCTCGAGGACGCTGCAGGTTGCTTCTGGCGTGCATCACGGTGGTTCGCTTTCGGTCGGTACGGATCTTCCGGAACGTCGCGCTGGAGGCGCGAGGTCGAGCCGTCCGTCAGGTCGACGGACGGAGATCTAGGGGTTGCCGGTGCGCTCGATACGGGCACCGAAGCTGGCGGTCACACGGTCGAGGAAGATCGCCAGGATGACGACGGCGATCCCACCCTCGATGCCGAGACCGATCTGGAGGCGGGTCACGCCCTCGACGACGATACCGCCGAGGCCACCGGCGCCCGACAGCCCGGCGATGACCACCATCGACAGGGCGAGCATGATGACCTGGTTGACGCCGGCCATGATCGACGGCATCGCGAGCGGCAGCTGGACGCCGGTCAGCACCGCACGGGGACGGGCCCCGAAGGCGTGTGCGGCCTCGACCACCTCGGCATCGACCTGGCGGATACCCAGCTCGGTGAGACGCACCGCCGGGGGCATGGAGAACACCAGCGAGGCGATGACGCCGGGCACGACGCCGATGCGGAAGAAGATCACCGCGAGCAGGAGGTAGACGAAGGCCGGCATCGTCTGCATGAAGTCGAGCAGCGGCTTGATGATCGTGCTCGCCACCGGCTGGCGTGCCGCGAGGATGCCGAGCGGCACGCCGACGGCGACCGCGAGCAGCGCCGCCACGAGGACGAGTCCGAGGCTGAGCATGGTCGCCTCGAAGTGGCCCATGCTGACGATCAGCAGGAACGCGAGGGCGGTGAAGGCGGCGAACCCCCAGCTGCGGGCGAGGTAGGCGATGCCCGTCAGGATCACCACCATCACCAGCTCCGGCGGAGCGGTCAGGATCGTCTCGGTGAGTTCCACCAGCCGATCCAGCATGTCACGCAGGAAGGTGAACACGAACCCGAACGTGCCTTGCAGCCACGAGACGACCGCTTCCGCGCCGCCCGAGACGTCGATATCGGGGATCTGAGCGAGGACGAGATCACGCATCGGCGACGACCTCCTCACCCGACAGGGCGGCCAACAACCGTGCGCGTGGGACCACGCCGACGAGGCGACCGCGCTCGTCGGTGACCGCGATCGGGACGGTGTGCTGCGCAGCCAACGCGGACAGGTCCTGGAGGAGGGTGTGCGGCATCGCCCGGGCGTAGTCGTCGGTCAACAGACCCCGGATCTCGGTCGCGCCCTCGCGCACCCCCCGGGCGAGCCGGTCATCGCGCGCCACACCGAGGATGCGGTCGTCGGCCTCGAGGACGTACACGCCGTTGAACTCCTGCTCGTCGAGCCACTCGAGCACTGCCCGGGGGTGATCCTCAGGCGCGAACGTGCGGCGGGGAGCGCGCATCGCGAGGTCAGCGGTCAGGACCCGTGACCGGTCCACGTCCGCGACGAAGTCGGCGACGTAGGTGTCGGCCGGGTTCCCGATGATCTCGGGTCCGGTCCCGATCTGGACGACCCGCCCGTCCTTGAGCACGCAGATGCGGTCGCCGAGACGCATGGCTTCGTTGAGATCGTGGGTGATGAAGATGATGGTGCGCTGGAGATCCGCCTGGAGGCTGGCGAGCAGGTCCTGCATGTCCCGCCGGATGAGCGGGTCGAGCGCGCTGAACGGCTCGTCCATCAGCATGATGTCGGCGTCCGTGGCGAGCCCACGGGCCAGCCCGACGCGCTGCTGCATCCCACCGGACAGCTCGTGGGGGTAGTTGTCACCCCAGCCCGTCAGCCCCACGGTCTCCAGCGCTTCGTCCGCTCGGCGCCGCCGCTCATCGGTCGGCACGCCCTGGACCTCGAGGCCGTAGGCGGCGTTCTCTCCCACGGTGCGGTGCGGGAAGAGGGCGAAGTGCTGGAAGACCATCGACATCTTCCGCTGGCGCAGCTTGCGCAGTTCGGCGGCGTCGAGTCGGTTGACGTCCTCACCGTCGATCTCGACGGTGCCCGCGGTGGGCTCGATCAGCCGGTTGAGCATGCGGACGACGGTCGACTTGCCCGACCCCGACAAGCCCATGACGACGAACATCTCGCCGGGTTCGACGGTGAAGGACACGTCGTCGACGGCCACGACGTTGCCGAGCCGCTCCTGGATCGCGTCACGACCCTCGCCGGCGCGGGCCGCTTCGAGCGCGCGCTGTGATCGTGGCCCGAAGATCTTGTACAGGCCGTCGACACGTACGTGTCCGCTCATCGTGGCTCCGGCTGGTCGTGGCGCCGTCCGGGGTCGCTCGCGAAGCCGCGGCGCTCGCCCGACGGGCGTCGGTGGTGGATGGGTGGGGGGAGGTGGGGAGCTGGTACCCGACGTGGTCCGCGTCCCCCTGAGGTAGCCACGCACGCGACGGTCGGTGGTACCGACCGCGGGGGGCTACGACGCGACATCGAGCGTCGTTCAGCTACGACCTTACTGGTGAGGTACAGCGGTGCAAGTCGAGCGGGCGCGCGCCCGGACCACGAGGTCAGCCCGCGCGCTCGACGCCCGCTCGGAGCTCACGGACGAGCGCACCCACCCGTGCGGGCGCGGATCCCGGGTCGCCACCGCCCGCCGCCTGCAGGATCGCCGACCCGACGATCACCCCGTCGGCGTACGCGGCGACCTCGGCCGCCGACGCCGCGTCCTTGACGCCGATCCCCACGGCCACGGGCAGCTCGGTGCGGGCACGGACACGCTCGACGAGCTCACGGGTCAGGTCGTGGGCGACGCCCTTGACCCCCGTCACGCCCATGAGGCCGGTCGCGTAGACCCACCCCGACGACGCAGCCGCGAGCGCGTCGAGACGATCGTCGCTGGAGACCGACGAGGCGAGGAACACGGTCGCGAGCCCCGCGTCCCCGGCCGCGGACAGCCAGTCCCCCGCCTCGGGGACGGGCAGGTCCGGCAGGATGACACCCGACAGGCCCACGCCGGCGCACTCACGCGCGAACCGGTCGTAGCCACGGGTGTCGGCGATGGTGACGTAGGTCATCGCCAGCTTCGGGACGTCGAGGTGGGTGAGTTCACCGACGAGCGCGAGCTGGTCGCTGAGCGTGAACCCGGCATCGAGCACCGTCTGGTTCGCGGCCTGGATGACCGGTCCGTCCATCATCGGGTCGCTGAACGGCAACCCGACCTCGATGATGTCGGCACCCGCCTCGACCGCCGCCTCGAAGCACGCACGCGACGTCGTCGCGTCCGGGTACCCCGCGGTGATGTAGACGATCAGCGCCGCTCGGTCCTCGTCGGCCGCTCGGGCGAAGGCGCGGGCGATGGCGGCGTGGCCGGTGGTGTCGGTCCCGACGCTCACGCGTCCACCTCGCTTCCGGCCACGCCGCCCGGGTCGCGGTCCCCGCCGCTGTCACCGCGGGAGGCGTCACCGAAGGCGCGGGCGACACCGACGTCCCACCCGGCGACCTCGACCACCTCGTCCACGTCCTTGTCGCCGCGGCCGGACATGGTCAGGATCACGCGGGCCCCCTCCCCCAGGGTCTCGCGGCCGTGGCGCAGCAACCATCCGACCGCGTGCGCCGGTTCGAGCGCGGGGATGATGCCCTCCAGCTCGCAGGTCCGGCGGAACCCGTGGAGCGCGTCCTCGTCGGTGGCGCTGACGTAGGTGCCCCGCCCCGAATCGGCGAGCCAGGCGTGCTCGGGGCCGACGCCGGGGTAGTCGAGCCCGGCGGAGACCGAGTGCGCGGGCTTGACCTGCCCATCGTCGTCGACGAGCACGATCGACCGTGATCCGTGGAGGACCGCCTCACGGCCCTCGGTGATGGTCGCCGCTGACCGGCCGCTGCCGACGCCGTCTCCGGCCGCCTCGACCCCGATGAGGCGGACGGGTCGAGGTTCGCCCCCCGAGCGCGAGGGGACGTCGACGGGGATCCACTCCGCGAACGAGCCGATCGCGTTCGACCCTCCGCCGACGCAGGCGATCACGGCGTCCGGTGCGCCACCGGCGACCTCCGCGAACTGCTGCGTCGACTCGACCGAGATGACCTTCTGCAGCTCACGCACGATCGTCGGGAACGGGTGCGGGCCCATCGCCGACCCGATGAGGTAGTGGGTGTCGTCGACGTTGGTGACCCAGTCGCGCATCGCTTCGTTGATGGCGTCCTTGAGCGTGCGCGTGCCCGACTCGACCGGCACGACCTCGGTGCCGAGCAGCTGCATCCGTACCACGTTCAGCCGCTGGCGGCGGACGTCCTCGGCCCCCATGTACACCGTGCAGGACAACCCGAACAACGCAGCGGCGGTCGCGGTCGCGACGCCGTGCTGGCCGGCGCCGGTCTCGGCGATCACCCGCGGCTTGCCCATGCGCTGGGTGAGCAGCGCCTGACCGACGACGTTGTTGAGCTTGTGGGAGCCGGTGTGCGCGAGGTCCTCACGCTTGAGCCAGACCTCGACACCGGCCTCCTGCGACAGCCGTGCCGCCGGGTACAGGGGGGTCGGCCTGCCGCCGTACTGGCGTCGCAGCCGGTCGAGTTCGGCGCCGAAGGCGGGGTCGGCCTGCGCGTCGGCCCAGGCGTCGACCAGCTGGGAGAGGGCGCCGGACAGCGCTTCGGGCACGAACTGGCCCCCGAAGCGGCCGAAGTAGCCGTCGCGGGTCGGGACCTCGGTGGTGGTCACGGGCGCTCCGATGTCGTTCGGTCGGTCCGGGCTCCGGTTCCCGCCGCGACCAGTTCGGCGACGGCCGCGGCGGGATCGGCGGCGCGGACGAGGGTCTCACCGACGAGGACCGCGTCCGCGCCGTCAGCGGCGGCGCGACGTACGTCGTCGGCGTCCCGCACGCCCGACTCGCTGACCGCGATCGCGCCGTCGCCGAGGGCCGGACGCAGACGCGCGAAGCCGTCACGATCGAGCTCGAAGGTCCGTAGGTCACGGGCGTTGACACCGATGATGGTGGCACCGGCGCGCGCCGCGATCGCCGCTTCGGCGTCGTCGTGGATCTCGGTCAGCACGTCGAGCCCGGCGGCCGCGGCCTCGGCGAGCAGCGTCGACAGCATCGCCTCGTCGAGGGCGGCGACGATGAGCAGCACCGCGCTGGCGCCGGCTGCTCGCGCCTCCCACACCTGGTAGGGGTCGACCAGGAAATCCTTGCGCAGCGCCGGCACCCCGAGGGCGGCGACGTCGGCCAGGTCGGCGAGCGAACCCCTGAAGCGGTCGGGCTCGGTGAGCACGGACACCGCGGCGGCCCCGCCGTCCACGTACGCGCGCGCCTGCACCGGCGCCACGAGCTCCGGCGCAAGGTCACCCTTCGAGGGCGACGCCCGCTTGACCTCGGCGATGACCTGGACCCCCGGCTGCTCGAGCGCCCGCCGGAAGCTCGGAGGCGTCGGCGCACCGGAGGCGCGCTCACGGAGCGCCTCGAGCGGCTCGGCCGCACGCGCGCGCTCGACGCGGGCGTGCGCGCCGACGAGCAGATCATCGAGGTAGGTGGCCACGGCGCGCTTCCGTTCCGGTCGGGCCGTCGGGTTCAGGCGAGGGTACGAGGCCGCAGCCCCGGTACCACGGGCCGGTCAGGTGTCGGTCGCCGCCGAGGTGATGCCCTCAGCGGCCTGCACCGCCGCGAGGACGGCACCGGCCTTGTCGCGGGTCTCCTGCTCCTCCGAGCGGGGCTGGCTGTCGGCCACGATGCCGGCACCGGCCTGGACGTAGGCGACCCCGTCCTTCAGCACCACCGTGCGGATGGTGATGCAGGTGTCGAGGTTGCCGGCGAAGTCGACGTACCCGACCGCGCCGGCGTACGGGCCCCTCCGGGTCGGTTCGAGCTCATCGATGATCTCCATCGCCCGGACCTTCGGGGCCCCGGAGACCGTGCCGGCGGGGAAGACCGCGCGCAGCACGTCCACCGGACCGAGACCCTCACGGAGGGTCCCCGACACGCTGCTGACCAGGTGCATGACGTGGCTGTAGCGCTCGACGTGCATGAGCTCGTCGACGCTCACCGAACCGATCTCGCACACCCGGCCGATGTCGTTGCGGGCGAGGTCGACGAGCATCACGTGTTCGGCGCGTTCCTTGGCGTCGGCGACCAACGTCCGTTCGTGCTCGCGGTCCTCGGCGGGCGTGGCGCCACGGGGGCGCGTGCCCGCGATCGGCCACGTCTCGACGTGGTCGCCGTTGACCTGTACCAACGCTTCGGGTGAGGAGCCGACGATCTGCGCCGGCCCGATGTCCAACAGGAACAGGTAGGGCGACGGGTTGATGACCCGCAGCACGCGGTAGAGGTCGAACGCCGACGCCGACGTGTCGACGCTGAACCGCTGGCTGATGACGGTCTGGAACGTGTCACCGGCGCGGATGTGCTCCTTGACCAGTTCCACGAGCTCCTCGTACTCCCCCGGCCCGAGGTTCGAGGGCACACGGGGCGGCTCGCCGCGTACCGGCGGCGCGACCGGTGGCAGCGGGGGCGCCGCCGTGGCGAGGCGCTCGACCACCGCATCGGTCGCGGCCACCGCCTCGTCGTAGCGGCGACCGAGCTCGTCGTCGTCACCGGCGCCGAGGTCGTCGACGGTGACGTTGGTGACCACGGTCAGCACCTGCCGACCGTGGTCGAGGGCGACCACGTGGCGCGGGAAGAGCATCACGACGTCCGGGAGCTGGAGGTCGTCCTCGCCCGTGGCCGGGATGTCCTCGACCTCGCGCACGGCGTCGTACCCGATGTAGCCGACCGCTCCGCCGTGCAGCGGCAGCTCGAGCAGCTGCGGGGCGTGGTAGGCCGCCGTGGCGCGGCTGAGCGCGTCGAGCGGGCCGGTCGCCTGGTCGCAACCCGCCGGCGGCTCGCCCTCCCACGTGGTGACCCCGTCCCGACCGATGAGGGTCAGGAAGGGGTCGAACCCGATGAAGGAGTAGCGACCCCAGCGTTCACCGTGCTCCGCCGACTCGAGCAGGAAGGAACGTCCGTCACGGCCGAGCTTCGCGTGGACGGACAGGGGGGTCTCGAGGTCCGCCAACACCTCGCGCCAGACCGGGACGACGCCGTGGTCGGCCGCGAGCGCGACGAACTCCTCACGGGTCGGTGCACGGTCGGCGGTGACGCTCACGGGGTCCGCTCCTCGGTGGGGGCCTCGTCGCCCGGGCCGCGGTGCGGCCACAGCGGCGGAGCCGGTGGGGTCGGGGCAGGGCTGGCGGGGGTAGCGAGGTGGCGGCCGAAGCAGGAGCGTTCGCCGGTGTGGCAGGCACCCCGTCCGTGCTGGTCGACGAGCACGAGCAGGGTGTCGCCGTCGCAGTCGACGCGGATCTCGACGACACGCTGGGTGTCGCCCGAGGTCGCCCCCTTGTGCCACTGCTCCTGGCGGGACCGCGACCAGAAGACGCTCTCGCCGACCTCGAGGGTCCGGTCGAGGCTCGCGCGGTCCATCCACGCCACCATCAGCACCTCACCGGTGTCGTGCTGCTGGACGACCGCCGGCACGAGACCGCGATCGTCGAACACGACGGTGGACAGGTCAGGCACGGGTGCTCCGGGGCGGGGGGTCGCCGTCGTGGCGCGGACGAGCGAGCCTACCGAGGGGTGGTCTACCGTCCGTCGCAGCCGCGCCGAGCGACCGATCCGACCGCGAGCCGAGGACGACCCGTGAGCAGCCCCCCCGCCTGGCACCCCGACCCGTCGGGCGAGCACGAGCACCGCTACTGGGACGGCGAACGTTGGACCGACCACGTCGCCGACGGTGGTGTCGCCGCACTCGACCCGCTGCCGCCCGGTGCCGACGCTCCGGTCGAACGCGACGCTCCGGCCGACCACGACGGTGGCCACGATCCCCAGGCCGCTGCGAGCTCACCGTGGGCAGCCAACGATCACCCCGGCGGTGGACCCACGTCCGGTGATCCCGTCTGGAGCGGCGGGCCGGCCTCGACCGGGTCAGCCTCGACGGGGCCGGCCGCGTGGGACGACCGGAGCACCGGGACCGACGCTCCATCGGGGATGGCCGCCACCGCGTTGATCCTCGGGATCGTGTCCCTCCCGCTGCTCATCGTCGCCGGCCTCGGCGGCATCCTCGGGATCGTGGCCGTGATCCTCGGCACCATCGCCGTCCGGCGCACCAAGCGCGGCGAGGCATCGGGCCGTGGGCTGGCCATCGGCGGCATCGTCACGGGCGCGATCAGCGCCATCCTCGGGGTCATCATCCTGATCGCCCTCATCGCGTTCGGGATCGGCTTCACCGACGAGATCGAGGCCTGCATCGAGGAGACCGGCAGCCAGGCGGTCTGCCAGGACCGGCTCGAGGACCGACTGATGGACCGCTTCCTCAACCAGTGACCGCCACCGACGAGCACCCCTGCGCCAGCTGCGGCCGCTTCGGTCCGCTCGTGGCCGGCGCAGGCCGTGAACGCACCCACGGCACCGTCGCTGCGCTGCTCGAGGCGGGGTGGATCGTGGCGTGCCCGGCGGGCCACCGACGCTCACCGGACATCGGTGCCGCGGTCGTCGCCGAGGTGCACGAACGGTTGCCCGTCGCCGAGCGTCGGCGGCTCGGACGTGTCGACCGGTGCACCACCTGTGCCGGCGAGCTGTCGATGCCGCCGCGGCGGACCGAGCGCGCCGTGCCGATCGCGGACCTCCCCGGTGTCCCGGTCACCACCATCCGGTTCGACCTGCCGAGCACCCGTTGTCCGAGCTGCAGCACCGATCAGGTCCCGACGCGATCCATCGAGGACGTCCGCCAGGTCGTGCTCGCCCTGTTCGCGCCGGACGCGGGGGGTGCCTGAGCGTCAGCCGACCTCCGGCACCTCGCGGATCACGATGCCCCGGTCGGCCATGCGACGCTTCACGTCGGTGATCCGGAGCTCACCGAAGTGCAGGATCGACGCGGCGAGCACCGCCGATGCGCCTCCCGCGAGGACACCTTCCGCGAGGTGGTCCGCCGTCCCCGCACCGCCCGATGCGATCACCGGGACCTGGACGGCGCCCGTCACGGCTCGCAGCAGCTCGAGGTCGAACCCCACCTTGGTCCCGTCGCGGTCCATCGAGGTCAGCAGGATCTCGCCGGCCCCGCGCTCGGCGACCTCGGTGCACCACGACAGCACGTCCCGACCCGTCGCCGTACGCCCACCTTGGACGAAGACCTCCCAGCCGGCGCCCGGATCGTCCGGCACACGGCGCCGGGCATCCACGGCCGCCACGAGCGACTGCGATCCGACCGCGTCGGCCACCTCGCTCAGCAGCTCGGGTCGGTCGACTGCCGCGGTGTTGAGCGAGATCCGGTCCGCGCCGGCGTGGAGCATCGCCCGCGCGTCGGCGACCGACCGCATCCCCCCGCCGACGGTGAACGGGATCGCGACCTGGTCGGCGACCCGTTCGACCACGTCGCGCATGATCGCGCGCTCGTCCGACGACGCGGTGATGTCGAGGAAGCAGAGCTCGTCCGCACCCTCGCGGTCGTAGAAGGCCGCGAGCTCGACCGGGTCACCCGCGTCGCGGAGGTCGACGAAGTTCACGCCCTTGACCACACGTCCGGCGGTGACGTCGAGGCACGGGATCACCCGGACCGCGAGCGCGTCCGGCCGGACCGTGGAGGGGGCCGATCCCGCGCTCACGCGGCGCCGTCCCCAGCGGTGGCGCCGAGCGCCTCCTCGAGGGTGAAGGCACCGCTGTAGAGCGCCTTGCCGACGATGGCCGCGTCGACCCGGGGGTGGCAGGCGGCGAGCGTGCGGAGATCGTCGAGGCTGCTCACGCCCCCCGACGCCGTGACCTCGGCGGAGGTCGCGTCGGCGACCCGGCGCAACATCTCGACGTTCGGGCCCTCGAGCATGCCGTCCTTGGCCACGTCGGTGTAGACGAACCGCGGCACGCCCATCGCGGTGAACCGTTCGAGCGCCTCGAACAGATCGCCCGCCTCCTCGGTCCACCCTCGGGCCTGGAGCGTCGTCCCCCGCGCATCGAGCCCGATCGCGATCCGTGGCCCGACCCGGTCGAGCACGTCCGCGACGAACCCGGGATCCGACAGCGCCATCGTGCCGATGACGACGCGCTCCGCGCCGTAGCCGAGCGAGGCTTCGACGTCGGCGACGGTACGGACCCCGCCGGACGCCTGGACCTTGCAGCCGGTCGCCGCGACGATCGCCTCGATGAGGTGACGGTTCCGCGGCTCGCCGGTGAAGGCGGCGTCGAGGTCGACCACGTGCAGCCACGAGGTGCCGGCGTCCGCGAACCGCTGCGCGGCAGCGACCGGATCGGCGTCGTAGACGGTCTCCTCGTCGGCCCGGCCCTGGGTCAAGCGGACGGCGCGACCGTCCTTGATATCGACGGCCGGGTAGAGCGTCAGCACGGGGGTTCTTTCGGGAGGAGCGACGGTCGGACGGGCCGGGGAACCGGCGGCGGGGAGGGTACGCGACGGCCACGGGCGCCCGGACGTCGCCGATCCCGCCGCCTCGCCGCCGCTACCGTCGTACCGACGAGACCGATGGGACCACCGTGGCGTCCGACGCCTCACGACCGCAACTGCACAACGACGTCCGCGACCTGACCGCGCTGCTCGGTCACCACGCCGAGGAGACCATCCTCGCGGTGACCCACGGCCTGCACCGCGCCATCTCCCGCCGGGTCTTCCGCTACGTCCCCGGCTCGCTGCCGGTCCGGCTCGCCCACGACGCGATCAGCTCGGTGGTCTACGGCAGCGTGCGGGTGGGCCTGCGCGGCGCGACGAAGCTCGGCGAGGCGGTCGCCGCCAACGCCGCCCCCGACCGTGAGGTGCGCTGGTTCGACACCAGCCCGGGACACAGCCGAGCCGCCTCGATCATGCACGGCGTCATCGGCGACCGTTTCGCGGTGCACCACCCGGCCCTGGACCTCCCCGTCAGCCTGCGCATCGACGGTCGCACCACCGAGATCGACCGCGAGACGCTCGCCGCCGGCTTCCCCGCACCCTCATCCCGGGTAGCGGTGTTCATCCACGGGCTGACCCAGAGCGACGACTGCTGGGACAGCGACGAGGGGGTGGTCCTCCCCGACGAGGTCGCCGAGCTCGGGTGGACGTCGCTGCGCCTGCGCTACGGCTCCGGCCGTGCGATCGGCACCAACGGTGCGGAGCTGGACGCGTTCCTCGAACAACTCGTCGATGCCTGGCCCGTCCCGATCACCGAGCTGACGTTGATCGGCCACTCGATGGGGGGGCTGATCATCCGCTCGGCGGCACGCATCGCCACCGCCGACGACACCGCGCCCCGCCGGTGGCCGAACCTCGTGCAGCACACCGTCTCGCTCGGCACGCCACACCTCGGTTCGTGGCTCGAACGGGCGGCGAACGCCGGCACGCGGTTGCTGCGTCGGATCCCCGAGGGCGCGGTCATCGCCCAGGTCATCGACACCCGAGCGCGTGGCATCAAGGACCTGCGGTACGGGGCGCTCGCCGACGAGGACTGGGGCGACGGGATCGTCCACCCCGACGGCATCGGTGGGCTCGACGGGTACATCCCCGAGCCCGAGACGGTCGCCCCGCTGCCCGACCACGCCATCCACCACATGATCGCTGGACGGCTCACGCGTTCCCCCGACCACCCGGTGGCACGCACCATCGGCGACTCGTTGGTGACCGCACCGTCGGCGCTCGGGGACGATGGCCGCCGCGTCCTCGCGGGCGGACGCATCGAGAAGCTCGAGGTGCCGTCCGGCCACTTCCGCCTCATGCGCGATCCCGAGGTCGCCGCCCACCTGCGCCGCTGGCTCGCCTGAACGCCCTCAGGCGGGCGCGACGGTGAGCAGCACGACCAGGTCCTCGTCGGCGCGGACCCCTCCGGCGCCCGCGGTGAGGTCGGCCCACTGGCCGCTCGAGAGCTCGGTGTCCGCGCCCTGCGCGTCGCTGACGGTCGCGCTGCCCACGATCACCTGGACCGATGCGGGACCGTTCCAATGCTCGGCGCCCAGCTGGTTCCCCCGCGTCACGGCCACGACGGTCTGCGTGAACGCCTTCGCATCGGTGGGGGTCAGCGAGAGCGCGGAGGTCCCGCTGCCCGAGCTCTCGGCCTCGCTCAGCAGCGAGTTGGCCAGGTCGGTGAGGACGACCGGATCCTCCGGGGTGCGGTCCTCGACGATGTCGGCTCCGCTCATCTGCGTGCTCCTCGCGTTCCGGTTGGTCTCGTGCCGAACAGCCTGCGGCACCGCCGCGACAGGTGCAGCTGCTGCCGATCGTCGTCCGTACACCGGGCGGACGGCCCGGGCCCTTCAGCCCACGTCGGCCCCGGGGAGGGTGGCGACCCAGTTCGCCAGCAGCCGCCGTCCCACCTCGCCGCTCTTCTCGG
>JBBECA010000064.1:13452-19615 GCA_040882055.1 Nitriliruptor sp.
AGGGTGGCGACCCAGTTCGCCAGCAGCCGCCGTCCCACCTCGCCGCTCTTCTCGGGGTGGAACTGGGTCCCGACCACGCTGCCCTCACGGACCAGGCACGGGAAGTCGACCCCGCCGTAGGTCGTCCGCGCGACGACGTGCGACGCGTCCACCGGCACGGCGTAGTACCCGTGCACGAAGTAGCACCGCTCCCCCGCCACGCCAGCGAGCAGCGGATCGTCCTCGGACCCCTCGGTCGGGTGCACCACGTCCCAGCCGAGGTGTGGCACCACGGCCGTCGCGGGGAACCGCTCCGCGTGACCTGACAGCAGCCCGAGCCCCGGCTCGTCACCCTCGTCCGAGCGTTCGTACAGCAACTGCATGCCGACGCAGATCCCGAACAGGGGGCGCTGCTCCTCGATCCACCGCTCGAGCAGCGCCGTCAGTCCGGAGCCCCGGAGCGCCGCAGCGCACGAGGCGAAGTGCCCGACGCCCGGGACGACGAGCGCGTCGGCCGACCCCGCCTCGAGCGGATCACGGGTGATGAAGGCGTCGGCACCGGCGGCGTCGAAGCCCCGCTTCGCCGACCGCACGTTGCCCGCGTCGTAGTCCAGCACCGCTATCCGAGGGCGCTGTGCGTGCTCGCTCCGCTCCGCGCCACCAGCGACCCGAGGGCGCTGTGCCTGTGCGGTCACTGCAGGACGCCCTTGGTGGAGGGCACGCCGCCACCCTCGACGGTCGCCACGGCACGTCGGAGGGCCACCGCGCACGCTTTGAACACCGACTCGAAGACGTGGTGGGTGTTGTCCCCCGACACGTTCTGCACGTGCAGGGTGATGCGCGCGTTCGCGACGACCGACTCCCAGAAGTGCTTGAGCAGGCTGGTCTCGAAGGTGCCGATCAGCTGCACCGGCGCGTCGACCTCCCACACCAGGTAGGGGCGCCCCGACAGGTCGATCGCGACCCGGGTGAGCGCCTCGTCGATCGGCACCTGCGCGTCCCCGAACCGCTCGACCCCGGCGCGATCGCCCCACGCCTCGGCGAGCGCCTGCCCGAGCGCGATCCCGACATCCTCGACGGTGTGGTGCTCGTCGATCGCGAGGTCGCCGTCGGCGTGCACGGTCAGGTCCAGACGGCCGTGGCGCCCGAGCTGATCGAGCATGTGGTCGAAGAACGGCACGCCGGTCGACACCTCGACCTTGCCGGTGCCGTCGAGGTCGACCTCGACGCGGATCGCGGTCTCCTTGGTGTCGCGGACGACGCTGCCGGTGCGGTTCATCGGGGAACTCCGGTGGTGGTCGGTGAGGCGGTGGAGGTCGCAGCGGACGCCGCCTCGTCGAGGCTGGCGGTCAGCGCGCCGAGGAACGCATCGTTCTCGTCGGCGGTACCGATGGTCACACGCAGACAACCCGACAGGCGGGGTTGGCGCGAGAAGTCTCGCACCAGGACGCCGCGTTCGAGCAAGCGGTCGAAGAGGTCGGCGACGCCGGTGCGGAACAGCAGGAAGTTCGCGGACGAGGGCCACACCTGGACGTCCTCCCTACCGGCGAGTACGTCGTGGACGCGATCACGTTCCGCGGCGGTGCGCTCACGGTGGTCGAGGAAGGCTGGGGTCTGTTCCAGGGCCACCAGCGCCGCGACCTGCTTGACGGCGTCGAGGTGGTAGGGCAGACGGACGGTCTGCACGTCGTCGACCACCCAGCGGGGCCCGAGCAGGTAGCCGAGCCGGAGCCCGGCGAGCCGGTAGGCCTTCGAGAACGTCCGCGACACCACGAGCCGTGGCAGCTCGGACAGCAACGGCGCCGTCGACGCCGCATCCGGGGCGAACTCGACGTAGGCCTCGTCGACCACGATCAACGCCCGCGAACGGTCGTGCAGGGCGCGGATCGCGTCGTGGCCGACGAGCGTGCCCACCGGGTTGTTCGGCGAGGCGACGAACACGACGTCCGGATCGACGGTGACGACGGCCTCGGTCGCGACCGCGACCGAGAGGGCGAAGTCCTCGTCGAGGTCCACTTCGGTGCAGGGCGTCATGGTCGTACGGGCGAGCTCCGGGTACATCGAGTACGGGGGGCGGAAGGTGAGCAGGCGCCGATCCGGGCCGCCGTAGGCCTGCAGCAGCTGGAGCAGGACCTCGTTGGAGCCGTTCGCGGCCCACACCTGATCGGCGTCGAACCCGTGGTGGTCGCCGAGCGCCGCACGCAGATCACGGTGGGGGCGGTCGGGGTAGCGGTTCAGTTCGAGGTCCTGGATGCGGCGTCCCACCTCGACGAGGTACCCGGGCGGGGGTGGCTCGGCGGTCTCGTTGGTGTTGAGCCGCACGGGCACGTCGAGCTGCGGCGCGCCGTAGGGGGTCATGCCGGCGAGGTCCGGACGTCGCGGGACCCGGTCGACGGGGGGCTCGCTCACGTCTCGCCCGATGGGCGCTCATCAGGTCCACCCTCGAGGCGGACGTCCACCGCGCGGGCGTGCGCCGGCAGATCCTCGGCAGCTGCGAGCTCGCGGACCGAGGGGGCGAGGTCCGCGAGGGCGTCGCGGGTCACCTCGACGTAGTTGACCGGCACGAGGTAGCTGGCGGTCGTCAGACCGCCCGTGAACCGGGCGGTGCCGAGCACCGGCAGGGTGTGGTTCGGACCCGCCGCGTAGTCGCCGAGGCTGACGGGCGTGTCGTGACCGATGAACGTGGTGCCCGCGAACCGGATCCGCTCAGCGACGGCCGCGGCATCGACCGTCTGCACCTCGAGGTGCTCGGCGGCGTACGCCTCGGCCACCTGGACGGCGTGGTCGATGTCGTCGACGAGCACGACCGTCCCCTGGCCGGCGAGCGCCGCCTCGATCCGTTCGCGGTGCTTGGTCGCGGCGACCTCGTCCTCGAGCGCGGCCTCGACCGGCGCGATCAGTTCCTCGTCGGCGGTGATGAGGACGGCGCTCGCCAGCTCATCGTGCTCGGCCTGGGAGACCAGGTCAGCGGCGACGATGCGCGGGTCGGCGGTGCGGTCGGCGACGATCGCGATCTCGGTCGGCCCCGCGATCGAGTCGATGCCGCAGACGCCCTCCGCCTGGACCTGGGCCTTGGCGAGCGCGACGTACACGTTGCCGGGCCCGACGATCTTGTCGCAGGCGGGGACGGACTCGGTCCCGTAGGCCATCGCGGCGACGGCCTGAGCGCCCCCGATGGCGAACACCTGGCGGACGCCGAGCAGGTGGGCGGTGGCGAGCACGGTGCGGTCCGGCACGCCCCCCTCACCGGTCGGCGGGACGCAGAGCACGATGTCGTCGACACCGGCGACGAGGGCGGGGACCACCGTCATGATCACGGTCGACGGGTACGCCGCTTTACCACCCGGGACGTACACCCCGACACGCTGGATCGGACGGTGCCACTGCCCCATCCGCACCCCGTCGTGGGTCCGCTCCCAGTCGGCTGGCGCGGCCAGCTCGTGGAAGGTGCGGACCTGGTCGACGGCGCGGTCGATCGCGGCACGCAACGGTGGAGCGAGCCCGGCGAGCGCGTCGGCGAGCACCTCCTCGGGCACCGCGAGCTCGTCGAGATCGACCCGGTCGAACCGGACGGTCAGCTCGCGCACGACCCGGTCGCCACCGTCCCGGACACGCGCCAGCAGGTCCCGGACCACATCGGTCGCCGCGGCGACCTGGTCCCGCGGCCGCGGGATGCGGTCGCGCGGGTCGGAACGGTCGCCTCGCAGGTCGAGGACGGTCAAGCGGGACACGGGTCCGTCCCTCCGGGGTGCGGGGACTCGAGGGGTCGAGCGGGTGACCGAGCGTACCGGCGGCCCCGCGGCGGCCCCGATCCCGGTCCACCGCGGCCACACCGAACCGGCGGCGTCGGGCGCGTCCGCGGTCATCCGGGCGCGGATCGACGTGCCGGTTAGCCTCGCGCCCCCGCCACCGTTCGGAGCACCCGTGGGACGTCGCGTCGTGTCGCTGCTCCCCGCCACCACCGAGATCGTCGCCGCGCTCGGGCACGCCGGATCCCTGGTCGGCCGCAGCCACGAGTGCGACTTCCCGGCCGAGGTCACCGAGCTCCCGATCATCAGCCGGCCACGGCGGGAGCCCATCGGGACGTCCGCGGAGATCCACCGGAGCGTCACCGAACTGGTCGGCCAGGTGCTCTCGATCTACGAGCTCGACCCGGAGGCGCTGCGTGAAGCGGCTCCCGACCTGATCGTGACGCAGGACCTCTGCCGCGTGTGTGCGGTGGCCGAGAGCGAGGTCGTAGCCGCAGCCCGGGACCACCTCGGCGGAGCGGTCGAGGTGCTGACCTGCTCACCGGTCACGTTCGCCGACGTCCTCGAGGACGTCGGACGGATAGGGACGGCGCTCGGCGACGCGGACGCGGGCGCGGCACTCGCGGACGCGATGCGGGGCGGCCTCGCCGCGCTGCGCTCCACGGTGGCGGGACGGGAGCGGCCACGGCTGACGTTGCTCGAGTGGACCGATCCGCTGATGGCTGGCGGCAACTGGGCGGCCGAGCTGGTCGAGGCCGCGGGCGCGGACCCCGTCCTCGGCGCCCGAGGCGGCCACTCACCCACGGTGGACGCCGCAGCGCTGCGAGCCGCGGATCCCGACGTGCTCGTGGTGGCGCCCTGCGGGTACGACCTCGCTCGGGCGCAGCAGGAGGCCGCTGTGCTCGAGCGCCTCGAGGGCTGGCGTGAGCTGACCGCGGTCCGCGCCGGGCGCGTCGCCTTCGTCGACGGATCCGCCTACGTGAACCGTCCGGGACCACGGCTGGTCGACACCGCCGAGATCCTCGCCGCGATCGCCCACGGGATCGGCCCGGCGGTCGACCTGGAGGGGACAGCCTGGGCGTGGTGGGCGTGACCCGGCGGGTCACGACACGCGCGGACGCAGCGTCTAGCTCCTCTGACCCGGGCGGGTCACGACACGCGCGGACGCAGCGTCTAGCTCCCGGATCAGGTCATCGCGGGTTCGCGCTTGCGCTTCCAGGCGGGTTCGTCCCGGTCGCCGCCGAAGGTGCGGTCCCCCACCTCGTCGTCGATCGCATCCGGGCCGAAGTGGTGCTTGATCTGGCCGAAGAGGCCCGGGCGTCGTTCGACCCGTAGGTCGTCACCGAGCTTGAACAGGCGGACCGAACCGTCCGGGTCCCGTAGGCAGAGGTGGACCGGCACGACACCGGTGTGTTCGACGAGGACGCCCTTCAGTTGGCGGATGGCGTCCGCGGTGCACTGTTCGGCGGCGAAGGTCACGACCACCGGTGCACCGAGCACCTCGGAGAGGTCCGGGGCCGAGACGCGGTTGGCGAGGATCTTGACCGCCTCGTCACGCTTCTCGACCTTGCCGGTGATGATCAGCACCGCGTCCTCGACGAGCACCTCGTGCGCCGCCCGGTAGGTCTGCGGCCAGAAGGTGACCTCGATGTTGCCGGAGAGGTCCTCGAGGGTGGCGACGAGGTAGGTGTCACCCTTCTTGGTGAACTTCTTCTGCAGGCTCGTGAGCACCCCACCGACGGTGATCGACGCGCCGTCGTCCTTCTCGCGCAGGCTCAGACAGGTGGCGTCGGTCGAGCGTTCGAGCACCCGCTCGGTGCCGAAGAGCGGGTGGTCGGAGACGTACAGACCGAGCATCTCACGCTCGTGACGGAGCAGGTCCGCCTTGTCGTACTCCTCGGTGGTGATGATCGGCCCGTCGTCGACCTCGAGGGTGTCCTCCGTCGCGCCGTCGTCACCGCCGGGTCCGTCGAACAGCGAGAACTGGCCAGCGGCCTCCTGCTTCTTGCGGGAGAGTGCCGCGTCCACGATCGGTTCGTAGGCGGCGAACAGGCCCTTGCGGGTGTGACCGAGCGAGCGGAACGCGCCGGCGAGGACGAGGTTCTCGAGGGTGCGCTTGTTGAGCACCCCACCGTCGACCTTGGCGCAGAAGTCACGGAAGTCGGTGAACCGTCCGTGCTCCCGGCGGGCGGCGACGATCTGTTCGACGATGCCCTCCCCCACGCCGCGGACCGCGGACAGCCCGAAGAGGATCTCGTCGCCGCGGGGGGTGAAGTCGGCGTCGGATTCGTTGACGTCCGGCGGCAGGACCGGGATGCCGAGACGGCGACACTCGTTGAGGTAGAGCGGCTTGTTGTCCTTGTGGTTCTTGACCGACGTCAGCAGCGCCGCCATGTACTCGGTCGGGTAGTGGGCCTTCAGGTAGGCGGTCTGGT
>JBBECA010000065.1:0-87560 GCA_040882055.1 Nitriliruptor sp.
CCCCTCGAGCACCTCGACCCCGCCGCTACATGCACCTACTGGCGCGGCCTCTTAGTGAGAGCCTCCCGGCTCAATCGGCGAAAAACGAGCAAACGGGAGGCTCTTGTGGAGCATCGTAGGGCGAAGCTGTCGATCGAAGGCCGGCGGAGAGTGGTCATGCTGCACCGCCGGCTGTCGCGCCTCCGCCTAAGGTGCGTATCCGTCAGCCGGAGATGGAGAGGAGGACGCGGTGGGGGACTACCACGCTGAGGGAGCGTTCGCGCTACTCGTCCCGCAGCGGACCCTTCTCGATGTCCATGATCGCACCAGTGGGTACATCGACATGTCGAAGCTCGGCCTGTGAACACGTTCCCCCCGCTCGAGGGTCGGTTAGCGGACGCCCCGTTCGCGGCCCGGCAGCTCATCGTCCTCGTGCCTGACGAGGACATGCGGCAGTTGCATGCCCCACCCGACGTAGATGAGCAAGGGGCTGACTCGCGGTTGCGGAGGCTGGCGAGTGCCATGACCGGCCGATCAACGCACACAGGTGCGGATGTTCGGGCTTCGGAGATTCGAAGGGCCTACGAGAGCTTCAAGGGCCAAGGCCGCAACGTGGCTTTCGTCACTCCCGCGGCAACGGCAACCCTGCGCTTCCCGCGAGGAGAGCCCATCTTCGGCACGTTGTACGCGGGGCACCCGACGCGGCCAGCTGAGTACTTCCCCGTGAACAGCTTCCATGGTGACGTTTTCGACACCAAGGTGGCCGAGGCCATCACCCTGCTCCACAGCCTGGGGGCCTTCAGTGTCTCGGTCCAGCATGTCCGCGGTTGGACCCGGGGTGCGAACCTCGAGGTTGAGAGCCCGCGACTCCCGTTCAAGATCCTCGGGGGCACCACTCGCGGCGGGTCGAAGAGCATCACGTTCGATGGGGAATACGCGCCCACGACCGCACCAGCGCTTCCGCAAGACCTGTCGTGGTACGAGCGCGAGCCACTCTGGAGGGCCCTCGCCGAAGGGAGACTCCATAGCGGGATGACCAGGTTCCAACTGGACGTGCGATATGACCAGGACTTCGGTATCGACCTCAGCCTCGTCGATAGTGCAGAGAAGCTCGGGCTTCGGCTCGGCGGGGAGTTCAAGGCGCAACGAGAGACGGTCTGGCGGATGACCGGCCACTTCGATCAGGCCGTAACAGCGACGACGGATCCCATCTGGCGCGACAGGCTCGCCGAGTGGTTGCGTACTCGGAAGGATCCGAACGCCTGACCGGCGCAGGGTTCCTGATCCGTGAGACGCTGCGGCTCGTACTTCGCGGTCGCGGAGCAGCTCGAGCAGCGACCTCGAGCCCCACGGGGTGCGGGGGCGGACGTCAACGGCCGTGACGCACCAGGTACTCGTCGCGCCGAACCACATAGCGACGGATCGCGTCGATCACCGGGTAGTTGATCTCCATGCCTTGAGCCGTCTTGTCGAGTCGTGGCCGCCACTCCTTCACCGCCGGGCCTGCGACGATGCGCACACCATCGATGCGCTCCACGACCCCCTCGAGCGCGTGGCTGCCCGGGCCCCACACGACCACCAGCGCCTCTACCGCTGCGGGGGCCTTCTCCGCCCGCAACAACGAGCGGACCTTGTCGGCCGACCGCGCCGCGTTCTTGGCCATCTCCTCACGTTGCCAACGATCGACCGACCCCGAGCGCCACTTCGTCTCGACCGCGTACACACGGCCAGGTCCGATGAGCACGTGGTCGACGTTGAAGCCGTCGAAGAGGACATCGTCCACGACGACCCAACGCTTGCGGTCGAGCTTGCGCAACTCCTCCGATGTGAAGCCCTCAGCGTCACCACCGAGAGCTCGCGCATGGGAGCCGTTCAGCACGAATGGGTACCAGAGTCCGAAGACGAAGAACGAGCTCGCGACACCGAGCAAGAACCCTCGGATGAGCTGGTTCGAGGTTGCGACGGCACCGATGCCGAGCAACAGGGGAGCAGGCACCGCGAGGACGCAGAACTGAAGCGGGTTCCGGCGCACGAAGGACCACCGGTCCTCCCGAACCCTCGCCCGTACGGCTCTGCCTGCTCGCCTCTTGGACTCAGCCCCTCGCTTCTGACGCGCCATGCCCACCGCTCCCCCGGGAATTCCGCCCCCCCATCGGCGAGGACCTCGTCGAACTGAAGCATCTCACGATTCCGCTACCGGGGGCGGCCCCGTTACAGCCGCGAGGCGTCACTCACGTGTTGCAAGAACGAGCCAAGTCCTCGTGAGGTCGGCTCGTCGTTCACGTGGTTGACGTTCCAGAGCCCGGAACGTCGGATCGCCAGACGGTCAGCGGAATGACCGAGCCACCGCGCTGAGGGCGGATCGATCGCTTCCCGGTCCGCATTCGACAGCAGACCGATGAGATCGCGCTCGATGAGTCCGCGGGCGTGCCGATCCGGGACATCGATCCAGAGCAGCGGCATCGCACCGATGACGGCGCTGACGGCACGTTTCCAGCGCCCGCTCGCGCTGGCGGACGTCAGCACCAGCGCTGGACCCCGTCCCCCACGTGGCGGCGACCTCGGCCCAGTCGTCGCGAGCGATGAGCGCGGTGCCGACGTGCAGGCGGAAGACCAATCCGCGGTGGTTGCCACCCCCGGGGTTCGACCCACCGACCGATCCCCGGTGCTGCGCGAGCCGCCGCCACAGGGTCGTGCGCGAGCTCGCCGTCAGCGCGTGCGTCCCGACCCGTGTCACCCGTGGCGTCGTTCCATCCTGGCGCACCTCGCCGGCCTCGAAGAAGAGGTAGACGCCGTGGCTCGGCCAGCCGGACCGGGCCGTGACCTCCGCGAGACGTCGTGGACCACCCAGCGTGGAGCGAAGCACCTCGATGGCTGCGTACACCTCGTCCACCGCGGCCCGCCGAGCGCCACTCATCGCATCCTCCGGAACCGGACCCAACCAACGGTCTGATCCACCGCGTCGACCTCGCGACCCGTATCCAGCCACGCCCGGTCGTGGCGGTAGCCCCCCTTGCTCCACCACGCGCGGTGCCGGCCAGCGGAGGCGGGCAGGGCGCGGCCCAATAGCCACTCGATCTCATCGAAGGTGAGCGTCACCTCGTTCCCGGAGAGAGCCGCCAGGTGTCGTCGCAGCGGCTCGTACCGGCCGCCGCTGGCCCGCACCGCCGTCGAGGCCGAAGAGGGGCCCCTGGACGCCATCGCGGCTCGAGGCACCGGCTGCGGGTCCCGGCCCGCGTACCACGCCAGCTGCTGACCCAGGGTGAATCCCGCGACCGGCGTCGCGACGGTCGCCCCGACGCGCCGCAGCTCGTCGACGAGCCGTGGTCGGTGTACGCCGCGCCCGCGTGCACCTCGAAGTCGTGCGCGGCGAGGTCCCCCACCTGCTCGCGCAGATCCCTGACGACGCTCCTCGACCACCGCCGTCGCTCCTCAACGGGCAGAGACGTGAGCGCGAGGTCGTACGGCTCGATGATCCCCGGGGGCCACGAGACCGTGCAGGGCGGAGAGCACGAACCAGCGCCCGCACGAGCGCTCGACCGCGGCGCGACGGCCACGGAAGAGCGCAGAGGTGTACAGCTCGGCTGCCGCCGATGACGAGGGAGCCTTCGACTTCACGCAGCCGACCAGTCCGATGCACACCACCCCTCCACCGTGGTGTCGTAGTAGCTACTGCGGCATGGTCGCTACATCGAGAGTGCGCACCCGAAGTCCGGACGACCTAGCGTCAACACTCGTGCGCCCCAACTTTCAGCGAGGGACTTCGTGGTTCGAACTGCAAGCGCAACCGTTCTCGATCTCGTACGGAAGGTCGACCGAGGAGACATCCGCCTCCCCGAGATCCAGCGTGGCTATGTATGGAAGCCCGCTCAGATCGCAGGGCTGATGGACTCCCTGTACAAACAGTACCCCTCCGGCTCGCTGCTTCTCTGGGAGACGGATGAGGCTGTCGAGGAACGCTCCGTAGATATTGCCGGGCCCAACAGCCCACCGAGTTCTCGCCCCCAGTACCTGCTGGATGGTCAGCAACGGCTGACATCGCTGCACCGCGTCTTCATTGGTCATGAGCAAGCCGACCTCCGGTTCAACCTCGGAACCGAACGGTTCCAGATGGCGAGCGCTGCAACCGAGAAGGACCTGCGCTGGATCGCCGTTGCACCGCTTCTACGCGACGAGATCGAAATCTTCGACTATGTCGCGGAGCTGGAAGAGAAGCACCCAACCATCATGAAGTCCGATGCGTTCCGTCGACTGGAGAAGCTGAAGCGTGTCGGGCAGTACACCTACCACCTTGAGATCCTCGCCGACCTTCCCTACCAAGAGGTCACAGAGATCTTCGTTCGCGTTAACTCCCGCGGACGCGCCTTGAAGAGCACCGATCTCGCCTTAGCGATGCTCTCGGCGCGATGGCCAGGGACGATCAGCCGCATGGACGGCCTTGCCGAAAAGCTGGCCAGCGAAGGCTTTCGGCATCTCGACCTCACCTTCTTGGTCCGTCTGCTCGCCGGTGTCGTCGAACGCTCCACGAGTCTTGTTGGGCTCCAACGCGCCACGACTGACGAGTTGGAGGCCGGATGGAAGCGAGTCCAGCGAGGGCTAGACCTGGGCTAGCAGCCACGGCCAGCCCGGTAGGACCGGGACCCGACCGGCCAGCTGCCTACCCTCCCCGCGTGAGCTTCCGCCCGATGCACCCGACCGGCGCACCGAACGGTGCGCAGCGCCTCGTGGTCGCGCTCGACCGCGACGGCCCGAGCTGCGTGTGGTGCTCGCGCGAGTTCTCCGACCTCGTGCGTCCCACCCGCGAGCACGTCATCCCCCGCGTCAAAGGTGGCCCGAGCATCCCCGAGAACGAGGTCGCCGCCTGCGCCCGCTGCAACCGCGAGCGCGGCCACGCGTCACCGGTCCAGTGGCTCGACGAGGTCCGGGCCCGCGGACGCGAGCCACGGCCCGAGGTCATCGAAGCCTCCCTCCGACGGCTGGCGACCTACATCGACGAGCGCGGCGGACTCCGGCGCATCCGCGGCTACCTGCGCACCGAGCTCCGCAAGCTCGACCGCGCCCACCCCGGGGCCAGCTGAGCCAGCCTGCACACCTCCGACGCGCCCCCGCTCGCGCATCGTCCACAGCCTCGCGGCAGGCCGACCCGCGCTGACGTCCCGCGTCGAGCAACCTCGCGGTCATGCCGATCCCGACGCCGTGAGTGATCCGCCCTCCGACAGCGAGACGTCGTCCACAGCGCAGCGAGGGAAGATCCACCGCGTTGCGTCGTCGCGGTGCACGGTGCCGACCTCGCGACGAGGAGGCGAACCGTGCTGGACGTTGCAGCGACCATCGAACGACACGGCTGGGCGATCCCCGTCGTGCTCGACGACGGACCCGGCGATCCGGCGTTCGCCTACAGCATCGGTCTGCAGGAGCGCGGCCTCCCGGAGCTGCTCGTGATCGGTCCGTGCCCGACACACGCCGGCACGCTCGTGCAGCACATCGCGACCGTTCTCGCCGCCACCCCGTCGACGGCTCGGGCCGGCACCGTCGTCGACCTGCCATCCGAGTTCCCCTGGGACCACGTCCTCTTGGGCGAGGTCCAACCCCACTGGGCTCGCCGCTACGTCATCCAGGCGGATGCTCACTACGACCGGGCCGTCACGGTCCTACAGATCCTCGTCCCCGAGGATGACGCAAGCGCACCCGACGACGCGGAGGTCGACCCCACCGAGCTCGAGCGTCAACCCGTGCTGTCGGAGCCGGACCGACCGTGGCTCTTGCCGCTCGGACGCCGACTGTTGGACGGGCTGGAGGAGGACGGCGAGGTCGCACGCACCTCCTTCGCGCTCCTGCCCATCGTGGCTCCCGACGGACCGATCGGACGTGAGGAGCTGGTCACCGTCGCCCCCGCGGACGGTGACTCGTGGGTCCTGACCTCCCAACCAGCACTGGCCGACTGGTGCTCGGTGGGCGCCACCATCGAGGCTGGCTCGGTCGAGTCCCGCTGTCGACTGACACGCGACCTCGAACGGCTCGTTCGGTACCGGCGTGTGATCCGCGAGTCCCACTGGGTCCCACACCGTTGGGCGTGGCACGGGACGACCGCGGCCGACAGCGACCGGCTCTTCGATCAGATGACCGCGCCGACGCGGTACCCCCACCTCCGGGTCGCCGGCGTCAACGCGCTGCCGCACGCCATCACCGTGGCCGTCCAGCCCCGACACGCTGCCTCGCTGCGGTCCGCGGTCCGCCGACTCGAACGGGACGGGCTAATGACCCCGCGCACCTTGTTCCACCGAGGCGAGGACCCGGATCTCGCGCCGCGCGACCCGCGTTGCCCGTGCTGCGCTGCCAGCCCGAACCGGTGACCCCACCGGCGTGCCCATGTACCATGCGCATCCGCATGACCAGTTGCGTTACCGCATGAGGAGTCTCGGGTGGTGAAGACGCTCCAGATCCGCGACGTGGATGACGAGGTGTACGCCGGCTTGGTCCGTCACGCGGCGGACGCGGGCATCTCCGTGCCGGAGCTGCTCCGACGCCACGCCACTCGGCTGGCCGCCCGACCCACCACGAGCGAGTGGTTGGATCGCACGCGACGACGCACGTCCACGACGTCGACAGCTGACGTGATCGAGACGCTCGACGAGTTCCGAGGGCCCTGGCCAGATGCTGGTCGTTGACGCCGGCGCGTTGTTCGAGGTGATCGCGGGCACCCGAGCCGCCGACCGGATCCGCGACGTCCTGACGACAGACGAGGAGCAGTTCGCGCCGCACCTGATCGACGTCGAGGTCTTCGGTGTCGTCCGCAAGCACCGCGAACTGGGGCTGCTCGATGCGACCGCAGCCCAGCAGGCGATCGCGGACCTCCGCGACTGGCCGGGCGAGCGAACGAGCCATCGTCCCTTCCTCGAGCGAGCCTGGGAACTGCGTTCGTCCATCCGCGGCCAGGACGCGATGTACGTGGCGCTCGCCGAGGCGCTCGACGCGACCCTCCTCACCACCGACGCCCGTCTCGGCCGGGCGTCCGGTCCCCGTTGCCACGTCGAGATCATCCCCGCCGGCTGAGGCGACTCGAGGAGGTCATGGTCTCGAAGCGCGCCGAGCGAGCCCAACGGACCCGCGTAGAACATCTGCTACGCTCCGCCGATGGCTGACATCCCCCAGCGTGAGCTACGCAACAACATCAGCGCCGTCCTGCGCGCCGCGGAGGCAGGGGCCACCTACACGGTCACCGTCGACGGGCGGCCCGTGGCTGAACTCGGGCCGCACCGGCCACGCCAGTGGGTCGGACGCGCCGACGTGGCGACCCTCCTCGCAACGCCGACGGACGAGACGACGCTCGACCACGTCGCCGAGCACGACCTGGACGACGGCCTCGGCCACGACCCCTGGTCCGACGCGTGAGAGGCCTGCTCGACACCTCCGTGGTGATCGTCCGCCAGGTCACCGAACTCCCCGATGAAGCGGCCATCTCCGCAGCGACGCTCGCGGAGCTGCACTTCGGCCTCCTCCTGGCCGGGAGCGACGCCGCTCGGCGGCTGCGTCTGCGACGGCTCACCGAGGTCGAGGCGAGGTTCGACCCGCTGCCGATCGACGCCTCGGTGGCACGCTCGTACGGCATGCTCGCGCACGTGACCGTCCTCGCCGGCCGTCGGCCACGTCGACGAGCGCTCGACCTGTTGATCGCAGCGACCGCGCACGCCAACGACCTCCCGCTCTACACCCGCGACCGCGGCGACCTGGCGGCGCTCGATGGGCACATCGACGTCCTCCTCGTGTGACGACGTCGGCCTCAGCCGATGTCGCGGCGTCGGAACCCCACCACCCCGAACGCCCCCAGTGCGACGGCGACGGCCAGCAACGCCAGGATCGGCAGTGCCGCGACCGGCTCGGCGGGGACCTGCGGCGCGTGGGTGAACGGCGACAGGTTCAAGGCCCACTGGTCGAGCTGCAGGACGGGTCCGAGCTGGCCGAGCAGGAGGAAGGCCCCCAGCGCGCCCCACGCCAGCCCGAGCAGGCGCGGCAACCACCCGAACACCGCGACGGTCGAGCCGGCGACGACCAGGACGGCCGGCGTCTGGGCCAATGCGGCGCCGGCCAGCCGCGGCGCCTGCCCGAGGTCCCCGATCCGCAGCCCGTGCGCCAGGCCCTCCCCCGCCCCCGCGACCGCCAGCAACCAGGCGCTGCCGACCACGGCGATCGCGACGTGGCCAGCGAGCCACGCCGACCGGGTGACCCGCGTGGCCAGGACCGGCTCCGCCCGCAGATCCGTCTCCTCGGTCCGGGCGCGGAGCAGCGCCGACACGGTGTAGATCGACACGATGACCGCGAGGACGCCCATCGTCGTCGCGATGAACGCATCCACCAGCACCTCCGCGCCCCCCATGCGCTCGAGCATCGCGGCCGCGCCCGCCACGTCGTCGATGAGATCGCTGACGCTCTCGGCCACGAACCCGTACACCAGGCCGACGGCGACCATGCCGACCGTCCACCCGAGCAAGGTGCCGCGCTGCAACCGCCACGCCAACGCGAGCGGGCTGGCCAGCCACGGCGCCGCTTCCGGCGCCCCGAGCCGTGCCGGTAGCAGGCCCGATCCGGTGTCGCGCCGCTCGACCAGCAGGTAGGCGACGGCCGTACCGACGACCACCAGCGCGAGCATCACCCCGAGCACCCACCAGCGCTCGCCGGCGAAGGGCTGCACCTCGGTGCTCCAGCCGACCGGGGACAGCCACCGCAGCCAGGTCGGACCGTCGTCGCCGGCGCCGTCCGCCACCGCCCGGATCAGGAACGCCACCCCGAGCACGGCACCCGCCAGGCCGGTGGCTCCGCGGGCGGTCGAGGCCAGCTGCGCGGTCACCGCCGCGATGGCGGCGAACATCGCCCCCGTGCCGGCGTACACCGCGCCCAGCGCGACCGCACCGGCGACCGCCTCCCCCTGGACGGTGAGCCCGGCGGCCACGAACGCACCGATCAGGGAGCAGGCGCCGAACGCGACGATCAGCGCCGCGGTCAACGGCGCACGGTGGCCGACGACGGTCGAGCCGACGAGGTCGAGGCGGCCGGCCTCCTCCTCGGCGCGGGTGTGGCGGGTGACGGTCTGCAACGCCATGAGCGGCACCAACACCATCTGGAAGAAGCTCATCCGCCACGTCACCAACCCGCCGACCGACCGCGGATCCTGCAGCGGGCCGAGCAGAGCACCGAACGCCGGGTCGGCCGCCACCGATCCGCCGAGCTGGCGCCGGGACGCCTCGTCGGGGTACAGCTCGCCGACCGCCGACGCGAACACGACCACGACCCCGAGGACCGCCAGCACCCAGACCAGCAGACGGACGCGGTCGAGGCGCAGCCCGAGCCGGACCAACGCCCAGGTGCCGGTGATCGACCTCACCGCGGTCCCGCCGCGTCCGGCTCGTCGCCCCGTGCTCGGGGCGCCGTGTGGTCGCCCCGTGCTCGGGGCGCCGTGTGGTCGCCCCGCGTTCGGGGCGCCGTGTCGTAGTGGCGCAGGAACAGCTCCTCGAGCGTCGGCGGGCGGCTGACGAGCCGACGGATCCCGACCTCGGCGAGCCGCGCCATCACGGCCCGCATCGCGGCGCCGTCGACCTCGAACTCGACGCGGTCGCCGGCGACGGCGAGCTCGTGCACACCCGGCAGCGAGGCGAGGTCGTCGGGGAGGGCGTCGAGGTCAGCGTCGATGGAGGTCCGGGTGAGGTGACGGAGCTCGTCGATGGTCCCCGACTCCACGATGCGGCCGGCGCGGATGATGCTGACCCGGTCGCACAGCGCCTCCACCTCGCTGAGGATGTGGCTCGACAACAGCACGGTCCGGCCGAGCTGGTCCTCCTCGATCACGGCACGGAACTCGGCCTCCATGAGCGGGTCGAGCCCCGAGGTGGGTTCGTCGAGGAGCAGCAGCTCGACGTCGGAGGCGAGCGCGCTGATCAGCGCGACCTTCTGCCGGTTGCCCTTCGAGTAGGCGTGGCCCTTCTTGGTGGGGTCGAGCTGGAAGCGTTCGATCAGGGCATCGCGCCGGTGGCGGTCGAGGCCGCCGCGCAGACGGCCGAGCAGGTCGATGATCTCGCCACCGGACAGCTGCGGCCACAGCTCGACGTCGCCGGGCACGTAGGCGAGACGGCCGTGGAGCTCGGTGACGTCGCGCCAGGGGTCCCCACCGAGGAGCGAGGCGCTGCCACCGTCGGCACGCAGCAGCCCGAGGAGGATCCGCAGGGTGGTGGTCTTGCCCGCACCGTTCGGTCCGAGGAAGCCGTGGACCTCACCGGTGGCGACGGTGAGGTCCACGCCGTCGAGCGCCACGGTCGCACCGAACGACTTCCGGAGCGCCTCGATCTCGATGGCAGGTCGGTCCACCGCGGTCCCTCTCGATGGGGGACCCGGAACCTACGCCTGTGGGCGGTCGTTCCCGCGTTCATCGCGGATCCGATCGGCGTCGCTCCGACCCGTATCCGTGCCCGCATCCGTCCGGCCCGCATCCGTCCGGCTCGCATCCGTCCGGCCGGCGTGGGCCGGGTCGTCGTGGGGCGGCGGACCGTCGTCGGTGGTGCGCCGGCTCGCGTCGTCCGCGTCCTGATCGGGGAGCAGGTCGTTGGCCTGATCGCGCTCGTCCTTCGCGGCTGCCTCGCGCTCCTCCGCGGTCCGGAGCTTCTCCTGCGCGTCAGCCTCGACCTTCGCCGCGCGCTCCTCGGCCTCGGCCTTCTCACGACGAGCCCGAGCGAGCTTCTCCTCGGCCTCACGTTCCGCCTGCGCGGTCCGCTCCTCGGCGGTGGCCTTCTCGTGACGGGCACGCGCGAGCTGCTCCTCAGCGGCCGCCTTCTCCTTCTGCGCTGACGCGCTCAGGCGCTCCGACTCCCGCAGATGGCCCTGCGCCTCCTCCCGCGCCTGCGCCTCCTGCTCACGCTTGCGCTCCTTCTGCTTCGCACGGATCTTCGGCAGCAGCAGCGCGACCGCGATCACGATGATGACGACCACCACGATCGCCACGATCATCCAGGTCTCCACGTCGGGCCTCCTTCAGAGGGTCGGAGCGTCAGAGGTTGGCGCCCTTCTTTCGTCCACCTTCGCGGCGTGGCCGGTCGTGTGGACCCCGTTCACCCCCGCCCTTCGGGCAGGAACGGCGAACGGTGGCCGTTCGTCCGCGACCACCGCTCCGCACCGTCACCGCCGCCGACGGGCGGCCGTGTGGACGGGTTGGCCACCGACCGAACGGTGGTGTCTCCATCCGTTTCCACGATGCCCGACGTCCGTCCGTGGGGGTTCACCGCTGGTCACATGCCGACCACGCACCGATAGTGGTCTCCGAGGCACGACGACCCGCCTGCCGACCCGATCCAGAGGAGCCAGCATGGGACTCGCTGACCGGAACAACGACCGACACGACGGCCGGACGGGCACGCGTTCCGACGACCCGTCCGTCGTCCACGACGCCCGCGACGACCACGACCGCGGCCGGAACGACACCCGCGACGACCGCCACCACGACGACCACCGTGACGACCACCGGACCGCCGACCGCACCCCCCGCGGTGACGCCGTCGTCGTTCAGGAGCGCCGCTCCGGCGCCGCCGTCGCCGCCCTGATCCTCGGTCTGATCGCGCTGGTGCTCTCGATCGTCCCCGTCCTCGGGCTCATCGGCTCGGTGCTGGGCGTCGTCGCCATCGTGCTCGGCATCATCGGCGTGAGCCGTTCACGCAAGGCCGCCATCAAGGGCGCCGGCATGGCCGTCACCGGCATCGTCGCCGGTGTGCTGTCGCTGGTCCTCGGAGCCGCCGGGATCGCCCTGTTCGGTGACGCCGTGTCCGAGCTCGAGGAACCGGCTTCGGACGTCGCCGAGGAGATCCAGACCGAGGCTGAAGACCTGACCAACTGATCCACGCGCAGGGCACGTAACGGGGGGAGGGACCGCCATCTCGGCGGTCCCTCCCGTGTGTCCGCTCAGGCAGCCTGGCGTCCGGCCTCCGATCCGATGATCAGAACAGGCTGCGGAGCCGGTCGACGAGCTCGTCGAAGAAGCCCTCGACCTCCTCGGTGTCGATGTCCGGCACCTCGAGGCCGTCACCACCCGTCCCGTCGCCCGACCCCTCGCCGGAGCCGTCACCGGAACCGCCCTGGTCGGGCGACGCCTCACGCTCGTCCAGGCTCGCCTCACGTTCGTCGAGGTCCGCCTCGCGCTGGTTGAGCGCACCCTCACGCTCGTCGAGCGCCGCCTCGCGTTCGTCGAGCGCCTGCCGCTGCGCGTCGAGGTCGGCGTCGCCCGCACCGACCGTCGCCTCGGCCTCCGACGCCCGCTCCTCGAGCGCCTCGTTCTCGGCCTGTAGCTCATCGCGTTCCGCCTCGAGCTCGGCGACCTGCTCCTCCGACGACGCGACCTCGCCATCGACCGCATCGTCACCGCCGGCGACGAACGCGACGATCACCGCGAGCAGGATCCCGGCGGCCACACCGGCGAGGCCGATCGCCCAGTCGCGGCCACGGTTCCGTTCCGGTTCCCGCGCGTCGACCACCCGCTCCTCGTCCATCGGGCGCTCCTCCCCCGGCGGACGGTTCGGGACGACCGTGTAGCCGTCGTCGTCGCTGACCGGATCGATCGCGCGCGTGGGGTCGGAGCTCCCCGGTGGATCCACGCGCCGGGTGGCGCCGGGGTCCTGTCCACCGACCGGGTCCACGCGCCGCGTCGCACCGTCATCGGTCGGCCCCACCCGCCGTGTCGGGTCTCCCGAGCTGGGTCCATCGCTCACGTCGTCGCCTCTCGTCTCGTCGCCAGAACCTAGCGAGCGGCGGCGTCACGTACCGCGGACCGCTGCCCGGCCCTCACCGCAGCCCGACCTCACGCCCCCCGCCCCCACCCGTGCCGCTCAGTCGCCCGTGCGGTCCTCGAGGTCGATCCCCGGGGGCGAGACGTCCTCACGCGGCGGCGAGGCAGGCTGGGCCGCACCCCGCGCCCGCTCGATCAGCGCCGCGAACCTCGCCGCCTGGACGTCGCCGGTGGCCTCGAGCTGGTCGATCACCTCGTCGAGGTCGACCGCCACGTGACGCGAACCGCGCAGGTCCTCGGCCGCCGCCGCCACCGCCGCGGCGACCTCGAAGGTCACCGATCCGGGGCTCGCCTCGCCGCCCTTGGCCGCGATGTTCCGGACCTGGGTGCCACCTTCGATCGCCTCGGTCAGCTCGTTCGCCTCGCCGCTGGCCGGGTCGGCCCAACGCACCGTGACCGTGCCGAGGTCCCCGTCGCCGCCGGGCACCAGCTCGTACAGCGCCGTGACCGCGTGACCGGTGCCGACGAACCCGCCGCCGACCGCGTCGTCGCGGAGGTCCTCCTCCTCGAGCAGCCGGTTCTCGTACCCGATCAGCCGCCACGAGCTGACCGCAGCTTCGTCGAAGTCGACCTGCGCCTTCACGTCGTGGGCGACCGGTTCGAGCACGGCCAGACCCTCGCTGTACAACGCCTCGGCCTCCTCCTGCCGATCGATGTAGGCGTAGCCACCGCCCGAGTCGTTCGCGAGGCGTTCGAGCAGCACGTCGTTGAAGTTGTCCATCCCCACCCCGACGCTGTGCAGGACGATGCCGTCCTCGGACTCGTCGGCGATGCGGGACAGGATCTGTTCGGGCCCCGTCGCGCCCACGTTGGCGACCCCGTCGGAGAACAGGACCACCGCGTTGGTCGCGCCGTCGTCGAAGGCCGCCCGCGCGGTGTCGAACCCGAGGGCGATGCCCGCCTCGGCGTTGGTGGACCCATCCGCGGTCAGCGAGGCGACCGCCTGCCGGACCTGCGCCGCATCGGCGGTCGGTTCGCTCACGACCCGCGCCTGATCGCCGTACTCGATCACCGCGACCCGGTCCCCCTCACCGAGCTGCGCGAGCAGGCCGTCCGCCGCATCCTGCACCAGCTCGAGCCGCCCGTCGGACATCGAGCCGGAGGTGTCGATCACCAGGGTCACGACGGTCGGCGCACGTTCGACGTCGCGGGTCGCCTGGAGCCCCACGCGGAGCAGCTGGGTGTCAGCTTCGGTGCCCGCCGCAAATCCCAGGTCGGGAAGCCGACGTCGGTGTGGATCGCCCAGGTCTGCCCGGGAGCGGGGTCCGGGTAGCGGTGGTCGACCGCGTTCACCCACTCCTCGACGCGGATGGCCTCGGCCGGGGGCAGGACGCCCTCACGGTCGAGCCACGCCTGAGCGAGGGTGAACGAGGCGGTGTCCGCGTCGGTCGCGAACGTCGAGGTGGCCAGTTCGTCGGTCGGCACGAACGCGCCGACGCCGTAGTCGGCGAAGGTCACGTCGGTCGGGAACCGGCCCTCGGGGGGCACCGGTTCGGGGGCCGCCACGTCGCCTCCGGCGGACTCCGCGGCTTCCCCGCCCGGATCCTCGACGGCCTCGGTGGCCGCCTCGTCGGCGCCGCCACCGGTACAGGCCGTCGCCGCCAACACCAGCGCGCCCAGCCCCGCGATCGTCCGTCCCGTCCTCATCTGGCTCTCCTGTCGCCTCGTGGGTCGCGAGGTGGGACGTCCCGACCCGCTGGCGGTTCCGACGAAGGGCCGGGGACCTACGACGACAGCGACGAGGGACCGGGAACCACGGACCGACCGTCCACACACGAGCGGCGCCCGGGACCGTGTGGCCGGGGGCGTCGCCGTGTCTTCCGGTGCCGAGCGCCGGGGTTCAGCTGAGTCCCGCGGCTTCCACGTCACCGTGCGACACGGTGGCCGGATAGTCGGTCCCCACCGCAGGGTCCCACAGATCGTCGAAGAACGAGGTGGTGCCGTCGGCTCCGGCGGACGAGAAGCTGATGTGCACGTGGTCGGTGTGCGGGCTCGCGCCGGTGTAGGGCTGCCAGCCAGCCTCGGGGCGAGCCGCCTGCCAGATCTGCCCGTCCCAGATGACGTAGAGGACGCCGGCCCGTCGGGCGATGGCGTGCGGCTCGCCGGTCTCGTCGGTGGCCAGCAACCAGTCGAGCATCTCGTCGGCGGCCGCGGCGTCGTCCGGATCGTTGGCGTCGAGCATCCAGTCCCAGGCGCGGCCCTCCTTGTGCTCGCTGGCGCCGCCGACCGAGCAGTCCCGCGAGATGCCGCCGTCGGTGGTGTCGGGGTAGGCGGCCAGGACCACGTCGCGGAAGGTGGTGACACCGACCCGTTCCGCGGGGTCACAGACGACCTGCGGCTCGTGGCCGGCGTAGGCCTCGGGGGCTGCGGTCGGGACCTCGGGTTCGGCCGGGGCGGGAGCCGCGAGAGGTTCGGGCGCGGCGGAGACGGTGAAGCCCTGACCGCTGCCCGGCGACTCGGCCGGTCCGGCGGGCACCACCGTCCCGATGATCGCGGGCGTGGCGAGGGCGGCGACCGCCAGGGCGGCCAGGGAGGGGAGGTGTCGCGGGCGTACGGGTGCGCGCATGGAGGACCACCGTGGGGAGCACCACCAGCATCGATCGGCGGTGGAGGGCGGGAGCGTCCGCGCGACTGAGGACGTCGGCGCGGCGTCGGGGACCGGGAGGCGTCGGCCGGGGCGGTCAGCCGAGGATCGGCCAGCTGCGACCGGTGACGGCACGAGGTGGTGGGAGCGGTACCGGATCACCCCCGGTGGCCGGGGGCGTGGCCCCAAGGTGACGACCGAACCGCGGTTGGCGAGCCACCGAGCGCGCAACGCGCCCCGGGAAGAAGCAGGCCCCGGCGTGTGTCACGCCGGGGCCCGGGTGGTTCAGCTGCTGGTGGTCACCAGGGCGTGGTCGGCTGCAGGGTCGCCTCGAGGAGCGCCTCGGTGCGCAGGTGGGTGACCTCCTGGTACCCGGGGTCGGCGACCATCCGCGAGAACGACGCCCGGTCCGGGTAGCGGACGCAGAGCACCGCGTCCCAGGCCTGACCGTCCTCGGCCACCAGCGCGGTGAAGCCCGAACCCGCGTACAGCACCTTCCCCCCGTAGCGGGGCAGGAACGTCTTCTCGAGGTGAGCCGCGTACTCGGCGTACCGCTCGCGCCCGCCGTCGGGACGGAATCGCAGCAGGTTCAGCATCACGACGGGACCCCCCGGGTCCTCGGCGAGGAAGCGCTTCAGGTCGGCGCCGGTCGGATCGATGGCCACGGAGGTGCTCCAGGTCGGTTGGTCGGTCGGGCGGTGCGGAGCCGCCGAGTCGAGCACACCTCACCTAGCGTCAGCCACCGAGCGCCGTGGTCCCCACCCGCGACCCCGACGCTGACCGCCCACCTCGCCCACCTCGCCCGACCGGAGAGCGCCGTGCAGATCTGGATGCTGCTGCTCGGCGGCGTCCTGCTGTCGGTGGTCATCGTCGACGCGCTGGTGACGACGATCGCGCCGGGCAGCGGCGGCGGCCCGGTGACCACCCCGCTCAGCCGGGGGCTGTGGCGCCTGCTACGGCGCCTGTCCCGGGATCCCCGCGGTCCGCTGCTGAGCGCGTCCGGTCCGTTGGCCGTGGGGCTGATCGTCATGACCTGGCTGGTCGGGCTGTGGCTCGGGTGGACGCTGGTGTTCGCCTCGGACACCTCGGCCGTCGTCAGCTCCTCCGGCGACCTGCCCGCGGACCTCTGGTCACGGGTCTACTTCGCCGGGTACACGATCTTCACGCTCGGTCTCGGCGACGTCGTTCCGGCCGGATCGCCGTGGCAGATCGCGACCGTGCTCGCCGCCGGGTCGGGGTTGTTCCTCACCACGCTGGCCATCACCTACATCCTGCCGGTGATGACCGCCGCCACCGAGCGACGTCAGCAAGCCGCCAGGATCGCCGGGCTCGGCCACGATGCGCAGGAGATCGTGGTGAACGCCTGGGACGGGGTCGGGTTCGACTTCCTCGAGCAGGTGCTGCCCGACCTCGCCGCCGAGCTGGTCCTGACCGCCGAACGGCAGCTGACCTACCCGATCCTCAGCCAGTTCCACGCCGGGTCGATCACCGAGGACCACCACGTGCAGCTCGTCGCCCTCGACGAGGCCATCACCTTGCTCGAGCACGCCGTCGACCACGACCGGGTCGACATCCACCCGCTGCTGCTGCGGCTGGTGCGTCACGCCACCACCCAGCACCTCGACCGAGCCGAGGTGAGCTCGCCGGACGACGACACCGACGCACCCCCCACCCTGGACCTCAGCCCGCTGCGTGAGGCCGGCATCCCGACCGTCGACGACGCCACCTTCGACCGCGCCGTCGCCGACGACCTCCAGCACCGTCAGCACCTCGTGGCGCTCGCGCACGCGACCCCGTGGGACCGTTCGATCGTGGTCCAGGCGCGCCACCGGGACGAGGGCGACTGACGCCTCGCCGCTGGCGTCCCGTCCGGTGGACCTCGCTGCTCGCGCGTCGCCGGCTGCGGTCCGGGATCGCTGGCTCTACGGTCCTCTCCACCGACCCCGAGGAGCCCCGCGTGCCCACCGTCCTGACCGTCGCCGGCTTCACCCCCGAGGTGAACGGCGCCTTCCTCGCCGAGACCGCCACCGTGGCTGGCAACGTCCAGCTCGCCAGCGGCGTGTCGATCTGGTTCGGCACGGTCCTCCGCGCCGAACACGCACCCATCACCGTGGGCGTCGACACCAACCTCCAGGACAACTCGGTGGTCCACACCGACCCGACCTGGCCGTGCGCGATCGGGGACCGCGTCACCGTCGGTCACCGCGTGATCCTGCACGGCTGCACCGTCGAGGACGACGTCCTGATCGGCATGGGCGCGGTGGTGATGAACGGCGCCGTCATCGGCGAGGGCGCGGTCGTCGGCGCCGGCGCGGTCGTCACCGAGGGCACGGTGGTGCCGCCGCGGACCATCGCCGTCGGCGTGCCGGCCAAGATCCTCGAGAAGGACGTCCCGCCGATCCCCCGGCCGAACGTGGCCGGCTACGTCCACCTCGCCGACGTCTACCGGGAGGCCTCGCCGGCCTGAGCCCCCGGCCGGAGTCCCGGCTGGGCCGGCGCGGTGGGACCGCCGGACGACCGGACGGGTGCCGCCGCGCGCCAGCTCCTAGCGTCCGTGGTGACGCACCACCCCGACCGATAGGAGCAACGACGTGGGCCTGAACATCCAGGACCTCAGGATCACCAGCTCGCAGTTCGCCAACGGTGAACGCCTGCAGGACGCCAACGCCAACGACGGCGACAACGTCGCACCCGAGCTGACCATCGAGGGCGTGCCGTCGGACGCGGTCGAGTTGGCGCTCGTCTGCCACGATCCGGACGCCCCGCTGCCGTTCGGTTTCACGCACTGGACGCTCTACAACATCCCGACCGACACCACCACCATCGGCCTCGACGCCGACGAGAAGTTCGATCCCGGTCCGAACGGCTTCGGCACGAAGGGCTACGGCGGACCGCAGCCGCCGCCCGGACACGGACCGCACCACTACTACTTCTGGGTGTACGCCCTGTCGCGGAAGGTCGAGGGCAAGCCGGATCGCGAGACGTTCCTGCGCGACTACGGCGACGCCATCATCGAACAGAACCGCATCGTCGGCGTCTACGAGCGTTGAGCGACGTAGCCCCCGGGGCCGCCGGTAAGCTCCCGGCGGCCACGTGCGTTGTCCCCATCGATCGCCTCCCCCGGCGCGTCCTCCGGACGCCCTCCCCCTCCGAGAAGGTGTGCCCGTGCAGGTCGAGATCTGGTCCGACGTCGTCTGTCCCTGGTGCGCGGTCGGTCGCGCCCGCTTCCAGCACGCGCTCGGCGCGTTCGACCACGCCGACGAGGTCGAGGTGCGGTGGCGCAGCTTCGAGCTCGACCCGTCCGCCCCCCGTGAACGCGAGGTGTCGCAGCGTGACCACCTCGCCGCCAAGTACGGCCGCACGCCGGACGAGGCCCAGGCGATGCTCGACCAGATGACCACGACCGCCGCCGAGGTGGGGCTCGAGTTCCGCTTCGACCGGGCGCGGGCGGGCAACACCTTCGATGCGCACCGCCTGATCCATCTCGCCTACGAGCGCGGGGGTCCGGCGCTGCAGGACGCGGTCAAGGGCCAGCTGCTGACCGGCTACCTGCGTGACGGTCAGCCGATCGGTGACCCCGACGCGCTGACCCGACTGGCGGTCTCGGCGGGGCTCGACGAGGACGAGGTGACCGAGGTGCTCCGCGGGGAGAAGTTCGCCGCCGAGGTCCGCAGCGACGAGGACCAGGCACGCGAGTTCGGGATCTCCGGGGTGCCGTTCTTCGTCATCGACCGCCGTTTCGCGGTGTCGGGCGCGCAGCCGCCCGAGGTCCTGTTGGGCGCGCTCCAGCAGGCCTGGTCGCAGCGGTCCCCCCTCGAGATGGTCGGCGCACCGCGATCCCAGGCCGACGACGAGCACGGGACGAACACGGCCGCCGGACACGACCACGCGACCGGCGACGCCTGCGCGGACGGCAGCTGCGCGATCTGAGCCCTCCACGGCTGTGCACGGCGCACCTGCAGCGCGCGTCCGCACCTGGCCGACGCGCGCCGTGACACACGTTCCTGTGCACAGCCTGTGCACCGCCTCGGGACGAGCTGTGCATCTCCTGTGAGTTGCCTCCGAGCTCTGGACACCGCCCCGACGTGACCCGTAGCGTGTGCCTCGCCGGTCGGGATGCGACTGCGAGACACGCTCGATCGGCCGCCACGGGAGCCGGTGCAGGACCCCGTGACGAGGTGGAGGACCGTGCCTGGTCCGCCGCGAAGGATCGCCGCCCTCCGGGTCGGGGAGCCGGAGCGGAGGATCACCAGGGACGAGCCACCGACCAGGAACGTGCGACGCCCCTCGGGGCGGCGCCGGGAACGGTCGGGGGTCCGCTCCGGACCACCGGGGAGGCGGGACCCGCGAGGGTCAGCGCACCCGGAGGACCGTCGGACCGACACCGAACAGCTCGAGATCCGCCACTGCGCCTGGCGGGTGACGAGCGGCACCACCGCCGCAGCGGGACGGTGCCACCCGAAGGATCACACGGTCACGCGGCACCCTCCGGGGTGCATCGCCCTCAGGGGCGCCACCCTCCGGGGTGCACGGGACCGATCCGGAGGAACGACGAGCCCCGGTGACCTGCGAAGGTCACCGGGGCTCCGTCACGTCAGCGGCCCTCGCGTGGGCGTGCGACGGGACGAGCGTGTGTACGTGTCACCACCCGCTGGCAGACTGCGAGCCGCCGGCCGGTCGATGCGCCGGCGCCACCACCGGGGGTACTCGTGCTGCACGTCCACCACGCCGACCGTGCCGACGCACTCGTCGGCGCGCTGGCCTCCGTGTTGCGCCAGCCACCGGCGGACGCGTTCGCGCCCGAGGTCGTCGCGGTGCACTCGCGCGGCATCGAGCGCTGGATCGCGCAACGCCTCTCCCACCACCTCGGTACCTCGCCGGACCGGGGCGACGGGGTCGCCGCCAACGTGCGCTTCCCCTTCCCCGGCGCGCTCGTCGGTGATGCCGTGGCCCGCGCCACCGGGACCGATCCACAGCGCGACCCGTGGCGGCCCGAACGGCTCGTGTGGCCGCTGCTCGACGTGGTCGACGAGGCCGTCCGCGAGGGCCGCGACGATCTGCTCGGTCCGCTGCGCTCCCACGTCGCGGACGCGGACGGCCGACCCTCCGACCGGCGGCTCGGTGCGGTCCGCCGCGTCACCGATCTGTTCGACCGGTACGCCGTCCACCGCCCCTCCATGCTCCGCGCGTGGGCGGACCGCATCGACGGCGGCGACGACCCGCGCCTGCCCGCTCCGCTCACCAGCACGGCCCCGGACGTCGGGGGTGACGGCCTGGAGCTGGCCGAGCGCTACCGCTGGCAACCCCAGCTGTGGCGCGCGGTCCACCGCCGGCTTCCCGCCGCGTCGGGACCCGAACGGCTCGCCGAGGCGACGGCGGCGCTCGCCCGGTCCACCACCGTCGGCGGCGACGCGCTGACGCTCGACCTACCGGACCGGGTCGCGATCTTCGGGGTGACCGCCCTGTCGGCGTCCACGTTCGAGGTCCTCGCCGCGCTCGCCACGGGACCGACCCCGACCGCGCCCGACGGTCGCGACGTGCACGTGTTCCTGCTCCACCCCTCCCCCGCCCTGTGGCGACGCACGGCGGAGCGCCTCGCCGAGCGCGGGCTCGGCGCTGCCGTGCCGGCGACCGCCGCGACGGCTCTCCCGACCCGGGACAGCGACCCGACCCGTGACCTGCCACGCGACCCGCTGCTGACGGCATGGGCACGTGACACCCGTGAGCTCCAGGTCGTGGTCTCCACGACCTCGGCGCAGCACCACGACGCGGCGGCGCCGGGCACGGACCCTTCGCACCCCGATGCGGCGGCTCCCGTCGACGACGACGACGCACCGACGCTGCTCCGCCGCCTCCAGGAGGCCGTCCACGACGACCTCCCCCGCGACGCGGCCGCCTCGCTGCCGCTGCTCGCACGGGACGACCGCACGGTCCAGCTCCACCGCTGCCACGGCGCCATCCGGCAGGTCGAGGTGCTGCGAGACGTCCTGCTCCACCTGCTCGCCGACGATCCGACGCTCGAACCCCGCGACGTGGTCGTCCTCTGCCCCGACATCGAGACCTACGCGCCGCTGGTCACCGCTGTCTTCGGCGCTGGCCCGGCCCCCACGGGTGGACCGACGGCCGACGGACCGGTCGAGCTGCGGGTCCAGCTCGCCGACCGGTCGCTGCGGCGCACCAACCCGCTCCTGCGGGTCGTCGCCGAGTTGCTCGACCTCGCTGCCGGCCGGGTGACCGGCTCCCAGATCCTCGACCTGTGCACCCGCGCGCCGATCCGCCACCGCTTCGGCCTCGACGAGGACGATCTCGGGCAGCTCGAGTCGTGGCTCGACGCCGTCGCGATCCGCTGGGGGTTCGACGAGGACCACCGTCACGAGCTCGGCGTCCCGACGGGTGCCAACACCTGGCGCACCGGCCTCGACCGGATCCTGGTCGGTGTCACCACCGCCGACGAGCAGCTGCGCACCGCGGTCGGCGTCACGCCCGAGGACGAGGTCGAGGGGGACGCCGTCGAGCTCGCCGGCCGGTTCGCCGAGCTGCTCGACCGCCTGCACGACATCGTGCTCACGCTGCGGACCCCGCGACCCGTCGGCGCGTGGCTCGACGCGCTCGGCGAGGCGGTCGAGCGCCTCTGCGCCACGGGCCCCGACGACGGGTGGCAGCAGGTCCAGCTCGAACGGGTCTTCCGCGAGGTCCGCGACGCCGTCACCGGTACGCCCGGCGATGCCGGGCGCCAGCCGCTGTCGCTCAGCGAGGTCCGGCAGCTGCTCGGTGACCGGCTCGAAGGTGCGCCCTCGCGCGCCGCCCACCGGACCGGGGACCTCACCGTCTGCACGCTCGTGCCGATGCGCTCGGTCCCCCACCGGGTGGTGGTGCTGCTCGGCATGGACGACGAGGTCTTCCCGCGCCGGACCACCCCCGACGGCGACGACCTGCTCGCGGCGACCCCGCTGGTGGGTGACCGCGACCCCCGCTCCGAGGATCGGCAGCTGCTGCTCGACGCGCTGCTCGCCACGGGCGACCACCTCGTCGTCCTGACCGACGGGCACGACGTCCGGACCGGCGACACCCGGCCCCCCGCCGTGCCGATCGGCGAGCTGCTCGACGTCATCGACCGCACCGTCGCCACCGACCTGCCGCAGAGCCGCGACGACGACGACGGCCCGCGGCTGCCCGCGTCCGCCGCGATCACCGTCGATCACCCGCTGCAACCGTTCGATGCGGATCGCTTCCGTCCCGGCGGGCTCGGCCACCCCGGTCGTGAGGTGACGCGCGACGGCGGGCCGTTCGGGTTCGACCGTGTCGACCTCGCCGCCGCCGAGGCGTTCATCGGTGATCGGCGCATCGCACCGCCGTTCCTCGAGGATCGCCTCGCACCCATCGACGACGGCGGACCGCTCGAGCTGCGCGACCTCGCGCGCTTCCTGCACCATCCGCTCCAGGCCCTGCTCGAGGAACGGCTCGACGTCCGCTTCCCCCGCGACGGTGAGCAGCGCTCCGACGCGCTGCCCATCGAGCTCCGCGGCCTCAGCAACTGGCAGATCGGGGATCGGCTGCTCGCGCACGCCCTCGCGGGCCGCAGCCCGGACCGGTGGCTCGAGGTCGAGACCGGCCGCGGATCGCTCCCCCCCGGCGACCTGCGCGATGGCCCCGTCGCCGACATCCTCCGCACCGTCGAACTGTTCGCCGACCTCGCGTCCGAGGCAGGCGTGCGGATGGGTCCGGACACCGAGTCGGTCGCGGTCGATCTCGAGCTGCCCGGCGGCCACCGGCTGCGGGGCAGCGTCGCCGTCATCGGGCACACCCGCGTGGCCGCGAGCTACTCGCGCCTCAGCCGGAAGGCGCGCCTGTCGGCCTGGGTCGACGTGCTCGCGCTGACCGCCGCACGCCCGGAGCACCCGTGGTGCGCCGTCACCCTCGGTCGCGCGGTCTACGGCGCCAAGGCCGAGGGCGGCGAGGACGCGCTCGCGAGCCTCGCGACCCTGCGACCGGGTCCGCCGCGCACGCTCGGGAAGGGCAAGCGGGCACGCGAGATCGTCAACCCCCTCGGCGATCCCGACAGCGACCCCGGATCCCGGCGCGCGTCCGCCATCGCCGAGCTCGAGTCGCTCGTCGCCCTGCGTGACCGGGGCCTGTGCGGCCCCCTCCTGCTGCCCTGTGACACCGCCGGCGCCTACGCCGAAACGTCCTGGGGAGCCGACCTCGGCCTGCACCGCCGCAGCCCGTTCGTCGCGCTCCGCAACGAGTGGGAGACCGGCGACGGGGCGCCCTTCCCGCGCGAGGACGCCGATCACGCCCACCAGTTGCTGCTCGGGGAGCTGACCGCCGAGGACCTCCTCGAACTGCCCCCGACCGAGGAGGAGGACGGCGAGGGGTGGGCCCGCGACGAACCGTCCCTGATCGGCCGCCTCGGTCGGCGCGTGTGGTGGCCGCTGCTGGCCGCCGAGGAGGTACGACACCGATGAGCGACGTTCCGCACGCGGCCCCCGACCGGCCGCTCACCCCGGCGCCGATCGAGCCGCTGGAGCTCACCGGCGACCTGCCCACCGGCACCGTCGTGCTGGAGGCATCCGCCGGGACCGGCAAGACCTACGCGATCGCGGCGCTGGCCACCCGGGCGGTCGCCGAAGGCACCTGCACGGTCGACCAACTGCTGGTGGTGACCTTCACGCGCGCCGCCACGGCCGAGCTGCGCGACCGCGTCCGCCACCGTTTCGTGGCCGCCGAACGGCACCTGCGCGCCGTGCTCGCCGGCACCGCCCACCCCGACGACACGGGCGACGATCAGGTCCTCGCGCACCTCGCCGCCGCGGACCGCCCCGAACTCGAACGGCGGCACGGACGGCTGAGCGCGGCCCTCACCGACTTCGACGCCGCCACGATCTCGACGATCCACGGCTTCACCCAGCAGGTCCTGCGGTCGGTCGGCCTCTCCGCCGACGTGCCGCGCGACATCACCCTCATCGAGGACGAGACCACCCTCGTCGAGGAGGGGACCGACGATGTCTACGTGCGCCGCTACCTCGACGCCGCGGACGCCGCTCGGCCGTCACGGTCCAACGCCATCGCGATCGCACGCGCCGTCAACGGCGCTCCGGACGCCGACATCCGCCCCGACGACGAACCGGATGCGGGCGACGAGGGCGCCGAACGGAGCGCACTCGCGGAGCTGCTCCGCGACGAACTCGCGACCCGGAAGCGGCGTGACGGGATCCTCGGCTACGACGACCTGCTCACCTCGCTGCGCTGCACGCTCCGTGACACCGGCCGCGGCGACGCCGCCGTCGCCATCCTCCGCGACCGGTACCGGTGGGCGCTGATCGACGAGTTCCAGGACACCGACCCGGTGCAGTGGGACATCCTGCGACGTGCCTTCCGCGACCCGGGCGACCCGTCCCGCGCGCTCGTGCTCATCGGTGATCCGAAGCAGGCCATCTACAGCTTCCGCGGCGCCGACATCCGCGCCTACCTCGACGCGACCGCCACCGCCGACCACCGCAGGAGCCTGGCCACCAACTTCCGCAGCGACGCCCCGCTGCTGGCCGCGCTCGACCGGCTGCTCGAGCGCACCGCGTTCGGTGCCGGCATCGACTTCGCCTCCGTCACCGCCAGCGACCGGCACCAGGGCAGCGCGCTCGACGACGACCGCGACCCGCACCCGCTCCAGCTGCGCGTCTTCGCGCCCGACGACAAGCTCACCGCGGCCAGCGTGCGCCGCCGGCTCGCGACCGACGTCGCCGAGACCTTGCTCGATCAGCTCGGCCGCGTCCGCATCGGCACCGGGCGCGACCAGCACCTGCTGCGGCCCGAGGACGTCGCTGTCCTGGTGCGCACCAACGCCGAAGCGCGGCTCGTCCAGCGCGCCCTCCGCGACGTGCGTATCCCGTGCGTGGTGAACGGCGTCGGCAGCGTGCTGGCCACCGACGCCGCCGACGACTGGCGCTGGTTGCTCGAGTCGCTCGAGCGCCCGAGCGACCCCGGTCGCATCCGCCGGCTCGCGCTGTCGTGCTGGATCGGGTGGACCGCCGCCAGACTCGCCGACGCCGACGACGACGAGCTCGATCACCTCCACGACCTCGCCCACCGGTGGGCGGCGGTCATGGCCGACCACGGCGTCGCGCGGCTCGAGCGGGTCGTGCTCGCCGAGCAGCAGGTCGCGCGCCGGCTGCTCGGGACGATCGGCGGCGAACGCCACCTCACCGACGTCCGTCACGTCGGCGAGCTGCTCCACGTCGCCGAGCTCGAGGAGGACCGTGGGGTCAGCTCGCTACGCGCCTGGCTGCTGGACGCGCGGGCCGAGGCGGGCGACAAGGCCGTCCCCTCGGACGAGCAGGCACGGCGGCTCGAATCCGACGCCGCGTGCGTGCAGATCCTCACCGTCCACCGCGCCAAGGGCCTGCAGTACCCGGTGGTGCTCGTCCCCTTCCACTGGTCCGCCGGCCGCGGGATCACCGCACCCTTCGTCACCTACGACCCCGACACACGGCGCCGCACCATCGAGGTCGGGCCGAAGGAGCGCGCCGGGTACGGGCGGCTGCGCGACGCCGCCGAAGCGGACGCCACCGGCGAGGCGCTCCGCCTGCTGTACGTGGCCGTCACCCGCGCCGAACACCGGGCGGTGGTGTGGTGGACCGGTTCGGCCAGGAAGGCGGCACTCGCCCGCGTCCTGTTCGGCCACGACGAGGACGGCACGGTGCAGCTCGACGTCGACGCCACCGTCCCGAAGCCCGCCGACCAGGCCGATGTGCTCGCCGAGCGGTTCGCGGGGAGCCCGACCTCGGTCACGACCATCCCCGATGCGCCGACCGACGAACCCGGCACCTACGAGCCGGTCACCGACCGTTCCTCCGCGCTCGGGGCCGCCAGCTTCGCGCGCACCCTCGACCGCGCCTGGCGCCGCACCTCCTACAGCGGCATCGTCAAGCGCGCCGAGTCCCTCCACGGCGCGGTGCCCGGGCATCCGACCGACCACCGCGCGACGGTCGCCAGCGAACCGGACGTGGACACCAAGGACGACGAGCCCGACGACGACGCCACGTTCGACGGCCCGTCGCCCGCGCCCGGCGGCGACGGCTCGCCCGCGACGCTCGACCGCCCACTGCCGCTCGGCGAGCTGCGCGGAGGGACCGCCTTCGGCACGTTCGTCCACGCGGTCCTCGAGCACGCGGACTTCGCTGCCGAGGACCTTCCCGCCGAGCTCCGCGGGACCGTGGAGGACCAGATCGGCCACCACCGCGTCCCCGGCCTCACCCCGGACCGCCTGCCGGAGCTGGTCGACGGGCTGGCCGCCGCCGTCCGCTCCCCCCTCGGCCCGTTGGCCGGCGGGGTCACGGAGGTCGGTGATGCGCGCGGGCTCTGGCGGTCGCTCGCGGACCTGCCGCGGACCGACCGGCTCGACGAGCTCGAGTTCGAGCTCCCGCTCGCCGGTGGCGACCTCGGCCACCGCGACGGCGCGAAGGTCGCCCTGTCACGGCTCGCCGACCTGCTGCACCGCCCGGCGGCCGCCGGTGGTCTCGCCGACGACGACCCGCTCCGGCAGGTCGACTACGCCGATCGGCTGCGGACCCCCGGGTTCGCCCTCGATCTCCGCGGCTACCTGAACGGCTCGATCGACCTCGTCCTCCGCGTCACCGACCCCGCCGGGACCCGCTACCTCGTCTGCGACCACAAGACCAACCGGCTCGGCGGGGGGACCCCGACGCTGGCCGACTACCGGCCGCGCGCGCTCACCGACGCGATGGTCCACCACGACTACCCGCTCCAGGCGCTGCTGTACTCGGTGGCCCTCCACCGCTTCCTGCGCTGGCGTGTCGCGGACTACGACCCGGACACCCACCTCGGCGGCGTCCTCTACCTGTTCCTGCGTGGCATGGTCGGTCCGGACACCCCGGAGCTCGACGGCGGACCCTGCGGGGTGTTCGCTTGGCGGCCCCCCGCGGCGGTCGTCACCGACCTGTCCGACCTGCTCGATGGCGTCGGCGACGGCGCCTCCCACCTCGCTGCGGAGGTGCCCGCGTGACCCAGCTACCGCTCGACCTCGCTGGCGCCGCCGCACCAACGCCGGACCCGACACGGGGGCGTGCCCCCCTCGCCACGCCGCTGCTCGGTCGCGGGGAGGACCGCCGTGTCCTCGATCCACCGCCGGCGCTGGCCCCGTTCGTCGACGCCGGCGTCCTCGGCCCGGCGGACGTGCACGTGGCTGCCGCCCTCGCCCGGCTCGGCGGCGACGACCGCGACGAGGTGCTGCTGGCCGCCGCCCTGGCGGTCCGCGCGCCGCGTCGCCGCCACGTGTGCGTCGATCTGACGACCGTCCGTCACGGCGTGATCGCCGAGGTCGCCGACGACCTGGCGCTGGCCGCCACGGGCGACGTCCCCGGCACCGACCACCTCGACACGCTGCCTTGGCCCGACCCGGCAGCGTGGCACGCCGTGCTCGCCGACAGCTCCCTCGTGGCCGTCCGCGACCCGCGGGAGCTCGCCGAACCGGACGACGCGCAGCAGGACGTCCCACCGCTGACGTTGGCGAGCGACCGGCTCTACCTCGACCGGTACTGGCGCTACGAGCGACGTGTCGCCCGGGCCTTGCACGAACGTGCCCACGCGGCGGTGGCCGAGGTCGACGTGGCCGCCGGCCGGGCGGCGCTCGCGAGCGCCTTCGACGGTGCGGCCCCCGACCGGCAGCGCGTCGCGGCCGCGCTCGCCCTGTCCCGGCGCCTGACGATCGTCGCCGGCGGCCCCGGTACCGGCAAGACCACCACCGTCGCACGCCTGCTGCGGGTGCTGGCCGCCGACGCGCGTGCCGCCGGCCGCCCCGCCCCACAGGTCGCGCTCGCCGCACCCACGGGCAAGGCTGCCGCGCGGTTGACCGAGTCGATCCGCGAGGCGCTCGACGTCGCCGACCAGGACGGCGACCCCGACGGCGGCGACCCGGACGGCGCCGAAGCGTTGCTGCGGGGCTCGAGCGCGTCGACCCTGCACCGTCTGCTCGGCGCGCGCGGCAACTCGTCCCGGTTCCGTCGCTCCGCCGACGATCCGTTGCCCCACAACGTGATCGTCGTCGACGAGACCTCCATGGTCCCGCTCGCGTTGCTCGCCAAGCTGCTCGACGCCGTCCATCCGGCAGCTCGCGTCATCCTCCTCGGCGACCCCCACCAGCTCGCCTCGGTCGAAGCCGGATCGGTGCTCGGGGACCTCGTCGCCGACGTCGACCGACAGCCGACGCGGTACGCCACGGTCCGTGACGAGCTCGTCGCGCTGGCCGGCGAGGACCACCTCGCCGACACGGCGACCGCGGACGGGCCGGGGGTGCACGACGTCCTCGTGGTCCTCGACCGGGTCCACCGGTTCCGTGCCGGCTCGGGGCTCGACCGGTTCGCCACAGCCGTCCGCCACGGGGACGCCGACGCCGCGCTCGACGTGCTCACCGACGCCGATGACCTGACCTGGGTCCGCACCGACGACGGCGAGCTGACCGACGGCGTCCACGCCGCGGTCCGCGAGCGGTCGGTGAGCGCAGCACGCGACGTCATCACCGCGGCGCGCGAGGGCCGCGGTGACGCCGCGCTCACGGCGCTCGAGGCCGCCCGCGTGCTGTGTGCCCACCGACGGGGCAGGCACGGCGTCGACGGGTGGATCGAACGCATCGAGGGCTGGCTGGTCGCCAGCGATCCCGACCTCGACGTGCGCGACCGGTGGTACGTCGGCCGGCCCGTGCTGGTCACCAGCAACGACCGACGGCTGCAGCTGTGGAACGGCGACCTCGGGGTGGTGGTCCGACACGAGGACGGCCTGGCCATCGCCTTCCCCGCGATCGACGGCCCCGGCGTGCGCCACCTCGCACCGACCCGCGTCGGCGAGCTCGAGACCGTGCACGCCATGACGGTGCACAAGTCGCAGGGCTCGCAGGTCGGCCACGCCGTGGTGGTCCTGCCCGAACCGGCCTCCCGCATCTGCACCCGCGAGCTGCTCTACACCGCGGTGACCCGGGCCCGCGAGGGGGCCACCATCGTGGCCTCCGAGGCGTCGCTGCGCGCCACCATCGCGGCGCGGACCCAGCGGGCCAGCGGCCTCGGCGTCGCCCTCGGCCGGTGACGCGCGGCCGGTACCTTGCCGCGCAGCCGGCGGACGGTCCGGTGGGACGACAGCTCGAGGTGCTGGTGGCGCGAGAGGACCGCTCCACCGACGGTCGTGGCCCGCGCTGGCGTCGCTGGCTGCGCCGCGAGCCGTACGTCTGGCCCGAGGACGGCCCCCGCCTGGGCGACCCGCGCTCCGACGGCCCGCGGCCGCCCGGCCGGCTGCGCGACGGGTTCTGGCTCGCGCTCACCGGGGCACTGATCGCGGTCACCGTCCTGCAGTTGATCCGCCTGGTGTGGACGCTGGCGACCAGCGACCAGGTGCAGATCACCGGCGGTCGCGCCTTCGTCGGCTTCCTCATCACCGTCGTGTGGCTGCTGACGATCTTCTGGCTGGCGGCCGGCGCGTGGCGCCGCAGCGTGTGGGGCTGCCCGTTCGAGCACATCGAGTCCGCCGTGTGGGACCGCCGCTGCCAGCGGCACGCGCTCGTGCCCACGGGCGAGCCCGCGCCCGGCACCGATGGCGGTTCACCGCCGACCTCGCCCGGCGCGACCGAGGAGCGCGGCGGGCCGACCGCCTGACGGGCCGCCACAGCACCGCGACCGGTTGCCGCGCAGGGCGGCGCGCTGGTACCGTCCGACCTCGGCCCGAACCACCGAGCGGCTCCTGCTGCGCCGGTTCGCGCAAGCTGACGTGCCAGACGACGTGGCCGAGCACTCCGCCGGGACACCGGCACCGCGCGAACGTCCGTGCGCGCTCGAGCGCCGCACCGCCCACCTGCGAGACATCGAGAGACGCCCCGATGGCCAACATCAAGAGCCAGATCAAGCGCAACCGCCAGAACGAGGCGCGCCACGAGCGCAACAAGGCGGTCCGTTCCAAGCTGAAGACCTACACCAAGCGCTTCCGCACCGCCGAAGCCGCTGGTGACAAGGACGGCGCGACCGAGGCCTACGCCGCCGCCGCCCAGGCGCTCGACAAGGCCGCCTCCAAGGGCGTCATCCACAAGAACACCGCCGCCAACCGCAAGTCCGGCATGGCGAAGTCGCTCCAGAAGCTCTGAGCCGACCGAGCACCTGCAGCTCAGCAGCGGACCACCGACGAGGGCGCCCGATGGGCGCCTCGTTCGTGCGCGCACCTCACTACGGTGGCCCGAACGCTGAGGAGCGACGCCGGGAGGCAGCGGGAGTGATCACCACCGATCGGGCGTCCCTGACGCGTGTGCTCGACGCCGTCGCGGCGGCCGCGATCGAGGACGGCCGGGTCGACCCGGACCACGCGGTGGCCGTCGCCCGCGAGGCGCTCCGCCGTGTCCCGGACGTCGACCTCGACCGCGCCGACCCGTCCACGCTGGCACGCAACCTCACCGCCGGAGCGGGCCTGCTCACCGCCCGCCGCGACCCGATCGACGTGGCGATCCGGCCCTCCCCCACGCGCGGGGTGAGCGTGGTCCACCTCGCCACGGACGACCGTCCGTTCCTGCTCTCCACCGTCCTCGACGAGCTCGAGCGAGGCGGTCACCGGGTGATCAGCCAGCTCCACCCGATCGTCGGCGTCCACCGCGACGTCGACGGCACCGTGACCGCCGTCGGGCCCCCGCGTGACGCGGCCGAGCGCGAGACGCTGCTGCACCTGGTCCTCGATCGGCCGCTCGACCCTGCCGAGGCCGACGAGCTCGCCACCCGCCTGCGCGAGCTGGCCGAGGACGTGCGCGCCGCCACCGACGACTTCGACGCGATGAGCGCCCGCCTGCGCGACCACGCGGCCAGGCTCCGGTCCGCCGGCGACGCCGATGCCGACGAGGTCGCGGCGCTCGTCGATTGGCTGCTCGACGAGCACGTCGTGCTGCTCGGCGTGCGCGAGTACGACCTGGTGGGCGCCGACGGCACCCCTGTCGCCGGCTCCGGGAGCGAGCCGGCGGCGATCCGTGTCGTGCCCGGGACGGGACTCGGGGTCCTCGCCGACGAGGCCAGCTCGCGGTACGCCTCGCCGGTCCCCCTCGACACCCTCTCCGGCGCGCTCGCGGCCACCGTGCGTACGCCCTCGCTCGCCGCGTGGTCACGCACACGGCGGCGCTCGACCGTCCAGCGACGCGTCCGCATGGAGCACATCGCGTTCGCCATCACCGACGACGGCCGTCCGAGCGGCATCCTGCGGGTCCTCGCGCTGTTCACCCGCCGCGGCGAGGACGCACCCGCGGATGCCACCCCGGTGCTGCGCCAGAAGCTCGCCGAGGTGCTCGGCAGCGAGGACATCGTCCCGGGCAGCCACGACGAGGTCGTCATCACCTCGCTGTTCCAGGCGCTGCCGAAGGACGAACTGTTCCCGGCGGACGTCGCCGATCTCCGCCGTGCTCTGCTCGGCTTGCTCCACGCCGAGGACCACCGCGAGGTGCGGGTGCTGCCTCGGGTCGATCCCGCCACACGCACGATCAGCGTGCTGGTCGCCGTGCCCCGCGACACCTACTCGCCACAGCTGCGTGAACGCGTCTCCGAGCACCTGCTCGGACGCTTCGGCGCCGACCGCGTCGACGTCAACGTCTCGCTCGGCGACCGCAACGAGGCCATCGCCCGCTTCCTGCTGACCCTCGACGGCGAGGTCCCCGAGGTCGACCCCCTCGAGCTCGAGGACGCGATCCGGTCGCTCGCCCGCGGGTGGGTCGACGAGCTCCGCGACCTGCTGGCCGATCGTGACGGCACCGGCGAGGCGGTTCGGCTGGTCACCAGCGTCGCGCGTCGTCTGCCCCGGTCCTACCGCGACGCCGTCGACCCGGTCCACGCCATCGCTGACGTGCGGCTCATCGACCAGCTCGTCGGTGGTGACGAGGTGCTGGCGACCGCCTGGCAGCCTGACCGCCGGAACGGCAGCGACGAGCTCCCCGATCGTTGGCGGCTGCGGGTCGTCGCCCGGGGTGGCGCCCTCGAGCTGTCGGCCTTCCTCCCGGTGCTCGAATCGCTCGGTCTCACCGTGGTCGAGGAGCTCCCCCACGCGTTGCTCGGGCCCGACGAGCTGCACCTCCACGACTTCGGGGTGCGGGTCCCGGACGCCGCCATCGAGCAGCTGGCCACCGAGGCGGGGGCACGCCGCGCCGCCGACGCGATCGCCGCCGCCTGGCGGGGGCACGCCCAGGTCGATCCGCTCACCCGCCTGGTCCTGCTCGCCGACGTGACCTGGCGCGACATCGGCGTGCTGCGGGCCTACCGGCGTTACCGCCGCCAGCTCGGCACCCCCTACACCCCGCGGTACGTCGAGGACATCCTCGTCGAGCACGCGAGGGCGACCGCGGCGCTGCTCGAACGTTTCCACGCCCGCTTCGACCCGGACCTGCCCGGCGGCGAGGACGCACGTCCGGACGCCGAGGCCGCCGCGCTGGCCTCGTTCGAGACGGCCATGAGCGAGGTCGTCCGGCTGGACGCCGATCGCATCCTGCGCGGGCTGTCGGCCCTGGTGAGCGCCACCCTGCGCACCAACGCCTTCCGTGACGACGCGGTCGAGGACGGGGGCGGTGGGCCGTACGTGGCGCTGAAGTTCGACCCGTCCCGCATCCCGGACGTCCCGCTGCCGGTCCCCCACCGCGAGGTGTTCGTCCACTCGCCACGGGTCGAGGGTGTGCACCTGCGCGGCGGGCCGGTCGCCCGCGGCGGCCTGCGCTGGTCGGATCGCCGGGACGACGTCCGCACCGAGGTCCTCGACCTCGTCAAGGCCCAGGTGCTCAAGAACGCGCTCATCGTCCCGACCGGCGCCAAGGGCGGGTTCGTGGTCACCCGGCCGCCGCGCGAGCAGCAGGCGCTGCGGACCGCGGTGGAGCGCTGCTACGTCACCTTCGTCCGCGGGCTGCTCGACGTGACCGACGACCTCGACGACGTCGACCACCACGTGGTCGGTCCGCCGCGGGTCGTGCGTCACGACGGTGACGACCCCTACCTCGTCGTGGCAGCCGACCGCGGGACGGCGACGTTCTCCGACACCGCGAACGCCGTCGCTGCGCGGTACGGGTTCTGGCTCGGTGACGCCTTCGCGTCGGGGGGCTCGCAGGGCTACGACCACAAGGCCCTCGGGGTCACGGCCCGCGGTGCGTGGCGGGCCGTGGCGCGTCACTTCCGCGAGCTCGGGATCGACGTGCAGCAGGAGTCGATCAGCGCCGTCGGCATCGGCGACCTGTCCGGCGACGTGTTCTCGAACGGCGTGCAGCGCACCGAGCACCTGCAGCTGATCGCCGCGTTCGATCACCGTCACATCTTCCTGGACCCCGACCCGGACCCGGCCGCCTCGTTCGCCGAACGCGAGCGGGTCGCGGCCCTGCCCCGCTCCTCGTGGGACGACTACGACCGCGCGGTCCTGTCGCCGGGCGGCATGATCGTCGACCGCGACAGCCGGTCGGTGGAGCTCTCCGACGAGGTGCGCGCTCGTCTGCGCATCGAGGCCACCTCGCTGTCACCCCCCGAGCTCATCCGCGCCGTGCTGTGCGCTCCCGTGGACCTGCTGTGGGCGGGCGGCATCGGGACCTACATCAAGGCGTCCGCCGAGCGCGACGACGACGTCGGCGACCGGGCCAACGACGAGGTCCGCGTCGACGCTTCCGACGTGCGTGCCCGGGTCATCGGCGAGGGTGCGAACCTGTCGATCACCCAGCGCGCCCGCATCGAGCTCGCCAGACGCGGTGCCCGCGTCGACCAGGACGCGATCCACAACGCCGCCGGCGTCGCGACCTCCGACGCCGAGGTCAACCTCAAGATCCTGCTCGACCTCGCCATCGCCGAGGGCCAGCTCGATCCGGCCGACCGGGACGCCGTCCTGGCCGACCTCGCCGACGACGTTGTCGCCGAGGTGCTCGACGCGGTCGATCGACAGGTCGCCGCCATCTCCGCCGAGGTCGCCCGCAGCGGGGACAACGTCGGTGCCATCGACGCGTTCATCGCCCGGCTCGAGGAGCGCAGCGGGCTCGACCGCGACGTCGAGGTGCTGCCCTCCCCCGACGAGCTGCAGGCGCGGGCGGACGCCGAGGCCGGGCTCACCCGCCCCGAGCTGGCCACGCTGCTGGCGTGGGCCAAACGCGAGCTCAAGGAGGCGCTGCTGGCCTCCGACGCGCCCGAGGATCCGGTGCTCGCCGACGCCGTCGGTGAGCCGCTCCCCGACCGAGCCGTCGCGCGCTTCGGGACGCTGCTGCCCCGCCACCGGCTGCGCCGCGAGCTGGTCGCGACCGCCGTGGCGAACACCACCGTCGACCGTTTCGGCGTCACCTTCGCCAGCGGGCTCGCCGCCGAGACCGGCGCGAGCCTGCCGCTGGTCGCCCGTGCCATCCGGGTCGCCACCCGCATCGTCGACGCCGACCGCTGGTGGGCCGAGGTGGATGCGCTCGGCGACACCCACGACCCCGAGCGCAGCCGCGAGCTGACCGCGGTGGTCGACACGCTGGTCATCGAGCTGACCACCGGCCTGCTGGTCGACCCCCTGCTCGTGCGCGACCCGGTCGCGCTGCTCGAACGCGACCGTGCGGTGACCGCGGAGCTGGTGTCCGAGGGTCTCCGCCTCGGCTCCAACGGCCAACAACTCGCCCGGCTCGCCCACGCCCGGTGGCTGGTCGACGACCTGGTCGAACCCGACCTGGCCGCGTTCCTGGCCCTCGCGCCCGACCTGGCCGTCGTCCCGGACGTCGCCGCGCTCACCGAGGTCTCCGCACGCTCGCCGCTCGAGGTCGCCGACGTGGCGTTCCGCTTCGACGAGGAGCTCGGGCTCGACCGGCTCGGCCAGCAGCTGGCCCGGGTGGTGCCGGCCGATCCGTGGGCCCGGCGTCAGCGTCGCGGTCTCGAACGGGACCTGCGGCGGCTCCGCCGAGACGCCACCGCGTCCGCGTTCCGGTTGTCGCCGGACACCGCGCTCACCTCGGGCGAGGTGGTCGAACGCTTCGCCGCCGAACATCGCGAGGGGCTCGAGCGCGCCCGGGGCACGGTCACCCTGCTCGAGCGTGAGCCGGCCTCCCTCGATGCGGTGGCCGTGGCGCTACGCACCGTGCGGGACGCGATCGGGCGCTGACCTGTGGGTGCCATCGCGCGTCCCGGTCGCCGGTTCAGCGCGTCGCGAGCGGGTTGAACGGCCGACCGACATCGCGTGAGGTGGCGAGCTCGAGCACGCCGATCTCGAGCACAAGCGGGGCGGGGAGCTCCGAACCCTTGAGGTCGACGTCGAGCTGCGCCAGCCGGTCGTGGCACCAGGCCAGCTCGCCCGGGCCGAAGCGGCCCGCGATGCCCTGGAGGCGGCGGAACTGGTTCGGGGACACCCCGGCGCTCTTGGCGTCCCCCCCGCCGCGGATCTGCAGCAGTTGGCGGAACCGGAAGGTGATGGCCCCGAGCAGCGCGAGCGGTGCCTCGCCGGACTCGAGGGCGCCGCGCAGCGCCACCAGCGCCTCGCCCGGGTCGCGGTCGGCGACGGCGTCGGCGACCGTGAAGCCGCTGACCTTGCCGTGCCCCTCGACGCTGGCCTCGACGTGCGCGGCGGTGAGGGTCGGCGCGGACGGTTCGGCGGCGCAGACCTGGGCGACCTTCGAGGCGATCACCCCCGGGACGGTGCCGGCGTGGGCCCGGAGCGCGGCGATGGCGGACGCGTCGGCCTTCCGCTTCAGCCGGCGGAACTCCTCGCCGACGAGCCGGTCCCACCCGCGCTCGTCCCAGTCCGCGGGGACCTTCACGTCGCTGCGCTCACCGTGCTGCTTGGCCAGCTTGGCGATCCTCTGCACCTTGCCGATCCCGCGCACGACGAGGACCAGCACCGCGTCGTCGGACGGCGCCTCGAGGTAGCTCTCGATCTCGGCCTTGAGGTCACCCGAGACGCCCTCGACCCCGCGGAGCACCACGCAGGTCCGCCCCCCGAACAGCGAGGCGGTGCGGAGCTCCGGCAGGTGGTCGGTCTCGGCGACGTCGTGGACCTCGACGGTGAGGTCGTCGTCCTGCTCGCGGAGCTGGTCGAGCACCCGCTCGAGCTCCCGTTGGAGCAGCAGGTCGTCGTCGCCGGCGAGGAGGTGGACGGGGCTCATGGCGGCAGGCTACCGAGGCCCGGCGACGTGCCCGACCGGGTTCGGACCGCGGGGCTGGGACCTCCACGGTCACCGTGCCTTCGAGGTCGGTGCGGTGGACCCGGGTACCGGCCGCGTCGAGCGCCGCCAGGGTCCCGGCATCCGGATGCCCGTAGGTGTTCTGCGCGCCCACCGACACCAGGCCCACCTCGGCGTCGACCCGGGCGAGGAAGGCCGGCGAGGTGGTCCCCGCGCCGTGGTGCGGCACCGCGAGCAACCCGGCCCGCAGCGGATCGACCTTGCCCGCGGCGACGGCCGCGTCGGACCGCGTGAGCAGGTCGCGCTGCGCCTCGGCCTCGACGTCGCCGGCCAGCAAGGCGACCCGGTCACCTGACGAGGCGCGCACGACGAGCGAGGTCTCGTTCCGGGGGCTCGAGGCGTAGCGGTACGCGTCGCCCGACGGTGGCCCGAGCACCTCGAGGCGGAGCGCGCCGATGGTGACCGACACCGGCGCTGATCCGGTCGCCGCCGCACGGACCACCCGGACGGGGACACCGGCCTCCGCAGCGGCCGCATCGAGGCGGGCGACGCCCGCGACGGGCTCGGGGTTCGGCGGCCGCCAGATGGCCCCGACGTCCGCACGCGTCAGGATGTCGTCCGCACCGCCGAGGTGGTCGTCGTGCCCGTGCGTGATGACCAGCAGGTCGAGCGACACCTGCCCGTGCCGGGCGAGCCACCGCGCAGCGGTCGCATCCGACCCGGCGTCGACCAGGACACGAGCTCCGGGCGCCCGCAACAGGAACGCATCACCCTGCCCGACGTCGATGGCGGTCACGGTGAAGGTGTCCACCGGCAGGAGCCGGCCCGCGACCGGGGGCACGGCGGCGACCACGCAGGCCACCGCGGTCGCGCCGGCCAGCCACCGCGACGAGCGGCTGCGGGGTCGCGACACGGCCCACGCCGCAGCGGCGAGGAGCGCGACCACCGTCGACGGCGCGGCGACCGACGCGACCCCGCCCCACCCGGCGGTGGCGTGCGCGACGCCCAGGATCCCCCGCGCCGGCACGGCCGCGACGGCGAACAGGACGGCGCCGGCCGGGAGGTGGACCGCTGCCACCACCGTGGCCGGGAACGCGATGGCGGCCGCCACGACGGCCAAAGGCACCGCCACGAGGTTGGCCGGAACGCTCGCCAGCGGCACCTCCGTGAAGCTCACGAGGAGGATCGGCACGACCGCCACCTGGGCGCCGACGGTGACCGCCAGGACGTCGGCCACGCGGCGCGGTAGCAGCCGCACCGTCCGGAGCCGGTCACGGATCCGGGGCGCGGCGACCAGCACCCCGGCGGCCGCCGTCGCGGAGAGCAACAGCCCGAGCGCCCCGGCGAGCAGCGGGTCGACCAGCACCAGCACCAGCACGGCGCCGGCCAGCGCGTGGCGACCGTCACGCAGCACGCCGCGGCTGGCGGCGAGCAGCACCACCCCCGCCACGCACCCAGCACGCAGCACCGAGGGTTGGAACCGGGTCAGGTAGGCGAACCACAGGACCACCACCCCGACGAGGACGCGCCGGGTCCGAGCCTCGAGGCGCACCAGCTCGCAGAGGCCGAGCACCCCCGCGATCACCGACGCGAGGTGCATGCCGGACACCGCGGTGAGGTGGGTCATCGCGGTGGCCTCCATCGCGTCGCGGTCCCGTCCTGGGAGCGCCCGCGTGTCCCCCGTGACGAGACCCACGAGCAACCCCCCGACCGGTGGCGAGGTGTGCCGGGCCGCGGCCTCCCGGGTGCGCTGTCGGATGTGTTCGCTCGACGAGGCGAGCCATCCGGGCCGCCCGTCGGGGTGCAACGGGCCCACGTCGAGCAGCGCCGTCAGGTGCTGACGCGCCAGCCACCGTCCGTAGCCGCCGTCGGGCAGCGGGCGCGCGGTCGCGGTCGTCGACCAGCGTGTGTCGAGCGCTGGCGGCGCCCCAGCGAGGGGCGGCCGGTCCAGCCGCTCGCCGCGCAGGGTCACGGCGGCCCGCTCCCGGGTGGCGACCCCGTCGACATCGGTGACCTCGACCGGCACGTGCCAGCCGGTCGTGATCGGACGTGGCTCGGCCACGACCGTGAAGCGCACCTCGGCGGCGCCACCCCGCTCCGCCAGGGCGGGCAGCGCCCCGAGATCGCTGGTCGCGGTCCGCAGGCCCGCCAGGAGCACCGTCACGACCACGACGAACCCCGCCAGCGCCGCACCCCGTACCGCGCCCCGCGTCCGGCTGACGATCGCCAGGCCCACGACGCCGCCCAGCGCCACCACGAGGACGAGACCGATCCGGACGGTCCCGAGGCGGCCGCTGACCACCGCCTCGCCGAGCTGCCCGGCGGACGACCAGCCGATCATCGCGCCAGCCCAGCTCCCTGCGATCGCGCTGAACACCCAGGGCACGATCGGGCCCACGATCTGCCCCGCGGTGGCGCCTGGCGGCTCCGGCAGGTGATTCGCGTCGTCGGGGTCGGCCGTTCGTGGGCCCGCCCGACTCACCCGACCGTGACGAGGTCGGCCAGCTCCTGGAAGCGCTTCTCGCCGATGCCGCTGACCGCCCGGAGGTCGCCGACGGATCGGAACCCACCGTGCTGGTCACGGTGGCCGACGATGCGTTGCGCCAGCGCCGGCCCGATGCCGGGCAACGTCTGGAGCTGTTCGAGTGTGGCGGTGTTCAGATCGATCGGACCGGTGGACGTTCCACCGTCGGCCCCCGCGTGCCCGGTGCCCGCGGGTGGCGACGGTTCGCCCTCGCGCACCACCAGCACCTGTTCGCCGTCGACGAGCTCGCGCGCGAGGTTCACCCGGCTCTGGTCGGCCTCCGGCGTCGCACCACCGGCGGCGGCGATGGCGTCGGCCACACGCGAACCGGTCGGGAGGACCACGACACCCGGGGAGACCACCGCACCCGCCACGTGGACGGTCACCTCGCCGTCGTCGGGCGTGGCGTCGCCGGCCGACGGCTCGTGATCGTGGGCGTCGGCCGGCGCCGCGTCCTGCGGCGGTCCGGTGTCCTCACCGACCGGGTGACCGACGTCGGTGACCTCGCTCGTCGCCACGGCACCGCCGGGGGCCGGCACCGGACGCTCGAGGGTGGTCCACACCAGCGCCGCCGTCGCCACGAGCGCGCCGAGCAGGAGCACCACCAACCCGGCCGCCTCGGCCGGGGACGCGTCGAGCCAGCTGGCCACCCGGGCCAGCCGTCCCCGTTCCTCGCCGATGAGATCCATCACCGCAGGCTGCCGCAGCCACAGGCGTCCTCACCGACCAGGTGACGCCGGCCTGTGGACGACCGGGTGACCCGAGTTCAGGCGCCCGGCGTCGCGGCCGCTGGGGCGACCGCGATCCCGACCGCACCCGGGCCCACGTGGGTGCCGACGACCGGTCCCATCAGGGTCTCGAGCCGTTCGACGACCTCGACCCGCTCGTCGAGCGCCGCCCAGACCTCGGCCGCCCGTTCGGGTGCGACCGCGTGGGCGACGACCACGTCGACGGGCTGGCCGGCGGCGGTCTCCGCGGCCACCTCGGCCAGCCGAGCGATCGCGCGGGACCAGGTCCGCGTCCGTTCGCGCACCTCCACCCGGCCGCCGGTGAGGTGCAGCACCGGCTTGACCTGCAGCGCGCGACCGACCAGCGCCTGCGCGCCGGTGAGGCGGCCACCACGCTTGAGGTAGTCGAGGGTGTCGACGACCACGAGCGAGACCACCTCATCGGCAGCTCGGCGCACCGCGGCGAGCACGTCGTCCACCGTTCCGCCGCGAGCGGCCACCCGGTGGCCAGCCAGGACGACCAGCCCGAGCGAACCACCGACCAGCCGGCTGTCGACCACCTCGATGGGCAGGTCGATCCGCTTCGCGCGGTCGCGGGCGAGGTTGACGGTCCCCGACAGTGCGCCGCTGCAGTGGACCGAGACGACCGCGTCGAGCCCGTCGTCGACGCAGTCGGCGTACGCCTCCTCGAACCACGCCGGCGCCGGCTGCGAGGTGGTCGGCAGGTCCGACTCGTTCGGCAGCCGCCGGTAGAACGTGGCCGGATCGATCGTGATGCCCGAGATGAAGGTCTCGGTCCCGAAGGAGACCGACAGCGGCACGACCCGGATGCCGAGCTCCTCGACCAGGTCACGAGGCAGATCGGCGGTCGAGTCCGTCACCACCGCGACACCAGCCAACCCTGCCTCCGAGCGTCGCACGGACCGACCTTCGGCCAACGGCGAGGTGATGCTAACGGCCCGTCATCGCTGGCCGGCCGGAGGCGACGAACTCGACGATGCGCCCACCGACGCCGTCCGGATCCTCGAGGTGGAGGAAGTGACCGACGCCGTCGAGCACCTCGACGTGCGAGGCGGGGTGCGGCAGCGCACCGACGGTCCGTTCGGCCCACTCGACACCGACGCAGCCGTCGTCGCGCCCGTGCAGCAGCAGGTGCGGCTGGGGCGGCAACGTCACCCGCTTGGAGAGGGCACGGTCATCGGCGTGGGCCGCCGCGAAACCGCGGTAGTAGCTGAGAGCCGCGGTCGCGACCCCGGGGACCGCGAAGGTCGCGAGCAGCGGGTCGAGGTCCTCCGCCTGCATCTCGTAGCCGGGCGACCAGCGCCGCCACAGCGCGCGGACCTGCGCGAGCTCGTTCCGGGTGAGGGACCGTTCTGCGCCGGGCAGCAGCGCCCGAACGACGTAGGAGGAGCGCCGGATCTGCGCCCGGTCGAACCGCGCGTCGGCGAGCACCGACTCCGGTGGTACCGCCAGGGTCACCAGGCGCTTCCACCGGTCGGGGGCGGCCGCAGCGGCACGGGCAGCCACGATCGCGCCCCAGTCGTGGCCGATGAGCACAGCGCCCGGGCCCCCACCGAACGCCCGGTGCAGCGCGTTGGCATCGGCCGTCAGCGTGTCCGGATCGGTGCGCCGGTCCGTCGGGACCTCGGTCGGCGCGTACCCACGCATCGCCGGTGCGACGGCGTGGAAGCCGGCGGCCGCGAGCTTCGGCAGCAGGTGGCGCCAGGTCGCGGAGGTGTCGGGGAACCCGTGCAGGCACAGGGCCAGCGGCGCGTCCGGCGAACCCACCGACGTGTACACCACGTCGATGCCGTTGGCACGCACGCTGCCACCGCTCACGTCGCGTCGCTCCTGGTCGTCGTCCGGTGCTCCACGGCCGGCCCGGCGGGCCCGACCTAGGGACGCTACCCCTCCGAGCGACCGCACGGACGGCGGCGGCCGGTCGTCCGGGCATGCGGTCCCCCGGTGACCCTCCGCGCGACCCACCCTGGAGCACGACCATCGCCCCCGATCCCGAGAGGCTCCCGGTGACCACCTACGGCTTCACCCTCTTCAGCGAGCTCAACGGCCCCGACGTGCAGCTCGAACAGGCGATCGCCGCGGAAGCCGCCGGCTTCGACTTCCTCGGCATCTCCGACCACTTCCACCCGTGGCTGTCGCGCCACACCGACAGCCCGTTCACCTGGACCACGCTCGGCGCGGTCGCCGCGTGCACGGACCGCGTGGAGCTCGTCACGCTGGTCACCTGCCCGGTCCAGCGCTACCACCCGGCGATCATCGCCCAAGCGGCCGCCACCGTGCAGATCCTGTCGGAGGGACGGTTCACGCTCGGTCTCGGAGCGGGCGAGAACCTCTCCGAGCACATCACCGGCGAGGGCTGGCCGCCCATCGACGTCCGCCACGAGATGCTCGGCGAAGCGATCGACATCATCCGCGAACTGTGGGCCGGCGACTTCGTCACCTACCGCGGGGACCACCTCACGGTCGAGGACGCCAAGGTGTGGTCGCTACCGCCGGGGCCACCCCGGATCGCCCTCGCCGCGTCCGGCCCGCAGGCCATCGAGCTCGCCATCGACCGCGCCGACGACATCGTCTGTGACTCCCCCGACCCCGAGGTGGTCGCCGGCTTCAAGGACGGCGCGCGCAACGGCCTCGCCTGGACCCAGATCCCCGTGGCGTGGGATCCCGTCGAGACCACCGCGCTCGACGCCGCCCACCACTTCGCCTTCGGCGCTCCCGGCTGGAAGGTGATGGCCGAGCTCCCCAACGTGCCCGGGTTCGATGCGGTCGCCGACCTCGTCGACGACGACACGATCCGTGGCCTGGTCGCCACCGGACCCGACCCCACGACGCTCATCGAACGGATCACCGCGGCGGTCGAGGTCGGGTACGACCGGGTCGCCGTCGTGCAGGTCGGCCCCGATCGCACGGAGAGCTTCCACCGCTGGTTCAGCGAGCAGGTCCGACCGCACCTGCCCTGACCTGTCCGTGACCCGCGGTGTCAGCCCACCACGAGGTTGACGAGCTTGCCGGGGACCACGATCACCTTGCGGACCTCACCGGTGAGCTGGTCGGCGAGCTCGCCGCGGGCCGCCGCCTCCATCGCGTCCTGATCGGCCTCCGCCGGGACGGTGACGCGACCGCGGACCTTGCCGTTGACCTGCAGGACGACCTCGACCTCGTCGTCGACCAGCAGCAAGGTGTCGGCGACGGGCCAGGTCCGCAGGTGGATCGATCCCCGGTGCCCGAACCGGCCCCACAGCTCCTCGGTGATGAACGGGCAGATCGGCGCCAGGAGGGTCAGCAGCGTCTCGAGCGCCTCGCGGACGGCGGTCTCGGGCACCGTCGCCGGATCACGGGTCGCATCGAGCACGGCGTTGGTCAGGCTCATCAGCTTGGCGATGACGGTGTTGTACTTGCGCTGGTCGTAGTCGGCGGAGACGCCGACGATGGCCTCGGCGGTCGCACGCCGGAGCGTCCCGGCCAGGTCCGCATCCCCCTCGCCGAGCCCCGCCGCGGCGGTCCGCGCGAGGTGCTCGAGGCTCAACCGCCAGACGCGCGCGAGCCACTTGTGCATCCCCGCCGGCGACACGTCGGCCCAGTCGATGTCGTCCTCGGGCGCGGACGCGAACAGCATGGTGCCGCGGAGGGTGTCGGCGCCGTAGGTCTCGTAGACCTCGCCGGGGACCACGAGGTTGCCCTTCGACTTCGACATCGCCGAACCACCGAGGATCACCTGGCCCTGGTTGAGCAGCGCCTGGAACGGCTCGTCGGCGTCGACGTGCCCGCGGTCGCGCATCGCCCGGACCACGAAGCGGCTGTAGAGCAGGTGCAGGACGGCGTGCTCGACCCCGCCGGTGTACTGATCGACGGGCAGCCAGCGACCGGCGACGTCGACCGGCCACGGCGCAATGTCCGAGGTGGGGTCGAGGAAGCGCAGGAAGTACCACGACGAGTCGACGAACGTGTCCAACGTGTCGACGTCGCGGACCGCGCCATCGCTGCCGCACGAGGGGCAGGCGACGTCGTGCTTCCAGGTCGGGTGGAGATCGAGCGGGGACCCCGCGACCGTGAAGTCGAGGTCGTCGGGCAACCGCACCGGCAGTTCGTCGACGGGGACCGGCACCTGGCCGCAGTCGGGGCAGTGCACGATCGGGACCGGGGCACCCCAGGAGCGCTGCCGCGACACGAGCCAGTCACGCAGGCGGTAGTTGACCGTCGCCTTGGCCTGCCCTCTGGCTTCGAGGTCGGCGGTGATGCGCTCCTTGGTCTCGCGCCAGTCGTGCCCGTCGTAGGGACCCGAGTTCACCGTCACGCCGTCCCCGGCGTAGGCGTCGGTCATGATGCTCTCGTCGAGGGTGGTGCCGTCCGGCGGCTGGATCACCACGCGGACCGGCAGGCCCTCCTGTCGGGCGAAGTCGAGGTCGCGCTGGTCGTGAGCGGGGACGGCCATGATCGCGCCCGTCCCGTAGTCGAGCAGCACGTAGTCCGCGGCGTACGCGGGCAGGGCCTCACCGGTCACCGGGTTGGTGACGTCGAAGTTCAGACGGTGGCCGCGCTTGGCGCGAGCGGCGCCCTTGGCGGCGTCCTCGGCGCCGAAGCCCGACACGCGCTCGACGTCGGAGCGGCTGGCGACCTCGTCCCGGAAGGCCTGGAAGTCGGCGTCGTCCGCCATGCGTTCGGCGACGAGGGGGTGCTCCGGCGCGAACACGAAGTAGGTGGCGCCGTAGAGGGTGTCGGGACGGGTGGTGTAGACCACGACCTCGTCGTCGCTGCCGGCCACCGTGAAGGTGACCTCGGCCCCTTCGGAGCGACCGATCCAGTTGCGCTGGGCGTTCTTGACGCGGTCGGGCCAGTCGATGGTGTCGAGCCCCTCGAGCAGCTCGTCGGCGTAGTCGGTGATCCGGAAGAACCACTGCGTGCGTGGGACCCGCTGGATCATGGCACCCGACCGTTCGCCGCGCCCATCGATGACCTGCTCGTTGGCGAGCACCGTCTGGTCGACCGGATCCCAGTTGACGAGCGCTTCGCGGCGGTAGGCGAGGCCCGCGTCGTAGAGCTCGACGAACAGCCACTGGGTCCAGCGGTAGTACTCCGGGTCGCAGGTGTGCAGCACCCGGTCCCAGTCGAACGAGTAGCCGAGCCGGACGATGGTGTCGCGCTGTTCGTCGATGTTGGCGTAGGTCCACGCCTTCGGATCGGCACCGCGGTTCCGGGCCGCGTTCTCGGCCGGCAGCCCGAACGCATCCCACCCGATCGGGTTGAGGACCGTGCGCCCCGTCATACGCAGGTGACGCACCAGCGCGTCGTGGATCGAGAAGATCTCCGCGTGCCCCATGTGGAGGTCGCCCGAGGGGTAGGGGAACATCGTGAGGGCGTAGAACCCGTCCTCGGCCGCCCCCTCCCCGGCGAGGTCGGGCTGGCTGAAGGTGCGTTCGTCGTGCCAGCGCTCGGCGTGCGCGGGCTCGAAGCTCGCCGGGTCGTAACGTTCGATCTCGGTGGTCACGGGGCGCCTCGGGAGGGCGGGCAGGGGTCGCGCGGAGGGTAGCCGCAGCCCTCAGACGGGCCGTTCGCTCACCCCGCAGCGACCGGGTTCGCTCCCCCCACCGGTGCCGTGTACGCTCCGCGGCCGCACGCCTGGTCCCGCCCGGCGCGCGATCTCGGGCCGGTAGCGCAGCCTGGCAGCGCACCTCCATGGCATGGAGGGGGTCGTGGGTTCAAATCCCATCCGGTCCACAGTCGACGCCCCGAGGATCCCCCGTCAGCCCTTCGCTGGCGGGGGTTCGCCGTCTCCGGAGCATCACGTGGGGGCTCGCTGCGCGACGGTCGCGTTCCGACGATCGTGGTCCTGGGGCTCGCCCTCCTCGCTCAGCCGAGCTTCGCTCTGGCGTGCTCGCTGAACCGGTGCATGTCCGCGACCGGGCCGACCTCGAGGAACGCGGTGTCGACCGGCGCGTGGGCGGTGTGCCCCGCCGGCCAGTAGTAGGCCTCGCCGGCGGAGGTGGCCTCCTCGGTGCCGTCGTGGTGGGTGAGCGTGATCGTTCCCTCGAGCACGATGCCCCAGTGGTGGCTCGGGCAGCGATCACCCGGCAGCCCCTCGAGCACCGGGCTCATGTCGGTGCCGGCTGGCACGCGTGCGTACCGGACGCCCATGTCACCCCACTCGATGTAGCGGGTGACGAGGTCGCCGGCCTCGAGTTCGATCGGCAGGTCGTCGAGCGCTTCCTTCATCGGTCTCTCTCCTCGTCGATCCGGGTGGGCTCTGCGGTTGGGTCGTGGGCACCGCGGTCAGCGGTGCCAGCTCTCGAGTCCGGCGACCGGCAACCCCGCCTGCTCCCAGGCCTGGATGCCGCCGTCGAGGTGCGCGACGTCGCGGTACCCGAGGTCGAGGAGCGCCGCCGCGGCGAGCGCGGAGCGGCTCCCGGCCGCGCAGTACACGATCGTCGTGCGCGCGGGATCGAACATCGGCCGGTGCGAGGGGCTCGTCGGGTCGGCCCAGAACTCGAGCAGTCCCCGCGGCACGTGGAACGCGCCGGCGATGAGGCCCTGGTCGTCCAGCTCCTCCGGCTCGCGGACGTCGATCAGGATGCTCTCCTGGCCCAACGTGTGCGCCTCCACCTCCGACGGGGTGAGACCGCGGATCCGGGACCGTGCGTCGCGGACCAGATCTCCGACCGTGGTGCTGCTCATGTCGCGCTCCTCGCCGCCGTGCCGGTGGATGGCCGGTCGTCGAGTGGGCGGAAGGAAACGTGTTCCCGCGGGAAGGACACCCAGGGCCCGGTCCTGTCACAGCCGCTGGAACCGACCCTTCCGGCCGGTGCGCCACCTACGCTGTGGACGAGGAGAGGCGCACGCATGGACGTGGGCGGGAGCTCCGACGTCGCCACCGTCGACCGTGCCCGGGACGACATCGGGCGGGGCGATTGGTCGGGGGCGTTCACGCTCCTGACCCACGAACAGACCGAACGTGATCTGACCCTCCTCGAGCTGGATCTCCTGGCACGGGCGGCCTACGGCGCCGGCGAGTTCGAGGCCTCGCTCACGGCCTGGGAGCAGCTGCACGCCGCGTGCGTCGCTTCCGGTGACCACCTCGCCGGCGCTGGAGCCGCGGCGACGGTCGCGATGTACCTGATGATGGATACCGGCCTCATGTCGCCCGTCCGCGGGTGGCTCCGCCGAGCCGAGCGCCTGCTCGAGAGCCAGGAGGAGCACGCCACGCACGCACTGATCGCGATGGTCCGCACCTACGAGCGGATCATGTGCGGTGACCTCGAGGAGGCTCGGCGCTGGTCCGCGCGCGCCATCGAGATCGGGACCCGTCACGACGCGGCGGCGCCGACGGCCATCGCGCGGATCGCCGCAGCGAGGCTGCTGATCCTCGACGGACGGGTCGACGACGGCCTGCACCTCCTCGACGAGGCAGCGGTCGCGCTGGTCTCGAGCGATCTCGATCCGTTGACGGTGGGGATCGTCTACTGCGAGCTCATCTGTGCGATGCAGGGCCTCGCCCAGTTCGACCGTGCCGAGGAGTGGACCGACGCGATGGACCGTTGGCGGCGCGACGTGGCGTTCGGCGCCATCAGCGGCCGTTGTCGCGTCCACCGGGCCGAGATCCTGCGGCTGCGCGGTTCTTGCGAGGAGGCCGAGGAGGAGGCGCTGCACGCCTGCGCCGAGCTCCGCCCGTGGATGCGACGCGAGTACGGGTGGCCGCTCACCGAGCTCGGGACGATCCGGCTCCGCAAGGGCGACCTCGCCGCCGCGGAGGAGGCGTTCCTCGCCGCGCACGAGCACGGGTGGGATCCGCAGCCTGGCCTCGCGCTCCTGCGGCTGGCCACGGGCGACGTCGCCGGCGCGCGGGGGCTGATCCGCGAGGCGCTGGAACGGCCGGCCGACCTGCCATCGAAGGAGCGCCCGCCTCGCTCGGAGCTGTGCCGCGCCCCGCTCCTCGAGGCCGAGGTGGAGATCGCGATCGCCTCCGGCGATGTCGCGTCCGCGGCGCGTGCGGCGGACGAGTTGAACGCGACCGCCGGGGTGTTCCGCAGCCGCGGCCTCGACGGCAGCGCCGCGCTCGCGCGGGCGCGCGTCGCCCTGGCGAACGGCGACGCCGCGACGGCGGTCATCGCCGCCGAAGCGTCCGTCCGCGCCTGGTCCGACATCGGAGCGCCGTACGAGACCGCCGTCGCCCGCCAGGTGCTCGCCGCGGCGCTGCGGGCCACGGGGAACGACGAGCGCGCTGGCCTCGAATCGCGTGCCGCTGCCACCGCGCTGTCGCGCATCGGGGCGTGGCGCCGACCGGACGACGCGCCGCCCATCCGCTCGGTCCCGCCGAGGACCGGACCGGGCGTGGCGCCGGCCCCGGGGCACCATCCGGCGAACGTCTTCCGGCTCGAGGGCGACACCCGGACCATCGCGTTCGATGGCCGGGAGGTCCTGCTCCGCGATCTCAAGGGCATGCGCTACATCGCACGGCTGCTCGCAGCGCCGGGCCGCGAGTTCCACGTGCTCGACCTCGTCGGCGCCGACGTCGGTCCGATCTCCGGGGAGTCGGTGAGCCCCGCCTCGGTCGCTGCCGATGGGCTGTCGTTGGTGACCCGTGACGGGCTCGGACCGGTGATCGACGACCAGGCCCGGGACGCCTACCGCCGTCGGCTCACCGAGGTGGAGGACGAGATCGATGAGGCCACGCGCCACGGCGACCCGGAACGAGCGGCCTTGGCGACCGCCGACCGCGCCTACCTCGTCGCCGAACTGACGGGCGCGTTCGGGCTCCGCGGCCGACGGCGCGAGGCCGGTTCCAGCTCGGAACGGGCGCGCGCCAGCGTCACCCGCGCCATCCGGTACGCCCTCGGCCGGATCGGAGAGCACCACCAGCCGCTCGCGACACACCTCGGTCGGACGCTCGCCACCGGCACCTACTGCAGCTACGTCCCCGATCCCCGGGTCCCCATCACCTGGCGGACCTGAGTCCGCGGTGTCAGCAGGTCGGCAGACGCAGGATGAACCGCGACCCGCGGACCTCGGCGGGCTCGACGTGGAGGCCGCCGCCGTGGGCCTCGGCGATGGCGCGGGAGATGTACAGCCCGACACCGAGCCCCTCATGACCGCGGCTCTCGCCGCGGGCACCCTTCTGGAACAGCCGCTCGGCGTCCTCGGGGGCGACGCCGAAACCGTGGTTGCGCACCTCGATGCTGGCCCACCCATCGTCCGCGGTCAGCGTCACCTCGATGGGTTCGCCGTCCGGGCTGTACTTCGAGGCGTTCACCATGAGGTTGAACAGCACCTGCCTGACCCGGGTCTGATCGGCATCGACCTTGACCTCCTTGTCCGGCGTGCGCACCGTGACCGGGTGCTGGTCCGCGATGGTGTGGCTGAGGTCGGCGATCGTCCGTGCGACGACCGCGCCGAGCTCGAAGGGTGATCGCTGGAGCCGGAGATCGTCGGCGCTCGCGGTGGTGTCCCGCAGCCGTTGCAGGAGGAGGAGCGCCAGGTCGATGTTCTCCGACACCCGACCGGCGTACTCGGCAGCCTCACCATCCACGCCGTCCAGCTGATCGGCTAGCACCGAGCTGTACCCCTGGGCGACCACGAGCGGACTGACGAGCTCGTGCGCGATGAGCGCCAACCGTCGCTCGAGCTCCTGTTCGGTGATCATCCCATCGGGCGCCGCACCCACCACCGCCTCCTTCCACCCCGGGACCACAGGGAGGCCGAGGTCGTCCGCGACGGTAGGCCAACCCATCGGTCTCGAGACCGCGCTCAGCCTGGCCGACGGCCGGGGAACCTCGGTCCTGGACCGTCCGTGTGGTCAGATCAGGCCCTGCGCCACCATGGCCTCACCGACGCGCAGGAACCCGGCGATGTTCGCGCCGAGGACGTAGTCACCCTCCTCGCCGTACTCGGCGGCGGTGCGGTGGCACAGGTCGTGGATGTCACGCATGATCTCGGCGAGCCGTGACTCGGTGTAGCCGAAGGTCCACCGGTCGCGGCTGGCGTTCTGCTGCATCTCGAGCGCCGAGGTCGCCACGCCGCCGGCGTTGGCGGCTTTGCCCGGCCCGAAGGCGACACCGGCCTGACGCAGGACGTCGACCGCCTCAGGCGTGGTCGGCATGTTGGCGCCCTCCACGACGGCTCGGCAGCCGTTCTGCACGAGCGCTCGGGCGTCCGAGGCGTGGAGCTCGTTCTGTGTCGCGCAGGGGAAGGCGACGTCGCAGGGGACCTGCCAGATGCTGCCGGCCTCGCGGAAGGTCGCGCTCGAGCGACGTTCGGCGTAGTCGCTGACGCGACCACGCTCGACCTCCTTGATCTGCCGGAGCAGGTCGAGGTCGATCCCAGCCGGATCGTGGACGAGACCGTCGGAGTCGGAGCACGTCACCACCGTGCCTCCGAGCGCCTGGATCTTCTGGATGGCGTAGATGGCGACGTTGCCCGAGCCGGACACCGAACAGGTGGCGCCATCGAGCGACTGCCCCCGGACCTTCAGCATCTCCTCGGCGAAGTACACCGCCCCGTACCCGGTCGCCTCGGTGCGCACGAGCGCGCCACCCCACTCGAGGCCCTTGCCGGTCAGGACGCCGGACTCGTAGCGGTTGGTGATGCGCTTGTACTGGCCGAACAGGTAGCCGATCTCGCGGGTCCCGACGCCGATGTCCCCGGCGGGCACGTCGGTGTACTCGCCGATGTGGCGGTAGAGCTCGGTCATGAAGCTCTGGCAGAAACGCATGACCTCATCGTCGGAGCGGCCCTTCGGATCGAAGTCGGATCCCCCCTTGCCGCCGCCGATCGGCATCGAGGTCAGCGCGTTCTTGAAGATCTGCTCGAAACCGAGGAACTTCACGATCCCGAGGTAGACCGACGGGTGGAAGCGCAGGCCACCCTTGTACGGCCCGAGCGCGCTGTTGAACTCGACCCGGAAGCCGCGGTTGATCTGCACCTCGCCGTCGTCGTCCTGCCACGGGACCCGGAATATGATCTGCCGCTCCGGCTCGCAGATCCGTTCGATGACCTTGTGCTCGGCCAGCTCGGGGTGCTTGGCCAGCACCGGGCCGAGCGACTCGAGGACCTCACGGGTGGCCTGGTGGAACTCCACCTCGCCGGGGTTCCGCCGGACGACCTCCTCGTAGGAGGGCGCGATCTTCTCGTCGAGCATCGGTGACGTCCTCGGGTCGACCATCGCCCCAACAGCGGTGGACCGCCGCGGAGCGTACGGACGACGGCGGACGGTGCGGAACACGCGGGCGAGGGCACGCGCGGCCACCGTGGGCTGGCTACCGCGGACGGCTCGGCATGGTGGCAGGTCGGAGGCTCACCGGCCGACGGGAGGGCCATGGACCCGGGCCGCGGCACCCCCCGCGGGGACCCCACCGCTGCGCAGGTGCACCGGCAGGTGGCCCACCTCGTTCCACCGATCGATGAGCACGTGCACCGCGTCCGCATCGCTGGTGAGCAGGTGGTGCAGCGAGGCGTTGTCCACCCCACCGAAGGTCCCGGGGGCCAGACCCGCGACGCGGTGGATCCCGTTCCAGACCGGCCCACCGTGGGTGACCGCGATGGTGGTCCCGCCCGCTCCGGTCGAGGCGAGCAGCTCGCGCAGGACGGGCTCAACGCGGTCGGCGAGGGCCTCGGCGGACTCGCCCCCGACCTCGCCGATCAGGTCCTCGCCAGACAGCCACCGCTGCCACCGTTGCGGCTCGCTCGCCGCCACCTCGTCGCGGAGGCGCTGCTCCCACTGGCCGAAGGAACGTTCGCGCAGCCGCGGGTCGAAGCGGGCCGACCGCCCGAGCATCGCCTCGAGCGGTGCGACGGTCTCACGGGTGCGCTGCAGGTCCGAGCTCACCAGGTGCGCATCCGGGTACGCAACCACCAACGCCGTGGCGGTCGCCACCGCCTGCGCGTGGCCGCGCGGCGACAGGCCAGCACACGATTGACCCTGGATCCGACCCTCGGCGTTCCAGAGCGATTCGCCGTGCCTGACGAGGACGAGCCGTCTCACCGCTCGTCCGCGGCCCCGACGTCGATGTCGTCCACGTCCTCGGACACGTCCGCCCCGACCTCGTCGTCGCCGAACTCATCGTCGCCGAGCTCGATGTCGAAGGGGTTCGGGACCCGTCCCCCGACCACGTCGGTCTCACGCTCGGCGCCGGCGCCGGGCTGCGGCGCGGCGGTGCGCTCACCGGAGGTGACGTCCCGGCGGGGGACGTCGGCCCACAGCCGGTCGAGCGCGTAGTAGTCGCGCTGTTCCTCGCCGAACACGTGGCACACGATGTCCCCGTAGTCGAGCAGGACCCAGCCCGACGCGGGCTCGCCTTCACGTCGCAGGACCTTGCGGTCGTGGTCCTCGCGCAGGCGCTCCTCGATGCGGTCCGCGACCGCGCGGATCTGCCGATCGGAGGTCGCGGTCGCGAGCACGAACAGGTCGACCACCGCGAGGATGTCGGCGACCTCGAGGATCGAGAGGTCGGTCGCCTTGCGGTCGTCGGCGGCATCCACCGCGGTGATGGCCAGCGTGACGGCCTCGTCGGTCGCGGGCACGGTGCTCCTCGTCATCGGTTCGTGGGGTCGGTCGGCTGCTGCTCCCGGCGGAGCGCCGCGTGACCGAGACCGGCCAGGGAACCACACCGGCTCGAACGCCGTGGTGCCGTCAGCCGGCTGCGGGGAAGTCCCGGCCGATGACGATGGTGAGATCGACCACGGACTGCGGGGTGCCCGAGCGCTCGATCTGCCCGACGCCCAGCCGTGCGCGGATGTCCCGGGCCGCGGCCAGCGTCCCGGGCTCCTCGTCGTAGACCACGATGCGAGACACCTCGTAGCTGAACCGATCGGCGTTCCCGGTCAGCAGGACCCGGTACCCGGCGGGCTGGAGCACCGCGGCGACCTCGGCACCGATGCCCGGCTGGCCGTTGCCGTTGAGCAGCTGCAGGGTCCTGCCCCCCGCCACACCCGGGTCAGGGCGTGACGCTGCCAGACGGTCGTCGACCAAGGCATCGATGCGCTCGGCATCCGGCCGGTAGGCGTCCTCGGTCCCGGTGCCGAGTGGCGAGACGAACAACGTCAGCGTCGTCAGCTCGTCCGCGGCACGGGCGGTGGCGAGCTCGGCGAGCACGGTGCGGACCAGCGCGGGCCCGGCCACCTCAGCGGTGCCCTCGGGCGCGGGGTCGGGATCGACGGCGTCCACCACCTCGAGCTCGGGAGCACCGGCCTCGAACACCGCATCGAGCCGCGCCGGATCCGCGACGATGCCGTCGAGCACGCCGACCAGCGCCGCCTGCACGCGCGGGAGGTGGTCGAGCTGCGACTCGTCGCCCGACCGGAACGTCAGCAACGTCGCCAGTTCGTCGCCGGCCAGCTGCTGGGGACCCGCCGGCAGGAGGGTGGTACCGCTGCCGTCCTCGGCACGGTCGATCACCGGCGCACCGAGGGTGACCTCGGCCCCGCCGAGCCGGTCGAGCAGCGATGCCCACCCGTCCTCCGAGACGGTCACGACCGCGTCGCTACGGACGCCGAGGAGGTTGTCGAGGCTGACGCCGACCAGCGCGCTCCCGCCGAAGTCGAACGCCTCACCGAGGCGGAACGGCCCGTGGCCCGGCACGTCGGCGATGGTCGCCGGTGGGACCAACAGCACGGTCCCCTCACCCGAGTCGCGATCGACCGCCAACAACGCGATCGTCACGGCCTCGACACCGTCGGCGCCGTCGGCCGTGGTCACGACCGTCAGGACCGGCTGTGGGTCGCCGGGCGCCGCGTCCGGGGCATCGATGGCCGGCGTGCCCGTGATCGGCTCGCGAGCACCGTCGACCAGGTTGAACGAGACCACCAGCACCCCGACCGCGACCGCAGCGAGCACCCCGACCACCACCAGCAACCACACCCTGGCGCGACGGCGACGAGCTCGGCTGGCCGTGGCCCGGCGCCCGTGCTGGCGCTGCGCCGAGCCTGGAGCTGCCGAAGCACCCTCGGCCTGGCGGCGACGCCGCCGTCGGACGGTGGGTGACGGTTCGTCGCCCGGCTGCCCGGTGCCGCCGGTCACGGTGCCTCCGGCGCAGCGCCGTACAACCTGAGCTCGCGGACGGCATCGTCGACGGCGTCCGGTACGAGGTAGCGAGTCGCGAGGCCGGCGCCGAACCGGCGGCGCAGCTCGGTCGAGGACACTTCGAGCTGCGGCACCTCGAGGTGGACGACCTCGGCCGGGAGCGACGCCGCAGGTGGTGCCGGGTGGCCGGGTCGGGTCACGACCACGAAGGTCGCGAGGTCGAACGCCTCGGCCACCCGCTCCCAGCGCGGCAGGCCCGCCGCCGCGTCCTCACCGAGGACGAAGAACAGCTCGGCGTCGGGCTCGTCACGCCGGAGCTCCGCGAGGGTGTCGGCGGTGAACGTCGGACCGCCGCGCCTCACCTCGCGGGTGTCGACGCGTAGGTGACGGTCGCAGGCCACCGCGGCCTCGGTGAGCCGCACGCGGTCGGCCGCGGAGCTGACCCCCGTCGACTTCATCCACGGCTCGCCGGCCACGAGCAGTCGGACCTCGTCGAGCTGCAGCTCCACGCGCGCGCACTCGGCCACCACGAGGTGGCCGAGGTGGGGCGGGTCGAAGGTGCCCCCGAGGAGACCGAGTCGTCGCGACATCGCCCTGAGGCTACTGCCGGCGACCCTCGCGGCACCGACACCGGCACGTAGGCTGACGGGCCGCTCGCCGCCACCGAGGTCGATCGTGATCCGTCACCTGGTGTTCTTCACCGCCCGAGATGCGGCGGACCTGCCGACCATGCGCGCGACCTTCCAGACGCTGGCAGCCATCCCCGGCGTGCGCGCCTTCGAGGTCGGGACCAACACCCGCAGCGACCAGCGCACCGACGACGAGCCCGACCTGGTCGTCCACGCGGTGTTCGACGACGCCGACGCGCTGGCCGCCTACAAGGCCCACCCCACCTACCAGCGGTCGATCGCCGTGGTCCGTCCGCTCCGCGAGCTGCGCATCGCGGTGGACTACGAGGTCGACGCCCCCGCCCCGCCAGCTCCCCGTGCCCCCCATCAGCCGCTGTCGTAGCGGAAGCCCATCTGCGCGCGGACGTGGCTGGGCAGCTCGGGCAGCTCGCGCCGTGGCAGGTGGAAGGTGGCGAGGTCGGCGAGGTCGCCGAAGATCGTGTGCTTGGCCGCGGTCGCCTCGAGGTAGGCGTGACCGGACGTCCCGCCGGTCCCGACACGGGCGCCGATGGCGCGACGCACCATCCGGGCGTGAGCCTGACGGAACGCGGTCACACCGGTGTCGAGGTCGATCAGCGCGGTCAGCAAGCGGAACGGCAGGTGCAACGCCGGCTGGTCGCGGTAGAGCTCGATGAGCAAGGCCGCGCGGATGGCCTCGTGGGTGAAAGCGCGCTTGCCCTGTGCCCGGAGATCCTCCCACTCCTCGCGATCGAGGACGGTCGCGAACGACGCCGCGGTCTGCTCGAAGCTGGCGAGTTGCTGGTCGCGGACCGCCTTGTCGACCGACGGGTTGGTCGCGATCAGGTGCCGGTCGCGGTCGAGCATCGTGCGGACCGCGTCGGCGTAGGCCGCCCACAGGTCGAACCCGTCGAGGCGCACGAACGGGGTGCGCGCGAGCCAATCGTCGACGACGGCACGCAGCGAGCGGCCCTCCTCGCTGGCCGCCACCGTCGCGGCATCGGTCGCATCGAGGCGCGAGGTGTAGACCGCGCCCTGGATCTTCAGGCGACGAGCCGCATCCAAGCCGAGCCGGTTCTCGAGCAACCGGAACTGCGCCGACTGGAACCCCGAGGCCGGCACGAGGTCGTCGCGGAAGTCGAGGAAGTCGAGCGGCGTCATCGTCTCGAGCACGGCGAACTGGTGCAGCAGCACCGGGACGATCGTGACCATGCGCTCGAGGCGGTGGACCACCTGTCCCATCGCCTCGTCGGGGACGGGGTCGCGGTCGAGCGAACCGATGACCGCGTCGAGCTCGTGGAGCAGCTGGGCGAACCACAGCTCGAAGGCCTGGTGGGTGACGATGAACAGGTGCTCGTCGTGGGCAGGGCGTCCGTCGGCCATCCGGCTGATGGGGCGGATGGCCCCGAGGACCTCGTCGAGCCCGAGGTAGTCGCGGTAGTAGGTCACCCCGCGCTCGGGGTGCGGTCGGTCGGGGTCCGCGCCGTGTGGCTCGGGACGCGAGCGGTCGGGGTCCGCCCCGTGCGGTTCCTGTCCCACCGGACCTCCTCCACTCGGGCAACGCCCCACCGTAACCCGGTCAGGCAGGCTGGAGCTTGGCCCGTACCGGGGCATCGGCCCGCTGGGTGATGCCGTAGCGCATCGGGATCGGGCCACCCGGTGTCGCCACCCGCCAGCGGCGCAGCAGGACGGCCAGTGCGAGCGTCGCCTCGAGCATCGCGAAGTGCTCGCCGATGCACGACCGCGGACCGCCACCGAACGGCAGGTACGCGTAGTGGTCGCGATCGGCGGCCGCCTCCGGCAGGAACCGGTCCGGGTCGAAACGGTCCGGGTCCGGCCAGAAACGCTCGTTGCGGTGCAGTTCACCGAACACGGTCAGCGTCACGGTCCCCGCTGGCACCCGGTAGCCCGCGACGGTCGTGTCGACGGTCGCCGACCGGCCCGTGATGTAGGCCGGGGGGTGCAGCCGCATGGCTTCGAGCAGGCAGCGACGGGTCAACTCCATCGCGGCCGCGTCCTCCGGGCCAGGTCGCCGGTCGCCGACCACCCTGGCGATCTCGGCGCGGACCGCGTCCTGGAGATCCGGTCGGGCGCCGAGCTCGTGCAAGGTGAACGCCAGCGCCGTGCTCGTCGTGTCGTAGCCGGCCAGCAGGAAGATCAGTGCCTGCTCGAGGATCTCACGCTCGTCGAGACGCCCCCCCGTCTGGGGGTCCTCGGCGTCGAGCAGCCGCGAGACCAGGTCGTCGCGCTCGCCCGCGTGCGACGCGGCACGGTCGACGATGCGTTCGACCCGGTGCTCGAGGTCACGCTCCAGCGTCGCCAGCCGCCGGTTCTGTGGCGTCGGGAGCCACCGTGGTGTGGTGACCGGCGCGACTCCCCGCCGGATGGTGAGCGCCGACAGTTCGTCGGTGGCGTGCACGATCGGGGCCACCTCGTCGGTCACGTCGGTGCCGAACAGCGCCCGGCTGACCGACCCGAGCGTGACCCGCTCCATCTCGTCGACCAACTCCACGTCCGGCCGACCGTTCCAGCTGTCACCGACGAACTCGGTCGCGGTCAGGAAGGCGTCGGTGTAGTCGGCGATGCGCCGCCGGGTGAACAAGGGCTGGAGGGTGCGCCGCTGGCCACGCCAGACGTCCCCCTCGCTCGTCAGTAGGCCGTTCCCGAGCCCGAGCGCGAGCTCGTCCCAGACCGGTGACCGCTTCACGAACCGCCGCGGGTCGGTCAGGATCTCGCGCACGGCCACCGGCTCGCAGGCGTAGACCAGCATCGACGGCGCGCCAGGCATCCACCTCGGGAGCCGCGCGGCGAAGACGTCACCGAAGCGTGCCCGTTGCTCGTGGACCCAGGCGAGCGGATCGCTACGCACCCGCAGGGTGCCGGTGACCGACGCACGGATGCCCGGGCCGGGCACCTCACGCCCGGGCTCGTCGGTCGCCCGCTCGGCGAGCGGCGGTGTCGGGGTCGAGGTGCTCACGTGCCCTCCGGATCGTCCGGTCCGCGCGACCGTAGTACCCGCTGCGCTGCGCGATGCGCTCAGCTCCGACGCGTGCTCTCGCTACGCGCTGCGCTCGGCTCCGACGCGTGCTCTCGCTACGCGATGCGCTCGACGAAGCTCGCGAGCTGCTTGAGGTTGCGGACCTCCACCATGTCGTCGACGTAGCGCGCGTAGCTGGCGGCGATGGAGTCACCGGTGTCCCAGAACTGGATCGGTTCGGGGTTGAGCCAGTACACGTGACGGGCGCGCTTGGTGAGGTCCTGCAGCACCCACGCGTTGGCCTGGCGGTAGTTGTTGCGCGCGTCCCCGAGGATGATGACCGTCGACCGCGGGGTGACGTCCCGGGCGTGGTCGGCGTGGAACTTCTCGAGGCTGTGGCCGTAGTCGGAGTGCCCGTCGAGCCAGACGAGCTCCGCCTCGACCATCATCCGCTTGATGGCGTCGCTGGCGTCGCTCTGGTCGAACAACGAGGTGACCTCGTCGAGGGTGTCGATGAACGCGAACGAGCGCACCTTGCTGAACTGCTCCTGCAGCGTGTGCACGAGCATCAGCGTGAACCGCGCGAACGAGGCCACCGACCCCGATACGTCGCAGATGACGAACAGCTCCGGCTTGTGGGGCCGGCGCGGCTTGAAGGTCGGGTCGAACGGAACGCCGCCGGTGGACAGCGACTTGCGGACGGTCCTGCGCACGTCGAGGCGGCCGTCCTTGCCGTGACGCCGCTTGACCGCGACCCGGGTGGCGAGCTTGCGCGCCAGCGGCCGGACCTGGCTGCGCAGCTGCGCCTGATCCTCGGCCGAGAGGTGGAAGAAGTCGAGCTCCTCGACCGGCGGCCGGGTCATCCGATCCGCGACCTGGTCGACGCCACGCTGCGCCGCAGCCCGCCGGCGGATCTCGGACTCGACCTCCTGCTGGAAGGTGCGCAGCCGGGCCTCGAACTCGTCACGCCACAGCCGCTCCTGGAGCGGAGTGGTCTGCTCCTCGTCCTCGACCCGGCGCGCGAGCAGGTCACGCAGGATCTGGGCGAGGTCCACGGCGCGGAAGACCTTGTACTGGAAGTAGGACACCCCACCGTCGCGACCCTCGACGCGACCGAACCGGTCGACCGCCTCGCGGGCGAACTGGCGGATCGACTCGTCCCCGCCCGCCATGAGCTGGTCGATCAGATCGCGCAGGTACTCGTCGGGGTCGCCCTGCCCTTCCCCGTCGGGCCCGTCGGTGACCGACGGGGTGTCGTCGATGTCGGCCTCACGGGCGGGGAAGTACAGCTCGAACAGGTCGTCGAAGGCGCGGCGGTGGTTCCGGGTGGTGATGCAGGTCGCGGCGAGGGCTTCGCGGAGCTGCTCCCGTTCGAGCAGATCGAGGTGCGGGATGGTGCGCACCGCATCGATCGCCTCGGACTGGGTGGCGCTCACACCCGCCCGGCGGAGCGCGCCGACGAAGTCGAGGACGCGCTGCAGGAACCCGTGCACCGGCGGAGGGCCCTCGGCGAGGACCTGCGAGAGCTGGTCGGACACGGGTGGCTCCTGGTGGGATGACGCGGTGACGACGGTACTGCCGTCAGCCCCCGGCCGGCACGGCGGGGGCGGACACGAGGCCATCGTCGCGGGTGGTGATCACGAGCACCGCCTCGCCGTCGGCAGCCTCGCCACCGTCGTCGGCGCCCTCGGCGTCGGTACGGGTCAGGAGCACGGCGAGGCGGCCCTCCGGGGTGGTGGTGATGGCGCGGACGTTGACGTCCTCCACCGTCTCGGCGGTGACCGATCCCGCGGCGAGGTCGAGGCGTGCGAGGCGCTCCGGCCCACCGATCAGCAGGACCCCCTCCCCCCAGGCCAGGACGGCGTCGGTCACCGGACCCTCGAACGGCGTCCGTGCACCGTCCGCGTCGACGACGAGGACGTCCTCCTGGTCATCGCTCCCGGGCCTCGCGGTCGCGACCGCGAACCGATCGCTCGACGCGCCGAGGTCGGCGGCGGCACGCCGCAGCGGTCCGAGACCGGTGACGGCGGTGACCACCTCGCCGTCGGCGAGGTCGACGAGGACCAGGGCACCGTCGCCGCGGGGATCGGCGTCCTGCTCGGCGTCCGAGGGGTCGGGACGTCCGTGCAGCAGGGCGGTGTCCCGGCCGACCGCCGCGACCTCCCAACGGATCGCCGCGCTGTCGTCGAGCTCCGCCGCAGCCGCGAGCTGCGGACCAGCGAGCTCGAACCGCGCGGTACCGTCCCCGCGCCCGAACCCGGCCACGGCCGGTGCGGTGGCCTCCTCCTGCGGTCCGACCCGGCGCGCAGCGACGACCGTGTCCGGGCCGAGGGCAGCGCTCAACCGTTCGGCGAGCGTCCCGGGAGGTCCGGCCGGCTGCTCGAGCGGCGTGTCCCAGAGCACCCCCGCCTCGGCATCGCGCAGCTGCAGGGTCGGCGCATCGCCGTCCTCCTCGGCGCGGAAGAGCAGCAGCTGCCCGTCGCCGGCACCGAGCAGGAACGCGAACGGTGACCCGACGACCGCGGTGTCGACGCAGGTCCCGACCGACAGCTCGGAACCGGTCAGCGGGACCAACGCGTCGGTCTGGCCCGTCCGCTGGTTCGGGAGCACCACGTGGTGGACGGCCGGCCCGTCGCCGACCACCGGATCGTCGCTGTCGAAGGTCGCGACCGGAGCCAACGACGGATCGAGGCTGGTGATCGTCCGTCCCGTGGTGAGCAGCCCCTCCCCGAACGCCACCACGTCCGCGGCGTCCCCGACCGCCAGTGCAGCGGTCACCGGCGCCCCGGCGGCAGCCTCGACGGCGGCCACGATCGCCTCGCCGTCGACCTGCAGCGTGTCGGCGACCACGTCGACGGGCGCCTGTCCCTCGGCGGCGTGGACCGCGGGCTCGGGGTCGACCACCGCCGCGCAGCCACCTCGGGCGAACAGCTGCGCGCTGACGACGCCGATCAGGATGAGACCGACCATCGAGATCGCCCCGATGGTGAGCGTCCGCTTGTCGGCCGCGAGCGGATCCTCCCCTGCGGGCGGATCCCCGACCTCGGCCGGGCCCGGTGCAGCGTCGGTCACGTCAGTTCATCTCGGGGCGCGGTGAGATCCGCAGGTGCTGGTTGGCCTTCTGGACGTCCTGTTGGTACTTGAGCAGCACGTTCATGGTGCTCCGGGCGACGTCCTCGTCGATGGTGTCGAACCCGAGCTCGAGCAACGTCCGGGCCCAGTCGAGCGTCTCGGAGATCGACGGCGGCTTCTTCAGCTCGAGCTGACGCAGCGACCGCACGATCCGCACGAGCTGGTCGGCGAGCGCCTCGGGCGCCTCGGGCACGCGCGACATGACGATGTCGCGCTCGCGCTCGAGGGTGGGGTAGTCGAGGTAGAGGTACAGGCAGCGCCGCTTGAGGGCCTCGGACAGCTCGCGGCTGTTGTTGGAGGTCAACACGACGAACGGGTGCTTGGTCCCGGTCACGGTCCCGAGCTCGGGGATCGTCACCTGGAAGTCGGAGAGGATCTCGAGCAGCAGCGCCTCGAACTCGAAGTCGACCTTGTCGACCTCGTCGATCAGCAGCACCGTGTCGTTGGTGGCCCGCAGCGCCCGCAGCAGCGGCCGCTCCATCAGGTAGTCCTCGCCGAACAGGTCGTCCTCGACCTCGTCCCACGCCTCGCCGCCGGCGCCGGTCACCTCGCCACCGCGGGCGTGGGTGATGCGCAGCAGCTGCTTCTTGTAGTTCCACTCGTAGAGGGCCTTGGCCTCGTCGAGACCCTCGTAGCACTGCAGGCGGACGAGGTCGGCGCCGCGGGCGGCCGCGACGGCCTTGGCGAGCTCGGTCTTCCCGACACCGGCGGGACCCTCGACCAGGATGGGCTTACCGAGCCGTTCGGCGAGGTAGACGACGGTCTCGATCGAGGCGTCGACCAGGTACCCGGCCGCGGTGAGCCGATCGCGGACGTCGACGACGCCGGTGAACTCGCTGTTGGACACGACTGCCTCCGGGAGGGCCGGCGAGGTGGGAGCGCGCCACGTCGCTCGAGGGGTCGAGACGGGGCGGGCGCCCCGCGAGGCTACGGCACCTCGCCCAGGCCCCCGAACCGAGCACCACGGCAGGAGACCGGCTCAGCGGGTACCGGCGCTCGGCTGACCGACGACGGCGGGGACGTCCCGCGGCAGGACCCCGTCACGCGTGCCCGCTCCCGCTGCCACAGCGGGCTCCGGGAAGGTCCCGAGCTGCTCGATCCGGTAGCCGAGCGGGTAGAGCGGCCGTGACACCTCCGTGATCCGGTAGGGGCGACGACGAGGTGGCGCGAACCAGCGCAGCGCACGGGCGCGCACCTGGAGGGCGCCCGTCACGGCGGTACGGACCCACGCCGGCGGTCGGTCGTACCCGAGCGCGTCGATCAGTTCGGGTTCGAGCAGGGCGAGGGCGGCCTGCCGGGCGGCAGGGAGCAGGGGCTCCGGAACCCCGTAGACCTCGGTGAGGTACATCGTCATCGTCGCGTCGGCGACCGCGTGGTTGGCCGGGTCGTACCGGAACTCGGCCCGCTCGAAGGCCTCGTTCCACGCCGTGAACTCCTCGACCGTGTCCGGCAGGCCCGTGACACCCATGCGCGCCCCGAGCTCGCGCCAGTAGCGCCAGCCGGCGGCGATCTCGTGCGGGTGCATGTCACGCCAGCCGTAGCGTTCCACGAAGCGGCGCGGCTCGACCACGAACGTCGAGAGCACGTAGGTCATGTCGACCGGTCGGATCGGGAAGGCGGCGTGCATCCGGTTGATCCGCCGGATGGCCGCCCGCCCCCGTGGCGCATCGAGGCCGTGCTCCTCGACCTCGGCCAGCAGCAACTCGGTGTCGTCGTAGCGCTTCCGGGTGTCCTCGGTGAACGCCCCCGAATCGAGCAGGATGCGGCTGATCGTCGGCACGGCGAAGGTCCGGAACAGCGCGAGGCTGAGGGCCGTCTCGGTGTCCCACGGGAACTCGTACGCGGAGCCGATCCGCGTGATGGCCGCGTACTCGCGGTCCGGATCGAGCTCGCGAACCTGCGCGAGGTGGCGGTCATCGCGGCCACGGGACCGGGCACGCAGCCCGGCCAGCGTGAGTGCGGCGCCCGCGAGCCCCAGGGTGCGCAGCCGGATCATCGGGCGGCCCCGAGGTGATCGAGCACGGGTGGGAGCAGGCGGTCGAGGTACGCCACGGGGAGATCGTGGCCCCACCCGGGGATGGTGACCAGCTGCGCGCCAGGGATCGCCGCCGCCGTCGCGTGGCCACCGGAGACGTCGATCAGCGGATCGTCCTCGCCGTGCAGCACGAGCGTGGGCGCGCTGATGGCTGCCAGCGCCGCGGTCCGATCGCCGTCACCGCGGATGGCCAGCAGCTGACGCGCCGAGCCCCACTCGTGGACGCCGCGGGTGAACCCGACCCGCGCTCGGGCTGCGGCGCGCTCGTCGTCCTCGGCCCCCGGCGTACCGATGATCCGTTGCAGCTCGACCTGGTAGGTCACGTACGCGTCGAGGTCGCCGTGCGGAGGGACGCTGGTCAGCGCCGGCTTGGCGCGTTCGGTCGGACCACCGACGTCGCGCGCCCCGGTGGTCGACATCACCGACACCAGCGATGTGACCCGCTCCGGCGCGGCGAGCGCGACGTGCTGGGCGATCATCCCGCCCATCGAGACGCCGAGCACGTGCGCCCGGTCGATACCGAGGTGGTCGAGCACCTCGAGGTGGTCGAGCGCCATGCGGGCCAGCGTGTACGGCGAGCGGGGCCAACCGTCCTCCTCGCGTGGGAGGTCGAACGGGGTGCCTTCGTGGACGTGGCCACGTCCGACGTCGCGGTTGTCGGCGCAGACCGTGCGGTACCCGGCCTCGTGCAGAGCCGCGAGGACCTCCGGCGGCCACGCGGTGCGTTGCTGGCCGAGCCCCGGGACGAACAGGACCACCTCGCCGTCCTCGGGGCCGGACACGTGCACGTCGGTCGTAGCGCCGTCCGAGAGCGGGACGGCATCACCGACCGGCGGGCCCGCCACGTGGGCGAGGTCGCGCTCGTCGAGTCCGAGGTCGGTGCGGTCGGTCACGTCGTCTCCTGGTCCGGTTCCGTCCCGAGCAGGCCATCGAGCACGAACCGGCTCGTCACCTCGTTGGTGGCGAGCGGTACGCCGTGCAGGTCACACAGCTTCAGCAGGGCCTGGATGTCGGGTTCGTGAGGGTGGGCGGTCAGCGGGTCGCGCAGGAACAGGACACCAGCCACATCGCCTTGGACGATGCGTGCCCCGATCTGCACGTCACCGCCGAGCGGCCCGCTGCTGACGCGCTCGACCTCGAGCCCCGTCGCCTCCGCGAGACGTTGTCCCGTCGTGCCGGTCGCGAGCAGCGCGAAGCGTGCGAGGTCGTCGCGCCGGCGCAGGGCGAAGGCGATGAGGTCGTCCTTCTTCGCGTCGTGCGCGATCAGGGCGAGGGTCCGCGGCACGGTGGGCTCCGTTCGGTCGCTGCGAGCCTACGAGGTGACCACTAGCGTCGAACACGCCGCGCCGAACCGGAGGAGCATCCCTTGCGAGCCGTCCGCGTGTCCGAGCCCGGAGGTCCGGGCGCCATGCAGCTCGAAGAGGTCCCTGACCCCTCCCCCGGGGCGGGACAGGTGCTGGTCCGCGTCGCCGCGGCCGGGGTCAACTTCATCGACACCTACCAGCGCTCCGGCGCCTACCCGATGGAGACCCCCTTCGTGCTGGGGCTCGAGGGGGCCGGTGAGATCGTCGCGGTCGGTGAGGGCGTCGACGACGCCGCGGTCGGTCGGACCGTCGCGTGGGCTGGAGCGCTCGGGTCGTACGCCGACCTCGTGGTCGCCGATGCCGAAGCGGTCGTCCCCGTCCCTGATGGGGTGCCCGCCGAGGCCGCTGCCGCCCTGATGCTGCAGGGGATGACCGCCCACTACCTCAGCCACTCGACCTTCGCCGTCGGCCGCGACGACACCGCGCTGGTCTACGCCGCGGCGGGCGGCGTCGGACGGTTGCTCACCCAGCTGGCGGTGCGCCGCGGCGCCCGGGTCATCGGGCTGACCTCGACCGACGCGAAGGAGGCCGAGGCCCGCCGGCTCGGCGCCGACGCGGTCATCCGTTACCGCGACGAGGGCGTGGTCATCAGCGACGAGGCACGTCGGCTCACCGACGGCCGCGGCGTCCAGGTCGTCTACGACTCGGTCGGCGCCGACACCTTCGACCAGTCGCTGCGCTCGCTCGCGCCGCGGGGGACGCTGGTGCTGTTCGGCCAGTCGTCGGGACCGGTCCCACCGATCGACCTCCAGACGCTGAACCAGCACGGCTCGCTGTTCGTCACCCGGCCGAGCCTCGGCGCCTACACCGCGACGCCCGACGAGCTGACCTGGCGCGCGACGTCGCTGTTCGACCTGTTCGCGGCCGGCGAGCTCGACGTCGCGATCCACGAGCGCTACCCCCTCGAGGATGCCGCCCGTGCCCACGAGGACCTCGCCTCGGGCAGCACCAGCGGCAAGCTCCTGCTCGTGCCGTGACGGCGGACCCGGGTGGCGCGGCGACGACGCTGGCGCGGGACCCCGAGGACGAACCGACGGCCCGCGAGCGCACCGCGGCCCTGATCGAGGATCGTCTCGACGTCCCGATGGCGGTCCTCGCCGTCATCTGGGCGGGGTTGGTCGCCTACGAACTGGTCGCCCCGGAGGAGCTGCGCGGCCCGCTCGCGCTCGCGGGCAACGTCATCTGGGTGGTCTTCGGCCTGGAGTTCGCGGCGAAGCTGTGGGTGTCCGGTCACCCCGGTCGCTACCTGGTCCGCCACTGGCCCTCGGTGCTGTTCCTGGTCCTGCCCGTCCTGCGGGTCCTGCGGATCACGCGGGCGCTCCGGGCCCTGCGGATCCTGCCGGCCGCCCGCGTGGCGGGCGCCTCGTACCGCGCCGTCGGCACGGCCCGCGGGCTGCTCGCCGGACGGCTGCAGTTCCTCGGCGCGGCGACGCTCATCACGATCTTCGCCGGCGGCCAGCTGCTCTACGTGCTCGAGCGCGGCCGGGAGGGCGGGGTGACCTCGCTCGGCGACGCGCTCTGGATCTCGGCCAACGCCGCCATCTCTGGCGCGATCATCACCGAGCCGGTCACGCTCGCCGGCCGGCTGCTGGCGTTGGTGCTGAGCGCCTACGCCGTCGTGGTGTTCGCGTCGCTGGCCGCCACGCTCGGCGCGTTCTTCCTCGAGGCGCGCCAGGAACGGGCCGTGGCAGAGGAGGACGCCGCAGCGGGCGTCCCCGACGCGAGGGACCCGGACTAGAACAGCACGTGCGTCGCGAGCAGGCCGGTGCCCGCCACCCGACCCGACACCGTGCGACAGAACTCGGTCGCCTCGAGCGCCAGCTCCGGCCCGCCATCTCCCTGCCGGTACTCCCCACCGGCCGGCCCCCCGAGCCGGAGCTGCACCGGCTGCCCGTGACGCTCGGCCCACTCGCGGACGATGTCGGCCACGAGCCGCCGGTCGGCCTCCGCATCGAGTCCCGGGTCGAGGTCGGCGGCTCGGGCGATGTCGATGCGGTGCATGAGCACGTCGCGGGTGACGATCACGTCGTTGAGGTGGCCGAGGGTGATGCGCGTCGGCAGCCCGCTCGGCATGTTGCCGGCGGCGGGGATCGGGATGGGCAGCGCCCGGAGCGGACGCGGCAGCCCCACCCGGGCCCGCACCGCCGACGGGGCGACCCGTCGCAACGCCGTGAGCTTCGCGGCAGGATCGAGGTGGGCGTGCTCGCGCACCTGCACATCGTTCATCGCATCGAGGGCGCTGCCACCGAAGCGTGACGCGCCTCGGCCGCCGTGCACGAACTGCCGCACGAACTCGGGCAACGAGGCGTGTCCCTCGGCGGCGCCGAGGAGGTGACCGACCACGTCGTCGACGGTCCACCCGTCGCAGTCGGTCGGTCGTGTCCAGTCCTGCGGCTCGAGCTGCTCGAGCAGCCGGAACAGCTGGGTGTACACCGACGTGGCGAGCGCGGACGCGTCGGCGCCGCGAGCCACCGGACGGATCTCGGACACGGGCACGGGCGCGGTCACGGGTTCCAACTCACGTCACCTCCTGGTAGGCGAGGAACAGCTCGACGGCGTCGTCGACGAGGCGCAGCCACCGATCGCCGTCCGGGTCGTTGGCGACCTGCTGCGCCGCGAACCCGGCGCTGATGGCGGTCCACAGGTCGAGCGCTGCGGGGTCGGTGATGCCGAGCTCGGCGAAGCGGGCGACGAACCGGTCGTACGACGCGCGCGAGACCGCGTAGGCCTCGTCGCTCGGCTCCCACCCGGGGAGCACCCGGGTGAACATCAGCTGGTAGCGGGGCAGGTCCTCGGTGCAGAAGCCGACGTAGGCCCGCAGGACCGTGGCGAGGTCATCCCGGACCGATCCGGTCGCGGCGAGGGCCGCGAGACGCGCATCGAACTCGCGGTACCCGGCGGCGAAGAGCGCATCGAAGATCGCCGCCTTGGACCCGAAGTAGGAGTAGAGCGACGGCGCCTTCATCCCGACCGCGCTCGCGAGGTCCCGCAGGGACAGCTCGGCGATGCCGTGCTGGCGGGCGAGCTCCGTGGCGGCACGCAGGATGTCCTCACGCGTGGCGGCACGCCGGCGCTCGACGCGCGTCCGTGCCACCGGCACAGCTCGCCCCGGACCGGTGGCCACCTCGTCGGTCGCGACACCCTCACCCACGCCTCGCACCTCCGCACCGAACACCCAGTGCCGGTCACACCAGCGGCATCCGAACGATGTTCGTTCTCCCTAACATCGTTAGGATGCACGGTCGACGAGGTAACGTCAAGCTCCTACCGCCCGGAGAGGACCGACGTGTCCCTGCACGACCCGCCGCCCGGAGCCGTCGCCGCCGACGCGCTCGGGCTCACCTACGAGGTGCGCTCGACCGAGGGCGTTCGCAGCGCCGAGGAAGCCGCCGCGGCCACCGGCGTCGCCCCCGAGCAGCTGCTGAAGACCTTGGTGATCCGCCGCGCCGAGGACGACCTCGTGTTCGTCCTCGTGCCAGGGCCCCGGTCCATCGACTGGCCGAAGCTGCGCTCGCACCTCGGCGTCTCCCGGCTCTCGATGCCGGACGCCGAGGTCGCACGGGACGCGACCGGGTACGAACGGGGGACGATCACGCCGCTCGGGTCGACGCGTCCCTGGCCGGTGATCGCCGACGCATCGATCCCGGGTACCGGCACCGTGACGATCGGCAGCGGCCGACGCGGGGCGGCGCTGCTGACCGACGCCGACCAGCTGATCGCCGCGCTCGGGGCCGAGGTGGCCGACGTGACCACGGCCTGAACCGACGACCTCGGCTCGGTAGCGTGCCCGCTCCCCCGACGACGACAGGTTGGCACGTGCGCGCGATCCGCATCACCGAGTTCGGCGGTCCCGAGGTCCTGACGCTGATCGACGACCAGCCCGAACCGGAGGCCGCCCCCGGGCTCGAGGTCCTCACCGTCGCGCACGCCGGCGTCAACTACGCCGACACCCACCAGGCCGAGGACTCCTACCTCGCCCCCCAGACCCTCCCGCTCGTCCCCGGCGCCGAGGCGGTGGGCACGCTGCCGGACGGGCGCCGCGTGGTGTCGCTCCTGGCCAGCGGTGGCTACGCCGAACGCGCCCTCGCACCGCAGCAGACCAGCTTCGACGTCCCCGACGGGGTCGAGGACGGCCAGGCCCTCGCGTTGGTCCTGCAGGGCACCACCGCGTGGCACCTGCTCCGCACCTCGGGACACCTCGCCGAGGGCGAGTCGGTGGTCGTGCACGCGGCTGCCGGAGGCGTCGGCACGTTGGCCGTGCAGCTCGCCAAGCGGTGGGGGGCCGGCAAGGTCATCGCCGTGGCCTCGTCGGAGGACAAGCGCCAGCTCGCGCTCGACCTCGGCGCGGACGTCGCCATCGACGGCGCCGAGGAGGGCCTCAAGGAGCGCATCGAGGACGCGAACGGCGGCAAGGTCGACCTCGTGCTCGAGATGGTGGGTGGCGCCACCACCGACCAGAGCTTGGCCGCCCTCGCGCCGTTCGGGCGGCTGGTGGTCTTCGGGATGGCGTCACGGCAACCCCCGGCGCTGGTGAACGTCGGCGAGCTGATGGGTCGGTCGCGCGCGGTCGTCGGCTTCTGGCTGATGCACGCGATGAAGGACCCGCAGCGTCACCTCGCCGCCCCGATGCGTGAACTGCTCGATCTGACGGCAGCCGGCGACCTCCGCCCGGTGGTCGGCGGCACCTACGCGCTGTCGGATGCCGCGCAGGCCCACATCGATCTCCGTGAGCGCCGCAGCGTCGGCAAGCTCGTGCTCGACCCGAGCCGGTGAGCAGGCGGACGCTCGCAGCTTCGACCTGAAGCCTCTCTCACCTCGGCGTCACCACCTTCTCAGGGTGGGGGACCACCTTGCACCCATCGCCTCCCGCGACGGGATGCAGATCGACCTCCCCCCACCCCTCGAGGAGCCCGACCATGAAGCACCTCCGCAGCCGACCGACCCGGATCATCACCGCGTCCGCCACGGCCGCCGCCGTCGCCGCCGGCGCGTTCGGCCTCACGGCCGCGACCGCCCAGAGCTCGGACCCGATCGAGCTCGAGGCGACCGCGGACGAGTCCCCCGACGTGGGGCCGTCCATCGAGGCCGTCGACACCGACGGCTCACCGACGTCGCCGGCTAGCGAGCCCTCACCGGTCTCCCAGACGTCGCCCGCCTCACAGACGTCACCGGTCTCGCAGACGTCGCCGGTCAGCCAGGTCTCCACCGCTTCGGCTCCGTCCGGACCGTCCCCGGTGTCTCCGGTCAGCCAAGCCTCGCCGGTCAGCCAGAACTCACCGGTCAGCCAGGTCTCGACGGCCTCGGCTCCGTCCGGACCGTCCCCGGTGTCCCCGGTCAGCCAAGCCTCGCCGGTCAGCCAAGCCTCGCCGGTCAGCCAGAACTCACCCGACAGCCCCGCCTCGTCCGGATCCATCGACAGCTGACCCCACGGCTGGTCGATCCGTGGGGGTGGGTCCACGCCCCGGCCCCACGGATCGAGGGCCGACGAAGCACCTGAGAGCTCTCTCAGGTGGCTGTCACCCGTCCCTCAGCTCCGTCCTGCACCATGGATCTCGATGCTGCCGGCGGATCCGAACCTGCCCGGCCACACGATCACGAGGACGACGCCGTGAAGCACCTCCTGCAGGGCCGCTACGTGACGGTCGCCGTGGTGTCCGCCGTCGCCGCGACGCTGGCTGCCGGCGCCTTCGGGCTCTCTTCGGCGACCGCGGACGACCCCGCACCGATCCAGCTCGAATCCGACGCCATCGGCGATCCGGTCACCCCGGTCCCGTTGGACGGGACGGCGACCGCTGAGCCGAGCGCGGTGAGCCCCGCCGAGGCCACCCCGGTCAGCGCACCGACGCCGCAGTCCCCGACCTCGCCGCCCTCGGCCCCTGCGCCCGAGAGCTCGACCCCAGCAGCCCCGGCCCCGGTCGCCCCCCCGGAGACGGTCGAACCCGCAGCGCCGGTCGCACCGGCGGACCCGGTCGACTCCGCCTCCGGTGGTTCGGCCGCATCGGCCGGCTCCATCGACAGCTGAACCGACACGTCCCCCCGGCCGCGGACCACCCCATCCGCCGGCCACTCACGGTGCCCCGCCCGCCCCGGGCGGGGCACCGTCGCGTTCGCTCAGCTCGCGCGGTCGGCCCACGCGGCTGCACGCGCGATCCGCCCGCGCGTGAACCGTTCCCACCCGGCGTCCTGGACCCGGTAGGGACCGGTCGCCAGCCCGAGCCACGCTCCTGCCACCCCTCTGGCGAGGTCACGCGGGTCGAGCAGCCGCTCGTAGGCGGCCGCGACCTGTGCCGCGTAGTCGCGGACCCGGTCACCGACATCCGGCCACACCTCGCCGATCGCCTCGAGGTGGGCCACGAACGACCCCGCGTCCTGGGCGAGCAGTCCCTCACCCGCGCCGTCGACGTCGAGCACCCCGACGACCTCGTCGCCCGCCACCAGCAGCTGCGCATCGTGGAGGTCGCCGTGGACCGGGACGCGGGGACCGCCGACGCTGCGGGCCACATCGGCCGTTCGCTCGAGGTCGTCGCGCAGGTCCGGGCACAGGTCGGTCAGGACGGCCACGTGCCGGGTCGGGTCCGCGAAGCGGGTCGGGTCGGCTCCGGCGCTCAGCGGCGTCCGGGCGAGCCGCTCGGAGATCTCGACCAGCGCCTCGGGCGGTGGGACCGGTGCCCCCTCGGCGAGCGCGGTCCGGAGCGTCGCTCCCGGCAGGGCCCGGATCGCCAGGATCCCCTGAGCGGCGGCGACACCGACGACCCCGGGGACGGGCACCCCGGCGGCGGCCAGCTCGCGGTGCACGATCCCGAGCCTCGCCGCGCGGTCGCCGACCAGCACCTTGAGGTACAGCACCCGCCCCTCGGTCTCAGCGCCAGCGATGGAGACCTCGACGACGGCCCGACGTGAGGGCCGGTAGGCCCGGATCCGGAGCCCCACCTCGCCCGGGCCGACCCCGAGCCCGTCGAGCAGTTCACGCACCCGGACCGCTGACGTCGCCGACGGGAGGCCTGGCAGGAACGGATCGTCGGGGAAGCGCCACACCCACACCGGGACGTCGTCCACGGTGACCTCGACCGGCCCGGCCGGCACAGGCTTGCGGTCGACGTGGGCGACGAGCGCGAGATCGTGCGCCGTGCCTGCCTCGTCGAGCACCCGCGCGGCGTACAACGCCGACAACGACCGACCGACGCGGTGGTGGATCGAATCGAGCCGCCACGCGTCGAGGTGCAGGTCAGCGGCACCCAGCGCCGCGCCGAGCACGTCGGCGGCCTCGGGACCGGTCAGGACCGGGCCCACCTGCGTCGCGGGATCGGTGGTGGTCACGTCTCGCCTCAGCGTCGTCGGAGCCGGCCACGGGTTCGTGCGCTGGCGCGGGAGGGTGCCGCAGCGAACCACCTCCCCGCTGAACCGGAGGTGAGGATGTTCTCAGACCCGACGCCGCCACCCATCCTCCGTGGCACGCTGTACGGACCCCGGCGATCCGCCACGATCCGAGGACCTCCGTGCACGTGCTCATCGTCGAGGACGAGGACCGCATCGCGGCCTTCGTGGAACACGGCCTCAAGGCCGAGGGCTTCACCGTGCAACGCGCGGCCGACGGCGACACCGGCTACGCGCTCGCCTGCCAGGACGACATCGATCTCGTCGTCCTCGACCTCATGTTGCCCGGGCTCAGCGGCGAACAGGTGCTCGAGCGCCTCCGCAACAAGCGGCCCGACGTACCGGTGATCGTGCTGACCGCCAAGGACGCGATCGAGGACCGGGTCCGCAACCTCAACGCCGGCGCGGACGACTACCTCACCAAACCGTTCTCGTTCGCCGAACTCCTGGCCCGGATCCACGCCCGCCTGCGGTCCCGCGACCAGGCGACCTCCACGGTGTTGACCGTGGGGGACGTCCAGCTCGACGTGCGATCGAGGTCCGCCCGGATCGACGGACGCGACATCTCCCTGACCGCCCGCGAGTTCGCGCTGCTCGAGACCTTCCTCCGCCACCCCGGCCAGGTCCTCTCACAGGTGCAGCTGATGGACCGGGTGTGGGGCTACGACTTCGAGCCAGGGTCGAACGTGGTCGAGGTCTACGTCGGGTACCTGCGTCGCAAGCTGCGCCCCGACCTGATCGAGACCGTCCGCGGCGCCGGCTACCGGTTCAAGGCCTGACGGTGCCTCCACGGGACGCGGCAACAGAGGAGCAGGTGGTCCGACCGTGGCGCTCCCTGCGGGTCCGCGTACCGCTGACCGCCATCCTGGTGTTCGCGGTCAGCCTCGCGGTCGCCACCGCGCTGGCCTACGAGCTGCTGCTGCAAGCCTCGCTCGACGACATCGACGTCGTGCTCGACCGCGAACGCGAACGCTTCGACACCTCGATGGCGACGCTGCTCGATGAGGAGGTGGCGGCGCTCGAGGAGGAAGCCGCGGAGGCCGCGGCGGCCGCCGACGGCGCCGGTGAGAACCCGGAGGGCGCGGCACCGCCGACGGGGGTGGACGGGGTCGAGGCCCTGCGACGGGCGTCGCGGCGTTACCTCCAGCTCAACCCCGCCACCGAGTCGTACTGGACCATCATCCGGACCGACGGCAGCGCGCCGCTGGCGTCAGCGAGCGGACCGACCGCGCTCGAGGAGCTGTTCCGGACGGATCAGCTCCCCGAGGGCACGCTGGGCCGACGCGAGACGATCGCGTCCGACGCGGGCGACATCCGATCCTCCTCCGCACCGATCGTGCTCAACGGCGAACGGATCGGCAGCTACCAGATCGTCGCACCCCTGGCTCCGGTGCGCGCCCAGGCGCTCACCGCCGCCGGCCTGGTCGCCGCCGCCGCCGCGGTGTCGCTGCTCATCGGTGCGGTCCTGCTCACCACCGCCCTGCGGCGCTCGCTCGCCCCGCTGCAGGGACTGGCCAGCGCCGCCCGTTCCACCGAGCTCCGTTCCCTCCACGGCCGGGTCGCCGTGCCCGAGACCGAGGACGAGGTGGGCGTCCTCGCCCGTGAGTTCAACTCCATGCTCGACCGGATCGAGCGGGCATCCAGCGGCCAGACCGAGTTCATGGCATCGATCTCCCACGAGCTGCGGACCCCCATCACCATCGCCCGCGGGCACCTCGAGATGCTGCGCACCATCGGTCGGGACGACCCCGAGGCGCTCCGTGAGACGATCGAGGTCGTCGAGGACGAGCTGCACCGGATGGGCCGGCTCGTCGAGGACCTGATGGCCATCGCCCGGTCCGGCATGGAGGGGTTCGTCCGACCCCGCGAGCTCGAGCTCGTCGCCTTCTTCGAGGACCTCGAGCTCAAGATCGGTGGCCTGCGGATCGAGCACGTCCGAATCGAGCCTCCACCCCCGGTGCTGCTCGACGCCGACCCCGACCGTCTCGCGCAGGCGGTCCTCAACCTGGTCACCAACGCCCACGTCCACACCCCCGCCGACACACGCATCACGGTCCGGGCCGTCGAAGCCCGCGGCGAGGTCGTCCTCGTGGTCGACGACCGAGGTCCGGGGATCCCGGAGTCCATCCGCGACGAGGTCTTCGCCCCCTTCGTTCGTTCAGGGGATGCGCCGGGCTCCACCGGGCTCGGGCTCGCGGTCGTCCAGGCGGTCGTCGACGCCCACGGAGGCTGGGTCGAGCTCGACACCGGGGCCGACGGCACCCGCTTCCAGCTCCACCTCCCCCACGCCGGGGCCTCGGACGCTCCGGAAGCAGGGGAAGCTGCCGCCAGCGCCGACCCGACCGAGCGCGGCGCCATCGCGACCACCGCTCCGGTCGACTGAAGGGCGGAGCCCCACGATCGCGCAGACCTAGACTGCCGCCATGAGCCACCGTCCGCTGATCGCCCTGCTCGCGGCCGCGTTCGTCGCAGGACTCGTCGCGGCGTCGACGGTGGCGGTGGTGCAGTCCCGACGCGCGACCGCCGAGGCCGAACGCGCCGCCGAACTGGCCGAACAGGTCGAGCGACTCGAGCAGCGGGTGGCCGCGCTCGAGGCGTCCGAGGCGTCCGACGTCTCCCCCCTCGACGAGCTCCTCGGTGGCGAGCTGAGCGAGCTGTTCGACGGGATGCTCGGCGGTGGCGGCGGTGACGTCGACGGCCTCCTCCATGCCGACCTCGACCCCGAGGAGCTCGCGGCACGCGCCGACGTGCTGGTCGCGCTCCGGGCGATCCCCGCCGGGTCGGACCTGGCCGAGCTCCAGCGCGAGCTCCTCGAGGGGCAGGTCGCCGGCTACTACGCCACCGAGGAGGATCAGCTCGTGGTCCGCACCCCCGAGGGCACGGTCCGGCCGCTCGACCCGATCACCCTCGCCCACGAGCTCGACCACGCCCTCGTCGACCAGGTCGTCGGCCTCCCCGACCTCGACGAGCTGGACACCGACGCGACGCTCGCGCGGCTGGCCGTCGTCGAGGGCGACGCGACCCTGCTGATGCACCTGTGGACCCTCGAGCACCTCTCGTTCACCGACCAGCTCGGGATGCTCGGCGCCGGCGACATCGACGCTCAGCAGGCGCAGCTCGAGACCTTCCCCCACCACCTGCAACGTGAGCTCGTCTTCCCCTACACCGCGGGTCTCGCTCTCGTCTGCGAGCGCTGGCTCGCGGGAGGCTGGGACGCGGTCGACGCCACCTACGCCGACCCGCCACTGACCTCCGCCGGCGTGCTGTTCCCCGAACGTGCCGGCGAGGCACCCGCCCCCGTGCCGGCGCTGACGGCACCCGACGGTCCGGACGAGCGGTTCACCGACACCTTCGGCGCAGCCGAGCTGCTGTGGCTCCTCGAAGCGCCCGGCGGCGACACCGGGGCGGCCCTCGACGGGCCCGCGGCCCGTGCCGCCGCGTGGGCGGGCGGCGAGGTCCGCCTGTGGGACGTGGACGGCGAGCGGGCAGTCGGGCTGTCCCTCGCAGAACGCGACGCCGACGATCCCGACCTGTGCGGGTCCGTGACCGACTGGTACGGAACCGCCGCACCGGCCGCCACCCGGACGGGATCCGGTCGACTCGCGAGGTTCAGCGAGGGCGACGAGGTGGCGGTCATCCGCTGCGACGCTGACGGGGTCCGGCTGGCCGTCGCCCCCACCGCAGCGCTCGCCGACGCGGTCGTCGGTGCCGGGCGGTGAGGAGGTCAGCCGACGAACTCGCCGCACGGGTCCTGGCAGACCGGGATCGTGCGCTGGCACGCATCGCCGCGCTCGAGCGTGATCTCGCGGTGCTGTTCGAGGCGACGCAGGACGCGCCAGACGACGAGCACGACCCCGAGGGCGCCACCATCGGCTTCGAACGTGCGCAGGTCACGGCGCTGCTGACGGCCGCGCGAGCGCACCTCGCGGAGCTCGACGACATCGCTGCCCGGGTCGCGGACGGCACCTACGGGACCTGCGAGCGCTGCGGGACCGCGATCGCGGCCGAGCGGCTCGAGGCGCGACCGACCGCCCGTCGCTGCGTCGCCTGCGCCGACTGATCACCCCGACGCTGCCGACGGCGCCGCAGGGCGCGCGAGATCGCGCGGCGGGTTCAACCGCGGGTGAGTTCGGCAGCGGGTGTTGATGGGATAGGCCCCAACCCGGCATGTGCATAGCGGGCGTTGGTTGCCAGTACGGAGGGAGCGCGCCGGAGGCTGTGCTCGCTTCTGGCACCACGTCCTCGGGCCACCGTGTCCATCCACATCATCGCGACTGGGGAACGGTTCGTCAGAGGTCCAGGAGGTCGGCGAGGACCTCGCGCATCTGGTTCAGCACCTGCGGGCCGACGTTGCCGACCGGTTCAGCGAGCCGTTCGACGGCGATCGCCCTGATGTGCTGACACTGAGCTGCCGAGACGACCTCGAGGCCGTTGTCCGGATCCGGCTCGATGGTCACCTCGACTCGGTAGCGACGCAGCCTGGAGGTCAGCGGTACGACCTGGGCCACGCTCGGCCCCTGGTCGAGTACCACCTGCGCGGTCACGACCACGACGGGCCGTGCGAAACCAGCTTCCCGCCCCTGCGGCTCGCCCAGGTCTGCGAGCTGGACGTCACCGCAACGACGCATCGAGCCACTCGGTTTCACCGTCGTCGAGCGGTGCCGCGAGCTGCTCGCCCATCTCCTTCTGACGAAGCGCCCGCAGTGCTGCCGCGGCAACCTCATCGATGGTCGCGCCACGCCGTTGCGCCTCACGGCGGAACCCGTCGTGGGTGCGGTCAGAGACCCGGAGCATCTTCGTGGCAGCCATGACGGAAGTATACGGAACCGTAGACGACCGTCCAGTGCGCTGCTGCGCAGCGCACCGCTGGCGGCACCAGTGCAGGTGCGTTCTCTACCGTGCGTGGGGCGAGATTCGGCACCGCCGGCCTCACCCGGTGGGTGGCTGGACGCCGGTTCTCGTGCGCCAGCGTCGCCAGAGCAGGTCGAGTGCCCACGCAAAACCCGCCATCACGATCAGCATGCGGCCGGTGATGGGACTTTCGGACGGCGGCTCTGGGCCGGCAGTGGCCCTGACGGGGTCGCTCTGGACGATGGTGACGGCCTGCTGGGGGATGGACCGCTCCTGCAGCCAGTCCCGGACACCGCGCTCGTTCCGTGCCGGGTCCTCCACACCGACGACCACCCGGTTGATCCGCTCATCTGCGTCGGAGAAGACCACGCCCGGCAGGCCGTGGACGTCTGCGACCGCGGTGAACCAGTCGTGCAACTGGATCCAGGTGAAGGTGGCCTCGTGCACGACCACAAGTTCCTGGTCGAAGCCGGCTCCCAGCAGTTCGACCAGGAGCGCTCGCGCCTGTCCTTCGGCTTCCTCGCTCGCCTCAGCCAGCCACAGGTGCAGGGTCCCGCCGTCGCGCCCAGCGTCGTGGCCGCCCTCCACCCAAGCGCCACCGAAGCCGGGAACCTGCTCGGCGACAAGACGGTACTCGTGGTCCGGACTACCCCGCGTCGCGACACCGGTCTCCGCCGTTGCCTCCTGGCTGGTCAGCCGTACCGACCCCGAGCACACGGAGGTGTCCAGCGGAGCATCCCTCCCAGCATGCATCGCGTAGATGCGCCAAACCTCTCCTGCTCGCGGGGCGATCCCTTCAGACATCGTCATCACGAGGCCGTCCCCCTGGGAGCTCGTCCCGGTGGTGACCTCGACCACGTCAGGTACCTCCCCCTTGAGCAGATCCGTCATCTCGAAGCGCGCGGGCGACAGCAGCGTCCCGTCGCCAGCCTGCGAGCCCCGGAGCGCCCGACCCTCGAAGACGACGTCCGCCGACTCAAGGTGCTGTGCCTGCGACACCGCGGCACAGGCGGCCCACGCAGACGTCGCGGTCGCAAACAGACCGGACGTCACCGCAGCGCCTTCGATATCATACGATACCACCGACGGAGGTGTCACGCATGACCGACGTGCTGATCCGCGACGTTCCCGAGGACGTCGTCTCCGCCATCGAGGCGAAGGCCAAGCGTCTCGGTCTGTCGCGGACCGAGTACCTCCGCCGGCAGATGCTGCGTGTCGCCTCGACATCTGATGAGCCCGTCAGCGTCGAGTCGCTCCGTCAGTTCGCCCAGACCTTCGCCGACCTCGGTGACCCCGAGATCATGCGGGGGGCCTGGGAGTGACCGACTGGCTGATCGACAAGTCCGCCCTGGTCCGTCTCGGCGACGCCGTCGATGGGCAGACGTGGGCTGAGCGGATCGAACGCGGTCTGGTGCGTGTCAGCACCGTCACACGGCTGGAGATCGGGTACAGCGCGCGTACCGGAGATGAGCTGCGGGCGGGTCTGCGGAGGCCACCATTGGCCTCCATGCCGGTGGAGTACCTGACGCCAGCCATCGAGGACCGCGCCGTCGAGGTCCAGCAACTGCTCGCCGACCGTGGACACCACCGAGCTCCGGCTGTGCCCGATCTCCTGATTGCGGCGACCGCCGAGCTGGCGGGCCTCGCGGTCCTCCACCAGGACAAGGACTTCGACATCATCGCGGACGTGACCGGCCAGCAGCTCGAGCGGCTCCATCTCGACGAGTAGCGGTAGCGGGCGTTGTGACGCGGATGGAGACCGTCGGCTCTGCGCTGCTTCTGGCGACGGGTGTCTGGGTCCAGCCAGTTCCAGAGTCCCCGTACGATGGGCTCGGGGGTGACCATGCGTCGAGTCGAGCTTCGGGGGTCGTTGGTCGACCGGGTCACGCAGCGCTGGGTCATCGCCACCGGGAGAAGGGTCGACCTGGCGGGCGGGCAGAGGTGGCTCGACGGTCCCGTCGGCGACCCCGGAGGGATCGGTGACCGGTGGGTCGATGTGCATGCGGCACGTCACGGGGCGGACGTTGTGGAGGGACCGGAGCAAGGACTGTTGCCGAGGTTCGCAGCCCTGACCCCGTCGCTGGATGTCGCTGCCGTGTCGCCGCAGATCGCTGCCTTCTACGAGACGACGACCATGTGGTCGGTCGATGTGTGGTCGCGGTGGGCGCGCTGGGCCGAGCCGGGCGGAAGGCTCATCAACGCGGTGTTCGCGCGCCGGCTGCGCCAGCTGAGCCTCCCACTCGATCCTCTGGGCGTCGCCGAGGGGATGGACAGCCTCGTCGCGGCGATCGTCGCCCCCGACGGCGATCATCTCGGCACGGTCTGGCAGCGCACCCTGCGGGCGACCGGCGCGACGGTGTTTGGGGGCTTCTACGGCGCATGCACGCTGCCCGGCGCCGCCGGCCCATCGGTGCGTGTGGTCTTCCCGCTGCCCAACGGCAGCTTGACGGTGTTCCTGCGCCCCGAGGCGACGCCCGACGGCGGCCTCGTGCTGAGTTCGGGGCCGGGCCGCTTCGGCGACGACGGCGCCTACCTGGTGGTGCGTCCCGGTGCGGCCGACCGCGGCTGGGCGCGCCGGGTCCCGCTGCACGAGCGGTTCACGCTGTCCGCCGGGCCCGACGGTCCGGTGCGGTGCGACCACCGGATCGACCTCGGACCGCTCGAGCTCCTCCGGCTCCGCTACCGCCTCCGACGCCACCCCACCACGGACTGAACGATGGCCTACGGCTTCCACCTGCTCGAGACCTCGACGGCGACCGCAGTACGGCTGCTGCTGCAACGATGGTCGCGGACCCGACCGGCCGGCCTCCACCGTGCTGAGCCGATGGCCGCGATGGAGCTCGGCACGCCGATCGTCTCGACGCGTCGGTTCCGTCCGGGTCGGGTCGCGCTGTTCGCGGCGTGGGAGTCGTTCGACGACCTCGACGCGTGGCTCACCGAGGACGCTGTCGGTCGACGCTGGGCACAGGGCTGGCACGTGCGACTCGAGTTCCTCCGACGTTGGGGCCACGTCGCCGCGTTCGACGGCCTCCCCGAACATGCCGGCGACCACGACCCGTCGGAACCCGTCGTAGCGGTGACCCTCGCCCGGCTCAAGCTGCCTCAGGTCCCACGGTTCATCCGCTGGGGCCGCCCGGTCGAGGCCCAGGTGCGAGACGACCCCGGACAGGTGCTCGCGCTCGCCGCGGGAGCACCACCGCGGACGGTGTCGACGTTCACCGTGTGGCGCAGTGCGCAGGCCATGACCGACATGGTCGCGGGACGCTCCGACGCCCCCGGAGCCCACCGACACATCGAGGCGATGCAGGAACGCCGCCGTGTGGACTTCCACCGCGAGTTCACCACCCTGCGCTTCCGCTGCCTGGAGGAGCACGGGTCGTGGCGAGGCCGCACCGGCATCGTCCCCACACGACCGGGACCGCCTGGTTGACGAACTCGGGACGCCGGGAGCGCTCCAGGACGAGCGGCGGAGCGGTGATCAGATCACTCGCCCTCCGAGGCCCCGTGAGGAGATGGACGCCACGACCGAGTAGATGATCCGGGCGTTGCGCACCGGTGCCAGCCCGCGTGGAGGGCGTGGCTCCGCCCAAGTCGGGGGCAGTAGTTGGGTAGGAGGTCCCGTCGAACGTGCCGACTCAACCGCGGGTCAGCCCGGTTCGGCGGCCCGCGCCGGTGGTGGCGTCGGCATCTCGGCCAGGGCCCGCAGCTGGGCCGTCTGATCGGGTGGGCACACCGTGTCCGGGATGCGCGACTCGACCTTGCGCACCCGCGGAGACCCGAACCGCTCCCGCATACGCAGGCGCACGCGGGCCAGCAGGCGCCGCCCCGCAGGCCACTGCGACAAGGTCAGCGCCACGCCTGCGCCGATGACCAACAGTCCCGGTCCCGGCAGCACGAGCATCGCGACTCCTGCCACGGTGAGCAGGACACCGAACCCCGCCTTCAACAGGCGCAGCACCACACGGTCACCTCCGGCCGACCTCACGGTCCGTGATGATGCCCGCACGGGGGCTGCAGCGGGTTGCCCGGTTCCGTCCCACCGCCCGGGGCCGCGACCGACCCACCACCGCTCCCCGCGCGCCGTCGCTCAGCCGAGCACGACCAGATCGTCGCGGTGGATGACCTCGCGCGCGAAGTGGGGACCGAGCTCGGCCGCCGCGGCCTGCGTCGAGCGTCCCGCGAGCTGGGCCACGTCGCCGACGTCGTAGTTCGACAGCCCCCGCGCCACGACGGTCCCGTCCGGATCGACGACCTCGACGGCGTCGCCGACGGTGAAGCTCCCGGCGGCGTGGGTCACCCCGACCGCCAGCAGCGAGGTCCCCCGACGGCGCAGCGCCTCGGCGGCACCAGCGTCGACGTGGACCCGGCCCCGGACGGTCAGCGCGAAGCCGATCCACAGGCGGCGGGCTTCGAGCCGGCGCTCGGCGGCGACGAACCAGGTCCCGACCTCCTCGCCGGCGACGACGTCCTCGAGGACGCGGGGGCGACGGGCGTCCGCCACGACCGCGTCGCAGGCGCTCCGGACCGCCACCCGGGCCGATTCGACCTTGGTGCGCATCCCGCCGGAGCCCACGTACGAGCCGGTCCCGCCGATGGCGGAACGGTCGAGCGCATCCACGTCGTCGACCCGCGTGACCACCGGCGCGTCGGGATCGCGCCGAGGGTCGCCCTCGTGGAGCCCGGCCACGTCCGACAGCAGCACCAGCAGCTGCGCCTCGAGCATCGAGGCGACGAGCGCGGCGAGGTGGTCGTTGTCGCCGTACGACAGCTCGTCGGTCGCGACCGCGTCGTTCTCGTTGATGATCGGCACAGCGCCGAGCTCGAGCAGCCGCTGGAGCGAGGTCCGCGCGTGCAGGTAGCGGTTGCGCCGGACGAAGACGTCCTGGGTGAGCAGCACCTGACCCGTCGCGAGGTCGGCGCGCTCGAGGACCCGCTGGTAGGTCTGGATCAGCTCGCTCTGGCCGACCGCCGCACACGCCTGCAGCGTCGGCAGATCGACCGGCCGGCGCTCCAACCCGAGGAGCCCCATCCCGGCAGCGACAGCACCCGAGGAGACGAGCACGACCCGGGTCCCGGCCGCCCGCACGGCGATCACCTGGGCGGCGATGTTGGCGACCTGGTCGCGGTCGAGGCGGCCGTCCTCACCGCGGAGCGAGGAGGACCCCACCTTGACCACGGCCAGCTCGGGACGGGCGAACCGAGCGCTCACGCCGGACCCTCGGCAGCTGCCTCCCCGGTGGCGTCGTCGACCTCGCCGTCGCCGGCCTCGACGAGTTCGCTGTCGAACGCGTCCGCTTCGCCGGCGAGGATCGCCTGACGCTCCTCCTCGGGCAGGTCGTCGAGGTCGGCTTCGAAGTCGAAGACGAGCTCGCCGATGACGACCTCGTCTCCGTCGCGGGCGCCGGCTCGGATCAGCGCCGCTTCGACACCGGCCCGGCGCAGCCGTCCCTGGAGGTAGCGGACCGCGTCGCGTTCGGTGAGCGGCAGCATCTGCACCCACCGCTCGACCCGCTCGCCGCGCACCACGTAGGCCCCGGCGTCGTCGCGGCCGACGGAGAAGTCTCGCTCGTCGCGGCGGATCGGCCGCAGGACCACCTCGTCGCGGTCGTCCGGCGTGACGGTGCGCAGACCGACGCGGGCCCGCTCCGCGGCCACGAGCTCGCCGAGGCGGTAGCGGAGCGCGTCGAGGCCGGCGCCGGAGATGGCCGAGACCTCGAGCACGTCGACCGTCCGAGGCCCAGGAGCCTCCCACGCCTCGACGTCGGCCGAGCTCGGCGAGCTCTCGGCGAGCTGGTCCCGGACGAGTTCGGCCATCGCCTGGCCGTCGGGCAGGTCCACCTTGTTGAGCACGATCAGCTGGGGACGTTCGAGCAACGACGGGTCGTGCTTGGCGAGCTCGGCCCGCAGGATCTCGAGGTCGCGCACGGGGTCGCGGTCCGGTTCGAACGGCGACGCGTCGAGGACGTGCAGGAGCACCAGACAGCGCTCGATGTGGCGCAGGAACCGGATCCCGAGCCCCTTGCCCTCGGCGGCCCCCTCGATCAGACCGGGGACGTCGGCGAGCACGACGTCGATCGGCGTGCCGTCGGCAGCCTCACCGCCGCGCATCAAGCCGAGGTGCGGGGTCAGGGTCGTGAACGGCCACGCTTCGACCCGGGGGGTCGCGGCCGACAGCCGCCCGACCAGGGAGGACTTCCCGGCGGACGGGAACCCCACCAGGCCGACGTCGGCGATGAGCTTCAGCTCGAGGCGGAGCGCGCGGTCCCGGGTCTTCTCACCCCGTTCGGCGAACCGGGGCAGACGACGGTGCCGGGTCGCGAAGGCGATGTTGCCGCGACCGCCACGTCCGCCGGGAGCCGCCACGTAGCGGTCACCGGCGCGCGCGAGGTCGGCGAGCACCGACCCCGAGTCGCGTTCGCGCACGACGGTGCCGACCGGGACGGCGATGACGGTGTCCGACCCCCAGGCCCCGTCCTTGCCCATGCCGGCGCCGTGCCCACCGTCGCCGCCTCGGATGTGGGGGCGTCGGTGGAGGTCGAGCAGCGAGGCGACCCGCTCCTCGGCGACGAAGACCACGTCGCCACCGCGCCCACCGTCGCCGCCGTCGGGCCCACCGCGGGGCACGTGCGACTCACGACGGAACGAGACCGAACCGTTGCCACCGAGCCCACCGCGCACGTGCACGGTGCACTCGTCGACGAACGTCGGGGTCTCCACGGTGGGTCCTGTGCGGTCGGGTGCGAGCGACGGGAACGACGGAGGGCGGCCCGTGGGCCGCCCTACCGCTGTGTGCGACGCCCCGGGTGACCGCCACCCCGAGCGCGGGGTGTGGTCAGGCGTCGACCGGGTCGACGTTCGCCGTGGTGCGGGCGCCGCTCTTGCGGAAGCGGACCGAGCCGTCGACGAGCGCGAAGAGGGTGTCGTCACCGCCACGACCGACGTTGTCGCCGGGGTGGATCTTGGTGCCGCGCTGGCGGACGATGATGCCACCGGCACGGATGACCTCGCCGCCGTACTTCTTCACGCCGAGGTACTGGGGGTTCGAGTCGCGACCGTTGTTGGACGAGCCGCCGCCCTTCTTGTGCGCCATGTGACGTCCTCCTCGTCCGTGCCGCTACCGCGACGCGGGGTGCGCTGGGGCCGCCCGCGGAGGCGGCTCGGGTGGTCAGATCGAGTCGATCCGGATGGTGGTCTGCGACTGGCGGTGTCCGCGCCGCTTGTGCTGCCGCGACTTGTTCTTGTAGGTGAACACGCGGATGTACTCGCCCTTGCCGTGGCCGGTGATGGTCGCGGCGATGGTGCGATCGGCGAGGTCCGGACCCGTGGTGACGGCGCCCTCGTCGTCGACGACGAGGACCGCGGGCAGGTCGACGGACGCGCCGACATCACCCACCAACTTCTCGACGGTGAGCTCCTGGCCGGGCTGGACCCGGTACTGCTTGCCACCGGTGGCGACGACGGCGTACACGGCTGCACCTTCGTGTCTCGAGCGGTCCCGCAGGGCCAGCGCCGGGGCGTGGCGGGGAAGCGGAGATCCGGTTCGTCTTCGGAGAGCTCGCTGGTGGGAGGCTCCCGGCGGCCGGAGCCGAGCGGGACCCACGAACGAGCGCGGGGGGACGTGCGGGAACGCCGAGACGGCGTCACGCGGTCGAGGGGAGGCTACCGGCGTGGTGCGCGGCCGGCAAACAGTGGCCGCCGCCACGCGCGCGACCCGGTCCGATCCGTGGGATCGTCCCCCGCTGCGGCGCCTCTACCCTCCCGCCGCACCGCCACCGCCGGCGCTCCCCGTCACACGCCCGCCCTGGAGGACCCGTGCGAGGACCCGTGCGCGAGACCGCCGCGAGCGCCACCTGCGTCCTGCTCACCCGCGCCCACGGCGGACAGGTCGCGGGCACCGCGCCGGTGGCCGACGGGTGGGTGCTGATCGAGCAGCCCGGCGCCTGGGGGCGCCATGCGCTCACCTCCTCCGGCCTCGACCCCGCCCTCGGCGCCGCGCTCGACGAGGCATCTGGTGACCGGGTCCGCGTGCAGCTGGTGCGCCGTCCCGGTCGGGGCAGCGACGACGCCCGGGTCACCGGCCGACGCACCGTCGTGCTCGCGCACACCGGGACCGGGCCCGGCGCCACCGCCTGGGCCGAGCAGCTCGGGCTCGACCACGACGAGCTCGCGGCCCTCGACCCCATCGTCGCTGCCTCCCCCACCCCGCCGGGGCTCGGACGGCCGGTGGACGCGCCGCTCCTCCTGGTGTGCACCCACGGCAAGCGCGACCGGTGCTGCGCGACCTACGGCCGGCCGATCGCCGACGCGTTGGCGGCCATCCACGGCGACGCGGTCTGGGAGGTCAGTCACATCGGGGGCCACCGCTTCGCCGGCAACCTGCTGCTGCTCCCGACGGGTGCCGTGTACGGGGCGCTCCAGGTCCCCGAGGCGCTCGAGGTGGTGAGCCTGCACCTCACCGGACGCTACGACCTCGACCACCTCCGCGGCCGTAGCGGGTCGTCACGTGCGGCGCAGGCCGCGGAGATCCTCGCCCGCCGGCAGCTCGGGCTCGACGAGCACGACGCCGCGACGGTGGTCGGCGAGGCGCTGGAGGGCGACGACGTCACCGTCGAGCTCGTCGCCGGCGACCGCCGGTACCACGCCACGGTCCGGCAGGTGCCGACCGGGGCCGCCTACGCGATGTCGTGCGACAGCGACGACCCGGTCGACCCGGGGCGCTGGGAGCTGGCGGAGCTGACGCAGCTCTAGCCGGCGGCGGTGCGATCGAGCCCGCGGACCCCGACGCGCGGGCTCAGCCGCGCGCGGCCGCCCACAGCAGGCGCGGCAGCACCTTCGGGTCCCGCGTCGCGGTGAACTCCGCCAGCGCCGGGCCGAGCTTGTGGAGCTGGGTGTGGGTGTGGAACCACGGCGGCTTCATCGGCATCCGGAAGGGCCCGCGACACACCGACTTCTCGACGTCCTCGAGCAGGTAGGTGTTGTGCACGACCCCGGCGCCGGACTGGATGTCGGTCGCCGGGTGGCCGGGGTAGGCCCCCCAGGTGGGTGAGACCATCGCGTACGGCACCGCGGACCAGTGGTTGATGACCACCGAGCCGTAGCGCAGCTCGTCGATGGCGCGTTCGACGGCAGCCGCGACCGCCGGGTCCTTCAGCGAACGCGGGTGGACGATGATCGTGGCCGACAGCGTCCCCCACAGCTGCTCGTTGCAGAACTCGACCGCCTGCTCGATGTACTCGACCACCGAACGCGGCGCATCGAGGCCGACCTCGCCCACGACGCCGCAGAAGGCCTCGGTGGTGAAGGCGATGTCGTCTTCAGCGGTCGGGTCGAGCTCGGGGATGAGGGTGAACGGGACCCGGTCCTGCCCCGGCTCGCCGAACCACTCCGCCTGCGGATGGGCGCTGGTGAACGCCTCCCAGCGCTCGACCGCGCCGGGGTAGTACGGCACCCGCTCCTCGGCGGCCCGCAGGGAGTCGCGCACCGCGTCGATCAGATCACGGCGGCGCGACCACGCCCGGTGGGTGACGATGGCCCGGGCGGCGATGCAGTTGAAACCGCCGTTCTGCACGAGCATCGAGGCGATGTTGTCCCCGTGGAAGGCGATGTCGGAGTCCGACCAGGGGCCGGGCACCACGATGACCGGGGTGACGTTGCCGAGCTCGGAGCTGATCGGCTTGGTCAGCTTCGGGGCGTCGGCCGCCTTGCGCTTCGCGCCCTCCTCGCCCGGGCCGTAGACGATGACGTCGTGGGTCTTGTCCGAGCCGGTGATGTGGATCTCGGCCACGTCCTCGTGCTCGCACAGGTGCGCGCCCTCCTTGCCGCCGCCGTAGACGACGCGGAGGAAGCCCTCGCGGATCAGCGCCTGGAACGCTTCGACGATGTGGGGCCCGAGGACCTCGTTCACCGGGTTCATCTTCAGGACGCAGACCCGGTCCTCGGCGAACAGCTTGGTGAGCACGTCCATCGGGCCGATCGAGGACACGTTGCCGGCACCGAGCACCAACGCGACCCCCGGTTCGGGCTTGCCACCCGGCCGGTAGATGCGACCGATCCGCTCGACGGCCTGGTCGAGGGTCACGTGACGCTGGAGACGGATCTCGCCGGTGAAGCCGGGGAACAGCACGTTGTCGTTGAGCTCGGTCGGGAAGACCTTGGCGACCACCTGGCCGTTCGGCGCGAGCTCGATCTTCGGCGGCTGGGGCCGGCCCGTCTCGAGCACGTCCTGGAGGGTGCGCTTCAGCAGCTGGAGGTTGCGCAGGACCGCGGACGGCCCCGACAACCAGTCCTCACCCATGAGCGGCGAATCGCGGCGGATGCCCTTGGCGTCGGCCGCACGCTGCGTCCAGGCGGGGGCGGCGGCGAGCGTGTCGTCGATGAGTTCGTCGAGCAGCGCGATCCGTGCCGCGACGTCCAACGCCGACCACGCGGGGGCGCGCTCGACGAGCGCGGCCACGGCCGCATCGAGCTGATCCTCGGGCGTCGGCGGGATGGTGGCATCGGCCTCGGGGATGGTCAGGGTCCCGACGCTCACCCCGCGTGCGGAGGTCTCGGTCACGTGTCGCTCCTCGTCCGTCGCGTGCTCGACGGCCGAGCCTACGGCAGCGGGCCCGAGGTCCGGACCTCGGATGGCCGGTCGGTGATCCGCGTTCAGGCTCGGCTGCCCGTCCCGGCGATCCACGAGCGGTGCAGGCCGGCGTAGACACCGGAGCCGTCACCCACGAGCTCGGCGTGCGACCCGCGTTGGACGATGCGGCCGTCGTCGAACACCACGATCTCGTCGGCCTGCTCGGCGGTCGAGAGGCGGTGCGCGATCGTGACGGTGGTCCGGCCCGAGGTCAGACCCACCATGGCCCGCTGGATGCGAACCTCGGTCGCGGGATCGACCGCGGAGGTCGCCTCGTCGAGCACGAGCAGGTCGGGGTTGGCGACGTACGTGCGTGCGAGCGCGACGAGCTGGCGCTCCCCCGCGGACAGGGCGTTGCCGCGCTCACCCACCGACGTCGCGTGGCCGTCGGCGAGCTCCTCGAGCCAACCGGTGAGCCCGAGCTCGAGCAACGCGAGGTCGAGATCCTCGTCGCTGAGGTCCGGGCGACCCTGACGGATGTTGTCGGCGATGGTCCCGTCGAACAGCGCCCCCTCCTGCGGGACCATGACGACACGGCGACGCAAGCTGTCGAAGCTGACCCGGTCGATCGGGACCTCGTTGATCAGCACCCGTCCCGAGCTCGGGTCCATCAGCCGGGTGAGGAGCTTGGCGAAGGTGGTCTTGCCCGAGCCGGTTTCGCCCACGATGGCGACCTTGCTGCGCGCCCTGATCCGCACCTGGACGCCGTCGAGGACGACCGGGCCCGACGCGTCCGCAGCCGACTCGCCCGATCGCGGGTAGCGGAAGCTGACGTCCTCGAAGCGCACGTCGATGGGG
>JBBECA010000066.1:0-12420 GCA_040882055.1 Nitriliruptor sp.
TTCATCTCGCCGTCGTCGATGCCGTGGTCGCGCAGCTTGGCGAACAGTCCACCGGCAGCGGCGCCGAGCGCCGCGCCGAGGATCGGTTGGGCGACGAAGAGCCCAGCGAGGGTGCCGAGCCAGGCGCCACCGACCGCGCCCTGCGAGGCGGACACGTCGCGGGTCTGCTGGATGCGGACGCGCCCACCGACGCGGGTGACGACGGCCGCGTCCTCGAGCTTGAGCTGACCCCGGCCGACCATGCGCATCGCCGCGATCAACGCCTCCTGGGCACGGAGCGGTCCGTCGAGCACGAACGCCCACAGGTCAGCATCCGAGCCGGCACGCGCCCGCTCCGCCGTGGCGTCCTGGGCGAGCCGTTCCTCCTCGGTCCACGCGTCACCGTCCTCGAAGGACGGCGGAGGCGGCGGTGTAGGTGGCTGTGCGGTCAACGTGGGAGCTCCTCGGTCCGCACCGACGGCGGGCTGCTCCCCACGGTAGGACAGCACCCCGCGGGCCGCGAGGTGGCGGTCGCCGCGCGCGTCGCCGGGTCGGGTCGGGGTCGGCGCGGATCAACGACCGGTGGCCGGTACCGTCCGCCGCGCGCCGGGGGGAGCTCGGCGCCGCGCTCACGGACCGACCGTCCACCGCCCGACCACCTGGACCTCTCGTGAACCTGCTGCGCCCGGTCTCGCCCCACGTCCGCATCGTCGCGGCGCTCGCCGCCGCAGCCATGATCGCCGGCGCCTGCACCAGCGGCCCCTCGGCGGCCGACCTCCGCTTCGAGGGCCCCGAGGACGACACGCTCGTGAACGCCGCGGAGCTCGAGGAGCTGACCTTCACGGTCACCACGACCGAGGAGGACGGCTACCCCCTCGAGGACCTCCGCCTGCTGCTCGACGGCGAGGACGTCACGGCCGACGCGTCGGTGCAGGACGACACCCTGTCCTACTCCCCCGGGGAGCTGCCCGACGGCGAGCGTTCCGTGGTGGTCGCCGAGACCGACGACGCGGCCGAGGACGAGGGCGCGGAGCCGGAGCCCATCCACGAGTGGCCCTTCACGGTCAAGGCCGACCCCCCCACGGTCGAGCTGACCTCCCCCGACGGTGCCGTCACCCCCGGCGACCCGGTCACGGTCGCGGGGACGACCGAGGCGGACGCCGAGGTCGCGGTCGGCGACCAGGGCACCACGGCGGACAGCGACGGCACCTTCGAGCTCGAGGTCACCGACGTCGCCGAGCAGCTGACCGTCACGGTGACCGACGTCGCCGGGAACACCACCGAGGTCACCGACGCGATCGTGTTCGTCGCCTCACGCGTCGAGGTCGAGGAGGTCCGCACCGTCCACGCCACGTTCTGGGCCTGGGAGACGGCTCGTCTGCGCGAACCCATCGTCGAGATGATCGAGGACGGCCGCATCAACTCCCTGCAGCTCGACCTCAAGGACGAGGGTGGCCACATCGGCTACGAGTCGCAGGTGCCGCTCGCCCAGGAGATCGGTGCCGACATCGGCCCGCTCGACCTCGAACAGACCGTCGCCGATCTGCACGACCGCGACGTCGCGGTGATCGGGCGGATCGTCGCGTTCGCCGATCCCACCCTCGCCGAGTGGGCGTGGGCCAACGACCGGCGGGACATGGTGCTGCAGGTCCCGGACGGCAGCGACTACTACCGCGGGTCCTACGCCGGGTTCTCCAACTTCACCGACCAGGACGTCATCGACTACCTCCTCGACCTCGCCGAGGAGGCCGCGCAGGCTGGCGTCGACCACATCCTGTGGGACTACATCCGCCGCCCGGAGGGCATGGACAACTACACCGTCCCCGGCCTCGAGACGACCCCCGAGGAGGCCATCGTCGAGTTCACGCGGCAGGCCGACGAGCGGCTCGCGCCGTACGGCATCCAGCACGGCGCGTCCGTCTACGGCATCGCCGCGGACCGGCCGGAGCAGATCGGCCAGGACATCCCGGCCATGGCCGAGCACCTCGACTACATGGCGCCGATGATCTACCCCTCGCACTGGGGACCCGGCGAGTACGACGTCGCCGATCCGAACCGGCAGCCCTACGACATCATCCGCGCCACGCTCGAGGTCTGGGACGAAGCGACGGCGGGCACGCGGGCACGCATCGTCCCGTGGCTCGAGGACACCCCGTACCGCGCGTGGGATCGCCCCCACCAGGTCCGCGAACAGATCCGGGCCGCGCGCGACCACGGCATCGACGAGTGGCTGATGTGGAACCCCGGGTCGAGCTTCACCCCGGCGGCGTACGAGCCGCGCGACTGACGCCGGCAGCGCCACGGGAGCGGTGACGCGCGACGTCAGCTCTCGCCGTGGCTGGCGTCCCGAGGCTCGGGGTCGGCACGGAGCACCTCGTGCGCGACCGCCTCCTCGATCCCGAGGCGTGAGGCGACGTCGCGCGCGACCCGGTCACGGTCGGGTTCCGGGCGACCGTCCGCGCCGCGACGGGCGACGGGCGGGTCGTAGGGGTCGTAGACGCGGCGACGGTGCCCCGCGGGTAGCGGGGCGAGCCCGAGCACCCCGAGGTACTCGTCCCAGATCTGCAGCACCGAGGTGACCGTCGGCGCCGCGACGCCCGTGCGCTCGGTGACGGTGGCGACCCGGCGTGCCTGGCTGTCGGGGTCGGTGACCTCGGCGGCCTCCGCGTCGGCCGGCGGCGACCAGGAGGGTCCGAGCCGGGTCGGCTCGAGAGAGGCGTCACGTCGGTTGCGGCCGAAGACGAGCGCGATCAGCGCCAGGACGGCGAAGGCCACGAGGGCGGCGAGGAGGAGGGGTTCCACGGGTTCTTCCGGACGGAGGCGACGGGGACGGGGGGCGAGTTCGATGGTCGAGGACGTACGCGAGGTACGCGGGTGGTCGAAGGGAGCGGTCGGCCACCGTCCGGGCGGGAACCCGGCCGAGCGGCCACGGGTGCTCAGGAGCCGGTGCCACCGGTGCGGAGCGCGGAGATGAAGGCTTCCTGCGGGACCTCGACCGACCCCACGTTCTTCATCTTCTTCTTGCCCTCCTTCTGCTTCTCGAGCAGCTTGCGCTTGCGGGACACGTCGCCGCCGTAGCACTTGGCGAGCACGTCCTTGCGCTTGGCCTTGATCGTCTCGCGGGCGATGATCTTCGCCCCGATCGCGGCCTGGATGGGCACGTCGAACAGCTGGCGAGGAATCAGCTCGCGCAGCTTCTCGGTCATCGACTTGCCGAAGGCGTACGCGTCGTCGCGGTGCACGATGGCGCTGAACGCGTCGACGGGTTCCGAGTTCAGCAGGACATCGACGCGGACCAGATCACCCTCGGCGTACCCACCGACCTCGTAGTCGAGCGAGGCGTACCCCCGGGTCATCGACTTCAGTTGGTCGAAGAAGTCGGTGATGATCCCCGACAGCGGCAACTGGTAGCGCAGCTCGACGCGCTCCTCGGTCAGGTAGTCCATCGCCAGCATCGTCCCGCGTCGACCCTCGCACAGCTGCATCACCGGCCCGACGTAGCCGGTGGGGGTCAGGATCATCGCCTTGACGGTCGGCTCCTCGATCAGGGCGATGCGGTTCGGTTCGGGCAGGTCCTGGGGGTTGGCGACATCCAGGACGATCGGCGCGCCGTCCTCGTCGGTCTTCTCCAGCGTGACCCGGTAGCGGACCGACGGCGCGGTGGTGATCAGCGGGATGCCGAACTCGCGGTCGAGCCGCTCCTGCACGATCTCGAGGTGGAGCAGGCCGAGGAACCCGCACCGGAACCCGAACCCGAGCGCTGCCGAGGTCTCGGGCTCGTAGGAGAACGAGGCGTCGTTGAGGCGCAGCTTGTCGAGGGCCTCGCGCAGGTCGGCGAAATCGTCGGAATCGACCGGGTAGAGCCCCGAGAACACCATCGGCAGGGGTTCGCGGTACCCCGGGAGCGCCTCGACGTCCCGCGACCCCTTCCCGGCCAGCGTGATCGTGTCACCGACCTTCGCCTGACCGACGTCCTTGATGGCGGCCGACAGCACGCCCACCTCGCCGACGCCGAGGGCGTCGATCGGGACCTCCTCGGGTGCGTGGACCCCGACCCGTTCGACCTCCCCCTCGAAGCCGGTCGCGAGCAGGCGGATCCTGTCCCCGGCCTTCAGCTGCCCGTCGACCACCCGGAAGTAGACGAGCGTGCCGCGGTAGGCGTCGTAGACGGAGTCGAAGATCAGCGCGCGCGTCGGTCCGGCGGGCTCCCCCGAGGGTGCCGGGACCCGGTCGACGATCGAGTCGAGCACCGCGTCGACGCCCTCGCCGGTCTTGGCGCTGATGCGGAGCACGTCCTCGGGTTCGCCACCGATGATCGCCGCGATCTCGCGGGCGATCTCGTCCGGTCGCGCCGCCGGCAGGTCGATCTTGTTCAGCACCGGGATGATCTCGAGGTCCGCCTCGAGCGCGAGGTAGAGGTTCGCGATCGTCTGGGCCTCCATACCCTGCGCCGCGTCGACGAGCAGGACCGCGCCCTCGCAGGCGTTCAGAGCGCGCGAGACCTCGTAGCTGAAGTCGACGTGCCCGGGCGTGTCGATGAGGTTCAGCAGGTACTCGTCCGAGGCGTCGCCGAGCGGCTTGTACGGCAGGCGTGCCGTCTGCGCCTTGATCGTGATGCCGCGCTCGCGTTCGATGTCCATCTTGTCGAGGTACTGCTCACGCATGTGCCGCGCATCGACCAGTTCGGTGAGCTGCAACATCCGGTCGGCCAGCGTCGATTTGCCGTGGTCGACGTGCGCCACGATGCAGAAGTTCCGGATGCGGTCGGTCGGGTAGGTCACGAGGATCCCGGCTGGAGTCGTCAGGGCGCCGCACGGGCACGTCGGTGTACGCCCGAGCCTACCGCCGCGCCCCCCGGCCCCCGTGAGCCCGGCCCGGCGGCGACCGGGCTGGGCCGCACCGACGCACGCCGGTGTGCAGCGCACCCCGTCGGCCGGGCACACTGTCGCCGACTCCCCCGAGCTCCCGCTCGATCCTCCCTCACCTCGCGAGATCGCCCGTGCCCGTTCGCGCCCGTTTCCGTCCTCACCCGCGAGGCTTCGGCTTCCTGACCCCCGTCGAGGCGGACGGCACCACGCCGACCCTCCACCGCGGCCCGGGACCCGACGGCTCACCGACCGAGCACGACGGCATCTTCGTGCCGCCGCCGCTGGCGCGGGAGCTGATCGCCGACGACCTGGTCGACGCCGAGGTCGAGATCGACGCCAAGGGCGCGTCGGCGACGGGCGCGACGCTGGTCGAGCGGGCGCGCAAGATGCTGGTCGGCACGGTCCAGCACGGCCCGGGTGGCCTCGTGGTCGAACCGGACCCCCAGCTCGCCTCCGGTGCGCTGCCGCTGGCAGCCGGCCCGGCCGCGAAGCTGCCGACCTCGGTCGGCCGGCTCGTGGTGGTCCTGCTCGGACAGGACGCCGACGGTGGGGCGCTCGGCCAGGCGTTGGTCGCCGGCCCGTTCGTGGTGGGCTCCCCGCAGGCCGTGCGCGCCAGCGCCACGGTCGTCGCGCTCGGCCGCGCCGCCCCCGGCCTCGTCCCCGGTGGCCCGGAAGCGGCCGGTCTCGACCCCCTCGAGGCGAACGCCACCCACACCCGCCTCGTCGGGCTCCTCGCCAGCGGCGGTCGTGGCGCCGCCGCGGGGCTCGACGCGACCGGCCCCATCCCGGGCGCCGAGGCGCCGTGGATCGACCGCCGCGACGAACCGTGCGTCACCGTCGACAGCGCGAGCACCCGCGACCTCGACGACGCCATCGGTGCCGCCTGGGACGGTGAGTCGGCTTCTCCGGTCACCGTCGCGGTGCACATCGCCGACGTCGGTCGCGCCATCGGCCTGGACTCCCCCGCCGACCGCTACGCCCGCGTCGCCGGCGCGACCGCCTACCTCGCCGTCGGCGACAACGCGCCCATGCTCGACCCGCTCCTGTCCGAGGACACGCTCTCGCTCCGTCCCGGCGAGGACCGCTTCGCGCTGAGCGTGCGGTTCGCGGTGGACACGGAGGGCCAGCTCGGTGAGGTCGCGGTCGAGGTCAGCGCCATCACCTCGCGCGCCAAGCTCACCTACGGCGCCGTCGACGCCTGGCTCGACGGCGACGAAGCCGACGTCCGGGGCGAGGCCGGCCTCGCCGGCGCCGAGGTCGTCGGCGTCCTCCGCGGCGCGGTCGAGGCCGCCCGCCGGCTCGGGGTCGAACGCGACGCCCGCGCGACGTTCGAGGACCTGTTCGCCTCAGCCGAGGTCACCCCGGCCGTGGTCAACGGCAAGCTGACCGCCGTCGAGGCCGAGCCCCACGCGGCCGCGTACCGCTTCATCGAGCGCCTGATGGTCGCCGCCAACGAGGCGGTTGCGTCGTGGCTGATCGCCCGCGAGGTCCCCGCCCTCTACCGCGCGCACATCGGCGTGGACCCCGAGCGGGCCGCGCGGCTGCACGCCGCGGCGACCGCGGTCGGGGTCTCGCTCCCCGCCCTCGAGGCGGTGTCGACCGGGACGGCGACGGCCGCTGACCAGGACGCGGTCAGCGCCGAGCTCGTGACCGCCATCGAGCAGCTGGCCACCGAGGGCCGCGACGAGGACCACGACCTGCTCGTGGCCGCTGCGACCTCGTCGATCGCGCGGGCCACCTACGACCCGGACCCGAGCTCGCACCGTGGTCTCGCATCCGGGGCGTACTGCCACTTCACCTCGCCGATCCGTCGCTACGCCGACCTCGTCGTGCACCGCCAGATCCGCGCGGAGCTCGCCGGCGAGACCCCCCACTACTCCACCGACCAGCTGCGCGCGCTCGCGGGGTGGATCGACGCCCGATCCGGGGCGATCGACCACCTCACCGGGCGCGAACGCGGCGACCTGTGGGCGCGCCTGCTCGACCGCGGCTACCTCGGCTCGACGCCGGAGCCGGCCGTGGTGACCGGGGTGACCGCGAACGGGATCAAGATCCGTCTGCCGCGGCTCGGCGTCCCCGGGTTCGTGACCGCCGAACGGCTACTCGGACTCGGCCCCAAGGAACGTGGCCGCCTCGAGGTCGACGAGCACGGCATCGCGACCACCAACGAGCTGTCGTCGGGGCCCGGCGCGTGGCGGCTCGGCCAGCGGATCACCGTCCGGTTCGTCGGCCTCGATGACACCGGCCGCACGGTATGGCGGCTCGGCGACCGTTAGGCGAGGGTTCGCCCCGCCGCGCCGAGCGCCGTGACCGCATCGGGTGACGGCTCGCTCGTCGTCCGGGCTGGCGGCTCGAGCAGCGCCCCGATGAGCAGGATCACCGCGAGCACGAGCACCCCGATCCACAGCGCCGGGTGCTGCCACACCGAGGACCGCGACGAGTCGGCCAGCGTCGGGGGGTCCGGCGGCGTCGGCGTGTGATCCGCCCACGGGTCGGGCGGCAGGTCGTCAACCACCGTGCCACCACGCCACGTGCGGGTACTCGCGGTGGTCGACGCCGTGCGGCGGGTCGTCGAGCGTGTCGGAGCCGAACGGCGGCCCTGAGGGTTCGAGGTCGTCCTCGCGAGCCACCTCGGCCGCCAGGTCGAGCACGGCGACGGCGGTGCGTCGTTCGGCGAGCAGGTAGCCGGCGAGCTCGCTGCGGTGGCCGGTGTCGACCTGGATCTCGATGGCGCCAGCGGTCACCGGGTAGGCGGCCCGGAGCACCCCGACACGGCGGTGGTCGGCCCGGGGAGCCGGGGTCCGCCGCAGCCGGTCGAGCTCCGCGGAGGTGACCACCGGCAGCCACCACGCCCGCAGCCACGCCTGGTGATCGAGCCGCATCCGCTCAAGCGTCGCCTGCTTCCACGCGTGCCGGAAACCGCCCACGAGGCCGGCCCGCAGGGGCGCGCGGAGGCCCGGGTCCCCGAGCACGCGCCGGAGCGTCGCGTCGTCGGAGCGCAGCAGCTTGTCGACGTCCGGCACCCGGCGCAGGATCAGCGGCGCGACGGGCTGCGCGAACCCGCAGGCACGGGCGATGGCGGCCACGGCGCGTGCCTGGCGGTCGCGCGTTGCCGGGGTCATGCCCGCTCCTGATCGCTGGCTCCTCGGGGTACCTACCACACCGCCGGACGGGGGCCACGCGGACCCTGGCCGACCGGGGGCGGTGGCGGCGTGCGCGCGGACGCGAGAAGCGGGGTAAGCTGGCATCATCACGCAACCGGCACGGGTTCCACTTGTCTGCGCTTCTGCAGGCGACCCGACCGGCGCGATTCAGATGGGATGCATCACATGCCACAGGGCACCGTTAAGTGGTTCAACGCCGACAAGGGCTACGGGTTCATCACCCCAGCCGAGGGCGGCGAGGACCTGTTCGTGCACTTCTCCGCTATCCAGTCCGAGGGCTACAAGACCCTCGAGGATGGACAGCAGGTCAGCTTCGAGGTCGGTCAGGGCCAGAAGGGCCCGCAGGCCACCGACGTCCGTCCGGTCTGAGCCAGACCGCGACACGGACGCTGGCCCGCGAGGCACCGCCTCGATGATCCAACGTCCACCGAAGGACCCCGCTCCGGCGGGGTCCTTCCGCGTTCCGGTTCAGAACCCGAGCGCGCCACGGTCGGCCAGCGTGGTGAGGTCGTGGACGATGATCCCACGCTCGGACACCGTGATCAGCCGGTCGCCGGCGACCACGGCACGCGAGATCGCGCCGAGGTAGCCCCGCTCGAACGCCTGGGTGATCTCCGCGCCCGTGGCGTCCGCCGCCGGGCCGTCCGCGTGGTTGAGCACGAGCTGGTCGGGTGCGTGGTCGCCGGCGGCTCGGAGCGAGCCGTCCTCGGCGACCAGCGCCAGGGCGCCGGAGGTCGGGCCCACCGGCTTCGGTTCGCCCGGCTCACCCCAGTGGTGGCGGGTCACCGGGACGACGGTCAGACCCGTGGCGGGCCAGTGCAGGAAGCTGCGGTGGTCCCACTCGACGGGGCTCTCGCTGCGCGGCACGGTGACCGTGTCGGTCCGCCGGGGGTCCGCGGGATCCGAGACGTCGAACAGCGACACCTGGGCCCCGAGCGTCATCCCCTCCTCGTCGGCGTCCTGGCCGACGCCGATCAGCTGGCCCTCCCCGACGGGGTGCAGGTAGCCGGAGTAGCCCGGGATCTTCAGCTCCCCCACCACCGAGGGGGTCGCCGGGTCGGACAGGTCGACGGTGTAGAGCGGATCGGTCTGCCGGAAGGTCACCACGTACCCGACGTCGCCGAGGAAGCGGACGGCGCGGATGGTCTCGGTGGGCCCGAGCCCGTCGACGCGGCCGAGCTCGGTCAGCTCGCCGTCGCGCAGCTCGAGGGTGGTCACCGAGCTCTCCGACGACGCGGCCGACCACGGATCACCGATCGTCGAGGCGACGCGCAGGATCCCGTCGTGCTCCGACATCGCCCACTGGCTCAGCAACGTCCCGTCGACCGCCCCGGAGCCGAGGTACTCGGTCGTGGTCGGATCGTCGGTGGCGAATGCGTGGATCTCGGTGGTCACGTCGGGTCCGCCGTCCCGGTCCGGGAAGCGCGGTTCGATCTCGATGTCGTCGGCGGGCGCGGGGCTGCCCGCTCCCCCCTCGAGCCGGGGGTCGTCGCGCCAGCGCTGGGTGGCCACGTAGAGCCGCCCGGTGGAGGCGTAGATGGTCTCCCCGGCGGTGAGCACCGCCATCGCCCCGCGGTCCGGACGGAGCGCTCCGTCGGCCACGTCGACCGTCAGCACGCTGATGAGCCCGAGCCCGGCGAACTCGCGCGGCTGCGCGACCCGTTCGCAGGGAACCAGCGTCCCTTCCCGACGCTCGCCGTCAGCGGTCTCGTGGACCAGGTAGGGCAGCCAGTCGATCGCTTCGCTGGTCTCGATCAGCTCCCGGTTGGCGGCCAGGGCCTCGCGCTCGGCGCGCAGCCCGTTCGCCTGCGGGTGCTCCCAGGGCAACGCGGCCCCCGCCTCGGTGCGGATCACGACCCGGGCGGTCCCCTCGACCATCCGTGAGGTCAGCGTCGCGCCGTCGAGGATGAGGCGTTCGGTCACCTCCGGAGCGGTCGGGTCGGACACGTCGATGCTGGTCAGCGTGGTCGTCGCGCCGCCGCTGGGCGCGATGTCACCGGCGATGCGCTCGCCCGCGAACGGCACGAGGCCACCGTGCGCGGAGGTGACCAGCAGCCGGTCCCCCGCCAGCAGCAGCTCGGCACCCCACCCGCCCTCGCCGAGCGGCACCTGCGCCAGCTCGGCCGGCTGATCGTCGCGCAGGTCGATGATGCGCAGGCGGTCCTCGGTGACCACGTACATCGTGTCACCGTCGGTCTTGACCCGGTCGGGCTCGTCCACGCCCTGCTCCTGCACGTTGGTGCCGGAGACCCCGTCCGGGGTCGTGCCGGCCGTGGGGGCTGCCTGGGTGTCGACGCTCGCTGCCGCGTCCTCGCCCGCCTCCGCTCCCCCACCCGCGTCGGCGATCGCCCGCTCGACACCGTCGACCGCGTACCAGCCCGGTCCGCCGCCGAGCCCGTAGGCGGTCACCCGCTCGAGGGCACGTCCCTGCACGTGCGCGAGGTAGTCGTCGCACGCGTCGAAGCTGGTGAGCGCGCCCGCGAGCTCGAGCCGATCGCCGAGCGCGACAGGCGCACCCTCGGTCGGCCGTGGGCGTTCCGGAGGCGGGGCCGCCCCCGCCTGACCGAGCGCCACACCCGCGGCGAACACCGCCACCGCACCGACCGCCGCCACCGCGTTCCGCACGTCCCGCTCCTCGCCTCGTCGTGCGGGGTGGGACGTCGCTGACCGGTCGCAGGTTCCGCCGATCCGTGCGGCGCGTCAGTGCGAGCGCTTGACCGCGCCGTCCGCCAGGGCATCGGCCGCTTCGGCGAGGCGGAGGCCCGTGACGTCGACGCGGCGCAGCAGCTCGCGGCGACGCAGCCGCTGCGGGGTGAGGTCCTGACCGTCGGCCAGGAGCGCCGCCATCGCCCGCTGGTAGCTCAGCCGCACGTCGTTCTTCTTCGCCTCCGCCGCCCGCCGCGACGCCTGCTCGGGGGCGTCGACGAGGCACCCGACCGCCTCCCGGAGCGCCACCACCCCGGCGCCGATGTTGGCCAACGCGTCGGCCAGCAGCGGCTCGCTCGGGACCTCGTACAGGTCGAACTCGCGCGCGAGGTCGCGCAGGTTGTCGAGCACGTCGTCGACCGAACGCGACAGCCGGAACAGGTCCTCGCGGTCGATGGGTGACGCCAGGGTGCGCGACAGCTCGTGGATCAGCGCTCGTCTCGCGTCGTCGCCGACGGTCTCGAGCTCGTCGACCTCGGTCCAACCCGATGCGGCGTCGAGCTCTCCCGCGGCGACCTGGCGGATCACCCGGACCGCCGCGAGGGTCGCCTCGAGCTGGTCGACGAGGTGGCCGACCAGCAGCCCGCCGCTGCGACCGGTCAGCTCCCGGCCGAAACGTCGCATCCGTTCGAGCACGTCGGACTCCGTTCGGATCGTGCCGGTCAGGTGACCCGCAGGGTGAGGTTGGTCACGAGCATGGCGGCCACGAACGCGGCCGGAAGGGTGACGATCCAGGCGCCACCGAGGCGCACGACCTGTGTCCACCGTACGCGGGTCCACCCGCGCGTCCCCCCGACACCGACGAGCCCCCCGGCGACCGCCTGCGTCATCGACACCGGTGATCCGATCGCGCCCGTGCCGAGCACGACCGTGGCGGCGGCGAGTTCGCTGACCACCGCCTCGTGCGGCTGGACCGCCACGACGCCGCCACCGAGCGTCCCTGCCACACGCCGGAGGCCGATCGTGGCCCCGATCAGGAACGCGATCGCGATCAGTGCCAGGTGCCACGGCGCCGCCGGCACCTCGCCACGGCCGGCGGTCCCGGCCGCGACCGCGACCACGGCGAGCATCTTCTGGCCGTCGTTCGCCCCGTAGGCGAGGCACTGCAGGCCGAAGGCGCCGATGTGCCAGCGTTGGGTCCTGCGGTCGATGGATCCCTGGGAGGGCAGGGCGGCCGCGATCCGCATCAGGACCCACGCGAGCGCGAGCCCCGCCAGCGGGGCGAGGATCCCGAGCAGCAGCACGACTCCGACCGTCGCCCACGACACCGGCAGCTGCGCCCCGACGCCGGCGCCGGCGATCGCGCCCACCACGGCCAAGGTCAGCGAGGTCGGCAGGCCGCGGGCAGCCAGGGCCCAGGTGACCACCGTCGCGACGCTCACCGCGACCACCATCGCGATCGCTCCGTCCGCGCCGTCCAGGGTGACCAGCCGGTCGGTGAGGGTCGTCGCGACGGCCGTACCGATCAGCACCGGCGCCGCGGCGACGGCCACCGCCAGGACCACCAGCGAGGTGAGCGGGGTCAGGCGGCGCACGTCGAGGCCGACCGAGACCAGGGCGCCGCCGTCGTTGACGCCGTTCACCACCGCGAAGGCGATGGCCGCCAGCCACAGCGCGAGGTTCACGGCGCGGGCTCGGGACGGCCGACGGCCCCCCCCCCGGGGGGGGGCGGGGGGGGGGGGGGGGGGCGTGGGGGGGGGGGG
>JBBECA010000066.1:12430-18394 GCA_040882055.1 Nitriliruptor sp.
CACGACCCCCGCGGGGGGGGGGGTCGTCGCGGCGTCAGCCGGTCGCGCTGGGTCGTTCCCCACCGCGGCCGGCCTCAGAAGTAGTGCTTGCGACCGCCGACGGCGCGACCAGCCAGCCCGAGCAGGAACAGGACGGCACCGATGACCAGCAGGATGATCCCGATGGTCGTGAGGATGCCGATGTCGAGCAGCATGCCGAGGATGAGGAGGATGACTCCCAGGGTGATCACGTTCGGGTTCCTTCCGGGTGGGGGTGGGACGGCCAAGATGCACGCCGCCCCGGTCCGCACACTCCACCACACGCGCACCCGCGCGCGGCACCGTCCGTTCGGCGAACACGGACAGGGGCCGGATGGCCGCGGAACGTGACGCGCATCCGCCGCTCAAGGCGGCTAGCGCCACCGCCGACTCCCTCGGGAGGACGCCGCACCTCGCGGTGGGCCGCGGTCGACACCGGTACCGATCCCATCGTGCGCCCGGAAGCCGGGGTCAGCTGCCGTTCCGTCCTCGCGGACGCCCCCGCGTCCTGATGCGGAGCTAGGTTCGCTCGGACCGACGAGAGGACGGCTCGTGCCGACGGATCGACCACCGGCCGTGGTGGTCGGCCCCACCGTCGAGGGGGCGGACCGGGTGCTGACCGACGAGGCGCTCGCGCTGCTCGGCGAGCTGCACCGCCGCTTCGATGCCACCCGGCGTGAGCTGCTCGCGGCCCGGCCGGCCCGGCAGGCCGAGGCCGAACGCTCCGGGACCCTCAGCGTCCCCGACCGGGCCGCCGCGATCGCCGCCGACCCGGACTGGCACGTGGCCGCCGCGCCCGCGGACCTGGTCGACCGCCGCTGCGAGATCACCGGACCCACCGAACCGAAGATGGCGGTCAACGCGCTGAACTCGGGTGCGAAGGTGTGGCTCGCCGACCTCGAGGACGCCAACACCCCGCACTGGGCCAACGTGATCGAGGGCCAGGTCGTCCTCCAGGACGCCGTGCGCCGCACCCTCCGTCATCAGGCGACCGGCGGCAAGCGCTACGAGCTGGCCACCGACCGCGACCTGGCCGTCATCGTCCCCCGGCCGCGCGGCTGGCACCTCGACGAACGCCACCTCGAGGTCGATGGCGAGCCCCTGTCGGGCAGCATCGTCGACGCCGCGCTCTACCTGCTGCACAACGCCGAGGAACAGCTCGCCCGCGGCAGCGGCCCCTACCTCTACCTCGCCAAGCTCGAGTCGGCGGCCGAGGCGGCCCTGTGGCGCGACGTACTCACCGCGATCGAGGAGCACATCGGCCTGCCCGTCGGCACCGTCCGGGTCACCGTGCTCATCGAGACCATCACCGCCGCCTTCGAGCTCGAGGCCATCCTCCACGAGCTACGTCCGCACATCACCGCCCTGAACGCCGGCCGCTGGGACTACCTGTTCAGCCTGATCAAGGTGTTCCGCTCGGCCGGCCCCGACTTCGTGCTGCCCGACCGCGCCGACGTGCCGATGACGGTCCCGTTCATGCGCGCCTACACCGAGCTGCTGGTGTCGGCGTGCCACCGTCGCGGGGCCCACGCCATCGGCGGGATGTCGGCCTTCATCCCGAACCGGCGCGATCCCGAGGTGACCGAACGTGCCCTCGCCAAGGTCCGCGCCGACAAGGAACGTGAGGCCGACGACGGCTTCGACGGCTCCTGGGTCGCGCACCCGGACCTCGTCGAGCTGTGCACCGAGGTGTTCACGGCCGCCTTCGACGGTCGCAGCAACCAGCTGCACCGGACCCGCGACGAGGTCAGGGTCGGTCCGGACGACCTACTGGCCGTCGCCGCGACGGGTGGTGCGATCACCGCCGAGGGGGTGCGCACCAACGTCGGGGTGGGGGTCGAGTACCTCGCCGCCTGGCTCGGTGGCCGCGGGGCCGTGGCCATCGACGACCTGATGGAGGACGCCGCCACGGCCGAGATCTCGCGGGCCCAGCTGTGGCAGTGGGTCCACGCCGGCGCGCAACTCGACGACGGTCGCACCATCGACGAGACGATGGTGCGTGCGCTGCTGGACGAGGAGGTCGACCGGTTGGTCGCGGCGTCGCCCGACGAGGCCACGGCCGACCGGGTGCGTACCGCAGCGACGTTGTTCGAACAGGTCGCGCTCGGTGCGGACTTCGTCGACTTCCTGACGCAGCCGGCCTACGACCTCCTCGCCCCTCCGAGCTGACCCGGAGCGTCCTGGGCGGTACGCTGCTCGCTGTCCCCGCGGGTGGGAGCCCCACCCCGCCGCTTCCGATGACGTCGCCGCTGCACCGAGCTCGACGTCGACGTGCGGCCCCCGACGCGGGACGGCGCCCCACCGGCGCCGAGCGACGAGCCCCGGTCCGCCGGGGCTCGAGGCCACGCCGAGATGTGGCACCAGGACAGCGACGCCGAGGCACCGTGGGGACGGGCCTCTCCGCCTCGCACACGCGTGCACGTCCTCCGGGCGTGCCGCCGGCCGCGACCGCCCACCCCGGGACGGTCGCCACCCCCGCCCCCGGACCTGCCGGGTCGCACGGAGGATCCACGATCACCACGACGCCCAACCGGCGCCCGCCGCTCGACCTGCACGACGCGCGGCTGCTCGCCCAGGCCCACCTCGACGGTGTCGCCACCGACGACGACCTCGATCGTCTCGAGGACGACGAGCCGGTCTGGATCGACGCGCTGCACGACCTGCGGCGTGATCTCGCGCGCACGATCGCCCGGGTCCGCAGCGAGGTGACCGGTCCCGAACGTGGCCTCGTGATCAGCGACTTCGAGGACGAGCTCAGCAACCTCGACGAGGTGCTCGAGGATCTGACCGGGCAGCGTCCGGAGCCGCTCGGTGGCGCCCAGCGCCCCGCCCGCGAGTCTGACGCCCCCGCCAAGGACACGCGCGACGCCGGGCCGGCTCCGGACGCGACGCCGCAGCCGCGCGAGCGCACGGGTCTCGGGACGCCGCAGCTGCAGCTGACCTGGCACGACGGCGACGTCATCGCCTGGGCGAGCGGCGACGACGCCGAACCCGAACCCGAACCGGTGGTCCTGGCGCGCCTCGAGGCGGCCGGGGCCTCGCCCGGCAACTGGGAACCGGCCGGCACCATCGACCTGCCCGACGGCACCACCGCCGACGCGGTCTGCGCGCCGGTCCAGTCCTCCCTCGGCTGGCTCGTGTCGCTGGTCACCACCGGCGACGACGACCAGCTCGGCGCCAGCGTCACCTGGATGGGCCTGGCCGCGGGCCTCGCCGTCCGGCTCGTGGCGCACGGCCGCATGGTCCCCCAGCTCCGCAAGGTCGCCGACGCCCCGGCGAACCGGTCGGACTTCGCGGTCCGTTGGGAACCCACCCTGATCGACCACGAGGAGCTGTCGAGCCTGACCCGTTCCATGCCGGGCGCGGTGGCCGTGCTCGACAAGCAGCCGGACCCGAAGGTGGTCACCCGCTCGATCGTGTCCGGCTTCGTCGACGCGATCTGTCGCGACGCCGCCGGCCGGGTCGAGGTCCCTGCTCCCCCACCGCAGCCCCGCACCGCCGGCGACGTCGCCGAGGCGTTCCTCGGCCGCCTCAACGGTTCGACGTTCGAGGCGCCGCACCACCAGGGCTCCGAGGTCGGCAAGGCGCTGGCGTCCTGGGCGAGCGGCGTCACCGGCGCCTCGAAGCTGCAGCTGACCGTGCAGCTCGACCCGCCGGACGACGGCGATGCCTGGCTGGTGCGCACGCTCACCAACGACGGCCGCCGCAAGGACGAGAACGTCGAAGCGGCGATGTCGCGCGCCAACCACGACCGCAAGGAAGCGATCAAGCGCGAGCTCGAGCGGCTCGAGGGGCTCTACCTGCCGCTCCGACGCTCCAAGGACTCTCGCCGCGGTCAGGTGATCCTCAGCCAGAACGAGGCCTGGCAGCTGATGAGCGAGGTCGGCCCGACGCTGGTCGCCGCCGGCTTCGAGGTCCGGGTGCCGCCGCTGTCGCCGAAGAAGGCCACCGCATCGCTCCGCCTGACCTCCGAGAGCTCCTCGGAGACGGCGGTCGGCGCGCAGCAGCTCTCCGACGTCCGCTGGTCGGCGGTCTTCGACGACGTCGAGCTCTCCGCCGAGGACATCCGCCGCCTGTCGGCCGAGTCGCGTCCGCTGGTCAGGTCCCACGGCACGTGGGTCGAGGTCGACCACGCCGATCTCGAGGCTGCCGCCCAGGCGCTGGCCGACCGTGCCGACCGCACCCGCTTCACCGGCGCCGACATGCTGCGGATGGCGCTCGGCCTCGACGGCACCGCCCTCGGCCAGCCGGTCTCGATCGCCGGCGACAGCTGGGCTGCGGACCTGCTCCGTAGCGCCCGTGACGTTCCCGAGGACCCGCCGACCACGCTCGAGGGCTTCGAGGGCGAGCTGCGCAGCTACCAGGCGGACGCCCTGGCCTGGCTCGCCTTCCTCGACGGTGCCGGGCTCGGCGGGTGCCTCGCGCTCGACATGGGGCTCGGTAAGACCCCGACGCTGCTCGCTCACCTCGCCCGCACGGCTGGTGGTCCCCCGGCGCTGGTCATCGCCCCGCCGGCCGTCGTCGGCAACTGGGCCGCCGAGGCCAAGCGGTTCACCCCGGGCCTGCGCGTCGTGGTCCACCACGGCTCGTCGCGCGCCGAGGACGAGGAACTCGACGCCGAGATCGCCAACGCCGACGTGCTGCTGACCACCTACGGCACGGCGCTGCGTGACATCGACGACCTCGCCGACGTCACCTGGGGCCGGATCGTGCTCGACGAGGCGCAGGTCATCAAGAACCCGACGTCGGAGACCGCCCAGCAGCTGCGCCGGCTCGAGGCACGCTCGCGCATCGTGCTCACCGGCACGCCCATCGAGAACGGCCTCGGCGACCTGTGGGCGCTGATGGACTTCGTCAACCCGGGGCTCGTCGGCGACCGCGCCACCTTCGTGTCGCAGATGCACGCCGCCTCGGAGCGTGGCCACAGCGCCGAGTCGGCCCTCAAGACCCTGAACGGGGTGCTGGTGTTCCGTCGTACGAAGGCCGAACCGGTCATCGCCGCCGAGCTGCCGGACCGGATCGACGCGCTCGACCACTGCCCGATGACCGCCGAACAGATCGGCCTCTACCAGGCCGTGCTCGACGAGCTGGTGGTGGACACCGCCGACAGCGACGACGACACCCCCAAGCGCAAGGGGGCGGTGCTCGCGGCCATCACCGCGCTCAAGCAGATCTGCAACCACCCGGCGGCCTACACCGGCGACGACGGCCCGCTGGCCGATCGTTCCGGCAAGCTCGCCCGCCTCGAGGAGATCGTCGAGAACGTCTACGCCTCGGGCGAGCGGATGCTGATCTTCACCCACTTCGCCACCTGGGGCGAGCGTCTGGCGACCCACCTCAGCGAGAAGATGGGCGACGACGTCCGCTGCTACCACGGCGGTCTCGCCCGCGGCGCCCGCGACCGGATGGTCGAGGCCTTCCAGGCCAAGACCGGCCCCGGCGCCATGGTGCTGTCGCTGAAGGCCGGCGGCACGGGCCTGAACCTCACGGCGGCGTCGCACGTCGTGCTCTACGACCGCTGGTGGAACCCCGCGGTCGAGGACCAGGCCCGCGACCGTGTGTGGCGCATCGGCCAGACCAAGACGGTCGTGGCGCACCGGTTGGTGTGCCCCGGCACCGTCGACGAGCGGGTCGAGGAGGTCGTGGCGGGCAAGCGCCGCATCGCCGACCTCGCCCTGCCGAAGTCGAGCTCCGTGGGCGACCTCGATTCCGACCAGCTGCGGCGCGCCCTCGGGATCGACCCGTCGGCGGTCCTCACCGACAGCAACGGCCGTCTCGAAGAGGAGGACGCGGCGTGAGCGAACGCAGACGTGAGCGGACCCGGGTCTCCGGCGACGGCGGCGGCACCGGCGCCGGCGACGGCGGGGGCGGTACCTCGTCGCGGCGCCGTCGACGCGGCGGCAACAGCGGTGGCGGCAACAGCGGTGGCGGCAACAGCGGTGGCGG
>JBBECA010000067.1:0-17758 GCA_040882055.1 Nitriliruptor sp.
ATCTCGGTCGAGCTGTGCAACCAGTGCCACCCGTTCTACACGGGCAAGCAGAAGCTCGTCGACGCCGGTGGCCGCGTGGACCGTTTCAAGCGGCGTCTCGAGAAGTCGAACAAGACGAGCTGAGTCCCATCCTGACCGCGCCGCCGGGTCCGCCCGGCGGCGTCGTCGTGACGGCCTCCCCCGGTGAGCCGTGCCTCGACGGAACGCACACCCTGCGCCCGCGCCGTGCGCCCTCAGCGCGACAGCGCCCGAGGGGACGACACGCTTCGTGCGCGAAGCACTACGTTGCGTGACGTTCGGTGGACCGAAGGGGACGACGTTTGCGAGTCCTGATCGCGGAGGACCACGACGCGACGGCCGCCATCATCGCGCGCACCTTGCGTGCCGACGGCTTCGACGTCGATACCACCGCCGACGGTGCTGATCTGCTCGCGGTCTGCGGCGCCGGCGAGTACGACCTGCTGGTGCTCGATCGCCGCCTGGCCGGCAGCGACGGGCTCGAACTGTGCCGCGAGCTGCGTGCCGCGAGGTGCTGGGTGCCGGTCCTGATCGTCTCCGGGATGCGCGGCACCACCGACGTGGTGCACGGCCTCGAGGCCGGGGCGGACGACTACCTCGGCAAGCCGTTCGCCGTCGAGGAGCTGCGAGCCCGGGTCCGCGCGGTCCTCCGCCGCCGGGGCGGCGCACCAGCGCAGCCGGCGACCTCGGCCGAGCAACCGTTCTGCCTCGACGCCGACACGCAGCGGTTCCTGCACGCTGACGGCGAGGTCGCCCTCAGCCAGCGTGAGTTCGCGCTGCTGGCGGCGTTGGTGCAGAGCGGGGGACGCGTCCTGTCGCGCACCGAGCTGCTCCGCGACGTCTGGCAGCTCGACGAGGCCAACCGCAAGCTCGTCGACGTCTACGTCGGCTACCTGCGGCGCAAGCTCAAGGTCGTCGGCGACCTCGTGACCATCGAGCCGATCCGCGGCGTCGGCTACCGCCTCCGCACGCGTCAGCCTGAGGTCCGAGGTCAGGTCGGGGGCACCCGCAGCTAGCTGCCGGTCGCAGCGGGGACCAGCGCGTCGCCCTCGCCCGTGACGATCTCGTGCGGCGCCAACGGTGCCTGGTAGCGGTAGCCCTGCACCAGATCGATGTGCAGCTGCCTGGCTGCCTGCTCCTGCGCGGCCGTCTCGACCCCCTGCAGCACGACCTCCGCGTTCTGGACCTGAGCCACGTCGACCAGCTCGGCGAGTTCGTCGTACGAGCTCGGCAGGTCCTGCGTGACCGCCATGTCGACCTTGAGCACGTCGGGGTGGATCAGGCGCAGCAGTTGGAGCGACCGGTCGTCGGCGCGTGCGTCGTCGAGAGCGACCCGCATGCCCTCGCGGTGAGCCGCAACCGCGACCGCCCGCAGTTCGAAGACGTTGCCGGGTACCTGGGCCGGGATCTCGAGCACGAGGTCCGCAGGCTCCAACCCGAGCAACATGCAGGTGCGGGCCAGCTCCGCGATCCGGCTCGGGTCGAGCGTGCCGGGTAGCGCGTGGACGAAGAGCCGCCACCCGTCGAGCCACGAGGCGGCCTCGCGGATCACGGTCGACATGGCGAAGCGGTCGAGCTCGGTCAGCCGTCCCGACGCGCGAGCGGCGGCGAACAGGGGCGCAGGGACGACGGTGCGTCCCTCGTGCAGCCCGCGGACGAAGCCCTCGTAGGCGACCACTCGATCGTCACGCAGGTCAAGGACCGGTTGGTAGACGGCCGTGAGCCCCCCGCCGCCGGGACGGAGCACCGCGGTCAGTGCGCGTTGGGCCGGATCATCGGCGACTCGACGGAGGTGCCAGGGGCGGAGCGCACGTGCGGTTCCCAACGTCTCACCTTCCTCGGTGGTCACGCGTCCTGCCGGTAGGTCGGCCGTTCGCCGACCGACTTCACCCCTCTACGCGGATGCGTTCGGAACCGAGCGCAGTGCGTGGGCGTCGAGCAGCGCCAACGTCGTGTCGATCGCCTGACCGAGCACCAGTTGGTAGCTGTCCGCGGACACGCGGGAGAGCTCCGCGAGGGCCGCGGTCAGCTCCCCGAGGGGTGGTGCTGGGATGGATGGAGCCGGGTGGATCGGTGCGAGCGTCGCCACGGGCGTTCCCTTCGGCCCTCCCGGCGGTGTCCGGTGCGGGCTCGTTCGTGGTATCGGCACGCGCGGTAAGAGGATGGGAAGAGCCGTTGTGGCCCGTCCGGACACCGAGCGGTCAGCGGTCGGGCAAGATGCGGCTCGTCGGCGAGCGTGGAGGCAACGTGGTGGGTGCGACCTCGTTCCCCGTGCGCGTCCGTCGACGACGGCTCGCGTTGCGGCTCACGCAGCGTGTGGCCGCGCAGCGTGCGGGCGTCTCGCTCGCGACGTGGCAGTCCCTCGAACGGGTCGGCGCGGAGGCTGACAGCTTCCAGGATCTGACCCTCGCCCGGGTGGCGCACGGGCTCGAGATCGAGCTCGAAGCGTTGCTACGTGACGGTGACGGTGCCGTTGGTGGTCCCGATGTGGCCCGGGGGGACGACGGGGCCGCCGCGCCCGAGGAGCTGATCGAGCTCCTCGACGAGCGGCTCCGGCGGCTCGCCGAGGTCTCCGAGGAGACCTTCTTGCTCGTCCACGGCCAGGCGCTCGAGGCGGCGGAACGCTTCCTCGAGGTCTTCGACCGCTAGGCGGGACGACCGGGCGGCACCGCGCTCCCCGGTGCTGACGCTGGGACGTCACGTCGCCGGGGCCTCGGCCTGGCGGTCGCTGCGGGCGGCACCGCGACGTCCGGTGATCGCCGCGGGAGGACGTCCGCGCGGTCAGCGCTCTGATGCTTCAGGACTAGACAGCCCTCGCCGTACCTATCTGAACCTAGAAAGACTCAGATAGGCGTAACCCGAAGCGGGGTTCCGCCACCGGGGGACCCGGTCCCCGAAGGAGCGACCCGTTGCGATCCGACAAGCCCGTGCTGTCCGTCCTCTCCCTGCTGCTCGTGCTCCCCTTCATCGTGGGCGCTTCGGGCCAGGTGCCGACCGCGGGTACGGAACCGGCGACCACCGGGCCGGCCGCGACCGATCTGATCAGCGACACGCTCGGAGAACTCGGCGAGACGGTCGGGGAGCTCGGGGAGGGCCGGCTCGACTCGGTGCTCACCGCGGTGGGTGACGCGCTGACCACCACCGGCTGCCTCGCCCCCCTCGAGCTCGATCCGGTGCTCGGATGCGTGCGGGAGCTCGGGAACGGGATGCTCGAGTACACCGCGCCGGACGGCGCCGTCGGCACCACCCACGGCGGGGACGCCGCGCACGACCACGCCGCGCACGACCACGCAGAACACGACCACGACCACGACGAGCCGGTCAGCGCCGCGTCGGCGAGCTCCACGGCGCTGCCGAGCACCCGCCGGCCGCTGCAGTGCGCCGCCGACGGCACCCACCGCACGGTCGTGCTCTACGGCCACCGGCAGGGACAGAACGACCGCGCCAGCCACCTCGGCACCATCCGGGCGACGATGGAGCGCTCGAACCAGGCCATCGCGCTCTCGGCCAAGCGCTCGGGGGGACCGCTCGCCGACCTGCGCGTGCGGTGCGACAGCGGTGGACAGGTCGCCGTCGACGCCGTCCAGATCGGCTCGGCCCGCTTCGCCGACCTGCGCGCCACCCTGGCGGCGGCCGGCTACGACCGCCCGCACGAGAAGTACCTGCTGTTCGCGGACGCCCCCTCGCCGGACCCGGGCATCGCCGGGACCGCCGACATGTTCCTCGACGACCGTCGCAGCGTGAACAACCACAACAACGGTGGCCGGGCCATGTACGCGGTCACCTACGGCGAGCGCTACTTCACCGGATCGACCGCGCTCCACGAGCTGGCGCACACCATGGGAGCGGTGCAGCCCAAGGCGCCGAAGGCCGACGGTTACGGTCACTGCACGGACCAGTCCGACGTCGTGTGCTACCCGAGCAGCAGTTCGCGGTGTGCGTCGCTCACCTTCGACTGCGGCAACGACAGCTACTTCTCCACCGCGACGCGTGCGGGCCAGTGGTTGCACGACCACTGGAACCTCGGGTGGGAAGGCCACCGCTTCATCGCGCAGCCGACGGCTTCGGGTTCCTCCGCCGGGAGCGACGCCAACGACACCGCTGACGAGGCTGCCGACGACGCCGCGGATGGGTCGTTCAGCGACACCCCCGGCACCACCCACGCCGCGATGATCGAGGAGGCGGTGACACGCAAGATCGCCGGTGGCTACACGGACGGCACGTTCCGGCCGGACGCGGGTACACGACGCGGCCAGATGGCGACCTTCCTCACCCGCGCCTTCGACCTCCCTGCGGGCGGGACGTGGCGGTTCCGTGACGTCCGCGGCCACACCCACGTCGACGGCATCGGCGCGGTCGCCCGAGCGCAGGTGGCCAGCGGGTACCTCGACGGCACCTTCCGTCCGGAGGGTGCGGTCACCCGGGGGCAGCTCGCCACCTTCCTCGTGCGGGCGCTCGACCTGCCGGCGGCACACTCGCACCCGTTCACCGACGTGTCCGGGAGCGCTCACGAGGGGAGCATCGCGGCGGTGGCCGCAGCCGGGATCACCTCGGGCTACGACGACGGCACGTTCCGTCCGAACGCGACGGTCACCCGCGGCCAGATGGCGACGTTCCTGATCCGCGCCCTCGACAGCCGGTGAGGACTCCGGCGGGCTCGGCGCGCCAGCCCGCCGGAGGTCGTCGCCGAGGGGTCTACCCTGCGCCGGTGCTCCGCGGACCGACGGAGTCGGCGTCGAGGAGCCACCGTGAGCGCGCAGGACGAGGGACCGGTCGGGGGGCCGGGCGAGCCGTCCTCCCACTACTACGGCGGTCAGGCGGTCATCGAGGGCGTGATGATGCGTGGCTCGGACCGCTGGGCCGTGGCGGTCCGGCGCCCGGACGGTGACATCTGGCTCGAGTGCCACCCCGTCTCGGACGCCCAGCAACGGCGACGGTGGCTGCGGTTGCCCCTGGTACGTGGGTGCTACGCCCTCGTCGACTCCCTGCGCATCGGGACCCGCGCGCTCGGCATCTCCGCCGACCAGGCGATGGACGAGGAGGAGCTCGAGGCGGGCGGTGGTGTCGCCGTCGGCGCGTCGCTCCTCGTCGCGCTGGTGCTCTTCGTCGGCATCTTCATCGTCCTACCGTCGGCGGGGACCAAGGGTCTCGATCGCCTCCTCGGTGGCGTCCTCGGTGACGGGGTCGCCTTCCACACCATCGAGTCCGTGGTCCGCATCGCGATCTTCCTGACCTACCTGTGGGCGATCTCGCTGCTGCCCGACATCCGGCGGGTCTTCCAGTACCACGGCGCCGAGCACAAGACGATCGCGGCGTGGGAGCACGACGAGGTGCTCGAGCCCGCCACCGTCGACCGGTACTCGACCTTGCACGTCCGCTGCGGGACCAACTTCCTGATCCTCGTCATGCTGCTCGCGATGGTGGTCTACACCGTCGGCGGGGTCCTCGTGCCACCGCCGGCGGACGCCGGGTTCCTGGTGGGGGTCGCCTACCACGTCACCTTGCGCGTCGTGCTGCTGCCGGTCGTGGCGGGCATGGCCTACGAGGGCCTCCGGCTCGGCGCCGCGCACGGGGACAACCCGCTCGTCGGGGCGCTCATGCTGCCAGGGCTGTGGCTCCAGCGGATCACGACCAAGCCGCCCTCGGTCGACCAGATCGAGGTGGCGATCCGCTCCTTCGAGGCGGTCGTGCCCGAGGACGTCCGGGACGGTCGGGTGCCGCACACCCTCGGCAGCCTCGTCACCCTGGCCCGGGACGGGTTGCCGGTGCAGCTCACCGCTGCGACGACCCGCGTCCACGGCGACCCGCCACCGACCCCCGAGGCCCGCCCGGCCGGAGCCACCGACCCGGAGGCACGCTGAGTGCTGTTCGACCAGCTCGACCAGCTCGAGGGCCGTTTCCGCGACCTCGAGGCACTGCTCGCCGATCCTGAGGTCACCTCCGACGGGGCGCGCTACAGCGCGCTCGCCAAGCAGCACGCCGAGCTCGCCGACGTCGTCTCCACCTACGCCCGCTGGCGACAGGCGGGCGACGACCTCGAGGCTGCCCGTGAGATGGCGGGCGAGGCGGAGGGAGAGGACCGCGCCGAGCTGCGGACCGAGATCGACGAGCTGACCGCCACCCGTGCAAGGCTCGAGGAGGAGCTCAAGCTCCTGCTCGTCCCGAAGGACCCCAACGACGACCGTGACGTCATCCTCGAGGTGCGCTCGGCCGCCGGCGGCGACGAGGCCGGCCTCTTCGCGGGCGAGCTGATCGAGATGTACGAGCGCTACGCCCTCGCCCAAGGGTGGCGCACGCAGACGTTGTCGCGCTCGGAGCAGGGGATCGGCGGCATCAAGGAGGCGGTCGTCGAGGTGACCGGACGCGGGGCGTACGCGCACCTCAAGCACGAGTCCGGGGTCCACCGGGTCCAGCGTGTCCCCGCCACCGAGTCGCAGGGGCGCATCCACACCTCGACGGCGTCGGTGGCGGTGTTGCCCGCCGCAGAGGAGGTCGACGTCCGCGTCGATCCGAACGAGCTGCGGATCGACGTCTTCCGGTCGTCGGGTCCGGGTGGCCAGAGCGTGAACACCACCGACTCGGCCGTGCGCATCACCCACCTGCCGACCGGTCTCGTGGTCAGCTGCCAGGACGAGAAGTCCCAGCACCAGAACCGCGACAAGGCCATGACCATCCTGCGCGCGCGGCTGCTGCAGGCCGAACAGGAACGTGCCACCAAGGAGCGCTCCGACGCCCGCAAGGGGCAGATCGGCACCGGTGATCGGTCCGAGAAGATCCGGACCTACAACTTCCCGCAGTCACGGGTCACCGACCACCGCATCAACCTCACCCTCCACGACCTGTCCGGCACGCTCGCTGGCGATCTGGCGCCGATCGTCGATGCCCTGCGGCGCGCGGAGCGGGAGGCCAAGCTGGCCTCGCTCGACGAGGACGACTGATGGGCCGCCCGGCGGTCGATGATGAGGTGGTGCGACGCGTCGCACGCCGTCTCGGTGCGGCCGGGGTGCCGAGCCCCACCACCGATGCGCGGCTGCTCGTCGAGCACGTCGTCGAGGTGTTCGGGTCGGCCGCGGGCTGCGGGGGCCACCTCCTCGACGGGCTGGTCGATCGACGTGCCGCTCGGGTCCCGCTCCAGCAGGTGATCGGACGCACGTGGTTCCGGACGCTCGAACTGGTCTGTGCGCCGGGCGTCTTCGTGCCACGGCCCGAGACCGAGATCGTGGCCGGCGAGGCGATCGCGCTGGCGGCCGCGGCGGGACGTGCTCCCCGGGTGGTCGAACCGTGCACCGGGTCGGGGGCCATCACGTGCGCGCTGGTGGCCGAGGTTCCCGGCGTCGAGGTCGTGGCGAGCGATGTCGATCCGGTCGCCGTCGAGCTCGCTCGTACCAACCTCGCGCGGACGCTGGCAGGGGAGGCGGATCCGGATGCCCCCGCCCCGGGGGCCCGCGGCAGGGTGGTCCCCGGGGACCTGCTCGACCCGGTCGACCCCGCGTGGCGCGGCCTGGTCGACGTGCTCGTCGCCAACCCGCCCTACCTGCCCGCGGCCGACCGCGCGTCGTGGTCACCGGAGGTGCGTCACGACCCGGAGCCGGCGCTCGTCGGTGGTGCCGACGGGCACGAGGTCGTCGATCGCCTGCTCCACCTCGCCAGCTCGTGGCTCCGTCCAGGAGGCAGCGTCGTCATCGAGCTCGATGACCGCCGGGGGGACGATGCGGTCGCGGTCGCGCTGCGCGCCGGCCTCGTGCACCCGCGGCTCGTCCGCGACCTCACCGGCCGGGACCGAGCGGTGGTCGCCGAGTCGGCGAGGTAGCGTCGGCGACCCGCGGCGCCGCGCTCGATCGATCTGCGAGGACCCCACGTGGCCGAGATCCTGGACGTCACCGGCGACGACCACGAGGCTGGCGTCGCCCGCGCCTCCGAGGCGCTCCGCTCGGCGCGCTTGGTGGTGATGCCGACCGACACCGTGTACGGCGTCGCTGCGGATGCCTTCGACCCCGCCGCCACCGCACGTATCTTCGACGCCAAGGACCGCTCCCGGACGCACCCGCTCCCGGTGCTGGTGCGCTCGCAGAAGCAACTGCCGGCCCTCACCCCCCTCGTCAGCGACGTGCTCGATCGGTTGGTCGCTGCGTACTGGCCCGGTCCGCTCACCATCGTGGTGCCGGCACAACCGCAGCTGCGGTGGGATCTCGGGCGCAACGACGGCACGGTCGCGGTCCGCATGCCGCTCGACGACGTCGCGCTGGCCGTCATCCGGTCGGTCGGACCGTTGGCGGTCACCTCCGCCAACCGCAGCGGTCGCGAACCCGGACCGACGGCCGCGGATGCCCACGAGCAGCTCGGGGACGCCGTCGACATCTACCTCGACGGTGGCCCCCGGGACGGCGGGCTGCCCTCGACCATCGTCGATGTGACGCGCCGCGAACCTCACGTGCTGCGCGAGGGCGTCGTCCCCGCGACCGAGGTCCTCGCCGTGGCGCGGGGGGAGCTCGACCCGTTCGCGGGGCCGCTCCCCGAGGATCGCCGCGCCGCCGACGGCACGACGGGCGGGCCGGGTGCAGGCTCCGGGGCCGGGGGCAGCGACCCGGACGTCGGTCCCGACATCGGGCACCAGGGCGACTCCGGAGACCGTGAGGGGTAGCCTGGCCGCACCCCTGCTGTCCCGTCCCTGGAGCTCTCGCTTGCCCGGTCCCACCCGCGCCGACACCTACTGGGGCCCCGATTTCGCCGCCCTACAGGCGCTCGATCCCGAGGTCGCCGACGGCCTGCTCACCGAGCTCGATCGTCAACGCGGCAAGCTCCAGCTCATCGCCAGCGAGAACTTCGCTTCGCCCGCCGTCATGGCGGCGCAGGGGTCGGTGCTGACCAACAAGTACGCCGAGGGCTACCCGGGGAAGCGCTACTACGGCGGCTGCGAGGAGGCGGTGGACCCGCTCGAGCAGCTCGCCATCGACCGCGCCAAGCAGCTCTTCGGCGCCGACCACGCCAACGTGCAGCCCCACTCGGGCGCCAGCGCCAACATCGCGGCCTACTTCGCCACCGTCGCGCCGGGTGACAAGGTGCTGGCGATGTCGCTGCCGCACGGTGGCCACCTCACCCACGGCATGAAGCTCAACTTCTCGGGTCGCTGGTTCGACGTCGCCTCCTACGGCGTCCGCGAGGACACCGAGATCATCGACATGGACGAGGTCCGCGCCCTCGCCCTCGAACACCGCCCGAAGCTCCTCATCGCCGGCTGGTCCGCCTACCCCCGTCAGCTCGACTTCGAGGCCTTCCGGTCGATCGCCGACGAGGTCGGTGCGACGCTGATGTGCGACGCGGCCCACTTCATCGGTCTGGTGGCGGGCGGGGTGCATCCGAGCCCGGTCCCGTGGTGCGACATCGTCACCTTCACCACCCACAAGACCCTCCGTGGCCCCCGAGGCGCCATCATCCTGGCGAAGGAGCCGTTCGCGAAGGCGATCGACAAGGCCGTCTTCCCCGGGACCCAGGGTGGCCCGCTCGAGCACGTGATCGCCGCCAAGGCGGTGGCGCTCAAGGAGGCGATGGACCCGGGGTTCAAGGCGTACAGCCAGCGCATCCTCGACGACGCGCGGGCGCTCGCCGACGGGCTGACCGAGCGGGGCTACCGCATCACCTCCGGGGGTACCGACACCCACCTGTTCCTGGCCGACGTCACCGCCAAGGGGCTGACGGGCGCCGACGCCGAAGCCCGCGCGGACGCGGCAGGGATCGTGCTGAACAAGAACGCGATCCCGTTCGACACGCAGCCGCCCGCGGTCGCTTCCGGTATCCGCGCCGGCACCGCCACGGTCGCCACCCAGGGCATGGGGCCCGACGAGCTGACGGCCGTCGCGGGCCTGATCGACCGGGCGCTGACGGGCAGCGACGGGGACCGCGACGCCGTCCGCGGCGAGGTGAGCGATCTCGTCGGTCGCTTCCCGGCCTACCCCGACCCGTCCGCGGGCTGACGTGCTCTCCTACCTCCTCGTCGCGCTGACCGCCGCCCTCGTCACGGGGTTCGTCACCCCGCTGATCGGCTGGTTCGCGCGCCGGATCGGCGCGGTCGATCGACCCTCGGACCCCCGCAAGGTCCACCGCGAGGAGGTGCCGACCCTCGGCGGGTTGGCGATGCTGCTCGGGCTGCTCGCGGCCGTGGGCGTCGCGTGGCTCCTGCCCGGTTTCGGCGACCTGTTCGCGACCACCTCCGAGCCGATCGCCATCGTCCTCGGCGCCGTCGCCATCGTCGCCATCGGCGTCGCCGACGACCTCTTCGGCCTCCCGGTGACGGTGAAGCTCGCCGGCCAACTGCTGGCCGCACTTGCCGTGGTGGTCTTCGGTATCCAGCTGGTGCACTTCTGGGTCCCCGGCCTGCAGGTGATCGCGCTGTCCTCCGATCTCGGCATGGTGCTCACCGTCGTCGCGTTGGTCGCCATGATCAACGCGGTCAACCTCATCGACGGGCTCGACGGCCTGGCCGCCGGTGTGGTCGGGATCGCCGCGATCGCGTTCTTCGTCTTCACCGTCCGCAGCACGTCGACGGGGCTCGTCGACTCCATCCCGACGGCGGCGCCGCTCCTCGCGGCCACCCTCGCTGGCCTCTGCGTCGGTTTCCTGGTGCACAACACCCACCCGGCACGGATCTTCATGGGGGACACGGGCTCGATGCTGCTCGGCCTGCTCCTGGGCGCCGCAGGTGTCAGCTACGTGGGCCGCACGACGGCGCCGTCCTACGTGGACTTCTACGGGTCGGTGCCGCTGTTCATCCCCGCCCTCGTCCTCGCGGTGCCGTTCCTCGACAGCGCGTTCGCCATCACCCGACGCATCGTCCGTCGCCAGCCGATCACCGCGGCGGACCGCGGGCACCTGCACCACCTGCTGCTGGCGTTCGGTCACTCCCACCGCCGTGCCGTGCTCGTCCTCTACTACTGGTCGGCGCTGTTGGCCGTGGCCTCGGTCGGTCCCGCCTTCGTGCGGCTGCCGACGCTGGCACCCTGGCTGCTCGCTGCGGCCGTCGTGGGGGCGGCGGTCACGGTGGCCGGCACCCGCGCGGACCGCGTCGAGGATGCCGTCGATCTGGTCCCGGACGAACAGTTGCCCCCGGCGCAGGCGCCTGCCGACGGCCGCCTCTGATCCGCCTGTCCGGGGGCCGGACGGAGCCGGTCGCGGCTTTGGCGGTGCTCCCCGCGCTTGCTAGCTTCCCGCACGCAGTTAGGGTCGTGCCGCGAGTCCGCGACACCACCACCCCGCACGGCAGGCGCCCACCACCACGCGCCGCGGTGCCTGACGACGACACGGGTCCGTCCATGTCCTTGTACGCCGACACCTCGCGGGGTGATGCACGTCGTTCCGAGGTGCGTCGTGGGGCGTGGAGCGGACTCGACCAGTCGTCGGTCATGGGCGTCGAACTCATGGCCGCCACGCTGACCTGGGCCGCCATCGGGTGGCTCGTCGACCGTTGGCTCGGCACCGAACCGTGGTTCCTGGCGATCGGCGCGCTGCTCGGGAACGCGGCCGGGATCTACCTGATCTGGCTGCGCAGCGGCCGCATGCAGGACGCCGCCGTCGCCGAGCGCGAGACGCGGGCTTCCGTTGGCGGCTGACCGGAACAGCGCCGATCACCGGCGCCTGGCGGGGCGAGCGCTGCTGCTGCTCGCGGGCTTGGCCGTGCCGACGGCGGTGGTCGCGGGCCTCGTGGCCGGCGTCGCCGGGGTCGTCGGTGCGCTCATCGGGCTCGGGTTCGTGGCTCTGCTGTTCGGGGCCGCGTCGCTGTCGCTGGCGTGGGCGGTCGAGCACGCGCCGTCGATGACGCTGGTCGTCCTCGCGGCAGGTACCTTCACGCGCCTCGCCACCTACGCAGCCGTGCTGGACGCGTTGTCGGACGTCACGTGGGTGCACCCGCCGAGCCTCGCGCTCGCGACGGGTGTGGCCACCGCCCTGACCCTCGCAGCCGAGCTGGTGTGGCTCGCACGAACCCCGCAACTCTTCCACGTCGACCTCGATGTCGACGCGCCGCGCCCCGCGGCCGTACCGCACGAGACCACCACGAGCTCCGAGCACGTGCCCGCGGGCACGGACCCCGAGCCCGTTCCAACCGGGAGTCGATCGCTGTGACACCGATCCTCGCAGTCGAGGTGCAGTACGGCGGAGAGTTCGATGGAGCTCTCGACAACATCAACTCGTTGTTCGAGATGCCCTACATCTGGGACCTCGGCGTCTTCTCGATCAACCGGACCATCCTCATCGCCTGGCTGATGACCGCGATCGCCGCGTTCCTGTTCTACCGCGCGTTCCGGTCGCCGACGGTGGTACCGGGCAAGCTGCAGTCCGCCTGCGAGATGGTCATCGACTTCGTCCGCGGCATCGCGGTCGACATCATCGGCCCCGTCAAGGGCCCGAAGTTCGTGCCGCTGCTGACCACGTTCTTCGTCTTCGTGCTGTTCATGAACCTCGCGAAGCTCACGCCGGGGCTGATGCTCCCCCCGACCTCGCGTATCGCCTTCCCGCTGTTCCTGGCGCTGACCGCCTGGGTGGTCTACGTCGGGGTGGGCATCAAGGAGCAGGGTTTCGGGCACTACTTCAAGGAGCTCGCGTTCCCGCCGGGCGTCCCGAAGCCGCTGTACGTCATCCTGACGCCCATCGAGATCGTGTCCGGGCTGATCCTGCGTCCGTTCACCCTGATGGTCCGGCTCTTCGCCAACATGGTGGCCGGTCACATCCTGGTGGTCATCACGCTCGTCACCATCCACGTGTTCCTCTACCCGCGGCCCGGCCTCCCGGTCGGCATCGTGGCGCTCGTCGCCTCGCCGCTGGTCTTCGCGTTCGAGCTGCTGATCATCGCCCTGCAGGCGTACATCTTCACGATGCTGACGGCCGTCTACATCAGCTCCTCGGCCGAACCCGGTCACTAGCGAAACCTCGATGCTTCCGCGCACCATCCGGGCGCGCGGGACCCGACGATCCGGCGCCACACGGCGCTCAGGCACTTCAAGGAGAACCCAATGGACATGGTCTTCCTCGCGCAGGCCGCGGAAGCCACGCAGTCGAACCTCGGTAACGGGCTCGTGTTCGGCCTGGCGACGCTGGGCCCGGGCATCGGCCTCGGCATCCTGATCGGGAAGGCCATCGAGTCGATGGCCCGTCAGCCCGAAGCGGCCGGCATGGTCCGCACCACGATGTTCATCGGCATCGCCGTCGTCGAGGCCCTGGCACTGCTGGGCTTCGTCCTCGCCTTCGCCATCTAGGAGCCAGCATGCTCACCCTGCTCGCAGTCGCTGAGGGCGAAAGCTCGGGGACCGACCTGCTGCTGCCGGCCTTGCCGGAGCTCATCTGGGGTGCGGTCGCCTTCGCCCTCCTGATGGTGCTGATGTTCAAGTTCGTGTTCCCGCGGGCGAACCAGACCCTCGAGGACCGATCCGCCGCCATCCAGGGCAAGATGGAAGCTGCCGACAAGGAGCTCCAGGACGCCCAGCGGTCCAAGGCCGAGTACGAGGCCGGTATCGCCGACGCGCGTGGCGAAGCTGCCCGTATCGTCGACGAGGCCAAGCAGACCGCCGAACAGCTCCGCGCCAACATCATCGCCAAGGCCGAGGACGAGGCCGCCGCCCTGCTCGACAAGGCGCGTGCGGACGTCAACGCCGAGCGCGAGCGGCTCCTCCAGGAGCTCCGCGCGCAGGTCGGTGTGATCTCGGTCGACCTGGCCGGACGCATCGTCGAGCGTGAGCTCGACCCTGGGACCCACCAGGCGCTGGTCGACGACTACATCCAGAACCTGTCGCGGGCGAACTGATCCCCCCGATGACGGCCCACGAGGACCGACGATGACGACCGATCGGACGAGCGCGTACGCGCAGGCCGTGGTCGCGCTCGCCACCGGCGAGGGCGCCCTCGACGCCGTCGAGGACGAGCTCCTCACGGTGGCGCGCGCGATCGACGCCAGCGACGAGCTGCGCCGCCAGCTGACCGACCAGCACCTCCCGGTCGGTCGGCGCCTGACCTTCGCCGAGTCGTCCGCCCTGAAGGCGGCACACCCGGCGACCCGCGCGTCCCTGGCGATGATCATCGCCGCGGACCGGGTGGGCGAGCTGTCAGCGATCGCGGACGAGGTGGCCCAGCAGGCCGCCCACCGCCGCGACGCCGAGGTGGCCGAGGTCTACGTCGCGGTCCCGCTCGACGAGGCTCAGCGCGCGGCGCTGAAGGCCGCGCTCGAGCGTGCCACCGGCAAGACCTTGGACGTGAAGGTCTTCGTCGACCAGGACGTGGTCGGCGGGGTCCGCGCCAAGATCGGCGACACCGTCATCGACGGCACCCTCGCCAAGCGCCTCGACGACCTGCGCGGACGCGTCGGTCGTTAGCACCACCGGCGTCGTGCCCGCCACGTCGCCCTGCACCTCCCGAGCACGCGCTCCACGCGGGCACGCGGCAACCGACCTGAAGAGGAAGACCGCCACGATGAGCGACCTCTCGATCCGTTCGGAGGACATCTCCTCCGCCATCCAGCACATGCTGGAGGGCTACGAGCCCGGCCTCGCGCAGGAGCAGGTGGGGCGCGTCACCGAGACCGGTGACGGCATCGCCACCATCTCCGGCCTGCCGGGCACGCTCGCCAACGAGCTGCTCGACTTCGGTTCGGGTGTGTTCGGCATGGCCATGAACCTCGACGAGCACGAGATCGGTGCCGCGGTGTTCGCCGACGCCTCCGCGATCGAGCAGGGCCAGACCGTGCGCCGCACCGACCGGGTCCTGTCGGTCCCCGTCGGTGACGCGCTGCTCGGTCGCGTGGTCGACCCGCTCGGTCGTCCGATCGACGGCAAGGGCGCCCTCGACGAGGCCCGCATGGACGGCACCCGTCCGCTCGAGGTCCAGGCGCCCGGCGTCGTCGACCGTCAGCCGGTCGGCGAACCGATGCAGACCGGCATCAAGGTCATCGACGTCATGACCCCGATCGGTCGTGGCCAGCGTGAGCTGATCATCGGTGACCGTCAGACCGGGAAGACGGCGATCGCGCTCGATGCGATCATCAACCAGAAGCAGCTCTGGGGCACGCCCGAGGCCGTCAAGTGCATCTACGTCGCCATCGGGCAGAAGGGCTCCACGGTCGCCGAGGTGGTCTCGGTCCTCGAGCGCTTCGGGGCGATGGAGTACACGACGGTCGTGAACGCGCCGGCGTCGGCGCCCGCGCCGTTCCAGTACATCGCGCCCTACGCCGGCGCGGCCATCGGCGCCAACTGGATGTACAAGGGCGAGCACGTCCTCGTCGTCTACGACGACCTGTCGAAGCAGGCCGACGCCTACCGCCAGCTGTCGCTGCTGCTGCGTCGCCCGCCGGGTCGTGAGGCCTACCCGGGTGACGTCTTCTACCTCCACAGCCGTCTGCTCGAGCGTGCGGCCAAGCTGAACGACGAGCTCGGTGGCGGCTCGATGACGGCGCTGCCGATCGTCGAGACCAAGGCCAACGACGTCTCGGCCTACATCCCCACCAACGTGATCTCGATCACCGACGGGCAGATCTTCCTCGAGACCGACCTGTTCTTCCAGGGCGTACGCCCGGCGATGAACCCCGGTATCTCGGTCTCCCGTGTCGGTGGTTCGGCCCAGCGGCCCGCGATGAAGGCCGTGTCCGGCACCGTGCGCCTCGAGTTGGCGCAGTACCGCGAGCTCGAGTCGTTCGCGCAGTTCGGCTCGGACCTCGACAAGGCCTCGCAGCAGCAGATCGCCCGCGGTGAACGCGTGGTCGAGGTCCTCAAGCAGCCCCAGTTCAAGCCGCTGCCTGTCGAGCTCCAGGTGGCGTCGATCTTCGCCGTCACCGAGGGCTTCCTCGACCCGATCCCCGTCGGTGACGTCGGCCGGTTCGAGGACGAGCTCCACGAGTTCATGCAGACGCGCTACGCCGACCTGCTCGGCGAGCTGCGCACCGGCAAGCTCAAGGGTGGCCTCGACGAGAAGCTCAAGGCTGCGGTCACCGAGTTCGCCGACTCCTTCGAGGCCACCGAACAGGTGGTCGAGGAGGAGGAGAACGAGGGCTGGGACGCGATGGCGGCGTCCAGCGAGCGCGTCGAGGAGTAGCACCTCCCGAGCACGTCGCGCCGGCTCCGGCGTGACGACGCAGGTGAGGTGACGAGGAGGACGAGGTGGCAGGTAGCGGTCAGATCCGCCAGCTGCGCCGACGGATCAAGTCGGTGCGCAGCACCCAGAAGATCACCCGTGCCATGGAGATGATCGCGGCGTCGCGCATCGTCAAGGCGCAGCGCCGCGTCCGTGAGGCTCGTCCCTACGCCGAGCAGATCCACGAGATCATCAAGGGGCTCGCCGCGAGCTCCGACGTGGCCAACCACCCGCTCCTGCAGGTCCGCGAGGAGATCGCCAACGTCGCCGTCGTGGTCCTCACCTCGGACCGCGGGCTCGCCGGCGCCTACAACGCCAACGTCCTCAAGCTCGCCGAGCGCACCATCCGCGACGAGGAGTCGACCGGCGTCTCGGTCGACGTCTACGTGGTCGGCCGCAAGGGCAACGGGTACTTCGCCTACCGCGGCCGCAAGAGCGCCCGGACCTGGGAGGGCATCACCGACGAGCCGAAGCTCGAGGACGCCGCCGGCATCGGCGAGACCGTCATGGAGCGTTACGTCGCCGGTGAGCTCGACAAGGTCTGGCTGGTCTACACCGACTTCAAGTCGTCGCTGACCCAGGTCCCGGTCCGGATGGAGCTGCTGCCGGTCAAGCCCGAGGAGTTCGGTGGCGGCGACGAGATCGCCCCCGAGTTCCTCTTCATCCCGGACCGCGACACCATCCTCGACCGCCTCATCCCGAGGTACGTCGAAGCCAAGGTCTTCCACGGTCTGCTCGAATCGTCGGCCTCCGAGCACGCTGCTCGTCAGCGCGCGATGAAGTCCGCCACCGACAACGCCAACGACGTCGCCAGCGCCATGTCGCAGGTCATGAACCAGGCACGTCAGGACCAGATCACCACCGAGATCTCCGAGATCGTCGGTGGCGCCGAAGCCCTCTCCCAAGGTCGCTGAGCGGCGACGCCCACGTTCGAAGAAGGACACCAGAAGATGTCGACGATGCAGACCACCACGGTCACCGATGGTCCCGCCGCAGGTGCGGAGGGGCGCATCATCCGCGTCATCGGTCCCGTCGTGGACGTGGAGTTCCCGCCGGGTGACGTGCCGGAGATCAACACCGCGCTGACCTTCGAGCGCCGTGAGGGTGACCGTGACGTCACGCTGACCGCCGAGGTCGCCCAGCACATCGGTTCGAACCGTGTGCGCGCCATCTGCATGCAGCCGACCGATGGTGTCGTGCGCGGTGCCGCCGTCACCGACACCGGCGCGCCGATCAGCGTGCCGGTCGGCCCCGGGACGCTCGGCCACATCTACAACGTCCTCGGTGAGCCGCTCGACACCACGATCGACCAGATCAAGGCGGACACACGCTGGTCGATCCACCGTGACCCGCCGAAGTTCGACGAGCTCGAGCCCCAGGCCGAGATGTTCGAGACCGGCATCAAGGTCATCGACCTCGTCGAGCCCTACGTCAAGGGCGGCAAGATCGGCATGTTCGGCGGCGCCGGTGTGGGCAAGACCGTCGTCATCCAGGAGATGATCAACCGGGTCGCCCAGCAGCACGGTGGTGTCTCGGTGTTCGCCGGTGTGGGGGAGCGCACCCGTGAGGGCACCGACCTCATGATCGAGATGGAGGAGGCCGGCGTCCTCGAGAAGGCCGCCCTCGTCTACGGCCA
>JBBECA010000068.1:0-17377 GCA_040882055.1 Nitriliruptor sp.
CGGCCGGTGCGTTCCAGCGCCAGCCGGACCAGCTGGCGGAGCTCGACCGAGTCGTCGACGAGCAGGGTGCGCCGCGGCTGCGCGCGAACGGTCACCGCAGGACCCGACGGAGCCCACCGGGCCGGAGCGTCGCCGTGGACGCGGCGTCGTCCCCGACCAGCTCGGACACGATGTGCCGTGACGCTTCGAGGCTGCCCTCGAGCGAGCGCATGCCGCGGTCGTGCTCGCCGAGCTCGAACGCCAGCTTGGCGGCGGCGAGCTGTTGGACGACCCGGTCGTGCAGGTCGAGCGCCTCGCGTCGGCGGGTCGAGAGGTCCTCGAAGACCGCCGCACCGCGCACGAGCGCGGGGAACCGGTTGCGCAGCAGCCAGTACCGGATGGCGATGACGGCGGTGACCGCGTCGATGACGATCAGGTGCAGGTCGTAGACCTGCAGGGACGCCGCACGTGAGGCCGGGTCCAGCAGGTGCGAGACGTGCCCTGCGTGACCGGCGGCGCACGAGAGGAAGATCAACCCGGTGGCGACGGCGAGCGGGCTGGTGCGCCACGAGCTGCTCCGGTGGACGCCGCGCAGGATGGCGATGCTGATCGACAGGTAGGCGACGGCGACGAGGACGTTCGCCGCTGCAGCCGGAAGCCACTCGGACACGACCAGCCTCCTCCTTCCCACCACCGCCGGTGGGCATCCATCGAACGGTAGGGTCGCCGAGACCCGCCGTCGCGCTTGCGCGCCTCCGATGGTCGCAAGTGCCTCGGCTGTACTAGTCCGTCCGGTCCGGCGCCTCACGCCCCTGGCCCGTGCCCGACCGACCGAACCGGCAGGAGCCCGCGTGTCCGACACCACCGTCTTCCCCGCGGCGCAGCCGCCGCAGCGGCTGCTGCTCGGCCCCGGTCCCTCCCCGGTGCACGAGCGGGTCACCACCGCGCAGGCTCGCCCCCTCGTCGGCCACCTCGACCCCTGGTTCCTCGAGGTCATGGACCAGATCGCCGCCATGCTGCGGGTGGTCATGCGGACCGACAACCCGCTGACCTACGCGGTGTCGGGCACCGGGTCAGCCGGCATGGAGACGGCGGTGGTCAACGTCGTGGAACCCGGCGACACCGTCATCGTCGGCATCAACGGGGTCTTCGGGGGGCGCATCGCCGACACCGCAGCACGGGCCGGCGCCGAGGTCGTGCGCATCGAGGAGCCCTGGGGACGGATCATCCCGACCGACCGTGTCGCCGAGGCGCTGCGCGCGCACCCGGATGCCCGCTTCGTGGCTCTCGTCCACGCCGAGACCTCGACCGGCGCCCACCAGCCGCTCGAGGAGGTCGGCGCCATGCTCGCCGGCACCGACACCCTCTTCCTCGTCGACAGCGTCACCGGTCTCGGCGGGGTCCCGCTGGAGGTCGACGGGTGGGGCATCGACGTCGTGTACTCCGGCACGCAGAAGTGCCTGTCGGTGCCACCGGGGCTCGCGCCGGTCAGCTTCTCCGCCAAGGCCGAGGCCGTCCTCGACCAGCGGACCGCGCCGGTCCGTTCCTGGTACCTCGACGTCTCCGCGATCCGCAAGTACTGGGGGGTGCCGGCCGGTGGTGGTTCGACCCAGCGGGCCTACCACCACACCGCCCCCATCAGCTCGCTGCTCGGTCTGCACGAGGGCCTACGGATGGTGCTCGAGGAGGGGCTCGAGACCCGCTGGGCCCGCCACGCGGAGGTGGGGGAACTGTTCCAGAGCCACCTCCAGGATCGGGACATCGAGCTGCTCGCGCAGGAGGGGCACCGCCTGCCGCAGTTGACCTCCTTCGGGTGGCCGGAGGGCGTCGACGAGGCGGAGCTGCGTGGACGTCTGCTGCACGAGCACGGCATCGAGGTCGGGGGAGGGCTCGGGACCTTCGCCGGTACGGCGTGGCGGGTGGGCTTGATGGGGGAGGGCGCGACCCACGCGAACGTCGATCGTCTGCTGGACGCGATGGACGAGGTCCGCGGCGGCTGACGAAGCAGCGACCCGGCTCCCGGCAGGAGCCGACGGGCACCGCGTCGAACACCTCCGGTGGGTACCGGGCGGTACGCGGACGGGTCCTCCGCCGCGACCTCGGGAGCCGGTGCCGGGGAGCCGCACGTGCGTGCCTCGAAGCTGCGCCACCTCGTCGTCGCCGGTGCGATCGGTGCGATGGCCCTCGGCCTGGTGCCGGTCCAGGTCGGGGGCGTCCCCGTGCCCGGCCCCGTGGGCCCGGTGGCCGGCGACCTCCTCGAGGCGCTGCCTCCGGACGTGGCGGCAGCGGTCGGCGAGCTCGAGGCGGCGCTCCCGAGCGAAGGACCCCTCGGGGCCGCCGGCGACCTGTCGCGGCCCGAACGCCGCGTCGAGCCGGTGGTCCTCACCGGCTCGTCCCTGCCCGCGTGGTCGCGCCTGCCGGCGGTCGGTTCGCCCGCGCCCTACCCGGGTGGAAGCGACGAGCAGAACGGGATCGGCGACCTGGTCCGCTCGGCCCACCACGGCACGCTGACGGTGCCGCCCGATCCCCGTGACGGCGGCAACGCCCCGGTCGAACGGATCACCGCCTGGCGTTACGAGCCGGAGGTCGGGTACGTCGAGGTACCGGTCCAGGTCGACGAACGCTTCCCCCACTTCCTGTCCAACGCGCGCTCGACCTTCTCGGTCTACTCCGGCACCGACACCGAGCTGACCTACGCCTGGGGCGGTGACGGGCGCAGCACCGTCGGCGAGGAGGCGTGGAAGAAGGTCGCCGGCGAGTGCGTGGCGCGCTACCCCGAGCGGCACGAGCTCGACGAGCTGGCTGCGACCGGCGCCATCACGCCCGGCGAGGGTGAGCACCTCGCCGACTACCTCGGGGCCAAGGCCGACCCGGTGGCCGGGCTCGACGACGACGACGAGATCGCCTTCATGGCCGACGACGCGGGCCCGCGTGGCCCGACGGACCAGACGCCCGAGGGCGTCGCCGCGGCGACGCGGCAGGAGGTCGCGCTGGTCGACCCGCTGACGGGACAGGTGTCGTACGTCTACCTCTTCCTCGACGACGACGGTCCGGGCTTCTCCGCGGCGGACGGGTACGTGCACCTCGAGCGTGACGAGACCGCCGACTGGTGGGCCGACCGGGCGAGTTGGGACGCAGCCGATCCCGAGAAGATCGGCACCTCGAACACCGGGTACGGGGCGAACCTGCCCGGAACCGCGTGCGTCGAGGCGGAGGGGCTCGCGTACGACCTCGGTACCCCCCGCGAGGCGAGCGACCGGTTCCCGCTCGACGGCATGACCGTGCGGACCGACGCCTACGAGTTCGGCGCGTCGGGCCGCTGGATGAAGCGCTCGATGCGCATCGCACCACCGGGCGCGGAGCCCTCCGAGGTCGGCACGCCCCACGCTGACCGTGGGCGGGACTACGGCGACGACCTCATCGACCGGTGGAAGGGGCGGGCCTTCCAGCAGTCTCCGGACTCGGCGGTCTCGCTGGTCGGTTTCGAGGACGAGCAGGTCAACTGGGAGGCGAACGCCTCGCTCATCGGGTGGCGCTCCGGCCCGGTACGCGCCATCCGTGAGGTGTGGGGCGCGGACTCCGGTACCAACGTCACCAAGACCGAGACCTTCTACCGCGACGCCGTGCAGTACCGCTACCGCGTGCGCGTGCACCCGATCCCGCCGGACGGTCTCTACACCTCCTGGGACTACGACGGCGAGGTGGCCGACTGTTACTTCAACGTCACGACCGTCCTCCAGGACCGGCGCGACGGTGACTGCGTCGGCGGCGTCCAGGTCGACGGCGTGAGCGACGAGGAGGTCGGCAACGTCGATGGGTTCGACCTCACCGGCGACGGCGACATCGACTTTCCCGCCTTCTTCGACGTGACGGACCCGACCTTCGACGTCCCGCTCGCGTTCGGGCGCTGGGAGCAGGTCTCCGGGACCGCCGACAACGGCAGCCTCGTCTACCTGTTCGAGATGTCGGGGCCGACCACGCTCACCAACCCGGTCGTCATCCCCTACTACCGCGACGACGCCTGCCTCGACGACGGCACCGGGGACCTGCCGGTGGCGCGGCCGTGGCCGGGAGAGGTCTCGACCGACGACCGGGTCGTGGCCGGCTACCGGGACGCGGGTGGGTACGGCCCTGACGACGAGGTGCCGTGCGAGGGCCGGCAAGGTGCCTACGGGAGCCACGGGGTGCACTTCCTCGTGACCCACGACAGCGACAACGCCTTCCTCGGCTCGCCGGTCCCGTTGACCGAGATCGACGGCGCCCAGTGGCAGTGGGCGGTCCCGACCGACGCGCCGCGTGCGGTGGGGGACCGCTACGCCCAGACCCGCCGCGTGCCGCTCGTCCCGGTCGTGATGGACGCGCCCGCCTCGGAGGACGCCCCGTCCCCGTCCCCGTCGCCTGCCCCGCCGGGTCGGCCCGCCGACCCCGGGTGTTCGGAGGGTGATCGTCCCCGCGGCGAGGCCCCGGGCCGGCAGGCGCCGAGGTGTGGTGAGGCCCCTGAGGGCGACCGGCGTCCGTCCCCGTGCCGGGGTGGCCCTGCCAGCGACGCCCGGCCTCCGGCGCCACGGTGCGGGGGCGGGCCCCCCTGAGCCCACGGCCGACCCTGGCGGGACCTCGCCGACTACCGTCGGCGGCCGTGGAACGACAACGGCACACGTGGAAGTGGCGCGCCATCACCGCCCTGGTGGTGGTGTTCGTCCGCCTGTGCGGCTGGAAGGTCGAGGTCCAGGGGCTCGAGCACGTCCCGCGGACCGGCGGCGCGGTGTTGGCCTTCAACCACCACTCCTACCTCGACTTCGTGATGCTCGCCTGGGCTCCCGTGCTCCGGCTCCGTCGGACCGTCCGCTTCCTCGCCAAGCGTGAGATGTGGGCCTCCCCCTGGGTCGGCTGGCTGGCGCGTTGGGCCGAAGCGGTGCCCGTCGACCGCCGCTCGGCGACGGCCCGCGCCGACGCGTACGGCGCCGCGGTCGCGGCGCTCGAGGCGGGCGATCTGGTGGCCGTCGCGCCGGAGCAGACCATCTCGACCTCGTTCGAGCTGCTGCCCTTCCGCGCCGGAGCGGTCCGGATGGCGCAGCGGGCCGGCGTCCCCATCGTGCCGGTGATCGGGTGGGGCACGCAGCGGCTCGCCGCGAAGGGGCACGGCGTCCGGCTCGGCGAGGGCCGAGGCATCCCGGTCGTCGTCCGCTACGGACCACCGGTGCACGTCGGCCCCGACGAGGATCCGCGTGCCGCCACGGCCAGGCTCCAGGAGGTGATGACCGTGCTGCTCGACGAGGTCCAGCGCAGCTACCCGGACGGCGCCCCGGCGGGCCGGTGGTGGGTACCGGCGCGGCTCGGCGGCTCGGCGCCCGACCACGACGAGGTCGTGCGGGCCCACGAGGAGCGGTTCCGACGAGGTGGTCCCTCGACCGCGTGAGCGGCCCACCACCGTCCCGCACGATCCCCACGGAGCCTGCTGTGCCACGCCCGATCGATCCGTCCAACCCCGCCGCGTCGTGGCTGTACCGCTTCTGTGCCTGGGTGGCCTTCACCGTGATGAAGCTCCAACGGTGGCGCTTCGCGGTCGACGGGCTCGGGCACGTCCCCGAGGTCGGCGGCGCCGTGCTGGCGAGCAACCACACCTCGTTCTGGGACTTCTTCACCGTCGGCCGTGCTCCCTACCTCGGCTGGGGCCGTCCCGTGCGCATCCTCGCCAAGGGATCGCTGTTCCGCGCGCCGGTGTTCGGCTTCCTGATGCGGCGGGCTGAGCACATCCCGGTGCACCGCGGGTCGGGCACCGATGCGCTCGCCGGCGCCGTTCGCGCCCTCGAGGTGGGTGAACTGGTGTTGGTGCTGCCCGAGCAGACCATCTCCCCGTCGCTCGAGCTGCTGGCGTTCAAGACCGGTGCCGCGCGGATGGCGGCAGCTGCCGGGGTGCCGCTGATCCCCACCGTGTCCTGGGGCTCACACCGCTTCCACACGGTGGGTCGCCGACCACGGTGGTCGTGGCGGTTGCCGGTCATCGTCCGCTACGGCGAGCCGCTGTACCCGCAGCCGGACGACGATCCCGTCGCGGTGACCGCCGAGCTGCGCCGCCGGGTCGATGCGCTGCTCGCCGAGGCGCAGACCACCTACGCCGACGGGGCTCCCCGCGGCGCGTGGTGGGTACCCGCCCGGCTCGGTGGTGGGGCCCCGAGCGCCGCCGAGGGCGAGACGATCCTGGCTCGTATCCGCGGGGGCTGGTCGGCGAGGCACCCGCAGAGCTGACTCGGATCGTCCAGGCCCAGGTCCGGACGTCGCCAGATCAGCTGCACGCCGGGGCGGTGCCGGACCAGACGATGACCTGGCCCTTCCCGAGGTGCTTGGCGTGGTACATCGCGGCGTCGGCCCGCTGGAGCAGGCTCTCGGGGTCGTCGCCCGGCTTCGCGTGGGCGACGCCGATCGACGCGCCGATGTGGGCGTCACCGAGGTCGAGCTCGAAGGGCTCGGACAAGGCGTGAAGGAGGCGGTGGGCCAGCGCGGTCGCGGTGTCGGCCGGTGCCTGCTCGCACACCACGACGAACTCGTCACCGGCGAGGCGGCCCACGATGTCGGCGACGCGGACCTCGGCGCACAGGCGTGCGGCGACCTCGCCGAGCACCTCGTCACCGGCGGCGTGGCCGAGGGTGTCGTTGACGGTCTTGAAGCCGTCGAGGTCGATGAACAGGACCACGAGAGGCGCGTCCGTGATCCGCGAGCGGTCGATGGCGGTGAGCAGCCGTTCGCTGATGAGCGCGCGGTTGGGCAGGCCGGTGAGGTGGTCGTGCAGCGAGCGGTGGCGCAACTGGTCCTCGACCTCCCAGCGGCGGAGGGCCGCAGCGGCCAGGTCGGCAGCGGTGCTCACGAACCGTCGGTCGTCGTCGCTGGCCGGGCGATCGGTCGGGAAGCGGACCTCCAACGACTCGAGCCGCGCTCCGAGCGGCACGACGACGCGGGTGACGTCACCCGGGCTGCTGTCGTCGCGGTCAGCGCCGGATCCGGACCCGAGCAGCGCGGATCGCGCCTGGAGCGCGCGGTCGATGTCGCGGGTCAGCTCGGCCACGAAGGCGGCGGAGCTGCTGGCGGTGACCGCGGCACGCCCGATCTGCGACAGCGCGCTCTCCCGCTCGGCTCGGTGCTCGAGGGCCTCGGCCGCGCGCTCACGGTCGCGCAGGAGTCGAGCGATGCGCCACAGGACCAGGGCGACCGACACGATCGCGGCGATGGCGGGCACGCGTGAGCCGCCGCCGGCACCGCGCAGCATGACCGCCGGCAACGCGGCCAGGGCCGTGCCGATGACCACCAGCCGACCGAACGCCAGCCTCGTGCCAGTGGCCGGGGCCGGCTCGCTCAGGCGCGCCGATGTCGGGTGCAGCGTGCCCCAGGCGACCGCCACGTACGCCACCAACCAGAACGGCCGGAGCTCGACCTGGCCGGGGACCGGATCGAGGATGTAGAGCACGTTGCCGACCAGGCTGGCCAGCGACGCAGCGAAGAAGCACCAGGCTGCGACGTACCGGTGCGTGCCGGTGATCAGCAGGCGGACCGTTCCGGCCAGGACCGGCGCCATCAGCAGCGGCAGCAGCATGAGTGACGCGGAGGCGATCAGCGAGCGCCCGGTTCCCGCCATCGACGCGGAGATGATGTCGTAGAGCACGGCCGCGGTCGCGATCGCCACGAGCCCCGCATCGATCCAGCCCTCGGGATCGCCGTCTGGGGTGCGGACCGCCGCCAGTCGCATCATCGCGATCGCGATGAGGACGAACGAGCTCGCGTGGAGCACGGTGGTCACGGTCGCGAGCGCGCTGCTTGGGTCGTCCCGCCACAGAGGCAGGTCGAGGGCGGCGGCCACCGCCAGCATGGCCATCGACGCGCTCAGGAACCCGAGGCCGCTCCGACGAGCGGGTGGGTGCAGGCGGCGGCCGATGAGGGTCGCGGCGAACGCGGCCCCGGCGATCGCCAGCCAGAGCAGGTCGAGGGTGACGCCCACGGGCAGGAGCATCACCGGGAGCAGCACCGCTGTCCCGGTGATGGCTGCGACGTACCAAGCTCGACGTTCCATGCTACGACCATCGGCCGTGGGCGGGGTGGTTATAGCGTTTCGCCTGAGCCTCAGTCGTCCACGTCGGCGATCGCCTCGGCGCGGCTGACGGTGTCGTGCGCCTGCTCGACGTGCAGGTTCTCGACCATGCGGCCGTTCACCGTGACCACGCCGCGACCCTCACGTTCGGCCTCCTCGAACGCGGCGATGACCTCGCGGGCGTTCGCCACCTCGTCCTCCGATGGGGCGAAGACCCGGTTGGCCGGCTCGAGCTGCTTCGGGTGGATGAGGGTCTTGCCGTCCATACCGAAACGGCGACCCTGGAGGCACTCCGCCTCGAAGCCCTCGGCGTCGTCGAGGTCGTTGTAGACGCCATCGACGATGGCCTTGCCGCCCTCGCGTGCGCCGATGATCAGCTGCTGCAGCGCCGTGACCAGGGGGGCACGACCGGCCACGTGCTCGGCCCGCAGCTCCTTGGCGAGGTCGTTGGTGCCGACCACGAGCACCGACAGACGCTCGGAAGCCGTCGCGATCGCGTAGGCGTTGCGCACCGCGGCTGGCGTCTCGACCATCACCCAGATGCGGGTTCGGTCCGGGGCGCCACCCGCCTCGAGCGCGCGCTCGATGGCGTGCACCTCCTCGGCGGAGCCGACCTTCGGGACGAGGAGGGCGTCGGGCCCGGCGGCGGCGATGGCGGCGACGTCGTCGGCGTACCAGTCGGTGTCCGCGCCGTTGGCACGGATGGCGACCTCGCGGCGCCCGTACCGGCCCGAGGACGCGGCCTCGCAGACCCGGTCACGGGCATCGGCCTTGGCGTCGGGCGCGACGGCATCCTCGAGGTCGAGGATGAGCGCGTCGGCGGGCAGGGACGCGGCCTTCTCGAGCGCCCGCTCGTTGGCGCCCGGCATGTACAGGACGCTGCGGCGCGGCCGGATGGTCTCGGTGGTCACGGCGGGACTCCTCAGAGCTCGTAGGCCTCGGCGAGATCGTCGTCGCGTTCGGCCAGGCTGCGGGCGAGGTCGAGGACGACGAGGCACTGCTTGTAGGTGGCGTCGTCCTGCATCTTGCCGTCGATCATCACCGCGCCGGTGCCGTCACCCATCGCCTCGACGACCTTCTTGGCCCACAGGACCTCCTCCACCTCGGGAGAGAAGACCCTCTTGGCGATGTCGATCTGCACCGGGTGCAGCGACCACGCGCCGACGCATCCGAGCAGGTAGGCGTTGCGGAACTGGTCCTCGCAGGCGACGGTGTCCTTGATGTCCCCGAACGGCCCGTAGTACGGCAGGATGCCGGCGGTCCCGCACGCGTCGACCATGCGCGCCACGGTGTAGTGCCAGAGATCCTGCTGGTAGGTGGTGCGTTCACCCTCGATGTCGCCGTCGACCGGGTCCTGACGCACCAGGTAGCCCGGGTGACCGCCACCGACGCGGGTGGTCTTCATCCGCCGGTCTGCGGCGAGGTCGGCCGGACCGAGCGAGAGGCCCTGCATCCGCGGCGAGGCGAGGCAGATCTCCTCGACGTTGGCCATGCCGCGGGCGGTCTCGAGGATGGCGTGCACGAGGATCGGCCGGTCGAGTCCGGCCTTCGCCTCGAGCTGGGCGAGCAGGCGGTCCACGAAGTGGATGTCCTCGGCGCCCTCGACCTTCGGGACCATGACGACGTCGAGCACGTCACCGATCTCGGACACCAACGTCGTCAGGTCCTCGAGGATCCACGGCGAGTCGAGCGCGTTGACGCGGGTCCACAGCTGTGTACCGGTGGAACGGTCCCAGCTGCGCCCGACCGCGACCAGACCGTCGCGGGCCGCGTCCTTCTTGTCCGCGGCGACCGCGTCCTCGAGGTTGCCGAGCAGCACGTCGACCTTCGGCGCGATGTCGGGGACCTTCCCGACCATCTTCTCGTTCGAGGGGTCGAAGAAGTGGATCATCCGCGAGGGTCGCGATGGCACCTCGCGGACGGGCTCGGGGGCGCCGAGGGCCAGCGGCTTGAAGAAGTCCTTCGGGCTACGCACGGGGAGGCTCCACGTCGGGGCTGGGACAGCGCGAACGGTAGGTCGCCGCTCGGGGTGCACGGCAATCGCGCCCCGGCCCGACGTCCCGGGTCCGGCGCGGAGCGCTCCCAGGATCCCCCGTCGTGCCCACCGGCTCGAGGGCCAGCTTGCATCGGCGCGAGGGTGCCGACCACGATGCGCGTCCGCCCACCACGTGCCCACCACGGAGCCCGCCATGCCTACCGCCGATTTCGGTCGCTACCTCGACGACTTCGAGGTCGGTGACGTCTACAAGCACTGGCCCGGGAAGACCATCACGCAGGCCGAGGACATCCTCTTCTGCTCGATCACGATGAACCAGCACCCGCTGCACAGCGACGACAACTACGCCGCCGCCGCCACCCCGCACGGCAAGGCGATGGTGGTGGGCAACCTCGTCTACTCGGTCGTCCTCGGCCAGTCGGTGCCGGACGTGTCGGGTCGTGCGATCGCCAACCTCGAGATCGAGTCGCTCAAGCACGCCAACCCGACCTTCCACGGCGACACCATCTACTCCGAGACCGAGGTCCTCGAGAAGCGCGAGTCGAAGAGCAAGCCCGACCGCGGCATCGTCAAGGTGCGCACCATCGGTTACAACCAGGACGGCACCGTCGTGTGCGAGTTCGTGCGCAGCGTCCTGGTCCCCAAGCGTGGAGCGGGCTTCGACGGGCACGTCGGGCGGCCGGAACCGCAGATCTGAGGGCTTCGCGCTGGTGGGGACCCGGCGTCCCTCCGAGGTGGGTGCACGTGGCGTCGCAGGTGAACCCGGTGTGTCGGCGAGGTGACCGAGTCGCGCGGCGGGTGCGTCCGGGGCACACGTGCCACGTTGCGGGTGGCCCGACCCCTAGGGTCCGCGCGCATGGGACTTCGACTCGGTATCGACCTCGATGGCGTCGTCGCCGACTTCAACCACGGTTGGACGTCGGCGTACAACGCTGCGTTCGACGCGGCCCTGGAGTCCGAGATGGTGGTCTCCTGGGACAGCCCGCTCGACCTGACCCACTTCCGGGACATGGACGCCTTCTGGGCCTGGGCGCGCGACCACGGTGGCCACACCGTCTTCCGCCACCTCGAGCCCTACCCCGATGCCGTCGAGACCCTGCGCACGCTCAACCACGAGGGTCACGACCTGGTGATCATCACCGCGAAGCCCGACTGGGCCGAGCACGACACGCTCGAGTGGTTGGCCGACCACCAGGTGCCGCTGCGCGACGTCCACTTCACCGAGGACAAGCACGAGGTCCCGTGCGACGTCTACCTCGACGACGCGCCGCACCAGGTCGAGACCATCGCTCGCCACCGGGCATCCAGCGCCACGGTGTGCCGCTTCGTCCGCGCCTGGAACCACCCGGTCCCGGGTGCGCTCGACGTCCACAGCTGGGCGGAGTTCCACGATGTCGTCCGGACGCTCGACCGTCCGGCGCGGTCCGAGAGCGGCTGATCGGACCGGTAGCACCGTGACCGGAGACCTCCGGTCGCGTGACACCAAGAGGGGTGCGAACACATGAAGAGACGGAAGCTTGCCGCGCTGAGCGCGACGGTCGTCCTGCTCGCCGCGTGCGGCGGAGGCGACGACACCGAGCCCGAGGACACGGGGGCGGAGACCGAGGGAACCACCGAGGGCGACGACGGTGAAGCTGCCGACGATGGCGAAGCGGCGGGCGGCGAGGACTGGCCCGACGAGCTCGTGCTGGGGCTCGTCCCCTCGCAGGACATGGACAAGCTGGTCGAGGACGCCGACGTTCTCGGCGAGCTGCTCTCCGAGGAGCTCGGCATCCCGGTGAGCACCAACATCACCGACGACTACACCGCCCTGGTCGTGGCGATGGGGACCGGCCAGGCCGACATCGGCATGTTCGGCCCGATCGCGCTGGCTCAGTCGGTCGACCAGTCGGATGCGGTGCCGATCCTGCAGTCGGTCCGGCGTGGCGCAGCCACCTACCACACGCAGTGGTTCACCAACGACCCGGACCGCTTCTGCGAGGACGAACCGGTCACCGCCGAGAACGCCGAGGGGTACGAGTTCCTGTACTGCAACGGCACCGACACCGCTGACGCTGGACCCGTGGGCGAGGATGCGCTCGAGAACATCGAGGAGGGTGAGACCATCTTCTTCGTCGACGAGGCGTCGGCTTCCGGGTACTACTACCCAGCCACACAGCTGCAGCAGGTCGCGGGCATCGATCCGTTCGGCACCGACATCGACCCCCAGTTCGCCGGTGGGCACCCCAACGCGCTGCAGGCCGTCCTCCGTGGTGACGGCGCGGTGGGCGTGAGCTTCGACGACGCTCGCAACGTCGTGATCGAGGACGAGCCTGCGGTGGCCGAGGAGATCGTCGTCTTCGCGTGGTCGACCGAGATCCCCAACGACGGCATCTCGGTCTCGGGTGAGCTGCCCGCCGACCTGGTGCAGGCCATCACCGATGCCTTCCTGGCGCTCGCAGCGGACGAGGAGGGCAACGCCGCCCTGTTCGAGGTCTACGAGATCGAGGATCTCGTCGAGGTCGACACCGCCGCGATCGACGAGGCGCGGACCGTGGCCGAGAACTTCGGCGACTGACCACCCTCCCGTGTGCCCGAGCCGTCCGGCTCGGGCACACGGCGTCGTGAGGAGCACCCGTGATCAGGTTCGCGAACGCCTCGGTCGTCTACCCCGGTGGGGTCGAGGCGCTGAAGGATCTCGACCTCACCATCAACGACGGCGAGTTCATCGTCGTGGTCGGACTCTCGGGTGCCGGCAAGTCGACGCTCATCCGGGCCATCAACGGGCTCGTGCCGCTCACCAGCGGCACCCTCGAGGTCCACGGCCGCCGTGTCGACGGTGCCGGCCGGCGTGACCTGCGTGCGCTCCGTAGCGAGGTCGGGATGATCTTCCAGTCCTTCAACCTCGTGAAGCGCACCACGGTGCTCAACAACGTGCTGATGGGTCGGCTCCACGCCACCTCGACGTGGCGGTCGGTGCTCGGGATGTACACGGCTGCCGACCGGGAGCTCGCGTTCCAGGCGCTCGAACGCGTCGAGATCGTCGAGAAGGCCTACGTCCGAGCCTCCAACCTCTCCGGCGGCCAACAGCAGCGTGTCTCGATCGCGCGCGTGCTGGCGCAGGAACCGAAGGTGATCCTCGCCGACGAGCCGGTCGCCTCGCTTGACCCGCCGACGGCCAACGTGGTCATGCGCGACCTCCAGCGCATCAACCGTGATCTCGGCATCACCACCATCGTCAACCTGCACTTCCTGGACCTCGCCCGACGGTTCGGTGACCGCATCATCGGGATGCGCGAGGGGCGGGTCGTCTTCGACGGCACGGGCGAGCAAGCCGATGAACAGGTCTTCGAGGACATCTACGGCCGCAGCCTGACCGCCGAGGACGTGATCGACCGGGGGGCAGCCAAGGTCCAGCTCGACGGCACGGGAGACGAAGTCCCCCGATGAGCGCGACGGCCACGCCTCCGACGCGCGCACGGCGCCCCGCCAAGCCTGGGGTGCCCTGGACGACGTGGGCGGGCATCGCCACGTTCGTGGCGATCACGGCGTGGGCGGTGCTCGAACCGCTCGGAGGCATCGGCTTCTCGCTCGCGCCCCTCTTCACCGAACAAGCGGTCGCCGGGTGGTACATCATCCGCCGCTTCTTCGATCCGGAGTGGAGCTTCCTGCCCCGGGCCTACCCACGGTTCGTCGAGACGCTCTACATCGCCGTCATCGCATCGGCCGTGGGGTGCAGCGTCGCGCTCCCGATCTCGCTGCTCGCGAGCAGCGTCACCAACGCCAACCGGGTCCTCCACGGTGTGGTGCGGACCTGGCTCAGCGTCATCCGATCGCTGCCCGACATCGCGTGGGCGTTGCTGTTCGTCGCGGCCGTCGGGACGGGTGCGCTCGGCGGCATCATGGCCCTGACGATCTTCAACATCGGCATCATCGCCAAGCTCACCTCCGAGACGGTCGACGGCGTGGATCTCGGGCCGGTCGAAGCCGCGAGCGCCTCCGGTGCGGGACGGGTCCAGACCGCGTGGGTGTCGGTGGTGCCCCAGATCCTGCCCGGCTACCTCTCCTACTCCCTCTACGTCTTCGAGCTCAACATCCGCGCGTCGCTCGTGCTCGGGCTCGTCGGTGCCGGCGGGATCGGCAACGTGATCAAGGTGACGCTCAGCCGCTTCGAGTACGAGCGGCTCGGCGCGGTGATCGTCGCCTTCTTCGTGATCGTCGTGATCCTCGACCAGATCTCGATCGCGCTCCGTCGGAGGCTGGTGTGAGCACCGAGACCGCCACGCGACGCAGCGCCCCGACGGGGCCACCGCGACCGACCCCACCGGACAAGACGCGTCGGACGGTGGCCATGGTGGCGCTGGCGTCGGTCATCCTCCTGTGCTTCTGGCTGGTGGAGTCACGCTGGAGCCGCCTGCCCGAGTTCCCCTTCGACTTCGCGCGCTACCTCGGGTTCATGGCGGAAGGGGTCTTCGCCAACCCCGTGGGTGATGAGACCCTCACCGGCTTCTGGACCAACGCTGCGGCACTGATGATCGAGTCGCTGCACATGGCGTGGATCGGCACCATCATCGGCGCGATCTTCTCGCTACCGATGGGCTTCCTCGCCGCACGGAACGTGTCGCCGCGACCGGTCGTCGCGGCCTCCCGAGCGGTGCTGAACGCGATCCGGGCGATCCCGGAGCTGATCTGGGCCATCATGATCATGCTGCCGGTCTTCGGCCTCGGACCGGTGTCCGGCGCGATGGCGCTCGGCATCAACTCGATCGGCACCCTGGGCAAGCTCACCAGCGAGGTCATCGAGGGCATCGATCCCGGCCCCGTCGAGGCGGCGCGTGCCTCGGGTGCCCGCCAGCTCCAGATCCTGCGCTGGGGCACGCTCCCGCAGGTGATGCCGGAGGTCGTGGCGTTCTGGCTCTACCGCTTCGAGATTAACATCCGTGCGGGTGCCATCCTCGGGGTGGTGGCCGCCGGCGGCATCGGGTCGCTGCTGTCGTCCGTGCTCGGACGCCGGCTCTGGGAACGGGCCGGCATCATGCTGGCCGTCATCGTGCTGGTGACGATCGCGGTCGACATGATCTCCGCGCGGCTCCGGCGGCGCATCATCGCCGGGCCGGGTGGGGACGACGATGCCGCGCCGGAGGAGACCAGCACCCACGCCGGAGCGTACGTGTGACCCGTCGTCCTCCGCACAGCACACCACCCGGTGGTGGGGTCCGTCACCGCACACGTGAGGTGCGTGAGGCGGAGGAGCGCGAACGACTGTCCCCCGCGGCGACCTGCGCGGCCGACACCCGTGGCCGCGACCGCGCCGAACCGGACGACGAACACCGCACCGCGTTCGAACGCGACCGGGACCGCATCCTGCACAGCAAGGCGTTCCGGCGCCTCAAGCACAAGACCCAGGTGTTCCTGAACCCCGAGGGCGACCACTTCGTCACCCGCCTGACCCACACGCTCGCGGTGGCGCAGGTCGGACGTGCCATCGCCGCGACGCTCGCGCTGAACGAACCGCTGACCGAGGCGATCTGCCTCGGCCACGACATCGGGCACGCACCCTTCGGCCACACCGGTGAGGACGCGCTCACCCCCTACGTCGAGGGGGAGTGGCAACACGCGATCCACGGGGTCCGTGTCGTGGAGGTGCTCGAGCCGCTGAACCTCACCGTCGAGACCCGTGACGGCATCTCGCAGTCGTCGTGGAAGAACGACCCGCCACCGATGACGGCCGAGGGGTGGGTCTGCCGGTACGCGGACCGGATCGCCTACCTCGCCCACGACGTCGAGGACGCGGTCCGGGCCGGCGTGATCACGCCGGCCGACGTCCCGGCCCGTTTCCGTGACGCCTTCGGTCCGCCAGGGCCCGCGTGGATCGACACGATGGTGCACCAGGTCGTCGCGGACTCGCTCGCGGCGGGCCACGTCACGATGGACCCCGACGCGTTCGCGACGATGGATCAGCTGCGCGACTGGATGTTCGAGAACGTCTACCTGCGCGATGAGGCGCGCGCACACGCGACGCGAGCCGTCCGCGTCATCCGCGACCTCGTGGAGTGGTTCGCGGCGCGCCCCGACGCGATCGCGGACGCCTACCGGCTGCCGGGCTCGACCGATCTCCAGGCCGCCGTCGACTACGTCGCGGGGATGAGCGACCGCCACGCCCTGCGGCTGCACGACGAACGCTTCCGGCCCGCCGGGCTGTACTGAGACCGCCGCGGACGTGGTTCGGTCCACCGGGGGCCAGCCCGGAGCAGAGCCACCCGAGCGCTACCGTGCGGCGTGTGACGAGGATCCCCGCCGCCGCTGCTCGGCCCGAACCGACGGGCCGCGACGTCGTCGTGCGCGACGCCACGCGTGGGGATCTGCCGGCCATCGCGGCCATCTACACCCACTACGTGCTGAACACCACGATCACGTTCAACACCGAGGTCCGCACGCCCAGGGAGTGGCTCGACCGGTTCGAACGCGAGGTGGAGACGGGCCCGTACGACCTCCTCGTCGCGGTCGTGGACGATCAGGTCGCCGGGTTCATCGCGACCCAACCGTTCCGCCCGAAGCCGGCGTACGCGCGCTCGGCCGAGATGACCGTCTACGTCGCCCCGGACGCCACCGGAGGTGGGGTCGGCGGAGCGCTGTTCCGGGGGCTCCTCGAGCGGCTCGAGGAGAGCGACTTCCACCGGGTCTACTCGGTCATCGCGCTGCCCAACGACGGCTCCATCGCCATCCACGAGCGCTTCGGGTTCGTGCACCGCGGCACCCTGAGCGAAGCCGGGCACAAGTTCGGCCGCTACCTCGACGTCGCCTTCTACGAGCGTGCGCTGTGAGCGGCGAGGTCAGCGTCTTCGAGCGCGTGGGTGGTCTGCCGGCGTTCGTGGCGCTCGTGGACGCCTTCTACGGCCGCGTCGCCGAGGATCCGCTGCTCCGCCCGATGTACCCCGAGGATCTCGAGCCGGGGAAGGAGGGGCTCGCGCTGTTCCTCGCCCAGTACTGGGGCGGCGGTGACCTCTACTCCGCCGACCGGGGGCACCCGCGGCTACGGATGCGTCACGCGCCGTTCCCGATCACTCCCGAGGCCGCGTTGCGGTGGGCCGAGCTCATGACGACGTCGATCCTCGAGCAGGGCTTCGACGAGGACATCGAGCAGGCGCTGCTCAGCTACGTGGCCCGCGCCACGCCGACCCTCATCAACCAGCTTCCCGACGACGTGACCGACCTCAGCGACCGCTGACGACCGGGCGACGCGTCACACGCTCGCGGGACCGTCCCTTCCGTCCGGGGCGTGAGCATGGTGGCGATCTTCGCGCGACGGTGGGACGAGCGTGACCAGCAGGGCCGGGGCGGCCGAG
>JBBECA010000069.1:0-2644 GCA_040882055.1 Nitriliruptor sp.
CTTAGGTCGACCGGTGTTCGGCGTGACCCAGGGGTACCGTCGTCGGGGACGGGAGGGACGCGCGTGGACGGTCGCAGGATCGTCGCCGTGCTCGCCGCCGTGGTGGCGGTCGTGGCCGCTTCGGTGGGGGTCGCCTCGGTCGTGCGCCACGACGCTCCGGCGGCTGCCGAGCTCGTCCAGCCCGACCAGCACGTCACCGGCCTCGCCTCGTTCCTGGAGGCGCCGGAGCCCGAGCCACAGCCCGACCCGGTCCCTGACCGTGGATCACCGCCGGACCCCGTGCCCGACCCCGACCGGCGGGCCGCGTTCGTCGAGCGGTTCCCCACTCAGGACGCCGCCGAGCCCGGGACGGGGGCTGGCGAGGACGACTGGGCGGTCCTGGTCGGCATCAACGAGCACCTCGGCGGTGTCCCGGACAACGTGGCCTCGGCCCAGGACGCCGAACGTCTCCGTGCCCTGCTGTTGCGCGAGGGGTGGTCCGACGACCGCATCGTCCTGCTCACCGACACCGAGGCCACCGGCGAGATGATCCGCGAGGCGCTCGCGTGGCTCGAGCGGAAGGCGGGGGGCGACTCCCGGGTCGTGTTCCACTTCTCCGGGCACTCGAAGAAGTGGTACGGCGCGGGCGGCACGATCACCGACCAGGCGCTGTGGCCGACCGACGACGACTTCGTCCGTCGCGAAGAGCTCGCCGAGGCGCTCGGGGCGGTCGACCACGACGCGTTCTGGGGCAACGTGGCCGCCTGCGAGGCGGCGGGGTTCTCGCTGCCGGGCGTGACCGCGCCGGGCCGGGTCTGGACCTTCTCGTCGGCGGCCGACGAGAAATCCTACGAGGATCCCCAGGCCGATCACTCGGTCTGGGGCCGGTTCCTGCTCGACCAGGGGATGTGGCAGCACGACGATGCGCCTCCTGTGCAGCACGCGTTCGCCGACGCCGCACCGAACGCGGCCGAGTACACCTCGCTCCAGGTCCCGTACGGCCCCCAGCGGCCGGTCCTCGTCGACGACCTCGGCGAACCGTTCGACCTGACGGCCGTGCCGGCGCGCATCACGCCGCCGATGGGTCAGTAGGGTCCGCACCATGTTCTCCGTGACCGCCTCGCACCCGTCCCCCGACGACCCGCTCGCCGCGCTCGTGCTCGGCGAACACGACGACCCGTCCCCACCTCCCGGGTGGGAGGTGGTCGAGGTCCGCGCCGCGGGGCTCAACCACCACGACGTGTGGACCCTGCGCGGGGTCGGCATCGACCCCGACCGGATGCCGATCGTCATCGGCTGCGACGCGGCAGGGGTGACCGCCGACGGCCGCGAGGTCATCGTGCACGCCGTGGTCGCCGATCCCGACGGCGGGGACGAGACGCTCGCCGACGACTTCTCGATCCTCTCCGAGCGTTACGACGGCACCTTCGCCGAACGGGTCGCGGTGCCGACGCGCAACCTGATCGACAAGCCGGCATCGCTGTCCTTCAGCGAGGCGGCGTGTCTCCCGGTCGCCTACCTGACCGCCTACCGGATGCTGTTCACCCGGGGCGATCTGCGACCGGGGGAGCGGATCCTCATCCAGGGAGCCGGTGGTGGGGTCGCGACCGCGCTGTTGCTGCTCGCGCGGGCCGCTGGCCTTCACGTCACCGTCACCTCGCGCGACGAGGACAAGCTCGCCCGCGCCGAGGACCTCGGCGCCCACCTCGTGGTCGCCAGCGGGGACCGGTTGCCGCACAAGGTCGACGCGGTCATGGAATCGGTGGGCGAAGCGACCTGGAAGCACTCGCTGCGCTCGCTCCGTGCGGGTGGCCGCGTCGTCGTGGTCGGCGCCACCAGCGGTCCGAACCCCCCGGCGGACCTCAACCGGGTGTTCTACCGCCAGCTCGAGGTCGTGGGCTCGACGATGGGGACCAAGCGCGAACTCGAACGGCTCGTGGCGATGCTCGACGCCACCGGGGTGCGCCCGCTCATCGACGACGAGTACGCCCTCGCTGACGCACGCGACGCCTTCGCGCGCATGATCGATGGTGACGTCTTCGGCAAGCTCGTCCTCACCGCGGGGTGACCGCCGCGTGCTGCTGATGCTGATCGGGCTGGCGTTCGCCGTCCCGATCCTGTGGACGGTCTCGGTCGGCGCTGTCCGGCAAGCCCATCGGGCACGCGCGAGCGATCCTCGCGAGGGGTGCCAGGCGTGGGTCGCGGTCCGTGGGCTCCCGGGCCGCCGCTACCGGTGCTGCCAACCGGTCCCCGCCCCGGGCGACGACCGTTGCCGCCAGCACCGCGGACGGGAGGTGCCGGCCGCCGCAGAGACCTCCGGGGCGAGGCTCGTGGACGAGCCCCAGGAGGTCGGGCGCTCGCTCGCCCTCGCCCGCGTCGGCGTCCCGGCTGCCGCCGTGGCGTTGGTCGGCGCCGTGGCGCTGGCCGCGTGGCTGGTGTGGTGAGCCACGACGACGGGCCACCCCGAGACGACGAGGTGGCCCGTGTGTGGAGCTCCGGGGGCCGGGCTCGAACCGGCGACAACTCGATTAACAGTCGAGCGCTCTGCCAACTGAGCTACCCCGGAATACGGCCGCACGAGCGGGCCGGCGGGGGAGTGTAGCTACGAGGTCCGTAGCTGCCGAACGGAGCACACCCCGCGCACGGGGCCGGCACCCGGCTCTAG
>JBBECA010000070.1:0-16964 GCA_040882055.1 Nitriliruptor sp.
CTAAGGACACGGCGCCAGGGCGGGGGCGCGGTCGGCATGGCCGGTGACGAAGGCGTCGAGCAGTCCGGCGTCCACCCGTTCGAGCGGCATCCGGCGCCGCCACGAGGTCGCCACGACCCGGGCCCCGTCGGGGAGGGCCGGGCTCGGGGCGACCGCCACGCGGTCACGGTCGGCGAGGTCGCGCAGCCTCGCCCCTTCGGCCTGGGTCGGATCACCGGCGTGCTGGATGAGCACGACCCCGGCGGCCAGCGTGGCGACCTGCTCGGCGGGGCCCAGGGGGCCCTCGATCCAGCCGCACGTCGGGACACCGCGCTGCGGGCCGGTCACCGGCAGCTGCGGGTCGGGCCCGGGAGCGTCTGCGGGACCGTCCTCGGTGGTGGTGAACTCGGCGACGACCAGCCGTGCAGCCCGCGGCGGGTCGAGCTGGCCGAGCACCGCGCCCGCACCGAAGCCGACGACCAGCACCACGACGGCCGCCAACAGGAACCACCACAGCGTCCGGGACCTGCGCAGCCCCGGCTCCGGGGCCGGCTCGGGCGCGGTACCGCCGTGACGGTGCGGTGGCAGCCCACTCACGGTGTCGTCGCCGAGCTGGTATCGCTCGGGCCGAGCACCGCGAGGCAGCGTTCGGCGGCGTAGCTGGGGCCGAGGCTCGCCGCCTCGTCGCGGAGCCGCGCAGCGACCGCCGCGACCCGGCGGTCGGCGAGGCTCCGGACCACGGCCCACCGCAGGGCGCGAGGCGAACACCGTGCGGGCGCGAGCACCCGTCCGGCGCCGATGTCGCGCAGCCGTGCGGCAGCTTCGCGCTGATCGCCCGCCAGGGGGACGACCACCTGCGGGACACCGGCCGCCGCCGCCTTCGTCAGGAACCCGCCACCGGCGGGCGAGATGGCCAGCGCCGCCTGCGCGAGCAGCGGTCGGTGCGGTCCGACCCCGACCGCCAGGCGTCGCTCACGTCGCGGTGGGATGGCCGAGCTCGTCACGACCAGGCGCACGTCGAGCCCGCCGAGCGCGCGCTCGGCGGTGTCGGCCAGCGACCGATCGAGCCCGGTGGCCGTGGAGTCGGTCACGACGATCAGCGGGTCGTCGCCGTCCGGTGGCACCAGCTCCGGCAGATCGGGGTCGAGGGCCAGCGAGCCGACGATCACCGCATCCGCCGGCCACCTGTGGCGCCGCCGCTCGAGCGAGGGCAACGTCTGGAGCAGCCGTACCGCGGGCCGTGGCCAGGCATCGAGGCCGAGCTCGGCCGCACCGGCGGCGGCCAGCGCCTCGCCGGCGGCGTTCGAGACCAGCTGCCGGCGCACGAGCTGCCGATCGTCGTACCGCCGCCACGGGGTCCGGGGCAGCGGGCGGCCGAGGCCGACCGGGGGCAGGTCGGGGTCGGGGTCCGGCAGGTGGTGCGGCACCACCTCGACCGCCGGCACCTCGAGCAGCGCCGCCGTCAACGCCCCCGCGCGGGTCAGGGTGTCCACGACCACCAGGTCCGGCGCCAGCGGTTCGACCTCCCTGATGAGCGCACGCGCCATCTCGATCGGCCGGACGTGCAGCCGGTAGCCGAGGTCGTGGTCACCAGGCTGTGGCGCGAGCAGCGGCAGCTCGTGCCAGCTGATGCCGTGGTGAGCCGCGATGGCGGTGTGGCGGCGGCCGGTCCAGACCGCGACGCGGTGGCCGCGGCGTACGAGCTCCGCCCCGATCCCGAGCACGGGCAGGGCGTGCCCGGGGTCGGGGCCGACCACCAGCGCGACGGTCGCCACCTCAGGCCGTCCGCACGGCGGGCCGGACCCACACGCGTCCGCTGGTCTCGCCCACCTCGCGAAGGCGCAGCTGTTCGTCCCCGACGTCCACCGGCCAGAGGCACGCCCCGTCCTCCAGCGCGTAGCGGTGACGGTGGTGGCGGCAGGTGAGCACCGTGCCGTGGAGCTCGGCCTTCCGCAGGGGTTGGCCGAGGTGCGGACAGCCGGCCTCGAACGCGACGAGACCCGACGGGGTCCGCAGCAGCAGCACCCGCTCCCCCGCGACCTTCACCTCGAGCATCGGGGGCGAGACCGGGACCTGCGCGCTGGCCGCGACGTCGACGGTGCCCGCGGGGACCACCCCCGGGACATCCTGACGCCGCAGCCGCACCTCAGCCCCTGCCCGTCGGTGCCCACACGATGCGCTCCTCGATCGCACCGAGGGTAGGCCGACCCACCGCGGATGCCGTGCCGGGTTCAGAACCCGGGTTCGGCGGTCACCGCGTCGTCGAGCAGCGCGTCGCACCAACCCGCTGCGGTGGCGGCCAGCGCCACGTCGGCGATGCGCAGCACACCCTCGACACCGTGGTCCTCGGGACCGCCCCCGGCACGGGTGGTGCGGATGCGTTCGGGCGCGAGGTCGAGCGCCTGCGCCCACCGGTGCCGTGCGAGATCGGCGGCGGCGCGCGGCCCGACCCGCAGGACGACGCGCACCGACGTCGGGTCGGCCCCGAGCACCTCGACCAACCAGCGGATCACCGTCCGCGCCACACGTGGATCACCGGTGGTCAACGTGATGGCGCCGCCGTCGACGTCGGCCACCCCGGCGAGGAGCCCGAGACCGGCGGCCAGCCGCGGATCGTCCCGTAGCCGCTCTCCAGCGCTGCGGTGTGCGGCCTGCCGCTGCGCAGCTGCGGCCATCAGCTCGTCCGAGCGGTCCCGAGGCTGGACCTCGGCCAGCAACGAGGTGGCGGCGCGCGACGGGCGAGCGGGCGGGACGACCCCGCTGGTCCACGCGCGGACCAGCAGCTCGTCGACACCGAGCTGTTCGGCGATGGATGCCCGGCCGACGCCGGCGCGACGCAACGCGCGGGCCCGGGACGGCCGGGTGTCCGAGGGGTCGTCGTCGAGTCCGAGCCCCGCCGGCCCCTCTCGCGGTCCCGGATCCGGCCCGGATGGGGCACCCGGCGGCACCACCCGCAGCGTCGGCAGCGCGTGCGGGGCGACGGTCCGGCGCGCCCGCGCGGTCAGCGCGAACGGGATCGGCTGTTCGGCCTCGTCGTCGAACGGCAGGGGGTCCTGCGCCGCGCGCGGCGGCTCGGCCGCGCCGTGGTCACCGACGGCGACCGCGAGCACGGCGGTGTGGTCGGCTACGACCGGGGTCGCGATCGAGGGTGGGTGCGGGGTTCGCTCTTCCATGCCCCGACGGTACGACCGGGGTGTGACAGCCGATCCCGGGGAGGTCCGTCCGGATCGCTGGTCAGCCCTGGCCCCAGCGGCCCTCGCCGGCGGCTTCGAGCAGCCGCGTCACGTCACCGAGCGCGGCATCCAGCGGGTGGGCACCGAGCACCTGGACGCTCACCTGGTCGGCGCCAGCGTCGAGGTGCTCACGGATCCTGGCGTGCGTGGCCTCCAGACCGGAGGTGACCATCGCATCCTTGAGCCGGTCGCTGCCGCCCCGGACGTAGTCGTCGTCGTCGAACCCCTGGCGCGTCCAGCTCGCGCGGTAGTTCGGGAGGCCGGTGTACACCTCGAGGTGGGTGTGGGTGCGGCGGCGCGCCTCCTCGGGGTCCTCGGTCAGGACCGCGCCGTGCTCGACCACCAACAGCTTGTCGGGGCCGAGCGTCGCCCGTGCCTGCGCGGTGTGCTCCGGCAGGGTCAGGTAGGGCAGGGCCCCGTCGGCGAGCTCCGCCGACAGCTCGAGCATCCGCGGTCCGAGGGCGGCGAGCATGCGGGGCCGCGACGGGCCCGCGTCGACCACGACCGGTGCGGCCTGATCGAGCGCCTCGAGGTAGGTCCGCATCGCCGCGAGCGGCCGGCCGTACTCGTGCCCCCGCAGCCGCTCGACCAGCGGCGCGTGGCTGACGCCGAGCCCGAGGACGAAGCGCTCGGGGTGGCGCGCGAGGGTGGTCGCCTGCGCACCGCGGGCCGCGAGCGCGTCGCGGGCGTAGATGCTGGCGATGGAGGAACCGACCACGAGCCGCTCGGTCGCGTCGAGGCACAGCGCCGCCTGCGCGAACGACTCGCGCCCGTACGCCTCGCCGTACCACAGCCCGCCAGCACCGAGGCGCTCGATCTCGGCCGCGAAGGCGCCCGCCTCGGCGACCGGCAGCCCGTCGAGACCACCGGTCCAGATGCCCACGGGCCCGAGCTGGGCACGCAGCCGCGTCACGACCTGATCCGCCTCGCTCACCCTCGCTCCTCATCGTCGGTGAGCGCGGGTCTACCAGCCGGCGGAGACGGAGTCCGCACCGGCCGCCGTCACGCCTCAGCCGCGCAGGTAGCCCTCGAGCGCGTCGGCGAAGGCCGGGTGACGCAGCTTGGCCAGCGCCTTGGCCTCGATCTGCCGGATGCGCTCGCGGGTGAGCCCGAGCTCGCTGCCCACCTGCTCGAGGGTGTGCGGCTGCGCGTCCCGGAGCCCGAAGCGACGCTCGATCACGGTGCGTTCACGGTCGGAGAGCTCCTCGAGGACCGCGGACAGGTGCTGCTGGAGCAGCAGGTACGCGGCCGCCTCGGCGGGCACCTCGGCGTTGGCGTCCTCGATGAGGTCACCCATCGAGGCGTCACCCTCCTCGCCCACAGGTGCGTCGAGCGAGGTGGGATCGACCCCGAGGCGGCGGAACTCCTCGACGCGCTCGACCTCGAGCTCGCAGGCCGTGGCGACCTCTTCGACCGTGGGCTCGCGCCCGAGCGTCTGCAGCAGCTGACGCTCCACCTTCTTGATCTTGTTCATCGTCTCGACGAGGTGGACCGGGATCCGGATCGTCCGGGACTGGTCGGCGATGGACCGGCTGATCATCTGCCGGATCCACCAGGTGGCGTACGTCGAGAACTTGTACCCGCGGGTGGGGTCGAACTTGTCGACCGCGCGCATCAGCCCGAGGTTGCCCTCCTGGATCAGGTCCGGGAACAGCAGGCCACGGCCGACGTAGCGCTTGGCGATCGACACCACGAGCCGGAGGTTCGCCTCGATCAGTTCGCTCTTGGCCCGCCGACCGAGCCGCTCGATGTGTCGCAGGCGAGCACGATGTTCGGGATCGAGGTGCTCGGGGGAATCGAGGATGCGTGCCGCCTGGACCCCCGCCTCGATGCGCTTGGCCAGGTCCACCTCGTCGCCGGCCGAGAGCAGGTCGACCCGTCCGATCTCGTTGAGGTAGAGCCGCACCGCGTCCACGCCGGCCGGCACGTCCACCCGTACCGGACCACCGCTGCCGTGCAGGTCCCCGTCGTCGAGCAGCGCGACGCTCTGACGCTTCAGGTGGCTCGCGATGGTCACGGCCGCGGAACCGTCGAGACCAGCGGCTCTGAGGGCGGTCGCGACCTCGCGGGTCGTGACGAAACCGCGGGCCGCGCCGTCCTCCACCAGGTCCACGACCCCCGGGTCACGCAGGACCGCGTCGCGGCTGACGAGGTCGATGACGCCCGCGAGCGGTGCGCCGGGATCGGTCCCGGGGGGCGAAGCGACGCCGGATCGGAGGCGCTGCGCCTCGTGATCGACGGCCGGGAGCTCGTGCGGCCGGGCGCCCTGCGGCGGCGTTCCCGCCCCGCTGCTGCCCACGGCCGTCCCTCCCGGTCGGACGCGCTCGAGCGTAACCACCGGGTCGACGCGCGGTCGCAGCGATCCGGTGGGATGCAACCGGCGCGCGCTCGGGAGGGCGGACCGCGCGCCGGTGGCTCGGAGGCGGCGGCGCGGACGGCCCGCCCGGCTCAGACCGGGTCGACCACGGTGGTCAGCGCCCGGCGGCGCTGTTCGAGCGTCGCCAGCTGCCGCTGGACGTCGATCAGCTCGTCGTGGTCACGCTTGTGGTGGAGGGTCTGGAGGCGCTCGCGGAGCCGCTTGGCCTCAGCCTCGACGCGGAGGGCGACCAGCGTGCGCACCCGCCACGCCGCCGCCTCCGCGTCCACCGGGACCGGCTCCTCCTCGACCGCGAGCCCCCGGATCGTGGCGCGCAGCTCGTCATCGGCGGCAGCGTCGACCACGGCGTTCACGCCCGCCTCGGGCCCGCCTGCGGTCTCGATGGTCGCGAACACCGCCTTGGCGACCGGGTGGGTGAGATCGTCCTCGGTGAGCTCGGTCCACTCCTCGGGGAGCAGCTCCGGGGACTGCAGCGCCACCCGCAGCACGTCCCGTTCCCGTTTGACCTGTGCGCGGTCGAGCCGCGCGCCCGTCGTGGCCGTCGGCCGCCGTGCCGCGGGCGTCGTCGCGACCCCCTCGTGCCGGTCGAGATCGATCCCCTGCCGCGCGGCGGAACGCGCCACGAAGTCGTAGGCCAGGCCGATGCCGGCCGCGACCTCCGTGCGTGCCCACTCGCGGCGCAGGTCCGCGTCCGGCTCGCGTTGCAGGATCTCGAGGGCTTCGCGGAGGGCCGCGGTGCGTCCGCTCTCGCTGGTGAGGTCGGCGTCGGCGAGACGGTGCCGCAGCACGAACGGCACGACCGGGAGCGCCGCGTCGACCAGCGCCCGCATGCCGTCGGCTCCGAGCTCGCGGGCGGCGTCGGCCGGGTCCTGCCCGTCCGGGAGCGACAGCACCCGCAGCTCGAGCTCGGTCCCGCTGCCTGACCCCGCCGCGAGCTCCGTGGCCGCCTCCCACGCCCGCTCGGCGGCCTTCACCCCGGCGGCGTCGCCGTCGAAGGCGAACACGACCCGCTTCGCGTAGCGCGCGACGGCACGCAGGTGCTCGACCCCGACGGCCGTGCCGCAGGTGGCCACCGCGTTCCCGAACCCTGCCTGGTGCAGCCCCATCACGTCGGTGTAGCCCTCGCAGATCAGCACCGATTCGGCCCGCACGATGTCGGCCCGGGCCTGGGGCACGCCGTAGAGCACCCGGCTCTTGCGGTACAGGGGCGTCTCGGCCGAGTTGAGGTACTTCGGCGGGTCGAAGTCGCCGTAGTCGAGGCCCGGCAGGACCCGTCCGCCGAACCCGATGACGTCGCCGCCCGGGTCGTGGATCGGGAAGATGAGGCGACCACGGAAGCGGTCGCGGAGCCCGCCGCGGTCGTTGCGCACCGACAGGCCGGTCTCGATCAGGTCCTCCTGCCGGATGCCCTCGTCCTTGAGGGTCAGCGAGAGGGTGTCCCAGGCGTTCGGTGCGTACCCGAGCTCGAACCGGTCGGCGTCCTCGCGACCGAACCCGCGCTCCTTGAGGTACTCGCGGGCGACCTCGCCCTCGTCGGCGTAGAGCTGGGCGCGGAAGAAGTCGAGAGCGGCCTTGGTGACGTCCACCAGCTTGGTGCGCTGCCCGAGCGCACGACGGTCCTTGGCCGTCAGCTCCTCGTAGCGCAGCGTGAAGCCGACCCGCCGCGCGAGGGCTTCGACCGCCTCGGGGAAATCGAGCCCCTCGATGCGCTGGAGGAAGTCGTAGAGGTCACCCGAGGCCCCGCACCCGAAACAGTGGAAGAAGTTCTCGCCCGGGGTGACGTGGAAGGAGGGGGTGCGCTCGGTGTGGAACGGGCACAGGCCCTTGAAGGACCGCCCCGCCCGCTTGAGCGTGGTGTAGTCGCCGACGACCTGCACGATGTCGGCCTGGCGCCGGAGCGCCTCGACATCGTCGCGCAGGATCCGTCCGGCCACCTCGTCCCCTCCGGTCAGCTGGCGTGCAGCGGCGAGCCAGCGACCGTACCGGCGGTCAGGACGCCAGGTTGGTGTCGTCCCAGTCGGGGTCGAGCTCGAGCAGGAAGCCGGCGATGCGGTCCACCTCGCTGGTCTCCCCGATCTCCGCCGCGGCGCGCTGCAGACGGACCAGGCAGGTCAGGAAGGGCCGGTTGGTCGGCTGCGACCAGCGCACGAACCCGCGGCCGCCCCACCCGTTGGCGCGCAGGGCGTCGAGGCCGCGGTGGTAGCCGACACGGGCGTAGGCGTAGCGCTCGATCGGCTCCCGACCCCGTGCGGCGAGCTCGGCCCATCCAGCGATCGACGTCGGGTGGTCGGCCACCACCGCCGACAGCGCGGTGAGCTGGGTGTCCGGATCGGTGGCCAACGCGCCGGCGAGCGCCTCGCGGGTCTCATCCGGCGGGGGCGGCAGGACGGTCTCGTGTCGGTCAGCCATGGGCAGCTCGGCCACGTGCGTGCCTGTCGTCGGGAGCGTGACGCGACGGTAGCGCGGTGGCGCTGGCTAGCCTTCCGCCGCCCGCGACCACGGAGCGCCCGTGCCCCCCGAGCCAGGTACCTCGCCGAGGCCGACCGAGCCGGCCCCACCGTCGCCGATCCGGTACCGCGTCGACCTGACCGACCGGGTGCACCACCTCGTGCGGGTGCGGCTGACGGTGCCGGAGGATCTGGCCGCCGGGGCCCGGCTGGTGCTGCCGGTCTGGACCCCGGGCAGCTACGTGGTGCGCGACTACGTGCGTCACGTCCAGACCATCACCGCGGTCGACGCCACCGGCCGCGAGCTCCCGCTGGCGATGGACAGCCGCACCTCCTGGCGGCTGCCGGACGATGCCGCCGGGCCGGTCGAGGTCGACTACGAGCTCTACGCCAACGAGCTCACCGTCCGCACGAACCACGTCGACGACCACCACGCGCTGCTGATCCCCGCGGCCACGTTCATCACCGTCGAGGCGGGCGCCGACCGGCCACACGAGGTGACGATCCCTCCCACCCCCGCGGGCCACCGCGTGTGGTCGCTGCTCCCGGCCGGCGACGCAGCCGACACCACGGTCGCCGAGCACCGCGACCACCTCATCGACAGCGCCTTCGAGGTCGGCGACCACCCGTCGGTGGACTTCGAGGTGGCCGGCGTGCCGCACACCTTCGTGTGGGCCGGCCACGGCGGCGCACCGCAGCGCGGTCTGTCGCGGCTCGCCGACGACGCGGCCGCCATCGGTGAGGCGGCGGTGGCGTTGTTCGGGGGCGACCTGCCGATCGAGCGGTACACCTACCTGTGCACCGGCTGGGACACCGGCGGCGGTGGGCTCGAGCACCGCGACGGAGCCGTGCTGCAGATCCCCGTCCGGGTCTTCACCGACGACGAGCTGTACGCCCGGTTCCAGGCCCTCATGGCGCACGAGTACCTGCACCTGTGGAACGTCAAGCGGCTCGTACCCGCGGCGCTGGTGCACCCGGACCACGAGCGCCCGACCCATTCCCCCTCGCTGTGGGTCGCCGAGGGGTGGACGGCCTACTACGACGAACTCCTGCCGACCCGCGCATCGGTGTGGACCCCTCGCCGCTTCCTCGACACCCTCCGCGACACCTACCTCCAGGTCCTCGACTCCCCCGGCGTCGGACGCCAGGCCCTCCGCCAGGCCTCCTTCGAGGCGTGGACCAAGCACTACGTCCGCGACGAGAACACCCCGAACGTGGCCACCGACTACTACGGCCACGGTTCGCTGGTCGCGACCGAGCTCGATCTACGCCTGCGTGCGGCCGCCCCGGGAGGCGACGGGCTCGACGAGGTCCTCCGCCTGCTGTGGGAGCGGTACGCCGGGGCGCCCGACGGCTACTTCGAGGCGCACGTGCTCGGCGCCATCCGCGAGGTCGGCGGTGACGAGCTCGCCACGCTCGCCGATCTACGCGTCGGCTCGCCCGGGCCACCCGAGCTCGAGGACGAGGTGGTGGGCGCGGTCGGGCTCCGGTGGCGGACCGACGACGGTCCGACGCCACCGGACCTCGGGGTACGCATCACCGAGTCCGACCGGGGTGTGACCCTCGCCCACGTGCTGCGCGACCGGCCCGCCTGGCAGGCTGGCCTCACCGGTGGTGACGAGGTGGTGGCCATCGACGGGAACACGGTCGCGCGCGGCCAGCTCCCTGCGGTCCTCCGCGGCTACGACGCGGGCGACGTCGTCGAGGTGAGCGTCACACGGGGCCCGCGGCTGCTGACGCTCCCGGTGACGCTCGGTGCACCGCGACCAGGCCGCACGCTGGTCGCGGTCGACGATCCGACCGACGAACAGCGCAGCGCCTTCCACCGCTGGACCGGCCGGCACCTCACCGACCTCTGACGCGCAGGTCGGGCCGCCGGATCAGAGCCGGCCGCGGATCTCCTCGAGGCGGCGGCGCACCTCGGCGAGCCGGGCGGCAGCGCGCCGGACGTCCGCGGCCGCTGCGTGCTCGTCGTCGAGCCGGTCGGTGAGGACCTCGACCTCGAGGGTGAGCAGCTCGACCTCGGTGCGGACGCGGGCCACGCGATCGATGTCGGCGAAGGGCCGAGCCAGCACCGCCTCGTGGAGCACCTTGCAGGCCCGCTCGTCCCGGTACAGCACCTCGCGCGGCACGTCGGCCCGCGCGAGGAGCACGTCGAGGTCCGGCAGCGCCCGGTCCAGCGGCAGCGCGAGGAGGACATCCTCGAACCGGCTCAGCGCCGCGTCGAGGTCGAACGCCCGGTCCTGCTCGGTCACCTCGCACCCTCCCGGGAGGTTGTACAGCGTACCCCTGCGGCCGGGGTGAGCGTCGGCGACACTGTCGCGGACCCGAGCCCGAGAGGCACCCGCGTGGACGACATCCCGACCCCGACCGAGCTGCGCGCCGCTGGCCGCGCCGCGACCATCGTGGCCTACGGCACCGGCCTGGCGGGGGTCGCCGTCGGCACCTGGCTGCTGCGGCAGGACGAGCTCGTCCTGGCCGTCATGATCTGGGTCGTCACCTTCGGGGTCGGGACCTGCCTCATCGGCGTCGCGACGCTCGTGCGTGCCTCGGCCGGCCTGACCGGGCGCATCGCCAAGCTCGACGCGGACATCGCCGCGCTCCGCCGCGACCAGGTCGCGAACGGCGCCGACCCCGGCGATGACTGGCGCCATCACTCGCCGTACTGACCGCGCTCGTTCCAACCCGGCGCCCGTTCCACCCGAGGCGCTCGGTCCACCCGAGGCGCTAGGCCCGTCCGAGCCGCTCCTGCAGGTACGGCACCAGCCGGTCGATCGACACCCGGTCCTGCGCCATCGTGTCGCGGTCACGGACGGTCACAGCTCGGTCGTCGATCGTGTCGAAGTCGACCGTCACGCAGTACGGCGTGCCGATCTCGTCCTGACGGCGGTAACGCCGACCGATGGCCTGGGTCTCGTCGTAGTCGGCCATCCACTCGACCTTGACCGCATCGAAGACCTCGCGGGCGACGGGCGTGAGCTCCTCCTTCTTGGACAGCGGGAGCACGGCGACCTTGTACGGCGCGAGCCGCGGATCGAGCTTCAGGACGGTCCGCTCCTGCATCTCGCCCTTGGCGTCCGGGGCCTGTTCGACCCGGTAGGCGTCGAAGAGGAAGGCGAGGGTGGCCCGGGTCGCACCGGCGGCGGGTTCGATGACGTAGGGCGTGTACCGGCGGTCGTTGGCCTGGTCGAAGTAGCTCAGGTCCTTGCCCGACGCCTCGCTGTGCGCTTTGAGGTCGAAGTCGGTGCGGTTGGCCAGACCCTCGAGCTCGGACCACCCCATCGAGGCGTCGGGGAAGAAGTACTCGACGTCCACGGTGCGCTTGGCGTAGTGCGAGAGCTCGTCCTCGTCGTGCTCGCGGATACGGAGGTTCTCGCGCCGGATCCCGAGATCGACGTACCAGTCCATCCGGGCGTCGATCCAGTACTGGTGCCACTCCTCGTCGGTCCCGGGCTCGACGAAGAACTCCATCTCCATCTGCTCGAACTCCCGCGTGCGGAAGATGAAGTTGCCCGGGGTGATCTCGTTGCGGAAGGACTTACCCACCTGCGCGATGCCGAACGGCGGCTTCTTGCGCGTGGCGCGCTGCACGGTGGCGAAGTTGACGAACATGCCCTGCGCGGTCTCGGGCCGCAGCCAGGCGATGTTCGCGTCCGACGCGATGGGACCGACGTTGGTCTTGAACATCAGGTTGAAGCTGCGGGGATCACCGAGGGTCGCCTTCTTGCACGTCGGGCACTCGATCTCGCCCTCGGCGGTCTCCGACCCGAGCTGTGCCTCGCGCAGGTGATCCTCGCGGAAGCGCTGGTGGCAGCTGCTGCACTCGACCAGCGGGTCGGCGAAGTTGGCGAGGTGGCCGGAGGCCTGCCACACCTCGGTGGGTCCGAGGATCGCCTGCTCCATCCCCACCACGTCGTCGCGGAGCTGGACCATCGTGCGCCACCACTGCCGCTTGACGTTCTCCTTGAGCTCGACGCCGAGCGGGCCGTAGTCCCACGTCGAACGCACCCCCCCGTAGATCTCGGCGGTCGGGAAGATGATGCCGCGCTGCTTGCACAGCTCGACGATCGTGGCCATCTCGACCGAGACGGTCGGGCCGGAGTCTGTCACGGGCTGATCGGACATCGGGGGGGAGCTCCTCGCGGTGGCACGCCGCTGGCGGCGACGGGCGGACGCGCCGCTGGCTGCGGCGCGGTCGGCGAGGCTACTGCCGCCACTCGACCGGGTGGAGCCGGTGGCGTCCGGGGATGCCACGCAGGCTCGCCTTCCGCCCCCGCTCGATCGGAAGCTCGAGCTGTCCATCGACCCGCTCGTTCACGGCCTCGGAGACGAGGATCTGACCGCCGTCGGCCTCCCCGCACACCCGGGCCGCGAAGGCGACGTTCGCGCCGAAGAAGTCCCCCTGACGGGTCTTGGCCTCACCGGTGTGGATCCCCATACGGACGCGCAACGGACCCTCGAGGGCATCACCCGCCAGCGCTCGCTGGAACGCCGCCGCGAACCGCACCGCGTCCGGGGGCCGTTTGAAGGCCAGCATGAGGCCGTCGCCCTGCGATTTGACCAGGCGACCGTCGTGGTCGCGGGCGAGCTTGCGGGCGAACCGTTCATGCGCCGCGATGAGCCGGTGGAACCGGGCGTCACCGAGCTCGTGGTTGAGCGCCGTCGAGCCCTCGACGTCGGAGAAGACCAGCGTGATCGTCCCGTCCGCGGCGAGCGCCGGCAACAGCTGGGGGCGGACCACGTCCACCCAGGCGGTGATGGCCTGGACCGGTTCGAGGACCAGGGGCGGCAACGTCCCGCCGAGGGAGAAGCCGTCGTCGGTCCGGGTCACGACCGCACGCTTCGCCGCCGCGGCACCCCGGCGTGCGGCACGCCAGATCAGCCACCCGACGAGGGCAGCGACCAGCACGCTCGCGACCACGATCGCGACGATCCACCGGGTCTCCACGCGCGCAGCCTCGCCGCTCGTCGCGTACAGCGCCAACACCGGGGGCGGGACTACCGTCCGCCGGCCCGCCCGCACACCCGAGGAGCCGACGTTGGACCCCAGCCGTTTCGAGCGCGACACCGCCGTGGAGCGGATCGCCGACGGCCGGTACGGCGGCCACATCGACCCGGGCTGGGCGGTGATCGACGGTGCCGCCCCGAACGGGGGCTACCTGATGGCGTTGGCTGCCCGGGCCATGCGCGACCCGGTCCCGGCGCACCCCGACCCGGTCACCCTGACGGCTCACTACCTCGCGCCACCGACCGTCGGCGAGGTCGAGATCGACGTGACGGTCCTCCGCAGCGGTCGGCGGCACTCCACGATCGAGGCGACGCTGTCGCAGGCAGGCCAGGCGAAGGTGCGGTTGCTCGGAGCCTTCGGTGATCTGGCCACCGCCGCGGGGCCGACCCGCGTCGACCGCCGTCCACCGGAGCTCCCCCCGGTCGAGGCCTGCGTCGACTTCACCGCCGAGAGCGAACGACGCGCGGCGTCCGGGGGGTTCGCCCCGCCGCCCATCGCCGTACGGTTCGACCACCGGATGCCCGCGAGCGTGCTCGGGTGGACGCAGGGGGCGCCATCGGGACGAGGCCACGTGGGTGGCCACCTGCGGTGGCGGGACGAGGCTCCGATGGACACCCTCGGCCTGCTCGTCGTCGCCGACTGTTACCCGCCGGCCGTCTTCGACAGCGGCATCGGTGAGGTCGCCTGGGTCCCGACGATCGAACTCACCGTCCAGGTCCGTGCTCGACCAGCGCCGGGCTACCTCACCGCGTGGTTCCGGACCGAGGCGGTCACCACCGGCTACCTCGAGGAGGACGGCGAGGTCTGGGACGTCGACGGCGAGCTCGTCGTGCTCTCACGCCAACTCGCGCTCGCGGCCCGCCCCCGGTGACATCGCTCGCGTACCGTCGCGGCCGCCGTGGCGCGCACGGCCGACGAGGACGGACGTTCCGGTGCACGCTTTCACCTGTGGTCGCTGCGGTCAGCTGGTCTTCTTCCACAACAGCGTCTGCCTGCGCTGCGACGCGCCGCTCGGGTTCGATCCCGAACGGCTGCGCATGGTCGTCGTGGCGGACGAGGAGCGGCGCTGCATCCACACGGTGACCGCCGGTTGCAACTGGCTCGCCGCGGCTCCCGGCGAGGCCTGTGCGAGCTGCCGCCTCACCCGGACCCGGCCCGCCGATGGCGACGTCGACGCGTTGGCAGCGTTCGCGGCCGCCGAGGCCCAGAAGCGGCGTCTGGTGTTCAACCTGCGCTCCATCGGCCTCCACCTCGAACCCCGGGACGAGGTGGCCGGGACCGGGGTCGCGTTCGACCTGTTGGCCAGCGACCAACAGCCGGTGACGACCGGCCACGCCGCCGGCGTCATCACCCTCGACCTCGCCGAATCGGACGACGTGCACCGCGAGCAGGTCCGCGCCCTGATGCGTGAGCCGTACCGGACGGTGCTCGGCCACTTCCGTCACGAGATCGGCCACCACCTGTTCACCGTCATCGTCACCCCGGACGACCTCGGGGAGGTGCGCGAGCGGTTCGGCGACGAACGCGCCGACTACCAGGCGGCGCTCGACCGCCACTACGAGCACGGAGCGCCGACCGGGTGGGAAGCGGAACACGTCAGCGAGTACGCCACGATGCACCCGGCCGAGGACTGGGCCGAGACCTTCGCGCACTACCTCCACATCCGCGCCACGCTCGAGACGGCTGCGGCCTACCGGCTGCGGGTCGACGGGCCGACGGTGGAGGGGGGTGACGCGTTCGCCGCGGATCCCGCGTCCGTGGATCCGGCGAGCCTGGCGGCCCTGATCGAGACCTGGCTGCCGCTGTCGTACGCCCTGAACGCCGTCAGCCGCAGCCTCGGGGACGGCGACCTGTACCCCTTCGTGCTGCCCCCCGCAGTCATCGCCAAACTCGACCTGGTCCACCGACTCGTGCAGCGCGCCGCCGACTGAGCGGTGCCCGGCGACGACCCGGCGCTCGGCGGTAGGCTCGAACGTCCACCGGACGGTTACGCCCTCACTCCGATCGGCCCTGCGATGTCCTCCCCACTCGTCCTGCCCGGGGACCCCACCGACCTCGCCGAGGTGACGACCTCGTCGTCGGCGCTCCGTCGGTTCCTGCAGGGTCTGCCCGGGGTGGACCAGGTCGGGCTCGAACACCGCGTCGCCAAGCTCGGGACGCGGTCGCTAAAGCGCGACGCCAAGGCGTGGGCCATCGATCTGGCGATATCCGCGGTCGACCTGACGACCCTGGAGGGCGCGGACACGCCGGGGCGGGTCAGGTCGTTGGCCGCGAAGGCGCGCCAGCCCGACCCCTCTGACCCCGACTGTCCGCAGGTCGCCGCCGTGTGCGTCTACCCCGACCGTGTGGCTGACGCCGTGGCGGCGCTCGAGGGCAGCTCGATCCACGTCGCTGCCGTGGCGACCGCGTTCCCGTCCGGGCGCGCCAGCCTCGACATCAAGCGCCGCGACACCGCGGACGCGATCGAGGCCGGGGCCGACGAGATCGACATGGTGATCGACCGCGGCGCGTTCCTCGCCGGCGACTACAGCCGGGTGTTCGAGCAGATCGTCGCGATCAAGGCGGTGTGCGACGAGGCCGGCGGCACGGTCGGTCGCGACGTGCATCTGAAGGTGATCCTCGAGACCGGCGAGCTACGCACCTACGACAACGTGCGCCGCGCCTCGTGGCTGGCGCTGGCTGCCGGTGGCGATGTGATCAAGACCTCGACCGGCAAGGTCTCCCCCGCCTCGACCCTGCCCGTCACCGCGGTGATGCTGCAGGCCGTCCGTGACTGGCACGCGCTCACGGGCGAACACCGCGGGGTCAAGTCCGCCGGGGGGATCCGGACCGCGAAGGACGCTCTGAAGTACCTCGTGCTCGTGCACGAGATCGCGGGGCCGGCCTGGCTGCACCCCGACCGCTTCCGCTTCGGCGCCTCGTCCCTGCTCAACGACCTGCTGATGCAGCGGGCCAAGCAGCGCACGGGCCAGTACTGGTCCACCGACCGCGTCACGATCGATTAGGTATCCGATGACCTCCACCGAGACCGTCCCCGACCTGATCACCCCGACGTGGGACTACGCACCGGCTCCCGAGGCCCGCGACCTCGCGCGGATCCGTCCGTCCTACGGGCTGTTCATCGGCGGCGACTTCGTCGACGCCGTCGACGGCGGCAGCATGACGACCATCTCGCCGGCGACCGAGGAGCACCTCGCCGACGTCGCGGTCGCCACCGACGGTGACGTCGACAAGGCCGTCAAGGCGGCACGGAAGGCCTTCGGGCCGTGGTCGAAGCTGACCGGGACCGAACGGGGCAAGTACCTGTTCCGCATCGCCCGGCTGCTGCAGGAGCGCGCCCGCGAGTTCGCCGTGCTCGAGTCCATCGACAACGGCAAGCCGATCCGCGAGACCCGGGACGTCGACGTGCCGACCGCGGCGGCGCACTTCTTCTACCACGCGGGCTGGGCCGACAAGCTCGACTGGGCCGGCCTCGGACCGGACCCGAAGGCCCTCGGGGTGTGCGGCCAGGTCATCCCCTGGAACTTCCCGCTGCTGATGCTGGCGTGGAAGATCGCCCCCGCGCTCGCGTGCGGCAACACCGTGGTGCTCAAGCCCGCCGAGACCACGCCGCTGACCGCGCTGTTGTTCGCCGAGGTGTGCCAGCAGGCCGACCTCCCCCCGGGCGTGGTCAACATCATCACCGGCGCCGGCGAGACCGGGGCCGCCATCGTCGGTCACGACGACGTGGACAAGATCGCGTTCACCGGATCCACGGCGGTGGGCAAGTCGATCGCGCGGCAGATCGCCGGCACGCGCAAACGGTTGACCCTCGAGCTCGGCGGCAAGGCCGCGAACATCGTGTTCGACGACGCCCCCATCGACCAGGCCATCGAGGGCATCGTCGACGGCATCTTCTTCAACCAGGGCCACGTCTGCTG
>JBBECA010000071.1:0-16234 GCA_040882055.1 Nitriliruptor sp.
AACGGCGAGAAGATCTGGATCACCAACGGCGGCATCGCCGACGTCCACATCGTGGTCGCCACCGTCGACCCGACCATCGGCCACCGTGGCCAGGCCTCGTTCATCGTCACGAGCGACGCCGAGGGCTTCCAGCAGACCAAGAAGACCAAGAAGCTCGGCATCCGTGCCTCGCACACCGCCGAGCTCGCCTTCACCGACTGCTTCGTGCCCGACGAGCAGCTGCTCGGCGGGCAGGACAAGCTCGACAGCAAGATCGAGGCCGCCCACAACCCGAACAAGCAGTCGAAGTCGGGCGCCCTGTCGACCTTCGAAGCCACGCGACCGATCGTCGGGATGCAGGCGGTCGGCATCGCCCGCGCCGCGTTCGAGGCCTCGATCCAGTACGCGATGGAGCGTGAGACCTTCGGCGTGCCGATCATCCGCCACCAGGCGATCGCGTTCAAGCTCGCGGAGATGGCCACCGAGATCGACGCGGCCCGGCTGCTGTGCTGGCGCGGGATCAACATGGGCACGACCTGGACCCCGTTCAAGCACGGTGAGGGGTCGATGGCCAAGCTGCACGCCGGGCGGACCGCGGTCCACGTCACCGACGAGGCCATCCAGATCCACGGCGGGTTCGGCTACTCGCGCGAGTTCGACGTCGAGAAGTTCCACCGCGACTCGAAGATCTACGAGATCTTCGAGGGCACCAAGGAGATCCAGAAGCTGGTCATCGGTCGCGCCATCGCCCGCAGCCACGGCGGCACCGCGGCCTGAGCCAGCGGCCGGACCCCTGCTACCCCTCGGTCCCCGGTTCTCCGCGTTCGTCGTGGGGCCCGGGGTCGGGGGGTAGCTGGCGTCGGGACAGGCCCCGGGGACCCTCGGTGGCGAGCCGGAGCGCCTCGGTCGGGCTGAGCTCGAGCGGTGCCACCCGGCGGTCGAGGCGGCCCTGGTGGATGCGCACGGGTACCGCCGGGTCCGGGGGCGCCGGTTCCAGCGCCGGAGTCGGCGGCACCGCGACGGGTGGGCTGGTCGTCGGCGGGTGAGCGGGGTCCGCGCCGCGTACGACGCTGGGTGGCCGTCCGAACGTCTCCGGCGGCAACGTCCGCGCGGTGAAGGTCAGCCCCGGTGTACCGTCGTCGCTGGAGGCTCGACGTCGGAAGGCGTGCCGCAGCCGGTCGAACCACCGCCGGGCCCGTCCCTCCACGGACCGTTCCTCCCGCTCGTGTCGGTCGTTACGCCGCAGGCTAGAGGACGGGGCAGGGACCCCGTCCGTCGCGACAGGAGGGCGAGATGAGCACCACCGATCGGGTGCCAGGATCCACCGTCACGGAGGCGGACCGTACGCCGTCCGGACCCGCCCTGGAGCGCGCCATCGGGACCGTGCCCGGTGTCGCCACGGCCGAAGTGACCCGCGCGGCGGATGGTCACGACCGCCTGCGGATCTCGCTGGAGGCCGGCGAGGATCCCGACCGCATCGCGGGGCTGGTGGCCGCCACCCTCCGCGACTGCTTCGACATCGAGGTCGACCCGGCTGCCATCACGGCCCGCACGGTGAGCCACCCCGCTGACGACCCGGTCACCGTCGTCCGCGACGACACGGCCGTCCCACGACAGGATGGCCCCACGGTGAGCGTCTCCGAGGTGCAGGACGCGCCCGACGGTGCCCGCGACGGACCTCCGGTGGAGGCCCGCGGGGGGGCCAGGGACGAACCGGAGGCGCTGCAGCCGGGTGGCAGCGTCACGGCCGCTGGACCGCTCGCCTCAGAGGAGCTCGTGGCTGCGGCGGTGGCGGCGCTCGCCGATGCCGGTCACGTCACGGCCCCGACGCCCTCGGTCGCCCCCCGTTCCCGCGCATCCATCCGTGACCTCCGTGTCGAGACCGACGCCGACGGAACCGAGGTCAGCGTCACCCTCGCCCTCGCCGATCGCGAGGTGACCAGCTACGCCCGGGGTGCCGACACGCGGCGTGGGCGCTGGCGTGCGACCGCCGACGCGACCCTCGAGGCGCTCTCACGGCTCTCCGAGGGACGGGTCAGTGGACACATCGACTTCGTGAACGTCGTGGCGTTCGCCGACCTGGCGGTGAACGTCTCGGTCACGCTGCTCACCGACCAGGGTGAGGAGACCTTCCTCGGCGCCGCTCTGCTCACCGACGATCCCGACGGCGCGGTCGTGCGCGCCACCTTGGATGCGGTGAACCGTCGCGTCGAACCGCTGCTGTCCGGCGAGACCGATCGCGCGGTCCCCCGGGACATCATCGACGTCTGGGGCACCGAGATCCCCGACGCGCCGCCGATCTGACCGCTCGGCCTGACCACTCCGGCCTGACCGCTCAGATCGGCTCGTCGCGTGCGAGCGCCGCGTCGCTGGCCAAGGTCCGACCCGGGTCGTCGAGCAGGTCGATGCCCTCGTCGGCGAAGCGTCGTGCCACCGCCGAGGCACGCCCGTCGCCGTGGACGTCGAGGTCGTGCTGCGCCTGGGCGACCAGCAGGGCTGCCTGGAGCGCCCGGCCGAGGGTGATGGCGAAGCGGCGGCCGCCGTGCGCGACCACCTCCGGACCACCCTCGAGGGCGCGTCCGAGCCACGCCGCCGCGTGATCGACCGCGTCGACCGCCAGCTTCCCGACGCCGACGAGCGCGTCGTCGGTGGCGACCTCCGCCGCACGTCGGACCTCGGTGCCGTAGGCGGTCAGCGTCTCCTCGGAACCGATGGCCCGCAGGGCATCCATCGACAGGACGTTGGTCGTGCCCTCCCAGATCGGCAGGACCTGGGCATCACGGAGCAGGACCGGCAGGTGGGTGTCCTCGACGTACCCCGCGCCCCCGAACGACTCGATGGCCTCGGACGCGGCGGCGACGGCCTGCTTGGCGGTGAGCAGCTTGGTGATGGGCAGCAGCAACCGGAGCGCGAGGCGCTCCTGCTCGCTGGCCTCACCGGCTTCCTCGCGGCCGAGCAGCAGCGCGGCGTGGAAGCTGAGCTGCAGGCTGGCCTCGTGCTGGACGCGCAGCCACGCGAGCGTGGTCTGGTGGAGGGGGTTGTCGAGCAGGGTCGAACCGAACGCCGCTCGCCGACGGGCGTAGTCGCGTGCCAGTGCGAGGCCTCGGCGCGTCCCGCTGGCCGCGATCACCGAGTTCCACAGCCGGGTGACGGTCAGCATCGGGGCGATGTTGCGCGTCCCGGACGAGGGCTGGCCGACGAGGTGCGCCACCGTGCCGTCGAGGGCGAGCTCGGCGGTGGGCAGCTGCTTGGTGCCGAGCTTGCGCTTGAGCCGCAGCACGCGCAGGTTGTTGAGATCGCCGGCGTCGTCGCGCACCTCGACGTAGAACATCGCCAGCCCCTTGCCGCCCGAGCCGTTGCCGTCCGGACGTGCCAGGGTGAGCGCCATCTCGCTGGTGATCGCGGAGGTGAACCACTTGGTGCCGGTCAGGCGCCACACGCCGCCCTCCTGGACGGCGACCGTCTCGGAGCGGCCGACGTCCGAGCCGCCCGTGCGTTCGGTCATCCACTGGCCCGAGGTCCAGAAGGTCCCGGGGTCGCGGGAGGTCAGCCGCGAGACGGCGCGATCGATGAGCTCGCGGTCACCCGACCCGAGCAGGGTCTTCGCGGCGCCGTCGGTCATGGCGAGCGGGCAGCTGAACAGCGCGGACGACGGTCCGTAGAGGTAGGCCAGGGCGAACTGGTGCACCCGCGAGTACCCGCCATGTGCGCGCTCGTAGCCGGTGGCGACGACGCCGTGGCGGGCGGCGACCTCGGCCATCCGCGCCCATCCCGGGTGCGGTTCGACCACGTCGATGCGCCTGCCCCAGGCGTCGAACGGCACGTGGCGCGGCTCGCCCTCGGGGGTGTCGATCGCGTCCGCGAGGTCCTTGAGTTCGGTGGCGGCCAGCAGCCCCATCTCGGCCAGCGATGGTGTCACCTCGGCGTGGACCTCGGCCGGCAGGACGCGTTCGAGGTAGCGCTGCAGGGCGAGGTCGTCCTCCCACTCGTCGCGCAACCGCGGCGCGTCCTGGAAGAAGCCCTGGCTCTCGACCGTCGGCACGTCGCGCCCTCCCTCGCCGACCGGGGCACTGCGCCACCGGGCGTCACGGGAAGCTACCGGCGTCACCCGGGGGGCGGAGCTGCGCCGTAGAGCGCGGCGGCCACCGCGGTCGCGAGGTTCAGGCTGGAGACGCCCTCGCGCATCGGCAGCCGCAGCCGACGATCGGCCCGCGCGAGCAGCGCGTCGCTGAGGCCGCCACGCTCGGTGCCGACCAGCAGCAGCGCGTCGGTCGGGAGCGTGCTCGTCGCCCCGTCGCCGTCCGGGTGGAGCGCGACCACGGGGCGGGGCTGGGTCGCGCCCGGGTCCGGCAGGTCCGCGGCGTTCGCGACCGGCAGCGCGAAGTGCAGCCCCGCCGCGGCGCGGACGGCGGTCGGGTGCCACGGGTCGGCGCCGCCGAGCACCAGGACACCGCCCGCGTCGGCCGCCGCCGCCACACGCACGACCGCACCGAGGTTGCCGAGGTGGCGGGGACGGTCGAGGACCACCACCCGCCCGGGAGCGGCGAGTACGTCCCCCACGTCGTAGCGGGGCCGGCGAGCGACGGCGAGGGCGGGGGAGGGCAGCTCGTGCGGGACCAGCTCACGCCAGAGCTCCCGGGACAGCTCGAGGGTGCCGTCCGGGACCGGCACGTCGGGGGCGAGCTCCGCCAGCAGCGTCGTCAGTCGGGCGAGGGCGGGGGTCACGACGAGGTCGAACGTCGCACCGAACCGCGCGGCGTGCTTGAGGGCGTGGACCCCCTCGAGCAGGACCCTGGTCGGGTCCCGGCGGGCGTCGGTGACCAGGCGTGCCACGTCCTGACGCAGGGACGGGTCCGGCCCGCCGCCCTCCCCGTACGCTGCCTGCATGCCCGCTCTCCTCGTGCTCGCCTTCATCATCGTCCCGCTGATCGAGCTGGCGGCGATCATCCAGGTCGGTCAGCTGATCGGCACCGGGTGGACCGTCGCGTTGCTCGTGCTCGACAGCCTCGTCGGGGCGTTCCTGCTGAAGCGGGAGTCACGACGAGCCTGGCACGACTTCCGCGCTGCGCTGTCCTCGGGTCGGTGGCCGGGTGACGAGGTCACCCAGGGTGGTCTGGTCATCGTGGGCGGGACCCTGCTGCTGACCCCGGGGTTCGTCACCGATGCGGTCGGTCTGCTGGCCCTCCTCCCGCCGTCGCGTGCCGTCCTGGCGCGGGTGATCCGCCGCCGCGTCGTCCCGGGGTCGATCGTCACGGGCGTGATGGGTGGCGGCCGCGCGCCAGGGGGCCGCTCGCGCGGACGTACCCGCAGGCCCGGGCCCGGTGACGGGCCGACCACCGGCCCGCAGATCCTCGACGTCGAGGTGGTCGAGGTGGAACGCGACGACCCGCCAGGCGGACGTTCCGACCGCAGCTGAGGGTCGGACGGTGTCCGCTCGCGCACACCCGCACCGTCCGGTCGGCGGGGTCCGGGTCCGGTGGCTGCTCGCCCGCTGCCCGGATGGACGCGCTGGGGCGGGACGCACGCGGCACGCGTCGCGGAAGGTGGATCCCGATCCCCCCCATCCGCACGCCAAGGAGCTTCCCGTGGCCACCACCACCTCGTCGGCTTACGCCGACATGACCAAGGCCGAGCTCGACGAGCTCGCCCGCGCCCGTGACATCGACGGTCGTTCGCAGATGAACAAGGACGAGCTCGTCGACGCGCTCGAGTGCGCCGACATCGGTCCCGATGCGGTCCAGCTCCTCATCGAGCAGCACGAGCGGATCCGCGAGCTGTTCGCCTCCATCGAGGATCGCGCGAGCCGGCCGTCCAAGGCCAAGCTCGACGACGTCCGCGAGCTCATCTCCACCCTCGTCAAGCACGCCGAGGTCGAGGAGCTCGTGTTCTACCCGGCGGTCCGCGAGGCGCTCAGCGACGAAGACCTCGTCGACGAGAGCCTCGAGGAGCACCACGCGGCCGAGCTGCTCATGTGGGAGCTCGAGCGGCTGCCCGCCGACGCGCCGCGCTACGACGCGAAGGTGACCGTGCTGAAGGAGAACGTCCTCCACCACGTCGAGGAGGAGGAGACCGAGCTGTTCCCGAAGGTGCGCGACGCCCTCGACGAGCAGCGCCGTCGCGAGCTCGGGACCGCCATGGTCCGCGCCTGGGACATCGCCCCGAGCCGGCCGCACCCGTTGTCGCCGGACACACCCCCGGGCAACTGGCTCGCCGGCATCCCTGCCGCCGGGCTCGACGTGGTGGTGGGCGTGGTCAAGGGGATCAAGCGCCGGGTGCTGCACCGCTGAGTCGAGGGACCACACGCGTGTGACCGGGCGGCTCCCCGCCAGGAACCGACGCCGACGTCAGGTGTCGGTTCCGGTCGCCGGGGGGCCGCTCGGTACGGTTCGTGACGGACGCCGGGGATCGCCCCGCCCGTAGACCTGGAGGACCCAACGTGTCGATGGACGCCATCCGTGACGCCATCCTGAACGACGCCTCGCCCGAGCAGCTCGCCGGGATCGAGCTGCCCGACACCATGCGGGCCGCCGTGGTCCGCAAGGACGAGATCGGCATGTTCGAGGGGCTCGACTCGCAGGACAAGGACCCCCGCAAGAGCCTGCACATCGACGAGGTGCCGCTCCCGCCGCTCGGTCCGAACGAGGTGCTGATCGCACCGATGGCGTCGGCTCTCAACTACAACACCGTGTGGACGTCGATCTTCGAGCCGCTGCCGACCTTCGGGTTCCTCGAAGGGATGGGCAAGCTCGGCGAGCTCGGTGCACGCCACGACCTCGACTACCACATCGTGGGTTCCGACGCGGCTGCCGTCGTCCTCCGCACCGGTCCCGGCGTCACGCGTTGGAAGGTCGGTGACCGGGTCACCGTCCACTGCAACTACGTCGACCTCGAGGGCCCGGAGGGGCACGAGGATTCGATGCTCGACAGCTCGCAGAAGATCTGGGGCTTCGAGACCAACTTCGGCTCGCTCGCCGACGTCTCGATGGTCAAGGCCAACCAGCTGATGCCGATGCCGACCCACCTCGCGTGGGAGGAAGCTGCCTCGCTCGGGCTCGTCATGGCGACCAGCTACCGGATGCTCGTCGGGGAGAACGCCGCCCGGATGAAGCAGGGTGACGTCGTGCTGATCTGGGGTGCGACCGGCGGGATCGGCGGGTTCGCAACCCAGTTCGTCCTCAACGGTGGGGGCATCCCGGTGTGCGTGGTCTCCTCGCCGGAGAAGGCCGAGGTGCTGCGCAGCATCGGGGTCGAGGCGATCATCGACCGCAAGGCCGAGGGCTACCGCTTCGAGCGTGAGGACGGCACCCCGGACATGAAGGAGATCCGGCGGTTCGGCTCGAAGATCCGCGAGCTCGTCGGACGCGACCCCGACATCGTCTTCGAACACCCGGGGCGCACCACGTTCAACGCGTCGGTGGTGGTCTGCAAGCGCGGCGGCACCGTCGTCACCTGCGCCTCCACCAGCGGGTACCTCCACCAGTACGACAACCGGCACCTGTGGATGCGTCTCAAGCGCATCATCGGCTCCCACTTCGCCAACTACAACGAGGCGTGGGAGGCCAACCGTCTGGTCGACAACGGCATGATCCACCCGATCCTGTCCAAGACCTACGGGCTCGAGGACGTCGCAACGGGTGCGTACGAGATGCATCACAACCTGCACGCCGGCAAGCTCGGCATCCTGGTCGGTGCGCCCGAAGAGGGGCTCGGCGTCCTCGACGCGGCCAAGCGCGAGCGTCACGCCGACGCGATCGCGGCCTTCCGCGCGTTCGACTGAACCGGGGGCCCGTCCCTCGTCCCGTGCCCGCCTCGCCGGCGGGCACGGTGCGTTCCGGCGCGGCGTAGCGGCGCGCAACGGTCGACGGTGACCGAGGGCCGGTGTAGCGTCGTCGCGGGCAACGGGGGAGGGGCAGGAACGTGGGGCGGACGTGGCGACGGGGACCGTGGCGCCGTGCGGTCTCCGCGAGGTCGGCGGCCCCGCGCGGTGGCGGGGTCGTCGTGGCGGCGTCGCTCGCCCTCGTGGCCCTCACCGCGATCGTCGCGGCTCTCGGCTCGGACGCGCGGTGGGTCTTCGAGGCGATCGCCGCGACGGGCGTGGTCGTCGGTGTGGGTGCGGCTCTCGGTGTGCTCGATCGGGAGCGCCTCCGCCGGTGGCGCGGCCGTCGCCGCAGCATCGCCGGCCCGGAGGTCGCGGCGGAGCTCACCGCAGCCGTCCTCGATCAGCTCGATGCGCTCGACCCGGTCGAACACCGGTTGATCGGCCTCGGTGCGCCCTGGCCGACGGTGATCGTCGGCCCGACCGGCGTCATCGTCGTGGCGGTCACCGGCGCCTCCCCCTGTCCGGCGGTCGGCCGGCTCTCGGAGGTGCTGGGGCTCGCGGCCGGCGTGGCCGCGTCGTTGCCCGGCTCGCGCACCGTCGAGGTCAGGGGCGTGCTCGTGGTCCCCGATGGAGCCGCCCGCGAACCGTGCGCCGACGGCGTCCGGCACGTGCGTCCGGATGAGCTCGGTGACGCCATCGCACGGGGCGGTCTCCTGCCGATGGCGACCGTGAAGGTGCTCTACGCCCGCCTCAGCGCTGTCGTGGCACCCGCGCTCCGGCTCGACGCGGTCTGAGCTGGTCGGCGAGCTCCCCCTCGCGCTCGTGGCCCGGTCCGCTCACCCCACCCCCCGCGGGTCTCAGCAGCCGGTGAAGGGGAGCGGGCTCAGGCAGGTCGGCCACCAGTGGACCGCGAGCAGCAGCGGGAGCGCGACGGCGGTGGTGCGCCGGTGCTGGCCGACGACCGCGATGGCCAACGTCGTCCCTCCGGCCAGCGCCCCGCTCGACAGACCGAGGAGCAGCTCGCCCCGGAAGATCCCCCCCGCCGCGAACACGTGGGCGACCACGACCAGCACGACCGGGGTGAGCACGGCCGAGCGGGCGATGACGGCGCCGGGCGGGACCAGCCGGTCGGCGACGAGCAGGACCGCCACGAGCGCCACCACGTTGAGCACCAGCGTGGTGAAGCTCGCCCCACCGAACAGGGCGCGCAGACCACCGAACAGCAGCGCCGCACCGGCGGCGCCGGCGCCGAAGGTCCGCAGCACCTCGGTGCTCGAGCCTTCGTCCGCGCGGAACGCGTCGCGCCCTCGGACGACGAGGAACCCCACCAGCAACAGCGCACCGACGGTCAGCACCACGACGCCGACCAGGGCGAGGATCGCGCCGAGGACGTCGGGCTCGGTGCTGCCGACGACGGGAGAGCCGACCAGCGACCGACCCGGGCGGCCGAGCACCGCGGCCACGACGTTCCCGTCGATCAGCAACCCACGCAGCAGACCGAGGACGATGACCGGAGCAGCCAGGGATGCGGCGGCTGTGGCATCGATGCGGTGCCCGGCCGCGAGCCCGAAGGCGCCGGGCACGTCGTCGCGGTAGCGCGCGAGGAGCAGCGGGACGAGCCCCGACAGCGCGAACCAGCCGACCATCAGCACGAGGTCGCCACCGGCCCCGCTGGTGGGAACGCCGGGGGCCGACAGCAGCAGCGAGAGCAGCACGCCACCGAAGACGGTGGCCGCACCGGTCAGGATGACGTCGCTGCGCGCCTCGTCGGCGGGGAGGTACACCAACGTTCCCTTCGGGTCGCAGCCGCCGGCGGACGCTACCAGGGCCCCCGGTACGCTCCGCGACGCGTGCGAGCTGAGGAGGCACGAGCGGTGCTCGAAGCGTCGATGGTGGTGATCGGGGACGAGATCCTCGCCGGTTACGTCGTCGATGCGAACTCGGGCTGGTTCGCCGAGCGGCTGCGCGACCACGGGGTCCCGCTGAGCCGCGTGCACGTCGTCCCCGACGAGTTCGACGCCATCGACGAGGCGTTGCAGGCCGAGCTCGCTCGTCCCCGGCCACGGGTCGTGGTGACCTCCGGCGGCATCGGCTCGACCCCTGACGACCTGACCTACGAGGCGGTCGCCGCCTCGCTCGGTCGTGACCTCGTCGAGGACGAGCTCGTCGCTGCCCGTATCGACGCGGCCCTGCGCTGGACGGCGGACCAGGGGGTCGAGGTCGACGACCGGTTCGCCTGGCACCTGAAGCGCATGGCGCGGATCCCGTCGGGCAGCCGCCTGCTCGCGGCAGATGCCGGTTGGTCACCGGGCGTCGCGGTCGACGTCGACGGTGGGTCCGACCGACCCGGCGGCGCGACCGTGGTGATCCTGCCCGGCGTCCCCCGCGAGTTCCGCTCGCTGGTCGCCGGCGCGATCGAACCCCAGCTGCTCGAGGGCCGGCGCGAGGTCCCCACCGTCGTCCAGATCGAGCACGGGTTCCCCGAGTCCGCGCTGAACCTCACCTTCGCGGAGCTGCTCGAACGGCACCCGGAGGTCAAGCTCGGGTCGTACCCGGGATCACCCATGATCATCCGTCTGACCGGCTCGGCCGACACCGTCGCCGAGGCGGAGCGGTTCGTGCGCGAGCGCGTCGACGCGCTGGCCGCGTCACCGGGTGGTGCCCGGCTGCTGGATGCGTGGGCCGCCCGTACCGGGCGTGTTACCGAGGAGGACCGATGAAGCGCTTGCTCACCGTCCACGCCCACCCCGACGACGAGTCGTCCAAGGGTGCGGCGACGACCGCCCGCTACGCCGACGAGGGCGCCGAGGTGGTGCTGGTGACCTGCACCGGCGGCGAGGCCGGCGACGTGTTGAACCCGAGCTGCGATCCGGTGCCGCCGGAGCGCATGACCGAGGTGCGCCGGGTCGAGCTCGAGGCGGCGGCGGCCGTCATCGGCTTCGCGCGGGTGCACCAGCTCGGCTACATCGACTCGGGCTGGACCGAGGACCTGGCCACGGTGCCGCTGGGCACCTTCTGGCACGTGCCGATCGACGAGGCCGCGGCTCGGCTGGCGCGCATCGTCCGCGAGGAGCGCCCGCAGGTGGTGATGACCTACCCCGAGGACGGCGGCTACCCGCATCCCGACCACATCCGCACCCACGACGTGACCGTGGCCGCGCTCGCGTTGGCCGAGGACCCCGACGCCGATCTCGGCGACGACGCGGGCGACCCGTGGCACGTCGCCAAGGTCTACGCCTCGGCCGCCTTCCCGGCCGAACGGCTCACCGCGCTCCACGAGGCCATCGTCGCGGCCGGGCAGGAGAGCCCGTTCGAGCGCTGGCTCGAGGACCGGCCCGAGCGGTTCCAGGACGAGCCACCGCCGGACGCCCGCATCCACTGCGCGGACTGGTTCGATCGTCGCGACGCTGCGCTGACCTCCCACGTGACCCAGATCGACCCGGAGGGGTTCTGGTTCAAGATCCCTCGCGACATCGAGGCCGAGGTCTACCCCTACGAGTCCTACCGCATCCTGCGCAGCGACGTGCCCGTCGACGGCGTCGAGGGCGACCTCTTCGCCGGCCTCGACCTGATCGCGCTCGAGGGGTCCGGTGGTTGGCCGCAGGGGGCCCGGCGAGACGCGGCCAGCTGAACCCGTGTCCGTGTGACGTGGGCACGAGTCGCGGTGGATGGGCCCAACGACACCGTGGTCGGGCGACCGCAGGTTCCCAACCATCCTGCCAGCTCGAGACCCGTGCACTTCGGTCCGGCCCGGCCGTTGGCGGGAGCCTGGTCGCGGGTGGCGCAGTACGGTGCTGGTTCGCACCGTGCTCCGGTCCCCGGCACCGTTCGTTCGAACGACGGTTCTGGAGCGACGATGTTGGGATGTCGGCCCGCACGGCCTGCCACCGCTGTAAGCGGGGTGGCTGATGGCTGAGTTCGACCCGGGACGGATCCTGCGGGTGGCGGAGGCGTTCGCGGCACAGCCGCCAGGGCCACCGGAGGTGCGTCTGTGCGCGGCGGCGGCGAAGCTCCTCGACGCGGCCGGGGTCGGGCTCTCGCTGGGGGTGGCCAGCGATCCGCTCGACATCGGGTTGCAGACGTTGTGTGCGACCGAGGGTGGCGAGGTGGGCGAGGCGCTGCAGTTCGACCTGGGTGAGGGCCCGTCCTACACCGCGCACCGGAGCGGATGGCCGGTCCAGGTCCCCGACCTCGAGCGTGACGGCACCTGGCCGGCGTTCACCGAGGCCGCCGCAGGGTCAGGTCTGCGTGCGGTGTTCGCGTTCCCGTTGCGGTCGGGTTCGATCGGCCTGGGGGCGTTGACGCTGTACCAGCACGTCGCCGGGGAACTGACGGGCGAGCAGTACGCCGATGCGATGGTGACTGCCCGGTTCGGACTCAACCTGATGGCCTCGATGCAGGCGGGGCGATCACCCGAGGAGCTCGATGCGGTCTTGAGCGAGCGTCTGGCCAACTTGGTCGAGGTCCACCAGGCGTCAGGCATCGTGTCCGTCCAGCTCGATATCCCGGTCGCTGCGGCGTTGGCGGTGCTGCGGGCACGTGCGTTCGCGGAGGGGTGCAGCCTGGGTGAGGTCGCGGCCCGGGTCATCGATCGTCGCCTGACGCTCGGGCCGTTGCCCGACGGGTCGGTGTGACGCATCGCAAGTAGGCTCGCCACCAGGGGCGTGGAGACGTCTGAAGGACGAGGATCTCATGGTCGCCGAGGAAGACACCGCCCGCAGCCGGGAAGGGCGCCTGGTCGAGGCGTTCGTCGCGCTCGCTGACACGTTGGTGGAGGACTTCGACGTCGTCGAGTTCTTCTCCTCGCTGGCCGAACGCGTGGTCGAGCTCGGCATGGCATCCGAAGCGGGGATCCTGCTGGTCGACGAGGCCGGTGATGTGCAGTTCGTCGCCGCGTCGCACGAACGCACCCACCTGCTGGAGCTGTTCCAGGTCCAGAACCAGGAAGGTCCCTGCCAGGACTGCTTCACCACCGGGCTACCGGTCAGTGCGGGCGACCTCGGAACCGCGGTCGACCGGTGGCCGTTGTTCGCGCCGCGTGCCGTGTCCGCGGGGTTCCGATCGGTTCAGGCCGTGCCGTTGCGGCTGCGTGGGGCCATCCTCGGGGCGTTCAACCTGTTCTTCACCGAGCCCGGCGGGATCGACCGACGAGCGGAAGCGGTCGTCCAGGCGATGGCGGACGTGGCCACCATCGGGCTGCTCCAGCAACGGGAGCTCGATCGCGCCCACGCTGTCGAAGGCCAACTCCAGCGGGCGTTGCAGACCCGCATCGGCATCGAACAGGCCAAGGGCATCATCTCCGAGCGCATGGGGATCCAGATGGACGCCGCCTTCCAGCTGCTGCGTGGCTACTCGCGTAACCACAACCGCAAGCTCCACGACGTCGCCCAGGACATCGTCACCGGTGCGCTGGCAGCCAACGACCTCGCCTGACCCGGCCACCGCCCGACTGGACGCTGCACGCGAGCGCCCGCACCGGTCCTGGGTCACTGCCGACTCGCCGCGGATCTTCGTTCCGACCGGGTCGGGCTATCAGGGCAGCGCACCCGACTCGGTGACCTGTTCGGCGAGGGCGCGGACCGTGGTGCTGCGGTCCCTGGAGGCGCGGTGCAGCATCTGGTAGGCCTCGCTGGCGCCGAGGTCGTGCCGCTCCATGAGGATGCCTTTGGCGAGCCCGATGACATCCCGGGAGCTGACGGCCTGCTCGAGACTGGTCTCGGTGATGGCTGCCTTCAAGGCGACCGCCGCGTGGGAGGCGAAGACCTGCCCCAGTGCTCGCGCATGCGCATCGAACGCGTGGGGGCGGGACGAGAACATGTTCAGCGAGCCGTAGGTCTCGTCGTCAGCGGCGGCGAGGAACAGCCGGAAGCTGATGGTCGAGCGCAGGTCGAGCTCGAGTGCCGCCTCGCGCCACTTGGGCCACCGGTCCTCCTCGGTGAGATCGTCGATGACGATCGTCTCGTGCACCGCGATGGCTTGGAGACAGGGGCCCTGGTTGTGCCGGTACTGGGCCTGGTCGGCAGCGAGCGCGGTGCGGTTCGACCACACCGGGGTCGACAGGTGACGGCCTCGGATGAAGCTGATGCTGGCTCCCTCGCAGCCGTCGATGTACTCGTCACCGAGGTCGACGATGAGTTGGAGCGTCGAGTCGAGGGTCGGTGCTGCGGCCAGCTTGCGAGCGATCTGGGCGACCGTATCGAGCGCCGACTCTTGAGCTCGTCTCGTTCGGTCGGACACTGCCAGCCTCCTCACGGCGCCGCTACGGCCCCACGCGCGAACGTTGTTCCGGTGCAGCACCGGAAGAGCTACCGGATCGGGGACGGACATCATCGTCGTCTCCAGAGCGCGATCGACGCGACGGGAGACCGTGGCGCCCTCGACGAAGCTGTCGTGGCGCGCTTCTCGGCGGTCGACGAACAGGCGTTGGCTTCCCGAACTGTCGCAGGACCCCGCGCTGAACGCTCGAACATGAGTACTCCGGTCGCACGGCTATGGAACCCGTGCCGAGGACCGGAGCACGAAGGCGTGCTCCCACCGTAGGACACCACCGCCCCGACCGCCACCGTGTCGACGTGTTGGGCCTGTGCCAGCTTCAGCTCGTGGCCGCGAGGTAGCAGTAGCAGTCCTTGCGGGCGGCCTCCACGGTGCGCACCACCATCACCGGCGTGCTCACGGTGCGGGTCACGACGGCGCCGTCGGCGGCGACGGCCAGGAGCTCGTCGGTCAGATCACCACCATCGGGGCCGGTCACCCGGAGGGGGAGCTCGGCACCGGGGTGCACGTGCCCGATGACGTGACCGGCCGGGACCGCGCGCAGGTTCGCGGCGTCGCCGTCGGGCGCGAGCACGAGGTCGGCTTCGTGGTCCGGACGGCCGCCGAACCGGAAGCGCACGCCCTCCACCACGGTGACGCGGCGCAGGTCGCGGACCAGGTCGTGGTCGGCTGCGGCCACCGTCCCCGGCCGCGGACCGAGCGCCCGGCGGAGACCGTCGACGGCGAACGCGGTCGACCCCCGGCGGCCTGGCAGACCGCACTCCACGGCGACCGCGGGCGCGTAGGGCGCCACCGCCTCCAACAGCGTCCCGGCGCCGAGGTCCCACCGCAGCAGCGTCGTGCAGAAGCGGGTCGCGAGCTCGAGCGCCGCGGGTGTCTCGTCGGCGACGATCGCGTGGAACGGGTTGGCGCCCGTGGTGTTGTGGAGGTCGACGAGGGCATCGAGCGGTGCGGCGAGCAGCTCACCGAGCACGGCGTCGGCGGCCCGGCGTTGCGGGCACGTCTCGGCGGCCGGGACCTCGGCAGGCGCCGCGGGCGAGGACCACACGCGGTTGCCGTCCGCCTGCGAGTCGAGGAAGCGGTGGGCGAACCCGGGCCCCTCGAGCGCGGCCTCGACGTTCCCGAGCACGATGTGGAGGTCGAACGGGTAGCGCCGCCGCCGACGGAGCACCGTCAGCAGCGCCTCGAGCCCGGTCGATTCGTCGCCGTGCAGCAGCGTCGCCACCGCCCGGGCGGGGAGCTCGCCGGTCCCGGGGAGGCGGAGCCACGTCGTGGTCCCGAGCTCGCGCAACAGCTCGTGCGGCGCGAACTCGAGCAGACCCTCGGTGGGCCCGTCGGGGAAGCGGCGCACGGTCGGGCCTCGGTCGGGAGCCGACGAGGGTAACCGGGTGGGCGCTGGCGCCCGTCGCTCGCGCCCGAGCTCGAGGCTCGCCGACCGCCAGCCGGCCCGAGCTGCCCGGAGGGTCAGCTGCTCGGGAGCTGCCAGGTGTGCACCGGCTCGTTGGCGTGCATGCCCTCGAGGTAGGCACGGGTCATCCCGGTGAGCGCCGCGCGGCGATCGAGGCCACGATCGCGGAGTTCGCGGAAGGCGCGAACCTGCCACCCCGCACCGGTCTGCCGTCGCAGGCACCGCTGCTCGATGATGCCGAGGTAGTGGTCGCGGTCGCGCCGGTCGACCCCCCAGGCGTCGAGCCCGCGGTGCGCCAGCGGGAGCAGGGTGCGCAGCACCAGCTCCGAAGCGGGGACGGCGCCCCTCGACGGCCAGTACAGGTCGGCATCGATGCCCGCGCGGGCGGCGGCGAAGAAGTTGTCCTGCGCCGCCCGGAACGACAGCTGCCGTTCGATCGGCTCACCCTCGTCGTCCGCCAGCGCCCGGACGAGCCCGTAGTACAGGGCCGCGTTGGCGATCGTGTCGACCGGGGTCGGTCCCGCCGGCAGCACCCGGTTCTCGACGCGGAGGTGCGGTTTGCCCCTGGCGACGGCGTAGATGGGCCGGTTCCAGCGGTAGACGGTGCCGTTGTGCAGCTGCAGTTCCGGCAGGTGCGGGACACCACCGCCCTCGAGGACCGCGACGGGGTCCTCGTCCTCGAGCAGCGGGAGCAGCGCGTTGAAGTAGCGCACGTTCTCGTCGAACAGGTCCATCACGTCGTCGATCCAGCGCTC
>JBBECA010000072.1:0-78310 GCA_040882055.1 Nitriliruptor sp.
GGCGGCCGGTCGCTGGAGATGACGATCTGCTTCTCGGCGTTGTGCAGCGCGTTGAAGGTGTGGAAGAACTCCTCCTGGGTGCGTTCCTTCTGCTCGAGGAACTGGATGTCGTCGATCAGGAGGACGTCGGCCTGGCGGTACAGGCGCTGGAAGCCGGTGATCCGGTCGTCGCGGATCGCGTTGATGAACTCGTTGGTGAACTGCTCGGTGGTCACGTACCGGACCTGCAGGCGCGGGTAGAGGTTGCGGACGTAGTGGCCGATGGCGTGCAGCAGGTGGGTCTTGCCGAGCCCGGCGCCGCCGTAGATGAACAGCGGGTTGTAGGACTTGGCCGGCGCCTCGGAGACCGCGACCGCGGCGGCGTGGGCGAACCGGTTCGAGCTGCCGATGACGAACGCGTCGAAGGAGTACTTGGGGTTGAGCTGGGTGTCCGGCTCGACCTCGTCGCGGTCGCGGGGGCGGGGACGGGGGTCGGGCAGGGTGACCACCGGCCCGGGCGGGCGGCCCGGCGCCTCGAGGGGGCGACCCCGTTCGTCGGTGGGACCGATGTGGCCGTGCCCAGCGCCGTCGCGGGCGTCGGCGTCCTGACCGGCGTCCTGGTCGATGTCGTGGCCGGCGTAACGTCGATCGGCGGTGTCGTCGAACCCGTGGTCGAACCGGTGGTCGGGCGCCGGAGCGACGGGGGAGGCCCCACCCTGGGTCGCGTGACGGTCGTCGAGCGGCTCCGGTGGGGAGGTCACGTCGAGCGGCGCGGCATCGCGAGGCGGCGAAGCGGCCCAGGAGCGGTCCTCACGGCGCTCGCTGCGGAGGCCGGGCGGCGCGGGACGGTGGTCGCGGCCCTGGTCGGTCTCGGCGCCGACCGGCGCGGACGGGCCGGTCTCCGTGGGCGGCGGGTCGTCGGCCGACGCGGGACGCGCGAGGGCCGAGTCCGCGGGACCGAGGTCGCCGACCGGTTCGGGACGAGGCTGGACGGTGATGACCACGGTGAGCGTGCGGCCGGCCGCTTCCGAGAGGGCGGTGCGGATCAGCTCACCGCAGCGGGTCTCGAGCCACGCCCGAGCGAAGTCGTGCGGGGTGGCGAGGACCACGACGTCGTCGGTGTACCCCACCGGACGGGTCGCCTCGAGCCAGTGGCGCTGGGCGGTGGAGGTCACCGCCCGCATCACCTCGCCCCGCGCGTCACGCCACAGCGTCTCGAGGTCGAGCGTCGATGGTCGAGACACGCGTCGCTTCTCCGGTCGGGCGGTGGATGACCGGACACGGGTCGGCGCGGATCGGGAGACCCCCACCGGGTGCCACGGTCGTGGTCGATCCGAGCACCCCGACGACGGGATGTCCACAGGACCGTCCACAGGTGTGGATAGGTGATGTTTCGGACCGTACGCGCAGGTGCGCGGGCGATCTGCCGCGTGGGGGAAGGTCCTGGAGCCGTGCCGGTCGAGCGTCTTCCCGGGACCGGGCCACCTGCTCCGGTGGACGGTCGCGGACGGTAGCCCCTGGCCCGGAGCGCCGCAACGCCTCGGGTGCACTGGTCGGTGCGCGGGACGCCGCGGCCGTCACGGCGCACACCGCTGGCGCCGCGGCCGCCGACGTGCCACGTGCGCGGGAGCGGTCCCTGCAGGTGATCGGTTGCTCGCCCCGTCCGTGGCTCGGTACGCTCGTTCGTACGTCCCGTGCACCGGGACGGTCGTGATCCTCACCACCTCGCACCTCCCGTGTCGCTGCGTGCCACCTCGTCCCGCTCCGGCGGACACGACCGGACCGGCGACCGGCGGGGACCCGACCGCACCGCGTGCCCCACTGATCCGAACCTCGGAGGTCCGGTCGTGAGCAAGCGCACCTTCCAGCCCAACAAGCGACGCCGTGCCCGCAAGCACGGTTTCCGCGCCCGCATGCAGACTCGCGCCGGCCGAGCGATCGTCCGCTCGCGTCGTCAGCGTGGCCGCGCCAAGCTCACGGCCTGAGCGCACCGGGCGTCCCCGTGACGTCACCCCGAGCGGACCGGCTGCGTGATGGCCGGGACATCGTCGCCGTCCTGCGTGGACGGCGATCTCGTGCTGGGCACCTCGCGGTGGTCCACGTCCGCGACAGCGACCGCCCGGCGGCCCCCGCCCGTGTCGCGGTGGTGGCGTCGAAGCGCGTGGGCAACGCGGTGTCGCGGAACCGGGCCAAGCGGCTCCTGCGTGAGGCGTCGGCCCGCGTCGACTGGATCCCGGGGATCGACGTCGTCCTGGTCGCACGTGGCGCGTGCGCGAGCTCGTCGCTCGCGCCGGTCCAGGCCGAGGTGGCGGCGCTGGCCGGTCGGCTCGGCGTCGTGACCGCGGTCGCCGCGTGATCCGGGGCGTGGACGAGCTGCCCCCGCGCGAGCCCGCCGCGGCGGACGAGTCCGCGCCACCGCCCCCCTCGCTCCTCGCGCGCGCCCTGCTCGGGCTCCTCGCGCTGTACCGGGCGACCGCGGCGCTGCGGACCCCCCGCTGCCGCTTCCTGCCCACCTGTTCGACCTACGCCGTCACGGCGGTCCGCACGCACGGCGCCCTCCGGGGCACGTGGCTCGCGGCCCGCAGGATCGGTCGGTGCCACCCATGGAACCTCGGCGGGTTCGATCCCGTCCCCCCGCGGAAGTAGTCCGGCGTGTCGCAGATCTGGAACTCCATCCTCGACCTCTTCGAGCAGGCGCTCGGCGGGCTCGAGCAGCTGTTCTCGTTCACGGGAGAGGCGTCCTGGGGTTGGGCCATCATCGGCCTCACCCTCGTCATCCGCCTCCTGCTGCTGCCGTTGGCGATCAAGCAGATCCGTTCCATGCGCGCCATGCAGGCCATCCAGCCCCAGATGAAGGCGATCCAGAAGAAGTACAAGGCCGACCGGGACCTGATGAAGAAGGACCCGGAGCAGTACAAGGCCAAGAAGCAGAAGATGAACGAGGAGATGATGGCCCTGTACCAGGCCGAGGGGGTCAACCCCGCGGCCTCGTGCCTGCCACTCCTCGCCCAGGCGCCCGTGTTCTTCGCGCTGTTCTCGATCCTGCGCGGCGACCGCGCCTCCGAGCTGGCCGGCGAGAGCTTCTACTTCTTCACCTCGCTGGTCCCCGAGGAGGGGCTGACCGCGCTCGTCAGCGCTGCGGGCTGGCCGGGCTGGCTGCTGATCGTGACGATGGCTGCGACGATGTTCGTCTCGCAGAAGCAGACCATGGCGCGCCAGACGGCCACGGGCGGTGACAACCCGATGGCACAGCAGCAGAAGGTGCTGCTCTACGTCATGCCGGTGTTCCTGGCCGTGATCTCGTTCAACCTCCCCCTCGGTGTCCTGCTGTACTGGGTCACCACCAACGCCTGGCAGGCCGTGCAGCAGTGGTTCATGCTCCGCGAGGTCGAGCACGAGGTCGAGGAGGGCACCCTCGGCGACCACCGCGGTGGTGAGGCCGCCAAGAAGCGCTCGCTGCTCGGCAAGGGCAAGGCCGCCAAGAACGGCAAGGCTGCGGGCAACGGCGTGGCTGGTGACCAGGGCGGTGCCGGATCGACGGGAGGCCGCGGCTCATCGAAGGGCCGGAACAAGCCGAACCCCGGTGCGACGTCCTCGGGGGCCCCCGATGCGGGTGCCAACGGCGGTCCCGCCGACCCCCGGGGATCCGAGGACGGCGCGAAGCCGGCCAGACCGGCCAAGCCGGCGAGGTCCGCGAAGCCGACGGCCAGTGGCGCGAAGAAACACGATCACCTCCCGCGCCGCGGTCCCCGCGCCTGAGATACGTCCGGTCCTGACACGACCCTGACCACCTCCCGACACAGGAGCCCCAGATGAGCCGACGTACCGATGGACGAGGCCCGACCCTCGTCGATGCCCTGCGGGACGCCCTCGCGGACCTGCTCGACACCGACGCTGGAGACATCGCGCTCGTCGTCGAGGCCCCGGGTGTCGAGGCGCTGACCGGACGGCTCGCGCTCGATCTGGAGGTCGTCCCCGAGGCTGCGGACGTCCGCAACGAGGTCACCGCGCCCACCACGGCCAGCCCGGACGAGCCCGAGGGGCGCCCCGTCTCCAGCGGCGAGGATGCTCCCAAGGCGCCGCGCACACGGGCGCCCCGCGCTGCAGCCGCACCCGTGGATGCCCCCGACGACGACGGCGCTACGGGCCGCCGTGACGACGGCCACGACGAGGGCGAGGACGCCACCGATCGGGTCGTGACGATCGAGGACCTCGAGGAGGAAGCCGACGCTGCGGCCGACTTCCTCGAGGGGCTGCTCGATGCCCTCGACCTCCCCGGCGACATCCGCATCCGTACCACCGAGGATCACGCCGAGGTGGAGGTCGTCGAGATCGGGTCGGGTGCGCTGATCGGACGGCGGGGCCAGACCCTCGAAGCGATCCAGGAGTTGGTCCGTTGCGCGCTCCAGCGTGAGTTCCAGCGGCGCTCGCGCGTGAAGGTCGACGCCGAGGGGTACCGGGCTCGTCGCATGGAGAAGCTCGTCGAGAAGGCTGAGGAGGCGATCGACGAGGTGTTCGACACCGGAGAGTCGGTCCGCCTCGAGCCGATGGACGTCTTCGAACGCAAGGCGGTCCACGCCATCGTGGCCGACGTCGACGGGGTCATCAGTCGCTCGCAGGGCCGCGAGCCGGCCCGCCGGGTGGTCATCGAGCCGGAGTGAGCCAGTCACGACGCGTCGTACGAGCGGCCCGGGCTCCCTGCCCGGGCCGCTGCCGTTCGGTACGGGCCGCGGCCCCGGCCGCCGCGAGGTTCCACGTGGAACGGCGTCGCGACCAGCGCTGACCTGCAGGAACGCGCTCAGATGCGCTGTACGGGTGCTCCCGACCGCGCCGGTGGGTCGGGGAGGGCGCCGGTGCTCACGTTCGGGCCGATCGCGCGCTCGCCGCGCGTCCCCGCCAGGCGTCCGAGCTGTGCGTGCGCAGGAAGCCCTGGGAGAAGGGCCAAGGGGCGGCCAGCCGTCCGACACCCTCGGAGTGCAGCGGCTCCGCGCGAAGCTCCGACCGCCGGTCGGCGGTCGACGCGGGACCAGCGCGGCGATCTCCGGCTGACCGGGATCCTCCCCGGCTCCGGCGACGACGCCCGAGCCGCGCGTCCGGACCCCGCTCGGGTGTCCCGAGCACAGCGGTCCTGCGCCGGCGCCGGCGGGCTCGGCGCTCCGGCGGGTCGCCGGCACCACGCGGCTGATCGTTCGCGGCACCGCCACGGCGAGCGGTGGCCGCGACCTGGCCACTGATCCCGAGACCAGGCGAAACGACCCGGTGGCGAGGACCGCGGCGGTCGACGCTCGCACGGTTCAAGGACTGGCCCGCAGCCTTCGTGGCCCGGCTGGGAACACACCTGCGCCCGGCTGCCAGCCGAACGTTCCCCGTGGAACGCCCTCGGTCGCGCTCTCGCCGCCACACCCAGCGCGTTCACCAGCGGATGAGCTCCAAGCCCGACACTGCCCTCGTGAGCCCGTGCGGGGCGTAGCGGGCGCCAGGGTTCGAGGCGTTGGCGCCCCGTCCCACCACGGCCGGCTGTCGCCAGTCGGCCGATCGCGTTCCACGTGGAACGCGTCCTGCGCGGGGTGGTGCGCGTTGGCGGATCGGGAGAGGGCTTCGGGACTTCCACGTGGAACGGCGTGTTGCGCCCGAGCGCCACGGTCGAGGTGAGGTTCGGTGGGCGACGGTTCGCCACCGCACCGGACGGGGGGCCGGAACGGATGCGAGCCCGGGACGACCGGCTCCACGCGTGCGTCGGCACGGTTCCGATGGGACGACCTGCCGGGCGAGCCTCGATCGGCGGCGAGCGTCGGGCGAGGCGGACCGGGAACGCCACGTGCGGTTGCGCCGTACGCTACACCGATCCCCGTTCCGGACGACGCGCAGCGCACCAGGTCCGCTCGGCGGCCGCTCGCCGTCTCGCTGTCCGGCGCGTGATGTGGCACGGCTCGCCGCATCCTCCGATCGGGCGCGGCGGCCATCGTGGACACCCACCGCGACGGCACACGACGCGCGTCAGCGGGGGTGGGTTCCCGGGTTCCCGGGATCTCGGGCTGATCGTGGGCTGGGCGGTCGCCCTGCTGGGCACGGTTGCTCACCGCGGCCCGTGGCCCGGCTGAACGATTCCCACACCGCCGCGTCTCCGAGCCACCTCGAGCACCCCGTCGATCGCACCTCATGTTCCTGATCGGGAGCCTGGCACGGACGGGCCACCGGGGGCGGGCGCCGCCGGCGCCGCTGGCGGCGTCGCTACCTGTTCCACGTGGAACGGTCCGGCCGCAGGTGCCACGTCCCCGGGTGTGGGCATGCGTTCCACGTGGAACGTGGTCGAGCCACGTGTTCCTCGTGGAACGCACGCGTCGCCGGGGAGCGACTAGGGTCGCGGGCCGTGACCGAGACACCTGATCCCGCGACGGCGGAGCGCCTCCAGCGCTTCGCTGACCGGGTGCGGGCCAGCGAGCACAACCTGGTCTCGAGACGTGCGCGGGACGAGCTGGAGAGCCGCCACATCCCCGAATGCGTCGCGCTCGCGCGGATGCTGCCGCAGGGATCGCAGCGTGTGCTGGACATCGGCTCCGGGGGCGGCTTCCCCGGCCTGGTGCTCGCCATCGTCCGCCCGGAGCTCGAGGTGCACCTGCTCGACGCTACCGCGAAGAAGACCGCGTTCCTCTCCGAGACGTCGCGGGAGCTGCAGGTGCCGGTGACGGTGCACACGGGGCGCGCGGAGGAGCTCCAGCGGGGTCAACTCGCGGCCTCGTTCGACGTCGTCACCGCCCGGGCTGTCGCGCCCCTCGAGCGCCTCGTGGCGTGGGCGGTCCCGTTCCTGCGGCGGGGAGGCGTGCTCTACGCCGTCAAGGGCGAACGGTGGGCGGAGGAGCTCGAGGCGGCGCGCAGCGGTCTCGCTCGCGCGGGTGCCAGCGTCGTCGCGACCCCCGACGACGTCCCCAACGCCACAGGACCTGAGGGTGAGCCGCTCCCACGCGTTGTTATGCTTACCCGCGTCAGCTGAGGAGCCGCTCGTGGTCAGTCCTACCGATCCGGTGCACCCGGACGTCACCTCGAGCGAGGCCGGAGCGGCCGCGGACGCGGGGCCTGGGGCGGTCGGCGGCACGGCCAACGATCGGGCGGCCACCCCGAACCCGGTCCCGGGCTTGGAGAACCTCGAGCTTCCGACCCGCCGCGAGGTGAACGTACGTTCGGAGCGCGGCGCGATCGTCGTCGGCATCGCGAACCAGAAGGGCGGGGTCGGCAAGACCACCACGACGGTGTCGCTGGCCGCCGCGCTCGCTCAGCACGGCGTGCGCACGCTCGTGATCGACCTCGATCCCCAGGGGAACGCCACCACGGGACTCGGCCTGCGCGCCGAGGAGGGCGACCCCTCCACCTACGGCGTGCTCGTCGAGGACGTGGCGGTGCTCGACGCCGTGCAGCACACCGAGGTCGACGGACTGGACGTCCTGCCGAGCTCCCTCGACCTCGCCGGCGCCGAGGTGGAGCTCGTCCCGGCCTTCTCCCGTGAGCTCCGTCTGCGGCGCGCGCTCGAGCCCATCGTCGACCGTTACGACATCGTGCTCGTGGACTGCCCCCCGTCGCTGGGACTCCTGACCATCAACGCGCTCGTGGCTGCGCACCAGGTGCTGGTGCCGATCCAGTGCGAGTACTACGCGCTCGAAGGTCTCGGCCAGCTGATGCGGACGGTGCAGCTGGTCGGCGACAACCTCAACCGCGAGCTCGAGCTCGGCGGTGTCGTGCTGACGATGTTCGATGGGCGGACCAACCTCTCGCAGCAGGTCGTGGACGAGGTCCGCAACTACTTCGGTACGCAGGCGTACGACACCGTCATCCCGCGATCGGTGCGGCTCTCCGAGGCGCCGAGCTTCGGCCAACCGATCACGGTGTTCGACCCGTCCAGCCGCGGCGCACGCGCCTACCAGCGCCTCGCCACGGAGGTCATCGAACGGCTCGATCTACCGTCGGACGTGCCCGCCGAGCCGCACGACGGCCGGTCGGCGCTGGACCGCCTGCTCGGCGGTCCGACCTCGGAGGCGCCCCCCGCGTCCGCGGGAACCGACCACGAGGAGCCGGCAGCCGCCGGGCCCACCTCCGTACCGCACCGACCGGAGGGCCAGCTGTGAACCGACGAGGTGGTCTCGGTCGAGGGCTCGCGGCCCTGATCCCACCGGGGGAGGGCGGTCCGATCGGCACGAACCGCGCCAGCTTCGCGGAGCTGCCCATCGACGCGATCGAGCCGAACCCGCAGCAACCCCGGGACGTGTTCGACGACGGTGAGCTCGAGGGGCTCGCGGCGTCGATCCGCGATCTGGGCCTGTTGCAGCCGGTCGTGGTGCGACCCACCGGCGAGGACACCTACGAGCTCATCGCCGGTGAACGGCGTCTGCGCGCCTCCAAGCGTGCTGGCCTCGAACGCATCCCCGCGGTCATCCGCCACACCGAGGACGCGGCGCTGCTCAAGGAAGCGCTGGTGGAGAATATCCACCGCGTCCAGCTCAACCCCCTCGAGGAGGCGGCCGCGTACCAGCAGCTCCTCGAGGACTTCGACTTCACCCAGGAGGAGCTCGCCACCTCCCTCGGGAAGTCCCGGCCGGCGATCTCCAACGCCCTTCGCCTGCTGCACCTGCCCGACGGGGTGCAGCGCCGGGTGGCGGCGGGCGTCCTGTCCGCTGGGCACGCCAAGGCGCTCCTGGCCCTCAGCGACGACCCAGCCACGATGGACAAGTTCGCGACCCGGGCGGTGGCCGAGGGGATGTCGGTCCGGGCGCTCGAGGAACTGGTCCGTCTGACCCTCCTCGAGCCGGGCGACCCCTCACGCGTTCGGACGTCGGGGCGGAAGGCGGGGATGACGGCGCCGGGGCTCGTCGAGCTCCAGGACGACCTCTCCGACGCGCTGCGGGCTCGCGTCCGCATCTCGATGGGGTCCCGGAAGGGCAAGTTGCAGGTCGAGTTCGTCTCCGTCGACGACCTCGAGCGCATCGTCGGGGTGATCGCCCGCGGTCTCGAGGTGCCGGACGGCGCAGCGGACACCTCCACCACGGCGTCGAACTCCGCCGGGGAGGGATCGCCGTCGGAGCCAGCGATGCCACCGGACCTGCCAGCGCCCGCCTCGTGGGCCGACGCCCGGGCGACCTCGCCCGACGCTCCCGATGCGGGCTCCGTGGGCTCTGAGGGTGCCGACGACGGCGTCACCGACGTCCCGGAGGCGCGCGATGACCTCGACGACCTCGACGACCTCGATGTGGATGACCTCGACGACGACGATCTCGAGGCGCTGACCCGCCCCGAGTGAGCAGCAACCCGGCGGGGGCGACGTCCCCGCACCCGGTGCCCCCGGGCGACCCGGCGTTCCCTGTGACCACGCCGGTGCCGACCGGAGGACGGGGAGCCTCTCGCCGTCAGCCCACCAGCGGATCGCTCCCGAGGCGTCCCGATCCCCTCGCCGGTCGCGGGTCAGGTGTCCGTGGGAGCCGTGAGACGTTCGACCTCGCCGTCGTCCCGGCCGAGCAGCGCGTCGGTCGCGAGGTCGACGAACAGCCCCGTCTCGGCGACCCCGGGCAGCTGCCCGAGCGTGATCTCGGTGACGGTGGGGTCCGACAGGCCACCGGGGGCGCGGCAGTCGAGCACGGCGTTGCCGTTGTCGGTGCGGTAGCCGCCACCGTCGCCACGGACGGTCACCTCGAAGCCGAGGCCCTCGATGCGGCGCTGCACCGGCCCGACCGCGAAGGGGACGACCTCGACGGGGATCGGGAAGCTGTCGCCGAGACGCTCGACGACCTTGTCGGGGGTGGCGATGACCACGAACCGGTCGGCGAGCGAGGCGACGACCTTCTCGCGGAGCAGCGCGCCCCCGCCGCCCTTGGTGAGCGTGAGATCGCTCGTCAGCTCGTCGGCGCCGTCCACGGCGAGGTCGAGCCGTCGGACCTGCCCGGGGTCGAGCAGCCCGATGCCGAGCTCGCGGCAGCGAGCCGCCGTCGCCTCCGAGGTCGGCACCCCGCGCACGTCGCGCAGCCCGCGAGCGGCCAGCGCGTCGAGGAAGTGCGTGACGGTCGAGCCCGTGCCGAGCCCGAGGACCATCCCCTCGGTGACCAGCTCCGCGGCTGCGGCGCCTGCGGCGCGTTTCGCTCCGTCACCCACGTCTCGCTCCGTTCCACGTGGAACCACACCGGTGTGGTTCTGATCCGTACCGACGACCACCGCGGTCGCGGCTCAGCCGTCCCGCCAGCTCGACAGCAGCAGCGGCAGCTCCCCGAGCCCCTCGAGCACGATGTCGGGTTCGACGTCGTCGGGCAGGTCCTGCAGGTGCCCCCAGGGCCCCCGGGTGAGCCAACACGTACGCAACCCGGCATCGTGGGCGGGGACCACGTCGTTGTCGGTGCGGTCGCCGACGTAGAGCACCTCGGCGGGGTCGGTGACCTCGCAGCGCTGCAGGAGGCGGACGAAGAACTCGGGATCCGGCTTCTCGGCGCCGAGCTCCTCGGACGTGACCAGATCGTCGCACGGCAGCTCGAGCGCGCCGAGCTGGGCGCTCCGACGGGCCGGTTGGTTGCCCGCGATGACGACGCGGAACCCGAGATCGTGGAGCTCGGCGAGGCACGGGCGGACGTCGGCGTGGAGGTCCGCCTCGGCGAACCCGCCGTACCGACGCTCGTGCTCGTCCTCGAACTCGCGCCAGTCCACGTTCGGAGCGATGGCGGGGAAGACCACCTCGTGGTCCTCGCCCTGCACGATCGCGGCGCCGAGGACGGCGGCGAACGTCAGCGGCGTGACGCCGAGCAGCTCGGCCCAGAGCGACCAGACCCGCGTCTCGTCGATCAGCACCTCGCCGACGTCGAAGACCACGATCCGGGGCGCGGTCCCGTCGGGGTCGGGGTTCGCGTCCGCGGCGACGGCCTCCTCGAGCTCGTCGAAGGGGTCCGGGGGAGCGTCGACGCCGGTGAGGACGATCTCGCCCGTCCCGGGATCGCCGCCCCCGGGATCGGGGGTGCTGGGGTCGGAGGCACCGTGCTCATCGCCGTCGGGCCTCTCGCTCACGCCGGTGCCCCGTCGCGCCGCGCGAGGTCGACGAGCGTCTCGCACAGGTCGGCGAAGTTCATCCCGTCGGCCTGTGCCGCCAGCGGAACGAGCGATGTCTCGGTCAGGCCCGGCGAGGTGTCGAGCTCGAGCACGTGCGGCTCGCCCTCGGCGGAGACGATGAGGTCGGCGCGGCAGATGTACCGCCCGCCGATGGCGCGCTCGGCGGCGACCGCCACCTCGGCGCAGCGAGCCGACACCGCGTCGTCCAGCCGCGCGGGCGCGTGGAACTCGGTGGCACCGGCGGTGTAACGCGCCGCGAAGTCGTAGGTGCCTTCCTTGGGCTGGATCTCGACGGCGGGCAGGGCCCGACCGTCGAGCACCGTGACCGCCACCTCGGTGCCGGCCACGAACGACTCGATGAGCACCGCGTTGGCGTAGGAGAACGCGCCGACGATGGCCTGTGGCAACCGCGCCGCGTCCTCGACGATGGACAGACCGAGCGAGGAGCCGCCCGTGGCCGGCTTGACCACCAGCGGTGTCCCGAGCGCCGCGGCGACGCGGTCGACCACGGCCACGGCGCCCATCTCGCGGAAGGCCTGCTGGGAGAGGGTCACCCGGTCGGGCACCGCGAGGCCGGCGCGGGCGTAGAGGCCCTGCGCGATCGGCTTGTTCCAGGCGAGCGACGAGGCGAGCACGTCGGGCCCGGTGTAGGGCAGACCGGTCAGTTCGAGCAGGGACTGGATGGTGCCGTCCTCACCGGCCGAACCGTGGAGGGCGAGGAAGACGACGTCGAAACCCCCCTGCTCCAGGTTCGGGACGAGGTGCTCGTCCACGTCAAGCCGGGTGACGCGGTGGCCACGGTCGGACAGCGCGTCGGCGACGCGCCCGCCGGAGCGCAGGCTCACCTCACGTTCGAAGGACAGGCCGCCCGAGAGGACGGCGACGGAGCTCGTCACCTGGGTTCCTGATCTCGTGGTGCGGGGCGCTCGGAGGGCCGCGAACGCAGCGGAGGTGCCCCGGCGGCACCGTAGACGGCGTGCACCAGCTCGACCTCGTCGTGGAGCAGCTCACCGAGCCGGGTGACCCCCTCGCGGATGCGCTCCGGGGAGGGCTGGCTGTAGCACAGGCGCAGCTGGTCGCCGCCGGTCCCGTCGGCGTAGAAACCGCGGCCGGGGACGAACGCGACGCGGTTGGCGATGGCCTTGGCGGCCAGGTCGTCGGTGTCGATGCCGGCCGGCACGGTCATCCAGATGTAGAAGGCGCCGGCCGGCCGCGTCCAGCTCACCCCCGGCGGCATCTCGCGATCGAGCGCGGAGAGCATCGCTTCGGCCTTGACCCGGTACAGGTCGCGGAAGGCGTCGATCTGTTCGCGCCAGGGCTGGGTCTCGAACCAGGTCTCGACCACCATCTGGGTGAGCGACGAGGGACAGAGGTCGGCGGCCTCGCGCAGCAGCACGAGCTTGTCGCGCACCGGTGCCGGCGCGGCGATCCACCCGGTCCGGACCCCCGGCGCGAAGGTCTTGGAGACCGTCCCGACGTAGATGGTGCGTTCGGGGACCAGCTCACGGATCGAGGGGTAGGTCTTGCCCGCGAAGTCGAGCAGGCCGTAGGGGTTGTCCTCGAGGATCATCAGGTCGTGCTGCTCGGCCAGCTCGGCGAGCCGCTGGCGTCGTTCGACCGACAGCGACACCCCACCGGGGTTCTGGTGGTTGGGGATGACGTAGACGTACTTGGCGCGCCGGCCCTCGTGAGCGAGCTCGGCGAGCAGGTCCTCGAGGAGGTCGATCTGCATGCCGTGCTCGTCGAGCGGGACGTGACGGACGTCGGCCTGGCAGGAGGTGAGCGCGCCGATCCCGCCGACGTAGGTCGGTCCCTCGGCGATGACCACGTCCCCGGGGTCGACGAAGCAGCTGGCCACCAGCTCGAGCGCCTGCTGGCCGCCGACGGTGACGACCAGCTCGTCGGCGTGGGCGGTCACCCCCTCGTGGGACATGACCGCCGCGAGGTGCTCGCGCAGCTCGGGCCGCCCCTGACCGATGCCGTACTGGAGCGCGGTGTGGCCGCTGTCGCGGACGACCTGGCGGACCACGTCCTCGACGGCGCCGAAGTCGAGGGCCTCGATGGCGGGGTTGCCGCCGGCGAAGGACACGATCTCGGGCCGGGAGGCGACCGCGAACAGGGCCCTGATCGCCGAGGCGGACATCCCTCGCACCCGAGCGGCGTAGCGCTCGAGGTAGGGATCGGTATCGAGCCGCACGGCTGGCCTGGTCCTCGTCGTCTCGGACCGGTGGCTCCTCTGTCCGCGAGGCCCCACCGGTAGCATCGGTGCGAGCGTACGGGAACGACGGCGGAGCACGTGGAGGCCCCCGGTGGAGCGCAGCGAGCACGTGATCGAGCCGGTCTCCGATCCGGCGCGCCGGGTCGCCGCCGGCGGCTGGCGCCGTGCGGTGGTCGGGGTCGCGCTCGGGGTGGCCGCCGGGGCGCTGGTGGCCGCCGTCACCCCGCGCGACCGCAAGGGCGTCCACACCCTGCCGCCGGAGGCGTGACCGGTGTCCCGCCGCCTCGACCCACTGACCGGTGATGCGGTCGAGGAGCTGCCGGTTTCGTGCGCGTCGTGCCTGGTGTGGGAGCTCGGCGCGGCCACGCCCTCTCCGCGGCTGACCTCCCCCGCGACCGTCGGCGGTGGTGCTGGCGAGGCGCTGCCGAGCCAACCCCAGGTGCGCAAGCAGGCCTGGGTCTCGGCGCAGGTGCAGGACGGCCACCCCCCGGGCCGCATCGTGCGCATCGACGACGAGGTGGCTGGCTACGCCCTGTTCGCGCCGTCGTCGGCCTTCGCTGCCCGCCGCCCGCCCTGTCCCCAGGCCTCCCCCGACGCGCTGCTCCTCGCGACGATCTGGATCGGCCCGCACTGGCGGGAGCGCGGGATCGGCCGTCTCCTCGTCCAGGCCGCGGTCAAGGACGCGATACGAGCGGGAGCCAAGGCGGTCGAGGCCTACGGCGACCGCCGCTGGCTCGAGCGCGGCTGTGTGCTACCGGCGACCTGGCTGCTGCACGAGGGCTTCGAGGTGCACCGCGAGCACCCGCGCACGCCGCTGTTGCGGTTGGACGTGAGGCGGACCGTCCGCTGGGCGGAGTCCCTCGAGCACGCGCTCGAGGAGGTCCTCGGCGCGCTCCCTCGCCGCGTGCCCCAGCCGGTCCGCAACGGCGGCCGCGTACCGGGCGGTCTGCCGGAGCCGAACCGTGCCGATCCGCACCGTGCCGATCCGCACCGTGCCGATCCGCACCAGGACGGCTGCTGAGCACGGCCCTGGAGCCCGGCCGCTGACCCGGGACGGCTGCTGAGCACGGCCCTGGAGCCTGGCCGCTGACCCGGGACGGCGCCCGGTCGCAGGCGGTAGCCTCCGGCTCTCTCGACGTCGAGACACCGCGGTCGGTCGCCCTGATCCGCGGGTCTGTCACGTCCCGCCGTCCGCCGGTGTCGCCCCGGCCCGTCGGCGCCGGTCGTCCGCGACGGATCGCCCGTGCGTACCTACCTCGCCCTCCTCACCCACCCGGACGCGCGGTGGCCGGTGATCACCTCGACGTGTTCGCGGCTGACCCCCGGGATGATCGCGTTGGCGCTCGTGCTCGCCAGCCGGGACGCCGGCTACTCCTACGCCGTCGCGGGCGTGGTCACCGGTGCGCACCAGATCGGGGTCGGCCTCGGCTCCCCGTTCCAGGGCAAGCTCGTCGACCGCTTCGGACAGACCGTCGTGCTGGTCCCGGACGCCGTCGGGTACGCGATCGGGTGCGGGACCCTGGCCCTGCTGCTCGGGGTCCGAGCGCCGGTGTGGGCGCTGCTGCTCGCGGCGACGCTCACCGGGGTGGTCTACCCGCCGACCACCGCCTGCGCGCGGGTGGTGCTCTCCCGGCTGTTCCCGACCGGGCCGCTGCGCGAGACCGCGTTCGCCGTGTCCTCGATCGCGGTGGAGCTCGGCTTCATCGCCGGTCCGCTGGCCGCCACCGTCGTCGCCGCCCGGGCGGGTGGCCGGTACGCGGTCCTGATGGCGGGCCTGCTCGCCCTCGTCGGTGCGCTGGCCTTCAGCGCGACGAAGGCGTCCCGTGGCACGGCCCGGCGCGACGTGGCGGCGACCGGGCGAGGTGGGGCGCTGCGGGCACCCGGGGTCCGGGTCATGGTGGTCGCTCTCGGCTTCGTCGCCGTGGTCTTCGGCGCCATCGACGTCGTCCTGCCGGCGGTGGCCGAGTTCGCCGGCCGACCCGAGGCGGCCGGTCCGTTGGTCGCCGCCATCGCGGCGGGGAGCCTCGTCGGCGGTCTGGTCTACGGCGGCCGGACGTGGCCGGGCGCGCTCCACGTCCGGTTACGGGTCGTGATCGTCGTCCTCGGGGTGTCCCTGGCGGTGGTACCGCTCGCTCTGCCGGGGCTCGGCGCGTTCGGGGCGGCGCTCTTCCTCGGCGGTCTCTTCCTCGGCCCCACCACGATCGTGGCCTTCCAGCTGATCGACGACCTGTCGCTCCCCGGGACGCAGACCGAGGCGCAGTCGTGGACCCAGTCCGCGGTGGTGGTCGGTGTGGCCGGTGGCGCCGCGCTCGCCGGCCAGCTCGTCGAGGCCGGGTCGCCGTCGGCGGCGCTGTTCGCCGGAGCGGGGAGCGTCGGCATCGGCACGCTGGTGGTCTTCGCCGCGGCCCGCCACCTCGTGGTCGCCGACGATCGCGGCGCACTGGCGCACGCGGGACCGGGCACCGTGCTCCGCGCGAGCTCGGGGACCGGCGAGGGGCCGGTCGTCGGGACGCCTGCGACACCCGAGGACGCCGGCGTCCAGGTGGGGTTGGCCGACGAGGTGATCCGTGGCGCGCTGGCCGAGCGGGTCAGGCCGCGCTCAGGCCCTCGCCGGCGAGGAAGCGCTGGAGCGCGTCGACGAGCGCCGAGGCGATGAGGCGCTGGTACTCCGGTTCGAGCAGCCGACGGCCCTCCTCGGGGTGGGTGAGGAACCCGGGCTCGACCAGCACGGCGGGAGCGCGGGACTCACGCAGCAGCGCGGTCGTGGAGGGGTGGGTGCGGCAGTTCGGGGTGCCCGTGGCGTCACAGATGGCGTCGACCGCGAGCTGTGCCAGCAGCCGCCCGTGTTCGGAGACGTACCCCTCGGTGCCGAAGTAGTACGCAGCGGCGCCGCGCGCGCTGGCGGAGTCGATCCCGTTGGCGTGCAGCGACACGATCGCCTCGACGTCCTCGGTGTTGGCGAGGTGGGCACGTTCGCTCGGGGTCGGCGACGTGGCCGGGCCACGCGCGAGGACGACGTGGGCGCCGAGCGCGGACAACCGCCCCTCGAGGAGCGCGGCGAGCGCCCAGGTGAGCTCGTGTTCCGGGGTGCCGTCGGGGGCGACCAAGCCGGGGTTCTCGGGGCTGTGGCCGGCGTCGATCAGGATCCGCGCGCCCGCCAGCGAGGTACGTCGGGCCGGCCGGCGCAGCTGCTCGCGTTCCCGGACCGCGTAGACCGGCGCGGACTGGTGGGTCCGGTGCAGGCGCTGGAGCAGGTCGAGCGTGCCCGGGCCGGCGATGCCATCGACCTCGAGACCGACGTTGAGCTGGAACTCGCGCACCGCCTCGAAGGTCTGGGTGCCGAAGAGCCCGTCGTCGTACCCGGCGTCGAAGCCCAGACGGTTGAGCCGCCGTTGCAGGTCGCGGACGTCGTCGCCGATGAGGATCGGCCGCGTGACGTAGAGCATCCGGTCCCCGAGCCGGTAGCCGGCGGCGACCAGCGACCGCCAGGTGTCGGGGCCGACCACACCGTCGGCCTGCAGGCCACGCTGCTGTTGGAAGGCACGCACGGCGGAGGCGGTGGTGTCCCCAAACCGGCCCGGGTCATCGGGGTCGCAGCTCAGACCCACCGCCGACAGGCGACGCTGGACGTCCTCGACCTCGGGCCCGACCGACCCGTGCTGGATGGCGATCACGGTGGCGGAGCGTAGGCGGTCCAGCTGAACGGGATGCGGGCCACGCGGCCGTGCCGGGACTGCCCGGCCGGCCACACCCGGCGTGTGCGGAGAACTGTGACTACGCCCCCGGCAACCTCGCTGCGGCCGGTGCTCCACGACGCGCTGCGGTGGGCTTGTGAAGCGAGATGGGGGTCCAGGGCCTCATGTCGCTTCACGACCGGCTCGCGGAGCGCTTCCGCGGAAGCGCTTCCGCGCCGGCCTCAGCTCACCTGCGCCCGGAACCGCTCGTACTTCCACGCCAGCCGCTCCCGGTCAGGGTGGTGGGCGCGCTTTCGGGGCAGTCTGATGCTGGCACCGTGCATGTCCTGCAGGCCATGTCGCAGCATCGGGCCATCGACCTCTCCGAGGATCGCACCGTTGACCTCGACGCGGAGGTCCGGATCGATCCCGAGCAGGAACTGGTCGTACGCGCCGTGATGGATCCGGCAGAGAGACAGCCCGTTGGTCACGGTCGCGAGCCCCTCCTCGTGCGCATCGTCGACGATGTGCGCAGCGTCGAGCAGTCCTCGGTGCTTGAGCGAACAGATGCAGCACCGGTCCTCGTAGGCGTAGAGGACCCGGCTTCGGAACTCCTGCTGGTGCAGCCTCACGCGCTGGCGGCGCGTCGCGTATCGCCGAAGGTCGATCAAGTCGGCGTACTCGCCCCGGGCGGGGGATTCGCTGACGATGACACCGACGCCAGCCTCGGATCCTGCCAGGAAAACCGGGAAGAGCGGCTCGAACAGCGATCGATCCACTTCCACGAAGTAGATCAGCGGCCGCCCTGAGCGCACGAGATTGTCGAGGCTGGAGTTCTTCGCCGGTGCCGCCGACGAGTCACGTCGCATGTAGCGATAGAGGCGTTGCCCGTCAGCGAGATCCTCGTCGTCGTAGCCACCCGCCTCCGCGGTTCGGTTGGTCGACGTGATCGAGAGCGCCTCGGCCCACCGCGACGGCATACGGATCCCACCCTGTTCCATCAGCGGCACCACCTCACCTTGGAAGGTGAAACCGTTGATCTCCGATCGGCGGAGGTACGGGCCCTTCTCGGCGATCAGCCTGTCGAGGAACGCAAAGGCAGCAGCACGAAGCTCATCGGAGTCGGGGATCGGTGGCATCGTGGGATCCAAGCACGGTGCTCGACCCCCGCGCTGCTGATCGCTCGGTTGTGAAGTGAGTTGGGGGTCCAGAGGGCCATGTTGCTTCACGACCTGGGTCTGGGAGCGCTTCCGCGGAAGCGGTCCCGAGCGCTCGCACGGGTCGCCGTACGACCGTGGCCGGACGGTGCGGATCCGGTAGGTCTCGTTACCGTGGTTCGGACCCTCGGGCGCTCCGCCCGGCTCCCCGAACCACCGAGGTCCCGATGTTCGCGTCGACCCGACGCTTCCGCGGCTCCGACCGCTCCCCGATCACCCGCTCCGCCCGCACCGGGGTGGCCGCCTTCGCCGCCCTCTCCCTCGGCCTCGCGGCCTGCGGCGACGGTGGTGACGACGCCGCCGACGAGGAAGCGGAGATCGAAGCTCCCGCCGACGACGGCGCCGAGGACGGCGAAGCTGCGCCCGAGGACGGCACCGACGGCGAACTCGAACAGCCCGAGCCGGTCGGCTTCGAGGATCTCGAGGACGGCGAGGTCGTCCCGGGCGTCACCCTCGACGCGCCGGTCGACGATGGGCAGTCGCAGGCGCAGCCCACACCGGTCGGTTCCGCCTACGTCGGTTCGCTCGGCGAGCAGAGCGGCGCCGTCACGGTGAACGTCGAGTTCGACGGCCAGAGCCTCGACGAGCTCCTCGCCGGTATCGACACCCTCGTCGAGTCCGGCCAGGCCGAGGTCACCTCCGAGCCCGAGGACGTCGAGGTCGAGGGCGCCGACGAAGCCTCCCGGATCGAGCTCGCCGCCCCCGGCGGCGAGGCGACCGCCACCGGCATCTTCGCCACCGCGGACGGCAACGCGATCTCGATCGCCATCGAGGTGCTCGAGGGTTCCGACATCGACATCGACTCGATCATCGACTCGATCGTGATCGACCCCGCGCGGCTCCAGGCCGAGGGTGTGCTCGAGCTCGACGAGGCGCCCGCACCGGAGACCGACGGTGGCGACCCGGCCGCCGATGGCAGCGACGCTGGCACGGCCCCCGCCACCGAGGACCCCGCCACCGAGGACCCCGCCACCGAGCCGGAGACCGACACCGACAGCTGAGCCGGAACCCGAGCCCGGGTTCGCACGCTCCCCGGTGCACCGAGGCCCCCGCCCGCGGCTCACGCTGCGGCGGGGGTCTCCTCGCGTGACCAGATGCCGTCACCTTCGAAGCTGAAGCCGACGCTGTTGAGGTAGCGCGCGTGCTCGTCGGTCGGCGCCGTGGTCGTGACCCGCGTCACCCCGCGCGAGGTGAACGCGTCCGACTCGACCCACAGGAACCGTCCGGGCCGCAGATCGCGGTGCGCGGGCACGACGTAGTCGAGCACCACGTGCGCCCCGTCCGCGTCCACCTCGGCCAGCACCGCGCCGGCGGGGATGGCGTCCCGCAGGACCAGCAGCGCCAGCTCGTCACCACGCACGCCGGGGAAGTCGGGCTGGAAACGGCAGATGTCGTCGTGGTGGAACTCGACGAAGCGGCGCAGGATCGGCGAGGTGGCGGGCACCTCGACGACCTCGAAGTACTCCTCCGACGCGCGGGCCCGCAGCATGCGTGTGAGGTGGAAGATGTGGATGAAGATGATCGCGCCGTTGGCGACCGCGATCGGGTAGGCGTCGATCAGCACGCCGTAGGTCGTGAAGCTGATGGCGCCGAACAGCCCGATGATCCGCAGGCGCAGGATGGAGCTCATCAACAGGCTGAGCACGATCAGCCCCGACGCCAGGTAGCCGATCAGCTCGTAGACGGTCGATGCGTCCACGGCGTTCCTCCGGATCTCCACGGGTACTGCGGTCGGACAGGCGAGAGCCCCGGCGCGGGGCCGGGGCTCGCGGTGGTGCGGGGTGCCGGCTCGCTCAGGCGACGTAGTCGTTGAGGTCGCTCATGAGCGCGGACTTGGCCTTGGCGCCGACGATGCGCTTCTCGGGCTGACCGTCCTTGAACACCAGCAGGGTCGGGATGGACATCACGCCGTACTCGCGGGCGGTGTTGGGGTTCTCGTCCACGTTGAGCTTGAGGACCTTGAGCTTGTCGCCGTTCTCGTCGGCGATCTCGTCCACGATCGGACCGACCATCCGGCAGGGACCACACCACTCGGCCCAGAAGTCGATGAGGACGGGCTTGTCGGATTCGAGGACCTCGCTGGTCCACTCGGCGTCGGTGACGGGCGTGGCGCCCATGTGGTGCTCCTCGTTCAGGGTGGCGGGGGACGGGCTCGGGCGGTCGGTTCGCGACCGGATCCTCACGTGTGGAACGCGGGGGTGGATGAACCTATTCCAGGGTGCGGCGGCGGGCAGGTGTCCGCCGGGCCGCCAGCCGGAGTGTCAGCCGGGGGCCGTCAGCGTGGGTCGTCGGGGGAGACGGCGGTGTTCTCGGCGAGCCAGCGTTCGGCGTCGATGGCGGCGCGGCACCCGGTGCCGGCGGCGGTGACGGCTTGTCGGTACTCGTGGTCCATGACGTCGCCGCAGGCGAACACGCCCGGGATGTTGGTGCGCGTGCTCGGTTGTTCGACGAGCAGGTAGCCCTCGTCGTCGGTGTCGAGCACGCCCGTGAACAGCGAGGTGTTGGGGATGTGGCCGATGGCGAGGAAGAGCCCCTCGGCGGGGAAGTCGCGGGTGTCGCCGCTGACGGTGTCGCGCAGCGTGAGCGAGGACACGGCCCCATCGGCGCCATGGATCTCGGTCACCTCGGCGTTCCAGATGAACTCGATCCTCTCGTTCTTGAAGGCCCGTTCCTGCATGATCTTCGACGCCCGGAGCGACTCGCGGCGGTGGATGACCGACACCTTCGAGGCGAACTTGGTCAGGAAGGTCGCTTCCTCCATCGCCGAGTCGCCCCCGCCGATGATCACCACGTGCTTGTCCTTGAAGAAGAACCCGTCGCAGGTGGCGCAGGCCGAGACCCCCGACCCCCACAGCTCGGCTTCGCCGGGGACCTCGAGGCGGCGGGGCTTGGCGCCCGTGGCGATGATCAGCGACCGGGTGGTGATCGCGGTACCGGAGGCGGTCTCCAGGGTCTTCAGCGGTCCGGACAGGTCGACCGAGGTGACGTCCTCGGTGATGAAGCTGGTGCCGAAACGTTCGGCCTGGGCCCGCATGCCCATGATCAGCTCGGTGCCGGTGATGCCGTCGGGGAAGCCGGGGAAGTTCTCCACGTCGGTGGTCAGCGTCAGCTGACCTCCGGTCGGGCCACCCTCGACGACGCCCTCGATCAGGAGCGGTTCGAGGTTGCCGCGGGCGGCGTAGACCGCCGCCGTGAGCCCGGCCGGGCCGGAGCCGATGATGACCACGTCGTGCACACGGTCGCTGACGTCCACGTCGGTACCTCGCAGGCTGATGGGGGACTTCGCCGGAGGGTAACGACGAGCCGCCACGCGGCATTCCCGCGCGGCCGACGTTGGCCACGCACCGCCGCCTCCCACCCATCGCCGGCGTTCCCGTCACCGCCACCGTCCCGTCACCGCCACGCCGGCCTGCCGAGGGCGATGCGTGTCGCCGACGGGACGGTGCACCTACCCTGTGGTCGATGGACGCCTTCCCCTGCACCCGCCACCCCGCCACCGAGACGCGCCTGCGCTGCTCGGGGTGTGAGACCGCGATCTGCCCGGACTGCTGGGTCGAGGCGGCGATCGGTTACCAGTGCCCGGGATGCGCCGGTGGTCGCGACGCTGCCACCACCGCCGACGAGCCCGCACGCCGGACCGCCGGTCTGCGTCGGGTGGGCGGCGGTGGCCACACCAGCGCCGGCACGCCGGCATCCCTGTCACCGACCCTGGTGGCGAGGACGGTCGCGATCGGCGTCGTCGCCGCGGCGGCGGGGGGCGCGCTGTTGGCGCCGGTGCTGCAGCAGGGCACGTTGTTCCTGCTCACCTCGGGAGCCATCGGTTGGGGCGTCGCACGGGCGGTGTTCTGGGCGGCGGAGGAGGTCTCGACGGCGTTGACGCGGGCCCTGGCGATGGCGTTCGCGGGCGCGACCGCGGCCGTGGGCCTCGTCGCCGCCGGCAGCCCAGAGGTCGGGATGCTGCTGCTGGCGTGGCCCGCGGCCCTCTACGGCGGCTGGATCGTGGTCCGCCGGCGTTGACGCGCCGCCACGGTCAGCGCTGTCCGAAGTACCGGACCTCGCAGGTGTCGCGGCTGAGCACCCACACCTCGCGGCGCACGACCTCGCCGTCGGCGTCGATCCCGACGAGCCCGTAGGCGATCGCCGGCTCGCCGTCGAAGGTCACGAGCTCCGCGGTCACCGGGATGGCGACGTCGGCGGTCGCCAGCAGCACCTCGAGGCAACGTCCGACGTCGGCGCGATCGCGGTCGGTGACCTCGGGGCCGACCTGGAGCTCCGTGCCGACGCGGGCGGCAGCTTCCGGGGCGTCGGCCGCGGGGGCGTCCTCCTCGGTCTCGGCTTCCGGGACCGCCTCGCCCTCGCCGATCTGCGGGTCGCCGCCCGCCCTGCCCGCCCCGAACGCGAGCGCCCACTCGCGGCCGAGCGTGTCCGCAGCGTCGCGGTCGAGCCCCCGCGCGGCGACCGCCTCGAGCTCCGCAGCATCGAGCAGCTCGGTCGCGGAGCTCTCGTCGAGCTCGCGGTCCCCGCCGGTGAGCGTCGGCCCCTCCACCGCCATGGTGAGGGCGCTCTCGGCCCCCGCCGCGTCGTCGGTGGCGCTCTCGGTGTCCATCTCCGTGGTCGCGGTCGTCTCGGCCGCGTCGTCGCCGCCCCCGACCGGGAGGTTCGAGACCACCACGGCGACGGCCAGGACCGCTGCGGCGACCCCGCCGGCCGCGGTGACCCAGGTCCGTCGCGATCGGGCCCGGCGTGCCGCGAGCTCGTCCACGCCATCACCCCGGCGCGCCTCGGTCCCCCGGTCGAGCTCCTCGGTGACGACGGGCGCGATCGCCGCCGCCAGCCGCTCCCGAGCCCCGTCGGGGAGCGCGGTCGGTGCCACGCCCGCGAGCGCGGCGTCGGCGCGGCGGATCGCCTCGAGCTGTGCGCGCAGCTGCGCATCGCCGGCGAGCTCGGCCTCGAGGGCGCGACGCTCGTCCGGCGACAGCTCGCCCGCCAGGAAGGCGGCGAGGCGCTCCGACGGCTGCACGGGGTCTCCAGCGTGGTGGTGGCGGGTGTGGGAGGTGGGCAGGTGCGGCGGTGGTCGGGGTCGGTGCCGAGGTGGGACGTCGTGGCTGCGACGGTGGTTGCGGATGCACCGGCCGGGCTCGCGGTCAGCTGCTCGGTGGTGGCCCTCGGGGTGCGTGGCCGGTCCGTCGACCCTCGGTGGCGGGGGACGCGTCGCCGTCCGCCCGCTCGCCGGCCACCCCGGCCGCGTCGTCGGTGGCCAGGAGCTCGCCGAGCCGGACGCGAGCGCGGCTGACACGGGACTTGACGGTGCCGACGGCGAGGTCGCTGGCGGCGGCGGCCTCGGCGTAGGACAGGCCCTCGACGGCCACCAACAGCAGCAAGGTCCGCGAGATCTCGTCGAGCTGGGCCAGTGCCGCGGCGAGGTCGTTCGCGGTCTCCGCCTCGCCGTGGCGGTCCTCGGCGACCGCGCTGCGGGCGCCCACCGCCGCGACGTCCGACACGTCGGCCACGGGGGTCGACGGACGTCGTGCCTCGTGCCGGATCCGATCGGTGCTGACGTTGCGGGCCACCGCGTACAGCCACGTCGACAGCTTCGCGTCACCGCGGAAGGTGTCCGCGGACCGTGCGAGCCGGACGAACACCTCCTGGGTGGCGTCCTCGGCGTCGGAGACGTCCCCGTTGAGGGTGCGCAGGCACACCGCGAAGACGCGCCGGTGGAAGCGGTCGACGAGGGTGGAGAAGGCGGTCTCCCGGGCGCCGCGTGGCGTGGCGGCGTCCGCGTACCGGGCCAGCAGCTCCTCGTCGCTGCGCGCGGCGTCGGCGCTCAGCTCGCTCGCCCGGGCGCCCACCACCGGATCAGGGACCGACGAAGGTGACCTCGGCCACCTCGGCGTTGTAGTCCTCGCTCCCCGCGCTCGACAGGCCGGTGATGTACAGCAGCCAGTGGCGGCCGCTGGTCGGGGACATCTGGAAGGTCTGGTTGGCGCGGATGTCGGTCGCGGCGCTGACCGGCTCGCCCCAGGGCTGGATGTTGCCAGGGCCGGGGTCGATGAACTCGTTGCTGTTGAAGAGCGCGACGTCGATGCCGCCACGGTTGGCGTTGACGAGGACCTCGCGGACCTCCTGGTCGGACCCGAGGTCGAACACCAGACCGACGCCCTCGAGCCGGTTCGAACGGAAGTCGCTGCTGCGGTCGGCCGTGCTCCACGCCGTGGTGGCGTCGCCATCCGCCGCGAAGCCGACCTCGTCGGGGTTGTCGTCGTTGCGGCCGACCGGGTCCCACAGCTGGACCTCGGTCACCTCGATGGGGGTGCCCGTGGGTGAGGTGGCCGTCTCGGATGCGCGCAGGTTCTGGGTCGCCACCACGGCGATGAGCGTCAGCACGAGACCGCCGATGAACGCACCGACCAGCCGCCGGGCGTACTCGCTTCGCGTCGCCGGGATCGGCCCGGACAGGGGCCGCTGTTCCGGCTCGAGCGGGAGCGCGTCGAGCTCGGAGGAGGCCCGTGGGTCGGTGACGAGCTGCACCGTGAGCTCGGAGGGCTTGACCGGCACCTGCGGGGCGAGCGCGGCCGCCATGACCGTGCCGTCGCTGAACCGGGCGGTGCGGTCGTTGCGGGTGGAGCGGACGATGGCGTCGTCGAGCAGTCGGGGCACGTCGGCGCGCACCTGCCGAGGCGGGAGGAGCTCGTGGGTCAGCCGCATGGCTGCGGTGGCGGTGGGGGTGTCGCCGGCGAAGGCGGGACGGCCCGTCAGGCACTCGTACAGCACCACGCCGAGGGCGTAGACGTCGGCGCGGGCGTCGACCCGGCCCTCCTCGAGCTGCTCGGGAGCCACGTAGGCGGCCGTCCCGACGACGGTGCCGGGGGTGGTCAGCGTCGCGTCGTTGTCGAGCGCCTTGGCGATGCCGAAGTCGGTCACCTTCACGGTGCCGTCGGCGTCGATCAGGATGTTGGCCGGTTTGACGTCGCGGTGGACCAACCCGCGGGCGTGCGCCTCACCGAGTGCGGCGGCGACCTGCTCGCCGACGGCCGCGACCACGATGGGGTCGAGCTGGCCGCGGTCACGCAGCACCTGGCGCAGCGACGGGCCATCGACGTGTTCCATCACGAGGTAGACGAGCTGGTCCTCGCGGCCCGTGTCGTAGATGCGCACGGCGTTCGGGTGGTTGATCTGGGCCGCGGCGACCGACTCGCGTTCGAACCGCTCGACCACCACCTCGTCGCCCGCGTGGTGGGGGTGCAGCAGCTTGATGGCCACCGTTCGGGCCAACGTCTCGTCGAACGCCCGCCAGACGACCGCGGCGCCACCGGAGGCGATGCGTTCCTCGAGCTGGTAGCGCTCGCCGAGCCGGGCGCGCCCCGGCCACGGCACCTCGTCGGTCCCGTCGCTCGGCGCGGGGTCCGGGGGCCCGACGAGCGGCCCGCTGACGCCGATCACGGTCGCGGCGTCGTCCGATCCCGTCGGGGTGTCGCCCCGGCCGATGTCGATGCCGGGTACCGGTGTGGGCTGCTCGTCGTCGGGAACGTCGGAACCGGCCCAGCGCTCGGGAGCGTTGGTGCCGTCGGGTCGGGGGCTGCGGCCCACGTCAGGTGGCCTCGAGGGGCGCGCGGCCCGTCGCTTCGCGGACACCGAGGTCCGCCGTGGCGTCGAGACGGTGGAGCAGCACGGTGGACGCCCGTCGGGTCAACGTCACCGTCAGGTCCTCCCCATCGATCGCGACCCCGGTCACCTCGGCCCGGTGGACGTCGGCGGCTTCGTCCGCGGTCTGCTCGGCGGTGGCGAGCGAACCGTCCGACGAACGGTAGGCGTCCCGAGCCGCGCGCGCGACCTGGCGGGACGCGTCGTCGACGGCGAACGCGGTCACGCCCACCGCGACGAGTTCGAAGGCCAGGACCCCCAGGATGGCCAGCACGATCACCGCTTGGGCGAGCGCCCCGCCGAGCTGGCCGTCACGCGCCGGTCCCGAGGATCGCCACCTCGATGCGTCCACGTCCGTCCTCCACCTCGCCCCTACGGTGGGCGGTGGCGGGGTCGCTCCCCGCCCGCGGGAGTGTCGCACCTCGGGGAGCCGTCAGCGCACCACTTCGAGCGTGCGGCGCTTCGGGCGTCGCCGCAGCAGGCCCGCGAGCAGCAGCACGACCACCACCAGCCCGATACCCGTGAGCGCGAAACCCGAGATCGCCGTCGATCGCACCGACAGTGCCGTCCGGTCGAGCTCGATGCGCCCCGACGGGTCGGTGACCCGCACGGAGACCGAGAAGTTGCCGGTGGACAGGGCACGCGTCTCGAAGGTGACGGTCTGGGTGGTGCCCTCCTCGAGCGTCAGCACCTCCGAGCGGCGGCCCTCGGGCCAGGCGAGCCGGCCCTGCGAGGTCACCTCGACCCGGACGTCGAGCGGTCCCCCGTCGCCGCGCTGCAGCGTCACCGGGATGGTGCCGGTGTCGGAGGTGAGGGTCACGAGCGACCCGCTGGCGATCTGGACGTCCTCGAGCGTGCGATCGATGGCGGCGGTGACGTCGCTGACCAAGGCATCGGCCTCGCCCGAGCCCGCGGGGAACCACCTCGAGGTCGAACGCAGGAGCTGGTCGCGCAGCTGGGCCGGTTCGCGGCCCGCGAGCTCCGGGTCCTCCTCGCTGCGTGCGGCGGCGGCCGCAGCGAGGTCCGCGAGGGCATCCGCCAGACGCTGCGTCTGTTCGGCGGTCAGCGTCGGGGCCGCCGGGGCGGCGAGCGTGGCACGGTCCTCCTGCCGGGCGAGGGCGGCGACGGTCGCGGGGTCGCGCAGGTCGAGCCACGTCGCCGTCGTCAAGCCATCGAGCAGCTGCCCGCCGAGCTCGGTGCTCGGCTCCCACGCCTCGGGCGGGTGGAGCGCGAGGGCGCGTCCCGCGCTGTTCGGCGCCTCGAAGTAGACCATCGCGGTCTCGGCCAGCACACGCTGGCTGGTCAGCACCGACCCACCGGGCCGGGGCTCGGCGAGCAGCGCGCTGATGTAGGGGTCGCCGACGACCAACCGGAACGGCCGGCCCGATGCGGAACGCACGGAGCGGAGCGCCGCCGGTAGCGTCGGGTTCGCGGCCGGATCGGGACCTTCCACGGCCTCGTACGGCACGACCGCGACCTCGGCGGGGATGAGATCGAGCACCTCGGGGGACGTGCTCGCTGGGAGCAGGTAGCTGCTCGGATCCGGGGTGCGGTCGATCAGTCGCTGCAGGCGGCGTCGCCCGGTGGTCGCCAGCTCGCCGGCGAGCTCACGGACCTCCTGGTCGCCCACGAGCGCCGTCAGGTCGGCGTCGGCGTACGGCCGTGGGATCGGGGCGTAGGGCAGGTCCTCGGTGAGGTCGCGGATGCGCTGCAGCACGTCGTTGGCGCGCCGCGCGGCCGCTGACTCCGGGTCGACGGTCCTGGACTCGAGCGCCCCGCCGTCGATCCGTTCGGTCCGCACGAAGCCGTTGGCCCGGTCGCGGAGGTCCTCGAGCAGGTGGCTCGAGGGCGCGATGGTCACCCCCGCGTCGGGGAACCGTTCCAGCGAGCGGAGGATCGCGTCGAGCCGGCCACCGGCGCGCAGAGACACATCCACGTCCTCCGGGTAGGCCGAGCCCGGTCCGCGCCACGGCGGGGTATCGAGCGGCCAGAGCGCCGAGGTCAGCAGCGGGGCGTCCGGGACCTCGCTGAGCCAGACGGCCGCGGTGCGCGCCTCGGCGAGCACCTCGGTGCCGCGTTGGACGGCGATGCGGACCGGATGGACGCCCCCGCCTTCCGCCCACGCGACGTCCTCGGGCGGGATCCGCAGCTCGACCCCGGTCACCTCGCCGGCACGGAGCTGGCCCTCCGGTCGCACGTCGACCGCGTGCACCGAGGGGACGGTGTCCGGACCGTCCTCATCGTCGAGGGCCGCCCGCAGACCGCCGCGGGAGCCCTGCGCGGGGTGGACCTCGACCAGCAGTTGGAGCTGGTCGAGCGGATCGCCCCCGGTGTGCTCGAGCAGCGCACGCACGACCAGCTCCTCGGGCGGGGGCCGCCGGTCCGTCGGGCGGGGCGGGTCCTCGGCGGAGGCCGGGGACCGCTCCGAACCCGGGCCGAGCGCCCCGGTGAAGTCGGAGACCGTGAGGGTCACCTGACCCGGCTCCTGCTGGGCCGTGACCGCAGCAGCGGGGAGCGCGAGGGCGATGTACGAGGCGGTGACCGCGAGCAGGCTCAGGACGGCGAGGTACCGCCGCGGACCCCGTCGCGGGGTCGACGGTCGCCAGCTCACCGCTCCGACCGCACGTCGGCCGGGGCGACGATGGGCAGCTCCACCGTCGGTTGGCGGCTCGCGTGGCTGGCCTTCTCGACCAGCTTGCGCTCGTTGCGGTGGGCGAGCCTCACGATCGCGACGTCGGCCGGGACCCACTCGACGTGCTCGGCCTCGTCGTCACGCGGACCGGCGGGGAGCCCGTCCCACCACATCTGGAAGTAGTGGACGAACTTGTGGTACCGGACCTCGTCGGGGCGCCACACGAACCAGTAGTCGATGGTGCCGAGCAGCGCGCCGACCTCGGCGCCGTGCCCGGTCTCCTCGCGGACCTCGCGGAGCGCGGCCTCCTCGTCGGTCTCGCCCTCCTCGATGCCACCCTTCGGCAGGGTCCACTGCGGGCGTCCTGCGGCGTTCCGGCGCGCGATGAGCAGGACCCAACGTCGACCGTCGTCGCGGTCGTCGCAGACGACCCCACCCGCGGAGGTCGCGCGTCGCGTCGGGTACCTGGGCATGCACCGAGCGTACCGAGGGCGTCTGTAGGTGCGCCGGGTGCGCGTCGGGGCCTACGGTCGCCTCCAGGGCGCTGGCGAGGAGGTCACCGATGCGTGCGGTGGTGCAACGGGTCAGCTCCGCTGCAGTCACCTCGACCCCGGCGGAGGGCGGCCCCGCCACCGAGACCGGCCGGATCGAGCGCGGGCTCGTCGTGCTCGTCGGCGCGACCCACGACGACGACGTCGCGGCGGCACGCAAGCTGGCCGAGAAGGTGTGGCACCTGCGCGTCTTCGCCGACGAGGAGAAGGCGATGAACCGCAGCTGCGCGGAGGTCGGCGGTGGGGTGCTGGTGGTCAGCCAGTTCACCGTCTACGGCGACACGCGCAAGGGGCGTCGCCCCTCGTTCGTCGCCTCGGCCCGCCCCGAACACGCTGAACCGCTCATCGACGCCGTGGTCGACCGGCTGCGCGAGCTCGGCGCGGAGGTGGCGACGGGGGTCTTCCGGACCCACATGGAGGTCTCCCTCGTGGGCGACGGTCCCGTGATTGCTGGTCGAGGTCTGAGCCGCTCCGCTCGTCGGACGGGACGCGGCCTCAAGACCCCCTCTACCGTGGTCGATGTGACCGGGGTGGAGTCGCGGTCGCGTGTGAGCGCTGCCGTCCGCCCCCTCCCACCTCGTCACCGGAGCCACCGTGGAGAGCGTCGACCAGTACCTCCAGCACCTCGTCGAGGTCGGCGGGTCCGACCTGCACCTCAAGGCCGGCGGACCCGCCTACGTGCGCATCGACGGTGACCTCAAGCCCGTGACGGTGCTCCCGCCGCTGTCGCCGGCCGATACCGAGCGTTTCGCCGAGGAGATGATGGCGGACCGTTCGATCCGCGACTTCGAGGACCACAACGAGGCCGACTTCGCCTACTCGCTCGCCGGCGTCGGACGCTTCCGCATCAACGCCTTCCGGCAGCGGGGTTCGGCCGGGATCGTCTGCCGGCGGGTGCTGCCCGGCAGCCAGGACTTCGGATCGCTCGGCATGCCGCCGGCGGTCCGCGCCCTGGCCGAGGAGCACCGCGGCCTCGTCCTCGTGACCGGCCCCACGGGGTCGGGCAAGACGACCACGACCGCCGCCATGATCAGCCACATCAACGCCACGCGTCGCTGCCACATCGTCACCCTCGAGGACCCCATCGAGGTGACCCACCGCGACGACAACGCGATCATCGACCAGCGCGAGATCGGCGTCGACACCTCCGACTTCACCACCGGGCTGAAGGCCGTCTCCCGCCAGGACCCGGACGTCATCTTCATCGGGGAGATGCGCGACCTCGAGACCGTCGGTGCGGCGCTCCAGGCAGCCGAGACCGGGCACATGGTGATCTCGACGCTGCACACCACCGACGCCCGGGAGACCGTCAACCGCATCGTGGACATGTTCCCCAAGGAGCAGCAGAACCAGGCCCGCATCTCCCTGGCGAACTCGCTCAAGGGCATCGTCTGTCAGCGGCTCGTGCCCCGCGCCACCGGCGACGGCCGTGTCGCCGTGGTCGAGACGATGGTGATGACCACACGCATCTTCGAGTTCATCATCGACCCGCAGCAGCTGCCGCTGCTCGAGGACGCCATCGCCGAGGGTGGGTACTACGGGATGCAGACCTTCGACCAGCACCTGCTGCACCTCTACAGCACGGGTGAGGTCACGCTGAAGGACGCGCTCGCGACCGCCACCAACCCCCACGACTTCCGCGTCTCGTTGCGCGCCGCGGGGCTCGCGACCGCCTGACGGTCACCACACCGAGCCCGGGGCGTTCGGCGACAGCGGTGTGCTCGCCGGCACCACGGCGTCCGAGGCGGCGACGATCAGACCCCGGTGCAGGGTCGTGGCGGCGTCAGCGCCGAGGTCGAGCACGGTCAGGTCGCCTCCCGGTCCAGCGACGTGCGCGGTCAGCGTGGCCAACCCGAGACGGCGTTGGAACGGGCTCGCGGTGCGGGTCACGCCCTGGACCTTGACCAGCGGCGCCAACCCGGTCGTGACCGACAGGGCCCCGCTACGTGCGGCGAGGACGCGGTCGCTGCGCCCGTGCGCGAGCTGGCCGTACTCGACGAGCCCGAGCAGCGCCGCCGTGAACGGCAGCACCGCCCCGAGCCCCCGCAGCGGTCCGACCAGACCGGGGAGCGCGAGGAGGGCCGCTGCCGGGAGCAGCGACGCCCGCACCCAGCGGAACACCGCCCGCCGCCGCGCCGCGGACGGGTGGGCGCGCAGCATCGGTACTCCCGCGACACCGGGCAGGAGCGCACCCACCAACCGGTCGACCTCCTCGTCCCGGACCAACGGGATGGTCACCCGGCGGTCGTCGCCGGAGCTCCCGCCCGCCGAGTGCACCCGGATGGCGGCGACCCCGAGCCCGCGGCGGACCCAGTTGCGTTGCACCTCCACCAGCTGGACGCGCGCGAGGGGCAGCACCGACTCCCGGGTCGACAGCAGCCCGCGCGAGATGTGCAGGTCGTCGTCGACCCGACGCATCGTCCACCTCCAGTCGCGGAGCAGCCCCGCGGCGGTGGCGGACAGGAACGACGCGGGGATGAGCACGAGGACGATGCCGACGAGACCGAGCGCGAGGATGCGCCGGCCGACGGTCTCGGGGTCGAGCGTGCCGCCGCCGAGCTCGGTGGCGTCGCCGAGGAACTGCAGCGAGGCAGCCAGGACCGCCGGGAGCACCAGGAGCCGGCTCCCGGTGACGGCGGCCAGGACGATCCGGCCGATGCTCATACGGATCACCTCGTGGCCGGCGGCCTCGGCACGAGCCGGTCCTCCGGCGAGGTCGGCGTCGCGGCCAGTGTCGGCGGACGGCCCGAGCGCCGCTTCCCGTCCCGCGCGGATGGCCTCGCGCAGGGCGACGGCGTCGGCCTCGGGCACCACCCGGAGCTCGATCTCGGCCTCACCCGACCCACCGGCCGTCTCGACGCGCAGCGTCGCCAGTCCGAGCAGCCGGGAGGCCAGCGAACGTTCGACCTCGACCTGCTGGATCCGGGCGACGTCGAGCGCCCGGTGGTTGCGCGAGACGACCCCCTCGTCGACGCGGAGGACCTCGCCGTCGAAGCTGAAGCGGAAGCGGCGCCAGGCGAGGACACGCCCGACGCCGGTGACCAGCAACAGCAACCCCACCACGATCGCCGCGAAGCCGAAGCCGGGACCGGCACCCGCGCCGATCACCGCCGGCAGCACCAGGCCCTGGACGAGCTGGCGGAGCGGCACGCCGAGCACGATGGATGCGGGGTGCAGCGCCCTCGGGATGGTGAAGCCCGCGTCGCCCGGCGGGGGTGAACTCCCGCCGGTGGCGGGCGGCCACGACCCGCCCGGCGGGGGTGGCGGTGGGGCGGCGCCGGAGGGATCAGACGGCATCGTGGACACCGCTGTCGCGCCCCTCGACGGCCGAGGCCGCGCGGGCGAGCAGGACGCGGCGCACCTGCGGGGCGTGGTCGGCCGCGATCCCGGGCAGGGTCGCGCTGCCCGAGGCCGACGCCGAGGTGACCTGGAGGGACGCGAGCCCGAGCAGCCGGTCGAGCGGCCCCTGGTTCACGTCGATCTGCTGGATGCGGAAGTACGGCAGCGCCTCCGCCCGCCGGACCACGACCCCGTGGTCGAGCTCGATGGCCAGCTCGGTCAGCCGCCACCGCCACCGCTCGTAGCGGGCCCGCGGGTACCAGACCGTGAGGGCGATGGTCAGCCCGGCCAGCACGGCCACGGGGACCAGGCCCTGCACGCCGAGGACGGCGGTCGCGACGACCCCGACCACCACCGTCGGGAGCGTGCAGAGGAGGGCGGTGCTGACCCGCCAGACCGTGACGATGCGGCCGTCGAGCGGCCGTTCTCGGTCGTCGAGGTCCGGGAGCGGGGTCTCACCGTCGCCGGCCCCCGGACGCGTCGGCGAGCCGGACGCTGGTCCCGGCGGGGGTGGAGGTGGCGGGGGAGGCGGCTCACCAGCTCCGGGGCCGGTGTCCGGACCGGTCACCGCCCAGGCGGGCGGGTCGGACGACGACCCAGGGGGCATGCTCGTCGGCGTCGGTTCGTCCGGTGCGGTCAACGGTGGTCCTCGTCTCGAGGGGGCGGGCCGACCTCAGCGCTCGGTCCGCGCGTCGCCGCAGGATGGACGCTACCGAGGCGGCACCCCGCACCGCAGCCCCCCGACCGAGGAGCACCCGTGAGCGCCGAACCATCCCCGCCCGTCGACGACGTCACGGGGGGTGTGGGGCGCCGAGGGGGCGACCAGCCGGCGGACCTCGGCAACGACCCCGGTCCGCGGGCCGGTGCTCCGCACCGCGTGGTGATCGTCGGTGGCGGGTTCGGTGGGCTCAACGCCGCCCGTGAGCTCGCCGGAGCGGCCGACGAGCACGATCTCGAGATCACGCTCGTCGACAAGCGCAACCACCACACCTTCCAGCCGCTGCTGTACCAGGTGGCCACGGCGGGCCTCCAGCCGCACGACATCGGGATGACCCTGCGGTCCATCCGCGGGGTGCGTCGGCGCCGCGCGGACGGGCGGCCGACCACGCAGATCCGGCTCGGCGAGGTCGTCGACGTCGAGGACGATGCCGTGGTGCTCGCCGACGGGGCGCGCCTGCCCTACGACCACCTGATCGTCGCCGCCGGCGGCATCACCAACGACCTCGGGATCGACGGGGTGGCTGAGCACGCGTTCGGGCTCAAGTCGTTGGCCGAGGCGACCCAGCTCCGCAACCACCTGCTGCGCCGCTTCGAGGCCGCATCGTCCGACCCGGCGCACCTCGACGACGGGACCCTCACCTTCGTGGTCTCCGGTGGTGGTCCGACCGGCGTCGAGCTCGCCGGCGCCCTCGCGGAGCTCGTCGATCAGGTGCTGCGCGAGGACCACCCCACCCTCGACCGGTCACACGTGCGCATCGTGCTGCTCGAGCTGACCGACCGCTTGCTACCGGGCTTCTCGGACCGCTCGCACCGCGAGGCGCTCCACAGCCTCGAGCAGCGTGGGGTCGACGTCCGGCTCGGCACCGGCGCGGACGCGGCGACGCCCGACGCGGTGGTCCTCACCGACGGCGAGGAGCTGCCTGCTCGGACCCTCATCTGGGCCACGGGGATCGCCGGCGTCCCGCTCGGTGCGGCGCTCGGCGTCGAGCTCGGTCGGGCGGGGCGGGTCCCGGTGGACGACCACCTCCGCATCGCCCGCGACGACGGGCGGGTCTTCGTGATCGGCGACCTCGCCGAGGCGATCGGCGACGGCGATCCGCTGCCGCAGGTGGCGCCCGTGGCGATCCAGCAGGGCAAGTACGTGTCCGACCTGATCGTCCGGCAGCTGGCCGGGGAGCCCGACCCGGGGCCGTTCCGGTACCGGGACAAGGGCAGGATGGCCACGATCGGGCGCACGGACGCGGTGGTCGAGCTGCCGTTCGGGGTGAAGTTCCACGGCTTCCTCGCCTGGGTGGCCTGGCTGGTGCTCCACCTGCTGTGGTTGGTCGGCTTCCGCAACCGCGTGTCGGTGCTCCTGTCGTGGGCGTGGAACTACCTGACCTACGACCACGCGGCCCGCGTGCTGATCGACCAGCGCGAGGCCGAGGAGACCGACAGCTCCAAGGGCCGGGTCCGCCGGTCCTGGGCCGATCGGCAGGAGGACGCGCCGCCGCCGCACGGCAACGCCGGCTCGACCTGAGGTGGGCGGCCCACGTCCGGCGGGCGGTCCGTGACACCTCGGCGTGTCGTCGGCCACCCGGCGGACGTCAGCCACCCAGCGGACGATGGCCACCCAGGGTTCCCGTGGACCTCGCTAGCCTCGGCCGCCCTCACCCCGCTCCCGCCGCACGGACGTTCCGATCGCTGACGCGCTGACCCCGGACCAGGCCGCCGCGCTCGGCGACCTCGTCGATGTGTACCCCGACGCCCGCGAGCTCGGGGGGCGCTTCGCGGCCGCCGGTCACGAGCTCTACCTCGTCGGCGGCACGGTCCGCGACACGTTGCTCGCCGCGGGCGACGCCTCGCAGCTGACCGAGGTCGACCTCGACTTCGCGACCTCGGCGCCGCCCGAGGAGACCGAACGGATCGTGCGACCGTGGGCGACGGCCGTGTGGCTGACGGGCGCCGAGTTCGGCACGGTCAGCTGCCAGCGCGAGTCGGACGATCGGGAGCGACCGACCCGCAGGGTCGAGATCACGACCTTCCGCGCGGACTCGTACACCCCCGGCTCCCGCCACCCCGAGGTGGTGTACGGCACCGCGGTCGAGGAGGATCTCGCGCGCCGTGACCTGACCGTCAACGCGATGGCCGTCGCGGTCCCCGACTTCCGGTTCGTCGACCCGTTCGGTGGCCTGCGGGACCTCCACGCCCGCACCCTGCGCACCCCGATCGATCCGCGCACCTCGTTCAGCGACGATCCCCTGCGGATGGTGCGACTGGCCCGTTTCGCGGCCGTGCTCGACGCCGAGGTGGACCCGGCCGCCGAGGAGGCGGCGACCGCGATGGCGGATCAGCTCGCGACCGTGTCGGCCGAGCGCATCCGTGACGAGCTGGTCAAGCTCGTGGCAGGGGTGGTCCCACGTCGGGGGCTCGAGCTGCTGGTGGCGACCGGCCTGTCGGCGTACGTGCTCCCCGAGCTCGACGAGCTGCGCGCCTGCGTCGATCCCCAGCACCGTCACAAGGACGTGTGGGCCCACACGCTCGCGGTGCTCGAGCAGGCCATGGACCTCGAGAGCGGGCTGCCGGACGGCGGACCCGACGTCGTCCTCCGCCTCGCGGCGTTGCTGCACGACGTCGGCAAGCCGGACACCCGTGAGATCCACGGCGACCGGACCGTCACCTTCCACCACCACGACGTGGTGGGCGCACGGATGACGCGGCACCGCCTGCGCGAGCTGCGCTTCGACAAGGACACGGTCAAGGACGTCAGCGAGCTGGTGCGCCTGCACCTGCGCTTCCACACCTTCGCCAGCGGCTGGACCGACGCGGCCGTGCGTCGCTACGTACGTGACGCCGGGCACCTGCTCGAGCGCCTCAACGCGCTGACCCGCGCCGACGTGACCACCGCCAACGCGCGGAAGGCCGCCCGCATCCAGCGCAACGTCGACCTGCTCGAGGAGCGCATCGGGCTGCTGCGTGAGCAGGAGGAGCTCGACGCGCTGCGGCCCCCGATCGACGGCAACCGCATCATGGATCACCTCGGGATGCCGCCCGGCCCGCTGGTCGGCCAGGCGTGGAACCACCTGCTCGAGCTGCGGATCGACGAGGGCCCGATGGACGAGGACGCGGCGCTCGCCGCGCTCGACGCGTGGTGGGCGGAACGCGAGGAGGCCGCGACCGACGGCGACGGCGTGGGCGGCGAGTGACCTCGCCTCCGAGCGACGTGGGGCGTGACGACGTCCCACCGCTGCCCGCCTCGTGGCGTTCGCACGCGGACGCGCCGCTCGAGGTCCCCCCGGTGCCGGCTGCCGACGAGACCGCCTTCTACGTCCCGATCGGGGACTTCCAGGGGGCCGAGTACCGCCGCAACGCCTTCGCTGTCGGCACCAGCGAGGAGGTCGCTGCCCTCCGTACGGCGCTCGATCTGCGCGCCGGTGCCCGCGTCCTCGACGTCGGCTGCGGTGACGGGCGCCACCTGCGGGCGCTCGCGCGCGAGGTCGGCACCGCCGGGACCGGCGTCGACGTCTCGCCCGGCCTGATCGACGCCGCCCGTGCCGCCGCGGCCGGGGACGGCGTCGGGGTGGACCTCGAGGTGGGTGACGCTCGCGACCTCGCCGCGACGCTCGGTGATCGGCACGGCACCTTCGACGTCGCGTGGTCGCTGTGCCAGGGCGGCCTCGGGACCTCGCCCGCGACGGACCCGGCCGTGCTCGCCGGGCTCGCGGCCGCCGTGCGCCCCGGTGGTGCGGTCGTCGTCACCCTGTTCCACGCGCTGTTCGCCGCCCGCCACCTCGCGCCGGGTGACGCGTTCGATCCGGTGCACCTCGTCCACCACCAGGTCAGCGAGGTCCACGGCCCCGATCACGCCCGCCGGCGCTTCGACCTGTGGACCGCGAGCTACACCGTCCGCGATGCGGTCCGCCTCTGCGCCGACGCCGGGCTGCGCGTCGTCGGGGTGCGTGGCGTCGAGCCCGCGGCCTACGGACGACGCGCCGACGGCGAGGTCGGGATCGATGACCCCGAGCTGCTCGTGGTGGCTCGTCGGCCGCGCTGACGATCGGTCGACCTCGCCGGTCGCGGTCGCCAGCGTCAGCGGTGGAGCCGGGTGCGCAGGTCCGGCCACCGGCGGATGACGATGCGCCGGACCGCATCGAGCGGCACCGGCCCCCACGAGCGCGAGTCGGTGGACGCCGCGGGGTTGTCGCCGAGCACCTCGACCGCGCCCCGATGCGTCGCGCCGAGGCGCTTGACCACGAGGTGATCCGGGTCGGCCGGGTCGGCGACCACGGCGACCCGGCCGGGGCGGATCCAGGCGCGGCGGGCGGGGACGGTCAGCAGTCGATCACCGGCCCAGAGGGCGGGCTCCATCGAGGCGCCCTGGACGTCGACCAGGCTGCGGTTGACCACCAGGGCCACGACGTACGCCACCAGCGCGAGCGTGCCGAGGCGCCAGCGCCCGTCGGTGGTGCGTCCGTGATGGTCCACGGGGCAGCGCTCCTCGACGGGTCGTTGCGAGCGGTTCGCAACTGAGGCGAGCGTTCGCGGTCAGCGCGCACCCTAGGACCCCGGCCACCCTCGTCGGATGGGCGGGGTGGGCCGTCCTGGGCGTGACTAGGCTCGGTTCCGACCTTCCGTCGAACACCGAGGAGCACCACCCATGCGCATCTCGACCGTCCTAGGGGCCCTGAACCCGCTGCGGCCCGTCACCACCGTCGATGCCCACTGCGATCTGATGTGCGGGGTCTACAACCCCGCGCAGGCCCGCATCGAGGCCGAGTCGGTCCACGAGATCGCCAAGAAGTACCAGGACTCGGACGACGAGACCTTCCGGGCCCGCTGCATCATCATCAAGGAGGAGCGCGCCGAGCTGGTCAAGCACCACCTCTCGGTGCTGTGGACCGACTACTTCAAGCCGAACCACCTCGAGGAGTACCCCGACCTCCACGAGAAGTTCTGGCTCGCGATCAAGGCCGCGGGGGACGCCAAGAAGACGGTGGACCCGCAGGCGGGCGCCGACCTGTTGGCCAAGATCGACGAGATCTCCGACATCTTCTGGGCGACCAAGGGCGGCAAGCCCGACTGGATGACCAAGTAGTCGCACGCCCCCATCCCACACACGAGGGCCGCCGGAGCGCTCCGGCGGCCCTCGTCGCGTCGCACACGATGCTTCGGCACCTCGTCGTGCCCGCGTGCCCTCGCGCATCGCCATGGTGTCGGACCGGCGTTGCCGCCGTGTTCGTAGGATGTTGCGCTCGGATGATGTCTGTGCGTCAGTCCTCGCGGATCCCCGGTCGGGCGATCGAGATCGGCGGGACGAAGCTCGCGGCGATCAGCAGCGCACCGAAGGCCAACGGCAGCGTGCCGGGGTCGGCGCCACCACCGAGGTACTCGGCGAACGCGTCCGGCTCGATGGTCAGGACCAGCCCGACGATCGCCAACAGCACCCCGATGATGCGCAGGCGTTGTTCCCCGACCGCGCCGGTGCCGGCCTTCAGCACGAGCACGCCCACCAGGATCCAGACGCCGGCGAACACCGGCGTCGCGGCCTGCGATCCGATGTCCACCACGGGCTCGAACAGCCCGATGTCGGCGATCCCCGCCCGGGCCAGCGCGACGAGTCCGGCCACCACCATCACGACGCCGACGGTCCAGGCGGCGAGCTGGAGGATGTCGAACCGCATGCGCGGCGAGGTCCGGCTCCCGCCGTCACCCTCCCGATCGCCGATGCGGATCAGCTGGGTCTTCGAACGGCCCTCGGCCGCCTCCGCCCGCGCGCGAGCGGGGGTGACCTGCTGCTGTCGGGTCTCGTCTGCCACCGGTGCTCCTCATCCTGCGTGAGCCTGCAGCGCCGTCGCAGGCAGCGGCGCGGGTCCGCGGCTGCAGGCGCCCTCCGTGAGTCAACGACGACCGGGGGCCGCCGGTCACGCCCGTTCGTCCGTCGGCGCTGGCCGGCCGGCTTGCGGCACCGTCCCGGGCACGTGGAGACCGAGGTGTGCCGCGTGCCAGGCCAGCACGTCGGCGCGCTCGTCGAGCAGCATGGCGACGGGCTTGCCGGCGCCATGCCCGGCCGCCACGTCGACGCGCAGCAGCACGGGGGCATCGCCCGCCTGCGCCGCCTGCAGGGCCGCGGCGAACTTGTAGGAGTGGGCGGGGACGACGCGGTCGTCGGTGTCGCCGGTGGTGACGAGGGTCGCCGGGTAGGCCACGGGCGGCGATCGCAGCGCACGGTGGTAGGGCGACAGCGCGTGCAGCACCGGGAACACCTCCGGGTCGTCCGGTGAGCCGTAGTCGCTCGTCCAGGCCCACCCGATCGTGAAGCGGTGGAAGCGCAGCAGGTCGAGCACACCGACCTCGGGGACGGCGCTGGCGAACCTCGCCGGCTCGGCCGTGATGCAGGTGCCGACGAGCAGACCGCCGTTGGACCGCCCCTCGATGCCGAGGTGCGCCGGTGCGGACCAGACCTCGTCGACGGCATCACCGCTGGCCAGCTCGGGGGAGCTCGGGGCGACGTCGCCGACCACGCCGCGGGTGGCGTGGATCCTCCCGTCGCGATCGTCGCCGGTGAGCCACGCAGCCACCGCGAGCCCGTCGGCCTCGACGGCGGGACGGTTCGCCCCCCGGCCCGCGTCGTGCCAGGCCCTGCCGAACTCGCCGCCGCCACGCAGGCACGCGACCGCCAGCAGCCCGCCGGCGTCGACCCACGCCCGCCACGCGGGACGGAACGTCGGCGTCACAGGGATGTCGAACCCGCCGTAGCCCCAGAGCACGGTCGGCACGTCACCGGACGGCTCGACGTCGGCACGGTGCACGAGGAAGACCGGCACCCCGACCGTCTCGGCGCCGCGCCCGTCACCGGTGTGCCCGTCGTGGTGGACCACGACCTGCTCGGTGACGATCGGGACCGACGGCGCGGGGACCGCGGAGGGGGTGACCAGCCGCGAGGTGCGGGTGACGAGATCGTGGTGCCAGATCTCGTCGGCGCGGGTGAAGGAGCTGATGCCGACGTGCACGCTCGTGTCCGTGCGGCCTCCCGTCACGGCGGTGACGGTGCTGAAGGGTGGGAGGTCGACGTCGTGGGTGAAGGCGCCGGTGCGGGCGTCGTGGACCGCCAACCGGGAGGTCGCCTCGTGGAGGGAGGACACCACGAGCCAGGCCGGGTCGCCGGGTTCGTCCCCGCCGACCAGGCGCACCGAACCGAGGCGTTGGTCGGACGCGCCGACGAGCTCGCGCCGTGCCGAGGCGTCGGCGAGGTCGATGGCCAGCACGCGGCCCATCGGCGCGTCGAGGTCGGTGACGACCACCAGCTCGTCGCGGCCGGTGTCGTCGGTGAGCACACCGACCACGTCGTAGCGGGCGTCGTCGTCGTCGAGCAGTGGCTCGACCGGCCCGATGTCGACCGTCGCGTCCTCGCCCTCCGCCGTGTGGGAGGGGGTCAACGGCGCGGCGTGGACGCGGTTGGTCGGGTCGGTCCCGCGCCAGACGCTCAGCACCAGCCACCGATCCCCGTGGACGACGTGGGGTTGGAAGCCCCACTCCGGGTGGTCGGGCCGCTCGTGCACGACCGGGTCGGGACCGCGGTGGCCGACCTCGTGCCGCTGCAGCCGTTGGCCGGTGGTACGGGCGGTGACCTCCTCGCCCGCCGCGGGCTGGTCGTAGGCGCCGTAGAGGAACGAGCGCCCGTCCGGGAGCCAGGTGGCGGAGGTGAACTTCGACCACGGGACACGGTCCTCACGCTCGACCGCCGCGGGAGCACCCGCCGGGTCGAGCAGGTCGACCACGTGCCAGGTGATCCAGTCCGACCCGGCATCCGAGCGGCCGTAGGTCAGGCGCGCGCCGTCCTCGGTGACGGCCAGCCCCGTCAGCGACGCGGTCCCGTCGGCGCTCCAGCTGTTCGGGTCGAGCAGCGGGCGCCACCGGTCGTCGTCGGGGAGGGGATCGCCGGGTGTCCCGGTTCGGGCGATCCACAGCACGTCCTGGTCCTGCTGGCCGTCGCTGCGGAGCTGGAACCACGTGCCGCCGCGGCGCCACGGGACACCTCGTCGCGGGACCGCCCAGGTCCGTTCGAGCAGCTCGCGGAAGGCGGTCCGGGCGGGGAGTCCGGCGAGGACCGGCGTCGTGGCGGCTCGCTGTGACGCCACCCAGGCGCGCACCTCGGCGTCGGTCGGATCCTCGAGCCAGCGGTAGGGATCGGCCACCTCGACCCCGTGGAGGGTCTCGACCAGCGGTTCGCGGCGGGTGGTGGGCGGCGTGGACGACAGCGGTGCGCTCCGGAGACGGTGGCGGCCGACGCTAGCGAGGCGCGCCGGCCGGTCGGGGCGCACCGTCGGGGGTCGAGTGCCGGTGCGACGAGGAGGGGGCGACGGCGAGCCGCGTCGTCCGTACCCTCACTCGGATCGACCGCCACGCGGCGGTCCCGCAGCGAGCGATCAGGAGGGACGGTGCGCCGAGGCCGTACCGACTACCGGATGCAGCGGCGAGCCGTGCTCGCCGAGCTCCGCAACGGGGTCCGATCGCTCGACGAGGCCCGGGACGCTCACCCCGACCTGCTGCGCGCCGCGACCCACATCGGGTCACCCGCCCGCGAACCGTGCCCGCTCTGCGACGACACCGAGCTGCGGCTCGTCACCTACGTCTTCGACCGCAAGGCGCCGACGAACCGCGGGGGACGCGCCGTGCCTCGGGAGTCCCTGGCACGCCAGCACGAGCGGTACGGGGACCTCACCGTCTACACCGTCGAGGTCTGCACCGCCTGCCACTGGCACCACCTCGTGGAGTCGTTCGAGCTGGTGACGCGGGACACCGCCGTCGGCTGACACCCCGCAGCCCTCGCTGCCGGTCCCGGTCAGCGGGGGATGAGCGCGCCGAGCAGCAGCAGGGCCGCGCCGCCGATCAGCACCCCGGCGCCGGCGCCGGCGTACCAGCCGAGCAGCAGGATGACCGCGCCTGCGGCGGCGATGGCCGGCCCGGCCATCCGCGCCCCCTCACCGTCACCGGCGTCGACCACGAAGCGGCCGGCACGGTCGACCCAGCCGCCCTCGGGGGCGTCGTACCACCCCGGGGTCGCGCCGCCGAGACCGAGCACCGCGACGGCATCGTCGGCCGGGAGGCCGTGGACGATCTGGGCCCAGGTGAGGGCGAACTCGGCGCGGAGGTCGCCCTGGTGGGCGGCGTCGACGTACAGCTCGGTGTCGTCGTCGCGGGTCACGACGCGGTGTTCGATACCGCGCCGGTAGAGGAGTTCGCCGAGACGGCCGGCGACGGCGGGGTGGAAGCGGCCGAGGAGGGCGTCGGTCCGGGGCGGCAGTGCGGCGCCGACGGGCACCAGCACCTCGCCGCAGCTCGCGCAGGTGGCGACGCTCGGCTCGTACTCGTCCAGGCAGCGGGGGCAGCGCATCGGTGCGAGGCTACGACACGTCCGCACCGAGGAGCGACCGTGACCGACCGCCTGTACGCGACCGACGCCTACGCCTTCGAGGTGGCCGCGACCGTCGTCGACGTCGACCCCGACACCGACCGGGTGCTGCTCGACCGCACCGTCTTCTACCCCGGTGGCGGGGGCCAGCCCGCCGACCGGGGGATCCTGCTCGTCGGCACCGACGCCACCGCGACCGCCGAGGCCGGGGACCGTGCCGAGGTGGTGGGGGTGGGCGAGGACGCCCGCGGGGTGTGGCACGAGCTCCGCGGTGGCCTGCCCGCGGTCGGCTCCCAGGTGCACGGACTGCTCGACGTCGAGCGGCGGTTGGCGCTGATGCGCACCCACACGGCGATGCACGCCCTCTGCGGGGTGGTGTGGGAGCGGTTCGGGTCCCCGGTGACGGGTGGGAACATGGAGCCCGGCGTCGGCCGGCTCGACTTCGAGTTGCCGGAGTGGGACCCCGAGGACCGTGATCCGCTCGAGGCGGAGCTCCGGCGCCAGTTGGCCGCCGCCCGCCCGGTCGAGGTGGCGTTCCTCCCGCGCGCGGCGGCGGACCTCGACCCGTCGCTGATCCGTACCAAGGTGTCGTTGCTGCCCGACGACCTCGAGGTGGTGCGCGTCATCGACATCGTCGGGCTCGACCGTCAGGCGGACGGCGGCACCCACGTGCGTTCGACGGCGGAGGTGGGTGACGTCCGCATCGCGAAGGTCGAGTCGAAGGGTCGCGGCTTCCGCCGCATCCGGTTGGCGCTCGGCGACGCTTAGCGGCGGTCCGAGCCTTCCGAGCCGTCCTGGTGCTCCGAGCCGGGGCCGCCCGGCTCGGCCGGGTCCTCGGACCCGTCGTCGTCCTCGGCGAGGAGGCCGGGGAGGGCGAAGGTGTCGGGCGCGATCTGGCTCGCCGCGACGCCCGCCTCGCCGCAGTCCGGACACCGCTCCTCCCACGGCGTCAGCTCACGGCGACAGGTGGGGCAGCGCTTGAGGTCGAGGTCGACGTGGAGGCCCGTGGCCCCGAGTCCGCCGCCGTCGTCCTCGTCGCCCTTCTTCGGGTCGATGAACCCCACATGTCGCTCCTCGCTCCGGTGGCCGGCCGTCCGGCGACGGCGTGGTCAGGACGGGTCCCGGACGGACGATGGTGACCGTCGAGGGCGGCCGCTCAGCGCAGGTTGCGACGCAGGACGATGACCTCGTCGCCGTAGCCGCTGGCGCTGCGCTCCTCGGTCCAGTCCACCCCGGTGTCGCCGCAGCGGTGCACCGTCCGACCGAGCCCGTCGGTGCGGGTCCGATCGAGGTGGACGCGTGCGTAGTCCGCAGCGACCGCCCCCGACAGGGTGTTCAGCACGTCGCACCTGCAGCGCACATCGGCGTCCGTCACCGCTCCTCCGGTCCTCGTCCGGTGCAGACGGTACCGACGATGGACGGCGCCACGACGCGGGGCGGCCACCAGGCCGAAGTGTCGACCGTGTGACTAGGCGGAACATGATCCGGTTGGGTGATAGCAGTTGACCCGGCCGACCGGCCAACCTGCGCAGGTCCGGAACCGAGGTGGCACCTCCGTCCCGGGTTCGGCCTCGCGCGTCGCGCGGGGACGTCCACTTCCAGGGGCCTGCCGCGTGGCGGTCCGAGGAGACGCAGCCTTGTTGCGCACCATCATCGGTGGTGCCGTTGTCGCTGTGGTCGCGGGTGTGCTCGCGATCGTGGGGGACGGCATCGGGATCACCGCTCTCTGGCCCGTGCTGCTCGCCGCCGGGGTCGCGCTCGTCGCGGGCCCAGCCGTCGCGAGCCGCATCGGCAGCTTCGCGCTCGGCGCGGTCGTCGGCTTCGCGGCCATGGCGCTCGACGCGGGCCTCCTGCCGGACGTGGCCGTCGCCGGCGCGATCGTGATCGTGGTCGCCATCGCCATCCTGACCGCGGTCGCGGCACTCACACAGGGGTTGCTGCCGCTGTGGGCGAGCCTGGTCGGGTACGCGGCGTTCACGGGCTACTACGGCCCGACCTACGCCGAGTCGCCCACCGCGTTCCTGTCCGACGCGCCCGTCGCGCTCGTCGCGGTGCTGCTCGCCGCCGGCGTCGGCGCGCTCGTCGCGATCGTCGCCGAGCTCGCTGGTGTCGGCGTCACCCGTACCGAGGACCGGCAGGTCGCTGCCGGAGAGGCCGTCTGATGCGCAGGACCATCCGCCACACCTCCACGCTGGTCGTGCTCGGCGCCCTCGCCGTCGCCACCAGCATGCCCGCCGCCGCCCAGTCGGGTCGCCCGCAGAGCGTCACGCAGCGCCAGTCGATCCTGACCGAGCTGTCGCCGACCGGTGAGGCCGGGACCTCCCGCGTCTTCACCCAACTGTCGGTGACCGGCGACGGTCCCGTGACCGTCGCGCTGCCGAACCAGTCGACCTCCGGCCTGCGGAGCCTCGACGGTTTCGGTGGCCCGGACGTCGATGGTGATCAGGTCGTTCACAGCTTCGACGCCTCCGACGAGGACGGGGCACGTGCCCGCACCGTCGCCGACAACACCGCCGAGCTGCCGGTGTCGGTCTCGGCCGTCTACCGCCTCGACGGCGAGGAGGTCGAGCCCGGTGACCTCGCGGGTGAGGACGGCGAGGTGAGCGTCGAGTACACGGTGCGCAACCTCACCGCCGAGCCGCGCGACATCGTCTCCTTCGACGCCGAGAACAACAAGACCGTCGAGACGATGGACATCGCCGTGCCGATGGTCGGCTCGCTGGCGCTGACCCTCCCGCCGAACTTCGCCAACATCGAGGCGCCGGGCGCCGTCACCGCCGGTGACGGTCGCGGCAACACCGTCGTGAACTACTCGCTGTTGCTGTTCGCGCCCCTCGGGTCCGAGGAGCAGACGGTGACGTGGACCGCGGACGCGGTCGACACGGCGATCCCGACGACCTCGATCCAGGTCCTGCCGGTCGACGACCGTTCCTTCGGGTCGCTGAGTTCGACCGCTGACGCGTACAAGGGCGCGTCGAAGTCGCTGAGCGACCTCGGCAACGGTGCGCTCATCATCAACTCGAACCTCCAGCTCCTCGGCGCTGGCGCGTCCGAGCTGCTCGCCGGGCTGAACCAGCTCGCCGACGGCGCGAACGAGCTGAACGCCGGCCTCGCTGGTCGCGCTGCCCCCGGCGCCCGGCAGCTGTCGGACGGCCTGTCCCAGGCCCGCGCCGGTGGCGGCGAGCTGTCCACCGGCCTCGGTGAGCTCGCCCTCGGCGCCAACCGTCTGTCCGACGGCCTCGGTGCCGCCCGCGACGGTGGCGCCCGGCTCCAGGCCGGCATCGCTGGCCTCCCGTCCAGGGTGGAGTCCGGTATCGACACCGCACTCGGTGACACCCTGGCGAACACCGTCCTCCCGAAGCTCGCTGGCAACCTCGAGACGGGCTTGCAGCAGAACCTCGATGAGGCGCTCCGTGGTCAGCTCAGTCCACAGCTGATCGCCGGCATCGGTCCAGGCCTCGAGGCGGCGTTGACCACAGCACTCCAGGAGCAGCTGGAACCCCAGCTGATAGCTGGCATGGGTCCTGGTCTGACGGCAGCGCTCACCACCTCGCTTCAGGATGACCTCGCACCGCAGCTGGTTGGCGCCCTGCAGGCCTCGCTCGCGGAGTCGCTCACCCCAGCGGTCGGAGCGGAGACCGCCGCGGCGATCGCTGCGCAGTTCGCGCAGCAGGCGGCACCGACGATCGACGGGGCGTTCGCGCAGTTCGCCGGTCAGTTCGGGCCTGGGTTCGCTGCGGGCTTCTCGCCGAAGCTCGACGCTGCGTTCGCGCAGTTCGCGGGCGTGTTCGGCCCGGGCTTCGCTGAGGGCTTCACGCCGAAGCTCGACGCTGGCTTCACCGCGTTCTCGGCGCTGTTCGCTCCGGCGTTCGCACAGGGCTTCGCGGCGCAGGTCGGTCCGAGCTTCGACAGCCTCTCCTCGCAGTTCGCGACCGGTTTCGCGGATGGTCTCGCCGACGGCCTCGAGGAGGAAGCGTTGCCCGGTTTCCGTCAGTTGAACGGAGGTCTCGCCCAGCTCGACGACGGTGGGCAGCAGCTCGCCGCGGGTGCTGGTCGCGCGGCGGCTGGTTCCGGTGACCTCGCCGACGGGCTCGTGCAGCTCGACGACGGTGCTGGTGAGCTCGCTGATGGCCTCGGTGACGCTGCCGACGGTTCGGGGCGGATCGCCGACGGGCTGCAGGCCGCCGCAGAGGGTGGCGGCAAGCTCGCCGACGGCACGGGTGCGCTCTCGGAAGGCTTCGAGAACCAGCTCATCGCCGGTGTGTCGGCGGGCAAGCAGGGTGCGTCACAGGACTTCGAGCAGGTCCGGGCGGTCATCGAGCGCGGCCGCGAGGGTGCTGCGCCGTACGGCATCGCTGACGGCGCGGAGTCGACGACCGTCTTCCAGTTCGACCTCGCTGGGGTCGGCACGGAGGAGGGGGAGACGTCCACGCCGCTCCTGGCCACGCTCGCCGGTCTCGCGCTCGCCGGTGCCGGCGCGCTCGGGATGGGCCTGAAGCGCAAGCTCGCCTGATCCACCGCACCACCCAGCACACGACGCCCCGGCCCTCGCGGCCGGGGCGTCGTGCGTGCCACCGCTACCTTCCGCGGAGCCGGACCGCCTCGCTGCCGGCGACCCGCTCAGGAGCTCACGCGTGACCCCGGACCCCGCTCGCTGGTACCACCTCGCCGGTCGGCAGCAGCTCGGCCCCGTCGACCTCGCCACGATGCGGGCGCGGGTGCTCGACGGCACGGTCACCCCGGACACCTACGTGTGGGCCGACGGGATGCCGGACTGGTTGCCGGCCAAGCAGGTCCCCGCGCTCGTCCCGCCCGAGGATCTCGAGGACGCGCCGGAGGGGTGGCGGTGACGAGCCTGGACCAGCACCCGATCGACCTGCTCCGCGAGCGTGGCTTCGTCCAGGACGTGACCGACGAGCCCGGGCTCCGCGCCCGCTTCGACGAGGGCCCGGTCACCTTCTACGTCGGTTTCGACCCGACCGCCCCGTCGCTGCACGCCGGCAACCTCGTCGGGATGATGGCGATGAGCTGGCTCCAGCGGCTCGGCCACCGCCCCATCGCGATCGCCGGCGGTGCGACCGGCCGCATCGGCGACCCGTCGGGCCGGGATGCCGAACGCTCCCTGCTCGACGAGGACACCCTCGAGGCCAACCTCGCCGGCATCCGGGCCCAGCTCGCCCAGGTGCTGGACCTCGACGTCACCGGTGCGCGTGCGACGGGCACGGCCGCCCCGGACGCGCGCGGACTGCTGGTCGACAACAACGACTGGATAGGGCCGCAGAGCTTCCTCGGTTTCCTCCGCGACGTCGGCAAGCACGTGTCGGTCAACCAGATGCTCGGCCGCGAGTCGGTCAAGCGCCGCCTCGAGTCGCGCGAGCAGGGCCTGACGTTCACCGAGTTCAGCTACCAGCTGCTCCAGGCCTACGACTTCGCCCACCTCCACGCCACCTACGGCTGCGTGCTGCAGGGCGGCGGCTCGGACCAGTGGGGCAACATCACCGCCGGCACCGAGCTGACCCGCAAGCTCCACGGCGGCGAGGTCTACGGGATCGTGTGGCCGCTGCTGCTCACCGCCGACGGTCAGAAGTTCGGCAAGTCGGCCGGCAACGCGGTGTGGCTCGACCCGTCGATGACCTCGCCGTACGCGTACTACCAGTGGTGGCTCAACGCCGCCGATGCCGACGTCCCGCGGTTCCTGCGCCTGTTCACCTACCTCGCGCTCGACGACATCGCCGCACTCGAGGCCGAGCTCGAACGGGAGCCGGCGGCACGCGCGGCTCACAAGGTCCTCGCACGCGAGGCGACGCGGATCATCCACGGCGACGAGGGCGTCGCCCAGGCGGAAGCCGCCACAGCGGCCCTGTTCGGTGGCGGCCCGCTCCGCGGCCTCGACGACGCGACGCTCGCCGAGGCGTTCGAGGGGGCGCCGACGGTCGAACTTCCCGCCGACCGCCTCACCGACGACGGGGGTGTGGGTCTCCTCGAGGTACTGACCAGCGTCGGGGCTGCGAAGAGCACCAGCGAGGCACGACGGCTCGTGCAGGGCGGCGGTGTCCGCATCAGCGGGGACAGGGTCGAGGACCACGAACGCCGGCTCACCGCCGACGACCTCGCCACACCGACCACGGTGGTGTTGCAGGTCGGCAAGAAGCGCCGCTTCCTCGCCCGCTTCGTCTGAGGACGCTGCCGCGGTCCGTGCCGCGGCGCGCGTAGGGTCGACGAGGTGGAACGCGGAGTGCTCCGCGGCCTCGCCGCCTTCCGGTGGGCCGCCTGGATCTGGATGGCGACGGTGCTCGCCCTGGCCCGGCGTGCCCTCGAACGACCCATCCCGGCGATCGTCCTGGTCGCGTTGGCGCTCGTGGTGACCATCGTCGCCACGGTCCGCCTGCGCGGCGACGCCCGCCGCGCCGTGGCACCCACCCTGGTCGGCGCCGAGGTGTTGGTGGCGCTGGGGCTGCAGCTCGCCGACGGGTGGGTCTACCGGACGCCGCACGTGTTCCAGCCGGAGCAACCGCTCGGGGTCGGGTGGCCGACGGCGGCGATCCTGTCCGCGGGCGTCGCCTTCGGCCCGTGGGTCGGTGCCGGGACCGGCGTGCTGCTCGGGTTCGGACGCGCGGTGTCCTCCACGCTCGCGGTCGAGCCCGCCGCCGGCACCGCAGCGCTCGTGGCCGGACTCACCCCCGCGCAGACGTTGTCGCTGGTCACCACCGCCGTCCTCTACGCGTTCGCCGGCGGCGTCGCGGGGTACGCGGTGCAGCTGCTGCGGGACGCGGAGACGCGCGCGATCGCCGCCGAGCGCGCCCTCGGCGAATCGCAGGCGCGCGAGTCCCTGGCCCGGCGCCTGCACGACGGGGTGCTGCAGACGCTGGCCCTCGTCGAACGCCGCACCGACGACCCCGCGCTGGCCCGGCTCGCCCGCGACCAGGAGCGTGACCTGCGCGACCACCTCTTCAGCGTCGGCGGCGAACGCATCGTCGGCCGTGGGGCCCTCGGTGACGCGCTCCGCGAGGCGGCGGGGAGGTACGAGCTCGCCTACCCGGGCCGCGTCGACGTCCTCGTCCCCGACGACCTGCCCGAGCTCGACGAACGGCGCGTCGAGGCGTTGGCCGCAGCGGTCGGCGAATCGCTGACGAACGCGGGCAAGCACGCCGACGCGACGCGGATCGTCGTGTCCGCGGAGCCGCTCGCCGACGGGGTCGCGGTGTCGGTCCGGGACGACGGCGCCGGCTTCGACGTCGCGGGCGTCCCCGAGGGTGTCGGTCGTGCCCGCTCGATCCGCGGCCGGATGGAGGAGCTCGGGGGCCGGGCGGACTGGGTCAGCGCGCCGGGCCGCGGGTGCGAGGTCCGCCTCGAGTTGCCGGCGGAGACGGGATGAGGCCACGACCGCGACCTACGCTGCGCCCACCGTCGTCGTCCGGAGCACCGTGAGCGAGCCGCTGAAGGCCAGCTCCCGACGCCCCCCCGTGCGGGTCGTCCTGGCCGACGACCACCCCATCTGGCGGGACGGGATCCGCGCCGACCTCGGCGGCGCCTTCGAGGTCGTCGGCGAGGCGTCGGACGCGAACCAGGCCATCGAGGTCATCCAGCGCACCCGCCCCGACCTCGTCGTCTGCGACCTCCAGATGCCGAACGGCGGGGGCATCGCGGTCGTCAAGGCCTGCAGCGAGGTGGCCCGCATCGTGATCCTCACCGTCTCCGAGCAGGAACGCGACCTGCTCGACGCCGTGGCTGCCGGCGCTGTGGGCTACCTCACCAAGTCCACCCCCGGTGACGAGCTACGTGAGGCCCTGAAACGGGCCGCGGGCGGCGAGCCGGTGTTCACCCCCCACCTCGCGATGCTGGTGCTCGGCGAGTTCCGCCGCATGGCCAAGCAGGCGACCGGGACCGACCCGCTCACCGACCGGGAACGCGAGGTCCTCTCCCTCGTGGCGCGCGGCTACCCCTACAAGGAGGTCGGCGCGCAGCTGCACATCGCGGCCAAGACGGTCGAGAACCACGTGCGCAACATCCTCGACAAGCTCCACCTCGAGCGCCGGCAGGAGCTGGTCCGTTACGCCCTCGAGCACGGCATCGAGTGAGCGGGGCGCCGAGCGGTCGTGCCGCCGTTCGCGTTCGTGCCCCGGTCCTCCACGCATCCCCCAAGGTGCGGTGGGGGAGGGACCGGATGGGTGGCGTCGCCGCGCCACGAGATGGTGGGCGGGACGCCGACACCAGGAGCCCCGGTGGTCCCCACATCCCACGCCGCCAGCCAGCCGCCACCCCCGACGGGGGCGCCGATCGACCCTCCGCCGCCCCCACCGGCCGCGGGACCCCGTCCCGTGTGGGAACAGCCCGAGGCCGCTCCGGCGCACGTCGATGGCGGCCCCTGGGCGAGATCCAGCGGAGCCGGGGACGAGCCACCGCGCCCACCGCGGGACGCCGTCCGGGGTGACGGGCCGACGCGCAGCACCGCCGCCACCATCGTCGCCGCGACCGGAGCGCTCCTCCTCCTCGCCGCCGCGACCACCTTCCTGGCCGTCAGCTGGGAGCAGCTCGGGCTGACGGCGCGCGTCGCGGCCGTCGGAAGCGGGACCGCTGCAGCCATCATCGGCGGTGCCCGCCTGCGCCGGACCCTCCCGGCCGTCGGCGCCGTCATCTTCCACCTCGGGGCGTTGCTGCTGCCGATCGACGCCCTCGGGCTCGCACTCCAGCTCGATGCCAGCCTCGCCGCGACCTGGGTGACGGTCGGCTGCGTGACCTCGCTCACCCTCCCGGTCGCCGCGCACGTCGGCCGGTCACGGATCCTCGCCTGGGCCGCGCTGAGCGGGGTCCCGATCGTCGCGACCGGACTCGGGCTCGCCGGCAGCATCCCGGCGCCACTGGTCACCGCGGTGGCCGCGGTGGTCGCACTCGCCGGCCCGGACCTCGTCCGCCGGGTCGGCGCGGGCGAGGCGCCGGTGAGCGAGAGGGGGCGTGGCCCCGCCGGGGTCGCCCCACTCGCTGCCCCCGTGCTGGCCGTCCTCGCCGTCGCCGGGCAGCTGGCCCTCGCGGCGGCCTCGAGCCTGGCCGCCGCAGGTCGCGGCGCGCCCATCGTGCTCGCGTCCGACGCTGGCTGGGTACCGACCACGTGGGCCGACGCGGCGCTCACCGGCACGGTGGCGGTCCTCGCCCTGGGTGTCGCTGCAGCGCACCGCCGCTCCACGACCCTCGCGGGCGGCGTCCCGGCGTTCGGATGCGGGGCGTCGTGGCCAGCGGGACGACGCTGGTGTTCGGGGCGACGGCGATCCTCGGTACCTGGGCGACCGCTTCCCTCGACCCGAGCCGCCCCGACGCGTTCGTCGCGGCCGCTGTGGCGCTCGCCGCGGCGTCGGTGGCTGTGGCCCTGGTCGTGCGGACGCAGCGCCACGCTGTCGCCGGGGAGGCCATCGCTGCGTTCGTGCTGCTCCCCGCCGCCCTCACCGCCGTCTGGATCGTCGGCGCCAGCCTCGACGAGGGGATCGGTGCCCCACTCGCGGTGACCGTCGCTGCGGTGCTGGTGGTCGTGACGGCGAGCCTCCTCCGCGACCTACCCGTCGCCGCTGATCTCCTGCGCGGTACCGGCGCGGCGATCGCGCTGCTCGGGCTCGACGGTCCCGCCGGCCTCGATGGCGCCGTCGACGCCAGCCTCGCGACCGTGCTGGTCGGTGCGATCCTCACCCTCGAGGCGTTCCGGCTCGGGCGTGGCCACCTGCTGGTGGTGGCGGGGCCCGTGCTCGTCCGCGCCGCGGCCGGCCTGGCCTTCGGGGTGACGGACTCGCGGCCCTGGACCGGCGCCGTCCTGCTCGCGGTCGCCATCGCCGCGGGGATGGCGGCCACCTCGCAGCCCGGGCGACGCGTCGCGGGTGCGCTCACGGCGACGGTGGCCCTGCTGCCCGCGATCGAGCTGTTGTCGTTGACGCCGACCGCGTTGGCGTGGGGCACCGTCGGGGCCGGTGCCGCCGTGGTCGCCGGTGGGCTCCTCGCCCGCCGGCCCCTCGTCGCCCACCTCGGGGGTGTCGTCACCACGCTCGGTACCTGGCAGCTGCTCGACCTGGCCGGTGTCGACGCGGTCGACGCCTGGCTCGCCGCACCCGCCGCGCAGCTGTGGCTCGCCGCGGTCGGTGCGCGCCGCGCCGGGCGCATCTCGTCCTGGGCGGCGGACGTGCCACCGCTGGCCCTGGTGCTCGTCCCCGCCGTGCTCGAGCGCGTCGCGGGCGGGAGCGGGTGGCACAGCGCCGCCGCGGGTGCGCTCGCGGTGGTGGCGATCGTGGGTGGCGGTGTCGGACGGCACGGGGGACCGCTCGTCGTCGGTGTCGGCGGGATGGTCGTCGTCGTCGCGATCGAGACCCTCGCCGTCGTCGCGGCGGTCCCGACGTGGGCGTGGTTGACCGTCGGTGGGGTCGTGCTGCTCGGGGCCGGAGCGCTCATCGAGCGCACCGGCGGCGCACCGGTGGCCACCGCGAGGCGGCTGGCCGACGTGGTCGCCGAGCGCTTCGACTGATCGTCCACAGGCGGAGCGCACCTCGTCGGCTGCGTGTCGCCCACCACCTCTAGGTTGGGGGACGTGGGAAGGACGCAGCCGGCGACGCGGTCGGCACCGGGGACACGCTCGAGGTGGGCGCGCTCCGCGGGGTGGGCCGCGCCGTCGATTGTGGGAGGTCCTGAGGTCCGGTACGGTCCCGCGGTCCTGCGCGTGGCGCTCGCACCCTGTGCGTGCTCCACGGATCGGGCATCACGCCCGGATCGCGGGGTCCGAACCGGACCCCAACCAGCAGGCCGCACCCCTCCCCCGAAGGTCGGTCGCCCACGCGTGCGTGGCGTCAGGACCGGAGGGGGCCCGCCGCTCCCGGAGCTCGCTCCAGGAACCGGCACCGACCGCACCGACCTGGTGCGGGCGGCGCGACCACAGGAGGTGCTCATGCGCCGCTACGAGATGATGGTGATCGTCACCGACCTGCTCGACGAGGATGCTGCCACCGCAGCCTTCGACCGAGCCAAGAGCATCCTGTCCGCCCAGGGCGGCACGTTGCTCGATGAGGCCTTCTGGGGCCGCCGGAAGTTCGCGTACGAGATCAACAAGCGCGACTTCGGTTACTACGGCGTCCTCGACTTCGAAGGCACGGAAGAAGCCGTGACCGAGCTCGAGCGTCAGCTCACGATCTCGGACGACTTCGTCCGCTTCAAGACCGTGCGGCCGGCCACCCGGATCCGCAAGGTCGCCTGACCCCCGCGTCCTCCCACACCGGCTGCGTGCCCGTCACGCGACCGGTCGCCCGAGCCGAACCCGGAGCAGCGACCGAGTTCGATCCCGAGCCGAGCCCCGGAGAGCCGGGAGCTCGAGACGCCCGTCAGGAGCCTGAAGTGGCCTTCGAATCCAACTTCGTCACGTTCATCGGCAACCTCACCGATGACCCCGACCTCCGCTTCACGCAGGGCGGCGCAGCTGTCGCCTCCCTGCGGGTCGCCTCCAACCGTCGCTGGACCGGCAAGGACGGCCAGCAGCAGGAGGAGACGACCTTCCTCAACGTCAACTGCTGGCGCGAGCTCGCCGAGAACGCGGCGGAGTCCCTCCACAAGGGGGATCGTGTCCTGGTGATCGGTCGGCTGCGGGTGCGCAGCTACGAGAACAAGGACAACCAGACGGTGTGGGTGACCGAGATCGAGGCCGACGAGATCGCCCCGTCGCTGCGCTGGGCTCGTGCCAGCGTCAGCCGCACGAGCGGCGGTTCCTCGGGTGGTGGCACGAACAACGACTTCGCGCCGCCGCCCCCCTCGGACGACGACGTCCCCTTCTGATCACGACCATCCTCGGTCGGAGGCCCCACCTCGCCTCCGACCCCGAGCCGCGCTAGGAGCACGCCGTGGCGAACCCACGCAAGGACAGCAAGGACAAGAAGCCCCGCAAGCCGAAGCCCTGTCCGGTCTGCACGCAGGGCATCGAGTACGTGGACTACAAGGACCTGAGCCTGCTCAAGCCCTTCCTGAACGAGCGGGCCAAGATCAAGGCTCGTCGGACCTCTTCGGTCTGCGCCAAGCACCAGAAGCAGCTCGCGGCGGCGATCAAGAACGCCCGCGAGATGGCTCTGATCCCGTACTCGAACCGCTGAGGAGCCACCGATGAAGGTCATCCTGAAGGGTGAGGTCGACAACCTCGGGCTCGCGGGCGACGTCGTGGACGTCGCCGACGGCTACGGCCGCAACTTCCTCATCCCCCGTGGGCTCGCCATCCTGGCGAGCAAGGGTGCGATGAAGGAAGCCGAAGCGCTGACCCGGTCCCGCAAGGTCGCCGAGTCCAAGACGCTCGGTACCGCCGCGGCCGCACGCGAGACCCTCGAGTCCCGCACCCTGCGTATCCCCGTCCGCGTCGACGAGCGCGGCAACCTCTACGGCTCGGTGAGCGCCGGTGACGTGCAGCGCATCCTCAAGGAGCGCGGTCACGACATCGAGCGCAAGCGCATCGACCTCAAGGGCAACATCAAGGTCATCGGTGAGTACGAGGTCCCCGTCCGCGTGCACCCCCAGGTGACCGCGACGGTGCTGGTCGAGGTCGTGGACGAGGAGGGCGTGGTCACCGTCGGCCAGCCCGAGCCCGAGCACGCCCCCCTGCCCGGCGAGGCTGCCGAGGGGACCGAGCTCAGCGAGGAAGCGCTCGCTGCTCAGGCCGTCGAGGCTGCCAAGGGGCTCGAGGCCGAGGGCGCCGAGGACCCGGAGGGCGACGCTGCGGCGGCCGCCCAGGGCGCGGCGACCGAGGTGCTCACGGACGTCGACCAGCCGGTCGAGCCGTCCGAGGTCGCCCCCGACGAACCGGTCGAGGACGACACCACCGACGAGCTCTGAACCACACGATGTACGGCTCCCTCGGACCGTCACCGGGACCGGTGACGGTCCGGGGCCGGGCCCAGGGAGAGCGATCTTGAGCGGGGCGCTGCCACCACCGCCGGAGGCGCCGCTCGACGACGGCTTCGCGCCGGCGAGCAGCGGCAGCAACGACGGCCGAGGCTCCTCGCGCAGCAACGGGACGGCGGGACGCGGCTACGACCGCGTCCCGCCGCACTCGTTGGAGGCCGAGGTCTCGGTGCTCGGTGCCTCCCTGCTGTCGCGCTCGGCGGCGGGCGAGGCCACCGAGGTGCTCTCCGCCGACGACTTCTACCGGGGTGCTCACCGGGTGGTGTTCGAGGGCATCAGCGCGCTGCTCGACCTCGGTGAGCCCATCGACACGGTCACCCTGACCGACTGGCTCGCGCGCAACGACCGACTCGACGAGGTCGGTGGGCCGGCGGCGCTGCACGACCTGACCGTCGCGACCCCGACGGCCGCCAACGCGGCCTACTACGCCCGGATCGTGCAGCAGAAGGCCCTGCTCCGCCGGCTCATCGACGCGGGAACGGCCGTCGCCCGCATGGGATACGAGGCCGCGGACGACGCCGAATCGGTCGTCGACCGGGCCGAGAGCCTGGTCTACGAGGTCAGCCAGGTGGGGACCCGCAGCGAGTACTCGCAGCTGCGCGACCTGCTCAACGACTCCTTCGCCGCGATCGAGAAGCTCGCCGAGCAGGGCTCGGAGGTCACCGGGCTCGCCACGGGCTTCGACGAACTCGACCGCCTCACCAGCGGCCTGCAGCCCCAGAACCTGATCATCCTGGCGGCGAGACCGGCCATGGGGAAGTGCGCGTCTGGCGCATCTAGGGTTCTCACATCGCGCGGCACTGTGGAGCGCATCGACACGCTGGTCGCCGCGGCGGACCCGTCGACCGAGGTGCTCGCCCTCGACGAGCGTGGGCGCATGCGCCCGGTGCCCGTGAGCGAGTTCCACGAGAACGGGGTGCAGGACACGTACCGCGTGCGCACGCGTTCGGGCCGCTCGATCGCGGTGACCGCCAACCATCCGCTGCTGACCTGGCACGGCTGGCGTGAGCTGCGCGACCTCGGCGCGGGCAGCCTCATCGCCGTGCCCCGCACCCTGCCGGTCTTCGGCACCGCGGAGCGGGCCGCGGCGGAGGTCGTGCTCCTCGGCTACCTCCTCGGCGACGGGTGCCTCCGGGGGAACCAGCCCGAACTGACGACGGAGTCGCCGGTCATCGAAGCCGAAGCGGTGGCCGCTGCAGCCGCCTTCGGTACCCGAGCCGTGGTCGCGTCGAGAACGGGGACCCGGGCGAAGGTGATCCGGTTCACGCGTGGCCACGAGCGTGTCCGAGCGCTGGATGTCGCGGCCCGGGCCGGTGTCAGCACCCGCACCGTGTACGCGGTCCACCACGACGATGGGTCCGTTCCGGTCTCCGAGACCACCAGGCGTCGGGTCGATGAGGTCATCGACCTGCTCGGGTCCACTGGCGCTCACCAACCGAACTGGCTCCAGGACTGGCTCACCGTCCTGGGCCTGTGGGGCACGGGCAGCCACGACAAGTTCGTGCCCGACGTCGTGTTCGCCCTGCCGCGAGAGCAGGTGGCGATGTTCCTCTCGCGGCTGTTCGCCACCGACGGCAGCGCGTGGGTGGCCGAGGACCACGGCTACTTCGGTATCAGCTACTGCTCGGTGTCCGAGCGGTTGATCCGCGACGTCCAGCACCTGCTGCTGCGCTTCGGGATCCTCAGCCGCATCCGCGAACGTCAGGTCAAGTACCTCGATGGTCACAACCGGGCGTTCGAGCTCGAGATCCGCGACGCGTCCAACGTGCGCCGTTTCGTCTCCGAGATCGGGATCTTCTCCAAGGAAGAGCAGTGCGCGCAGGTCCTCGAGTACGCCGAGCGCCGGAACATCTCGCACACGAACACCGACCTGCTCCCGGTCGAGGTGTGGGACGACATCCTCACCGCCAAGGGCGACCGCTCCTGGGCCGATGTGTCGGCCGCGACCGGCCGCCCGCGCAACCACAACTGGCACGTCGGGAAGCGGCGCCCGTCGCGGCGGCTGGTCGGCGAACTCGCTGAGGCCCTCGACAGCGATCACCTGCGTGACGTGGCCAGCTCCGACGTCCTCTGGGACGAGATCGTCGCGATCGAGCCCGCCGGTGAGGAGCGCGTCTACGACCTCACCGTTCCCGGGTTGCACAACTTCGTCGCCGATGACCTGGTCGTGCACAACAGTTCGCTCTCTCTGAACCTCGCGCAGTACGTGACGGTGGACCTCAAGAAGCCGGCCATCATCTTCACCCTGGAGATGAGCAAGCTCGAGGTCGTCAACCGCATGCTGTCGGCCGAGGCGCGGATCGACTCGAACAAGCTCAAGACCGGTCGGCTGGACGACCTCGACTGGCGCAAGCTCGGCGACGCCCTCGGCAAGCTCTCCGACGCGCCGCTGTTCATCGACGACACCCCGGACCTGACGCTCATGGAGATCCGGGCCAAGTGTCGACGCCTCAAGCAGAAGCACGGCCTCGAGCTGGTCATCGTCGACTACCTCCAGCTGATGACCTCCTCGGGCCGGTCCGACAACCGGCAGAACGAGGTCGCCGAGATCTCCCGTGGCATGAAGATGCTCGCCAAGGAGCTCGACGTCCCCGTCATCGCGCTCTCGCAGCTCTCCCGTCAGCCCGAGTCGCGCACCGACAAGCGTCCCCTCATGTCCGACCTGCGCGAGTCGGGGTCGATCGAGCAGGACGCCGACATCGTCGCGTTCATCTACCGGGACGAGGTCTACGACGAGGACAGCCCCGACAAGGGCATCGCCGAGCTCATCGTGTCCAAGCACCGCAACGGTGCCACCGGCATCATCAAGCTCGCCTTCCTCGCCCACCTCACCAAGTTCGCCAACCTCCACCGCGGCACGTCCGGTGGCAGCGGTGGGGCCGGCGCCGGCGGAGCCCCGACGCCGATGTGAGCGGTGCCGGTGGCCGTCCGACGGCACCCGGCGGCGCGTGATCGGCTCGGCGGTGGCAACGTTCGCGACCGGTGACCTCGCTGGCCGACCGGGTCGGTGGGTACCGCTGGCGGTGAGGAGACACGGTGAGCGAACGGTGGACGGTCCGCGCCAAGCACGTCGACGGCGGCGCGACGACGTGGCGGGTGCACGACGAGCAGGACGCCGGTCGGTCGGTGGCCGAGTTCGCAGACGAGGAAGCGGCTCGCGCCCACGCTGCACGGCTCTCGGAGGGGCCGTTCGACTGGGACGAGCAGGAGGCCTGGCAGGACCCCGACGACGAGGACGAGGACGAGGACTGGGGCCGCGACCCCGAGGCTGACGCCGAGATCGACCCGCCCGGCGGCGCCGGCCACGGCGGCACCCGAGGTACCCCGTGACCTTCTCGATCGTCGCACGCGACCCGCAGACCGGGTTGATGGGCGTCGCGACCCAGACGCAGGCGCTCGCGGTGGGAGGCTCGGTGCCGTGGGCGCTGCCCGGGTACGGCGTCATCGCGACGCAGTCGATGGGTGAGCCGATGTACGGCGAGCTGGGCCTCGATCTGCTGCGCAACGGACTCACCGCCCAGGAGGTGCTCGTCGCGTTGCGCAGCATCGACGAGGCGCCATCCCGGCGACAGGTGGCGATGGTGGACCGGTCCGGCGACTTCGCGATCTACACCGGCGCGGACTGCGTGGCCTCCGCTGGGCACCGGATCGGCGCCGACTGCGCGGCCCTGGCCAACATGGTCGCCGCACCCGACGTGTGGCACTCCATGGTCGATCGGTTCGAGGCGACCGGCGGCCCGCTGACCTACCGGCTGCTCGCCGCCCTGCGTGCCGGCGAGGACGCGGGAGGGGACATCCGCGGCCACCGTTCGGCGTGCGTGCTGGTGGTCCGCAACGAGCGGACCGGGCGGCCGTGGCGCGACCAGCTCTTCAACCTGCGGGTCGACGCCGATCCCGATCCGCTGACCCGGCTCGGCGACCTCGTCGACCGTTCGATCCGCTACCACCGGGTGGTGGAAGCCTTCGAGCTCGCGCTCGACGGCCGGGCGGAAGAGGCGGCCGCGATGCTCGATGCCAACGTGCTCGCCGGGTACGAGGACGAGCCGGACCTGCAGATGTGGCGCTCGGTCGTGCTCGCCCTGGCGGGCCGGGAAGACGAAGCCCGCGAGCTGCTCGCACACCTCGACGCCACCGATCCGGCGTTCGTCGAGACCCTGCGCCGCTTCCCCGCGGCCGGGCTCATCCCGCCGGACCTGCTCGACCGAGTGCTGCCCGCCGCCGATGCCCGGAGCGCCTGACCGCCTGCCGTGGCCGCCACCCGGTGCGGTCCGGGCGGGGGCATCGGCGGTCACCACGTCCGTGGTCGGGTCAGCGGTCCGCCTCGAGCCGGTCGATCGCGGCGAGGGCGGCTTGGGTACCCGCGCCGGTGATGCGCCGGGCGACCGCCCCGGCCCGGGCGCCGTCGTGCGCGGCGATGGCGTCGACGAGCGTGCGGTACCCGGCGACGTCGTCGATCTCGGCGCTCATCACCGTCGCGAGCACGTCCATCGCCGGGAGGTAGGCCGCCTCGAGGGCGTTGAACAGCAACCGCTCGACCACGTTGCCACCGCCGTCGACGATGGTGGACCAGAGGGCGTGCACGGCCAGCTGGCGCTGTCCGGTGCTGGCCGCCTCGATGTCCTCGAGCCGCTCCTCGAGGCGGCCGAGTATGCCGGCGTCACGGCGGACCGCGCAGCGGCGTGCGACGTCCGGCGCGAGGGTGAACCGGGTCTCGAGGATGCTGCGGACCACGTCGAGGTCGGGTGTCCCGCCACGCAGCAGCAGCCGGGGCAGCAGCTCGGGGCCCGCCGAGCGGCGGAAATCGCGCACCGTGGTCGCGTCGCCCTGCCGCACGTCGATCAGTCCGGCCTGCGCGAGGCGTTGGAGGGCCTCGCGGACCGCGGGCCGTGACACCCCGAGCACCTCGGCGAGCCGGCGCTCGGCGGGAAGCTCGCTGCCGGGTGTCAGCTCGCCGCCGATGATGTCCGCTGCGAGCTGGTCGAAGACGGCGTCCGGGACGGACCTGCGGGCGACGGGGGTCAGGGCCACGGCTGCTCCAGGTGCGGGGTCCCGTAGCCTACCTGAACGCGGCCACCGGACCGCTGAACTGGTGGTCGGACCACCGGCCGACGGCGGCGTGCTCGGCCGCGTCGGGACCGCAGCGGCGCGGACTGGAGACCGGCCGGCCCGTCGCGCGAAGGCCCGAGATGGCGGGACAGCGGGGTCTGGCGGACCTGCGGCCGACTTCGGTACCGTCGTGGGCCGACGTCAGGAGGGGTCCGCGGTGACCGACGACTGCACCGGCCGGCTCCTCGTGGCCTCCCCGCAGCTCGACGAGCCGACGTTCCGCCGCACCGTGGTGTTCGTGCTCGACCACGACGAGGCCGGCGCGCTCGGGGTCGTGCTCAACCGCGCGTCGATCGTGCCCGTCGCGGAGGCGGTGCCGGGCTGGGACGACCTGGCGTGCGAGCCCGCGTTGATCTTCGACGGTGGTCCGGTGGAGCCCGAGGTGGTGGTCGCCCTCGGCGGCTCGGTCGCCCGCGTCGGCGCGCCCGACGGTGGGATGCTCGACGAGCACGTACGTCTCGTGGACCTCTCCGCCGACCCGATCCTCGAGCAGCTCGAGCTCGAGACGGTGCGGATCTTCGCCGGTTACGCGGGCTGGGCGCCCGGCCAGCTCGAGAGTGAGCTGGCCCAGGAGGCCTGGATCGTGGTGGACGCCGAGCCGGGGGACGTGTTCACCGGCGACCCGTCGGGGCTGTGGCACGCGGTCCTCGGTCGTCAGCCGGGCCAGCTGCGGCTGCTCGCGACGTTCCCCGACGACCCGTCCCAGAACTAGCCACCCGACGCAGCGCCGAGGTCACCGCAGCGCGGAGGTCACTCCCCGCCGTCGCTCGGTGGCTGCGGGTCGTCGCAGCGTGCCGGGTCCTCCCCGTCCGCGCCGTGGTAGGCGATCTGTTCGCCACCGGCGTCGAGGACGACGCGGTAGCCGGGGACGAGCGCCTGGGTGTACATCACGTCCGGATCGGGGCACCCGAGGGACCCGTCCGACCAGGTGACCTGCTCGGCCACCACCACCTCCACGTCGGCGGGGTCGACGCCCTCGGTGGCGGCCAGATCGGCGATCGCTGCCTCGGTCGCCGCGTCGAGTTCCGTCCCGTCCCCGGTTCCGTCCCCGGTTCCGTCTCCGGTCCCGTTGTCGCCGCCGTCGGCAGGCTCCTCGGCGCCGTCCGCAGCGCCATCGTCGGCGGGCTCGACGGTCGGTGTCGGTTCGTCCTCAATGCCACAGGCGGTCGCGGTGAGGCCGAGCGCGAGGAGCGTGGCGAGGGTCGCGGTGGTGCGCATCGGGTGTGCTCCGGTCGGGGGTGGTGGTGGTGGTGGGACGTCGACGGTGCCCCGAGGTTGCGGCTAGCGGCCGCTGGTGCCGAGCAGGTCACGGGCGGTCGGCGAGGTCGGCACGTCGCGGGCGTCGGGTTGGGTACCGAGGAGGCGGTCGGCGGTCGAGCAGGTGGTGACGGTGAACCAGTAGTGCTCGTTCTTGTAGTGGTGCAGGCGGTGGTGGCGCCAGATCGCACGGTACGCGGCCGTACGCGGCCGGTACTCGGTGTGGACGAGGTAGTGGACCCACTCGTAGACCAGGCCGACGACGGTGACCGTGCTGGCCAGGGTGAGGCCGGCCCGCGGTGACGGCAGCGCCCACGCCAGCAGGGCGACCGCGGCCGCCGTGACCAGCAGCACCGACAGCGGCAGCAGGATGAGGTCGAGATCCTCCGGATCCGCGTGGTGGTCACGGTGTTTGCGTGCCACGAGCGGATCTATGGTCAGACCAGCGACCTCGCGGGGGCGCCAGTGCAGGAGCGAGGTGTGCGCGACCCACTCGATGAAGGGGAAGGCGGCGACGAAGCCGCCGGCGATCAACAGGTCCGACCACCCGAACCCACCGAGCAAAACGCGCCAGGTGACCGCGGTGACGCTGGCGGCGACCAGGATCCAGGGCTGCGGGCGGGTGAAGAAGGTGCGGGCGGCCTGGCCGAGGCCGAGCGAACGGCGGCGCGGCGGGCGCTCGGTGGCGGTGGCGCCCGCCGGGGGGGGGGGGGGGGGGGGGGGGGGGGGGGCCCCCCCCCGGGCCGGTATCGGTGGTGGTCACGTCGTGGCTCCGATCAGGGTCGGCGCGTTTGCGGCGACCGCAGGGGACGGTAGGCAGGGGGCCGGTTGAGGTCAACTGGTATGACCAAAGCCGCGGCACGGCGTGGCTGGGGTGCGCACGCTCGGTGGGAGTCGGCGTACCCTCACGCCCCTATCCCGCCCGCCGCCCGATCGAGCTGCGCCGTGTCCGAGACCTCGTTCGGTTTCCTGCTGTTCGGCTCCGTCGGGGCCATCGGGGCGGCCATGGCGTTCGGCACGCTCGCAGCGCTCTGGCGCTACCACCGCACCGGGACCTTCCCCGGTCACGACACGCCCGAGGTCGTCCCGCGCGCCAAGCTCGTGCGGATGTGGCTCCGCGTGGTCATCGGCCTGGCCATCGCGGCCTACGGCGTCTACGTGGTCGAGGCCTCCGGGGTGCTCTGACCCGTCCTCATCACCCGGGTGCTCTGCCCGCGCCCGCGTTCGGTACCGTTCCGACCGGAACGTTCCACGCTGGAACGTTCCACTCGTCGATCGACCGGGAGACCGCCGTGGAGCGCCGCATCTTCACCGAGGAGCACGACCAGTTCCGCCAGATGGTGCGGAGCTTCCTGCAGGCCGAGGTCGTGCCGTTCCACGAGCAGTGGGAGCGCGACGGGATCGTCCCGCGCGAGCTGTGGAAGAAGGCCGGCGCTCAGGGGCTGCTCTGCACCGACGTGCCGACCGAGTACGGCGGCGGCGGCGTGGCGGACTTCCGCTACAACGTCGTCATCACCGAGGAGCTGTGCAACATCGGCGCCTCAGGGGTGGGCTTCCCGCTCCACAACGACGTCGTCGTGCCGTACTTCCTCAAGTACGCCACCGACGAGCAGAAGCAGCGCTTCCTGCCGGCGATGTGCTCGGGGGAGACCATCACCGCCATCGCGATGACCGAGCCGGGCACCGGCTCGGACCTCGCCGGTGTCAAGACCACCGCGATCGAGCAGAGCGACGGCTCCTACCTGCTCAACGGCGCCAAGACCTTCATCACCAACGGCATCACGGCCGACCTCGTCATCGTGGTCGCCAAGACCGACCCGGACGCCAAGCACGGCGGCATCTCGTTGCTGCTGGTCGAGCGCGGCATGGACGGCTTTGAGCGCGGCCGCAAGCTCGAGAAGATCGGCATGGCCGCCCAGGACACCGCGGAGCTGTTCTTCACCGACGTGCGCGTCCCGGCCGAGAACGTCCTCGGCGAGCTCGGCAAGGGCTTCCTCTACCTCATGCAGGCGCTGCCGCAGGAGCGCCTCGGCATCGCCGTCGCCGGTTCGGCCGGCGCGATGGCCGCGGTCGAGATGACGCTGGCCTACTGCAAGGAGCGCGAGGCGTTCGGCCGCCCCATCGGCTCGTTCCAGAACACCCGCTTCAAGCTCGCCGAGATGAGGACCAAGGCCCTCATCACCCGCGAGTTCGTCGACCGCTGCACCGAGCTGCACAACGAGGGGAAGCTGCCCGTCGACGAGGCCGCCATGGCCAAGTACTGGGCCTCCGACGTGCTGAACGAGGTCGTGGACGAGTGCGTCCAGCTCCACGGCGGGTACGGCTACATGCGCGAGTACCCGATCGCGCGCGCCTTCGTCGACGCGCGGGTCCAGCGCATCTACGGCGGGACGAACGAGATCATGAAGGAGATCATCGGTCGGACGATGGGCGTCTGAGGTGGCCGATCACCCCGCCGGGTCCGCGCTGACCGACCACCCGGAGCTCGACCGCTTCCTCGCCGCCCTCGAGGCCGGCGGATGGCAGGACGGCGAGGTGCTGCCGCGCCACCAGGCCGGCTGCTACGGCTGCGGGCCCGACAACCCCGCGGGCTTCGCGCTCGAGGCGGTGGCCGCTCCCGACGGCGGCGTCCGCGCCGAGGTCACCTTCGATGACCGCTTCCTCGGTGCTCCCGGGCTGGTGCACGGTGGAGCGCTCGCGGGGATCCTCGACGACCTCTACGGCATGGTGATGGTGCGTGAGCTCATCCCCGCGGTGACCGTCGACCTCGCGGTCAGCTACCGCCGTCCGATCCACCTCGGCGTCCCGTGCGTGTTGACCGGCCACCTCGTCGAGCGAGACGGCAGGGACGTGCACGTCAGCGCCGAGGTGATCCAGCACGACGAGGTCAAGGTCACCTCGACCGGGCGGTTCCGGGTCATGTCCCCCGAGCGGATCGCCAACCGCTACGAGCCCCTCTGACGCCTCCGACCGTGGCCACCGCCCGCGGTCACGCGGTAGCCGCACCGCCGTCGGGATCGAGCACGCCGGCGTGGGCCCGGACGGTCCGGTCGATCTCGGCGGCGAGGGCCTGGGCGAGGAACGGACGCACCACCTCGAGCGCGATGGGGCGCAGCCGCTGCAGCGAGCCCACCACCTCCGAGGTGCCGAGGGCGTCCTCGCGGCCCTCGAGCAGCGGGGTGAGCAGGTGATCGGAGACCAGCTCGAGGAAGCGGCGCGCGATGTCGCCGACGTCCTCGCGGATGGCGGCGACGAGGTCGAACACCACCTCCATGGACACCCCGAGGCGGACCAGTTCGGTGCCGGCCTCGACGATCATGGGTGAGGGCGCGACCAGGTCGCCGCGATCGTCCACCTCGATCAGGCCGAGCGCGAGCGCCCGCTCCATGAGCTCGGGGCGATCGGCGATCGCCGGGAACCGCTCGGTCAGCTCGGCGAAGGTGTAGGTGACGGGCTGCTCGTCGGTGAGCGGCGCCGTCAGCAGGTGCTGGAAGCCGAGCAGGTCGCCGAGGTCGCCCCCGGTCGACCAGATGTCGAGCGTCTGGCGGATCGCCTCGAGGCTGAAGCCGCGCTGCTGCAGCTCGTCGATGAGACGCAGCCGGTGGAGGTGCTCCTCGCCGTAGTACCCGGTCCGTCCCTCGAGCTCGGGGGCGGGCAGCAGGCCACGTTGCTGGTACGCGCGGACGTTCCGGGACGTGGTCCCGGCGGCGGTGGCGAGCTCGTCGATGCGTAGCTTCATGGCGGCGGAGCGTAACCGGCGGGATGACGCCCCACCGGTCGCCGTGCCCCCCTCGCTGCGTCGAAGGGTGCCGACGACGCTCCGGTAACGTGCCAGCGTCCGGTGTCGGATGGGCGCGCCCAGCGTGCCGACCATGGAGGTGCGCGGTGACCCGAGGACGGCTGGCAGCGATCGCGACGGGGGCCGTGGCGGCCGGCGTGGCGTGGGAGGCGGTCCGCCGCCGTGACGTGGCGGCGCTCGACGCCGACCCACACCGTGACGTGCTGACGGCCATCCCGCCGGGGCGGCCGACCTCGCTGCGCACGGAGGACGGCACCACCCTCTGCGTCCGCCACCACGACCCGGCTGAGGCCCGGGCCGCCATCGTGTTCGCCCACGGGTGGGGGATGGGCACCCGGTTCTGGATCCACCAGCTGCGGGCGTTCGCTCCCGACCACCAGGTGATCGCCTACGACCAACGCGGTCACGGCGGGAGCGGCCACGTCGGGGAGGACGGGTTCACGATCGACGCGCTCGGCCGCGACCTCGCCGACGTCGTCGAAGCGTTCGCGCGCCCCGACCTACCGGTCGTCGTCGTCGGCCACAGCCTCGGCGGCATGTCGATCCTCGCGTCCGCCCGCGACGGTCGGTTGCTCGCCCGCGCCAGCGGGGCGGTGCTCGTGGACACCGGCGCCGGGGAGCTGACGAGGGGCATGTTCGCCGGCCTCGGCGTCCTCGAGGAGCTGCTCGGCGACATCGGTGCCAGGGCGCTGCGAGCCCGACTACCGGTCCCGCACCGCACCACGCCGCTGTCGTCGCGGGCGGTCAAGGCGGTCTCGCTCAGCCCCACCGCGTCGCCGTCGGCCGTGGCGCTCACCGAGCAACTGTTCATCGACGCCCCCGTCGACACCCGCGCCAACCTCGGGGTCACCCTCACCGACCTCGATCTGTCCGACGCCGTCCCGCTGTGGAAGGTCCCGTCGACGGTGGTCGTCGGCCGACAGGACCGCATGACGCCGCGCCACCACAGCGAGCGTCTGGTCCGTGAGCTCCCCGACGCCGAGCTGGTGATCGTCGAGCGCGCCGGACACCAGTCGCCGCTCGAGCGGCCCGAGGAGGTCACCGCCGCGATCCGCCACCGCGTCGATCTCGCCGTCGCGGCGGCCACCTGAGCCCCGTCTGATCGCCGGTTCCCGGACGGCCGGGTTGTCCACACCCGAACGATGTGCCATCATCTCGTGATACATACCGCGACGTCACGCCCTGTGGCGGTCGCACCGCACGAGGAGAGGCAGCGCCGTGGGTCCGATCGAGAGCTTCACGCAGTTCGGCACCGACTGGTGGTACGTCGTCGTCCCCCTCGCCGTCGCTGGACTGATCGCCGCCGCCCTGGTCCGCGCATCCGCGCTCCCCGCGGGTGAGCGCGGGGTGCTGCTGCGCTTCGCGAACGGAGCGGGTCGCGTGATCGGCTGGCCGGACTGGGCCGCCGCGACCTCCCTGGTCGCCTTCGGGGCGATGCTCCTCGCGTTCTCGGGGTTCTTCTGGGACGTGGCGTGGCACGTGTCGATCGGTCGTGACGAGTTCCTCCTGAGCCCACCACACGTCCACCTGCTGCTCGCGACCACGGGTCTGGGCATCGCCGGCGCGCTCGGTGTCCACGTCGCCACCCGGACCGACGCCCCGGTCGGGTGGCAGGTGCGTCGCTGGCGGGTGCCGTTCGGTTGCGCCGGCCTCCTGGCGATGGGCGTGCTGGCCATCTCGGGCTACTGGGTCGACGAGTTCTGGCACGCCATCTACGGCCTCGACGTGACGATGTGGTCACCCCCGCACATGCTCATGATCGGATCGGTGATGTTCTCGCCGATCGCGACCTGGCTGGTCCTGGCCGAGGCCGGGCGCCGCCCCGTCTCGGACGGGCGCTCAGCGCCGCTGTCGGCGACCACCTCCGCGACGGGCACCCCGAGGTGGCGGCTGCTCCAACACCGGGTGATGGCCGGGCTGTCCGCCGGCGCCGTCCTGGTCGGGCTGTCGGTCGTCCAGTTCGAGTACGACCTGGCCGTGTCGGTCTGGCCGCAGGCAGCGCAGGTGGTGCTCATCGCGCTGGCCGCCAGCGTCGGGCTGCTCCTGTCGCGGGTGGCCCTCGGCCGCGGCGGCGCCCTGGCGGCGGTCGGCGTGTTCGTCGTGCTCCGAGCCGTCATGGCCGTCGTGACCGCTGGGGTGTGGAGCCTCGAGGTGCCGCGCCTCCCGCTCTACCTCGCCTCGGCCATCGCCATCGAGGTGGTCTTCCTGCTCACCCGTGGGCGGTCGTGGACCACCCGTGCCTACGCCGCGGGTGCCGCGGTCGGCACCTTCGGACTCGCGGGGGAGTGGCTCTGGATGCAGGTGTGGGGCTACCACCCCTGGAGCATCGGGCTGTGGCCCGAGGTGCTGCTCGGCACCGCGGCGGCCATCGCGATCGCACCGATCGGCGTCGCCCTCGGCCGCGTCGTCTCGCACCGGCCCATCGCGATCTCCGGCCGTGTCGCCGGCGCCGGCGCGCTCGTGGCGCTGCTCGCGCTGGCCCCGACCCTCGTGCGCCAGACCGCCGACGTCAGCGCACGGGTCACCTCCGAGGTGGTCTCGACCGACGCCGACGGACGGTCGCTCGTGGACGTCACGGTCGAGCTGACCCCGGGCGACGCGGCGGTCGACGCCGACCGGTTCGAGGTGTTCCAGTGGCAGGGCGGTGAACGGACCATCCGCCCGCTCGAGGCGACCGGCGAACCCGGCGTCTACACCATCGCCGAGCCCGCTCCGGTGGGCGGCGAACGCAAGACCATGGTCCTGCTCGCCAGCGGCTCGCAGCTCGGCGCCGTCCCGATCGCGCTCCCGGCTGACCCGGAGATCGGCGCCAGCGCGATCCCGTTCGAACCGGTCCGTGACGCCGAGATGGTCCCGCAGACCGATCTGTTCCTGCGGGAGGCCATCGCCGGTGCGCCGGAGTGGCCGGGGCGTATCGCCGGCGGTGTCATCGCACTGGCCATCGGCGGCACCCTGGCCGCGATCGCTGCTGGTGTGGTCGGTCTCGACCGCCGGCGCGCGGGCCTCACCCTCCCCCCGGGTCGTCGCGACGATCGCGACGATCACGCGCCAGCAGGAACGTCGCGATCGCCAGCAGCAGCCCGGCGATGACGACCCCGATGGGTCCGATCGCGTCCGCGAACGACCGGACGATGCCGCCGGACCGCGAGGTCGGGTCGGCGAGGACGACGGCGACGAAGGCGGCCGCGAGCACGGTGACCGCGCCGAGGGTCAGCCGGCGGCCGCGCTGACCGAGGCCCATCCGCCCGGTGGCGACGCGCCCGGCGCGGACGATCCGGCGCACGCGGAGCACGCGGAGCGCCCCGACGGAGCGGACGAGTCGGAGCAGCTGCGCGGGCCCGACCGCGAACACGACCGCCGGCAGGACGACCGCCACCAGCGCGAGCAGCCACCGGTGCCGGCGCAGCCAACCCCGCTTGTCGCGCGCGAGCAGCAGCGGCACCGCGCCCTCGATCAGCAGCACCGCAGCCGAGGCCAGGTCGATCACGCGACCGGTGGTCGCCAGCGCGCCGTCCGCGAGGGTGAGGAACACCGCCGGGATCGAGGCCAAGGCGGCGATGAGGGCGGGGACCGCCAGTCGCTCGGCGAAGCGTTCGGCGGTCGCGTTCACGTCCTGCTCGTCGGGCACGCCCCGACGATCCGGGTGCGAGGCCTCCGAGGCCGGGGCGGTGCCATCGCGTCGGATCGGGGGGTGCTCCGGTCGGCGTCACGGACCTCGGTCGCCGGGACGGTAGCTGCCGCCCCGGGCGTCGGGGTCGTCAGAGCAGGCCCCGGACCGACTTCCGGTCGATCTTCAGCACCGGGGTGAGCGGCAACGCGTCGATCACACGCACGTCCCGTGGGTAGGACTTCGGGCCGAGCCGCTCGCGGGCCCAGGCGCGCAGCTCCTCGGCGTCCAGATCGTCGACGCCGGGCGCCGCCTGGACGAACGCGACGATCTCCTCGCCGACCTCGTCGTCGGGGCGGCCGACGACCGCGGCGGCGGCGACGGACCCGTGCTCGGCGAGCGCCTCCTCGACATCGCGCGGGTAGATGTTGAAACCGTTGCGGATCACGAGGTCCTTGAGGCGGTCGAGGATGGTCAGGAAGCCGTCCTCGTCGAGCGCGCCGACGTCTCCGGTCCGCACCCACCCGTCGGCGCGGAAGGTGTCGTGACCGTCCACCTCACCCCGGTAGCCGCGGGCCGTGGCGGCTGACCGGATCCAGACCTCGCCGGGGGTTCCGGCGGGGACCGGGTCCCCGGCGTCGTCGACGATGCGTAGCTCGGTGCCTGGCAGCGCTTGGCCGACGGTGCCGACCTTGCGGGCGGTCCGCCGGTTGACGGTGGCGGCCGCCGCGGTCTCGGTCAACCCGTACCCCTCGCAGACCGTGACCGAGGGGACGCGCTGCTCGAACTCGCGCAGGACCGCCGGCGGGAGCGGCGCCGAACCGCACACGACCCGCTGCAGGCTCGACAGGTCGTAGGTCTCGAGCGGCAGCGTGAGCAACACACGCAGCATGGTCGGCACCAGCGTCGCCTGCTCGAGGCGGTGCTCGGCGATCAGCTCGCAGGAGGCGACGGGGTCGAACCAGCGCTGGAGGACCGCGACGCTCGGGTCGGGGTCGTGGGCACCGGTGACCGTCACGAGCAGGCCGAAGGCGTGCGCGAGCGGGAGCGGGACGAGGGTCCGCGCGAGCCGGTCGTCGGTGGTCGCCTCGTAGCCGGCGCGGCCCGCGTGCCACAGGTTGGCGTGGGTGAGCTCCACACCCTTGGCTCGGCCGGTCGTGCCTCCGGTGTAGAGCAGCGCGGCGAGGTCGTCGTCCGCCCGGTCCACGATGCCCGCGGGGTCGCCGCTCGCGAGGTCGGCGAGGGGGACGGTGCCCTCGAGCTCGCCGTCGAGGACGATCCGCAGGTCGAGCCCCTCCGCCGCCTGCTGGACGTTGGCCACGAACTCCGGCGTGGTGACGACCGCAGCAGCGCCGCTGTCGAGCAGGACGTGGCGGAGCTCCTGGGGTGGCAGCAGGAACAGCACCGGCGTGGCCACGAGCCCGGCGCGCCAACACGCCTGGTAGAGGACGCCGACGTCGGGTGTGGTGGCCATGACCAGCACGAGCCGGTCTCCGGGGGCGAGCCCGAGCGCGGTCAGGCCCCCGGCGATGCGCGTCACACGGTCGTGGAGCTCGCCGGTGGTCCACCAGCGGCCCTCGAACAGCAGCGAACGGTGATCGGGGTCGCGGCGAGCCGCCGCCTCGTCCGCCAGCACGCCGAGGTGGAGACGGGTCACCGAACGCTCCTCATCCTGTGGGGCGCCGGACGCTAGCCAGCCGGCGAGACGCGCGAGGGGCCACGGCGGCCCTCGGCCGAGCGGACGAGGGCGCGTCGGTACCGTCTGCCGACCGAACCGCGGGGGGTCCAGCGTGCAGAGCGCCACGATCGTGGAGGTGGTGGGCTTCGCGCTCGTCGCCGGCCTCGCCGTGGCTGCGCTGTCCGCGCTGGTCCGTGCCGTGCGCCGAGGTCAGCACCCCGTGCTCGGTCCCGCGGTGCTCGACGGGGCCATCGTCGCGTCGCTCGTCGCGGTGGCGATCGCCACGCTGTCACCGATCGGGGAGCTCGGTACCCGGCTCGACGAAGCGTCCGAGATCAACCTCCGCCCGCTCGAGCGGATGGATGGTGCGCCGGAGATCTACGCGTTCATCAACCTGCTGTTGCTCGTCCCGACGATCGTGCTGCTGGCCCAGCGGTGGCGGCGCGCGGGGATGGTGCGCCTGGCCGCCACCGGGATCGCCGTCTCCCTCGGGATCGAACTGCTCCAGCTCGTGCACCCCTCACGGGGCACCAACGTCGACGACCTGCTGCTCAACAGCGCGGGCGCGGCCGTCGCCGCCGTGCTCGGTGTGGCCGTGCGGCGTCTCGCCGGTCCCCGTCCCGTCCGTCGCGGGACCGAGCGGAGGCCGGTGGAGCGTGAGCCCTGGGTGAGCTCGCGCTAGTCCCGGACCGCCTCGGCGAGCTCGGCGAACCGATCGAGCGATCGCGCGACCTCGCCCCGCACGACCCGGATGGCGAACCGAGCGCGCACGGGCACCCGCCGGCCGAGGTCGGCCTCGACCCCCACGTGGACCCGGGTCAGACCGTCCTCCACGACCTCGAGCCGGTGGGTGGCCTCGACGCGGACGGGGTCGCGCAGGCGCCACGCGAACCGCTCCTCGGGCTCCCAGGCGACCACCTCGAGCTCGACCTTCACGCTCACCCCGAGGGCGCCACCGCGCGCGACGAGACGCTGGCCCGCACCCACCTCACCTTCGGCGCGGACCGAGGAGGCGACCGTCAGCCACGTGGGGATGCGGTCGGGGTCGGTGAGCAGCTGCCAGCAGGTGCCCGGGGACGCGGTCACCGTGCGGTGTTCCTCGAAGCGTGGCACGCGAGTTCCTGTCGCCGGACCGCGCCGTGGCCGCACGTGAGCCTACGGAACCTCGTGCGCGAGGGGTCGTGAAGCGAGAGGGGGTAGAGCCCGGGGGTGTCGCCTCACGACCACGGCCCGGAGCACGGCCAGGGCCGCGGGCCCGTGTCCCGGACGCCGAGCTGGTCTGGGTCGACCGCAGCGGGCACTTCCCCCACCTCGACCGTCCCGAGGCCGTCACCGAGCTCATCCTGGAGAGCACCGCCACCTGACCGGTGGCAGCGATCAACCGCGCGCGTCGACACCGAGCTCATCGAGCAGGGCGGCGACCCGGTCGCGGATGTCGTCACGGATCGGACGCACCGCGTCGAGATCCTGCCCCGCGGGGTCCTCGAGCGCCCAGTCGACGTAGCGCTTGCCGGGCACGACCGGGCAGGTGTCGCCGCAGCCCATGGTGACGATGACATCGGCGGCGCCGAGCGTCTCCTCGTCCCACCTGCGGGGTTGGGTACCGGTGATGTCGATGCCGACCTCGTCCATCGCTTCGACGGCGGTGGGGTTGATCCGGTCCGCGGGCTCGGACCCTCCTGAGAGGACCTGGACCCGGTCGCCGCCGAGGTGTCGGGTCCAGCCGGCGGCCATCTGCGATCGGCCCGCGTTGTGGACGCAGAGGTAGAGGACGGTCGGTACGTCGGTGGTCATCGGGTCACCTCGGTCGGGGTGGGTGAGGACGGTGGCGGGTTCACGCGGCGCAGGCGGCGCGGGCCAGCCGATCGACGCGCACTGCCAGATCGTCGTAGGTACGCGCGAACGCCCGGCGCGGGCCACCCACCGGGTCCGGGATCGACCAGTGCAGGCGGGGCACCGCGGCGTCCACCTGGGACTCGTGCGCGCGGTCGCACACCGAGACGACCAGGTCCGGTGTGGTGGCGATGGCGTCGTACCCGGTGGGTGTGGCGTCGTCGAGATCGATGCCGCGCTCGCGAGCGACCTCGATCGCCAGGGGGTGCACGTGGGTGGCGGGCTCGGTGCCGGCCGAGAGCGCGGGCTGGCCCGTCCGGGCGTGCCACAGCGCCGCGGCGAGCTGGGAGCGGGCCGAGTTCGCCGTGCAGACGAACAGCACCCGCTCGAGCGGCCCGGCCAGTGGCCGTGGCTCGTCGAGCGACGACGACGAGTGGCGTCCCAGCGCCACGTACCGGCGTCGGGCGTCCCCCTGCGACGGGGTGCGGACCACCAGCCCGGCCTCCTCGAGGACCCCGAGGTGGAAGGCGAGGAGGTTGGTGGGGAGCTCGAGGAGCTGGCCGAGCTGCGTGGGTGAGCGGTCCGAGAGCTGCAGGGCGTCGACGATGCGCAGGCGGGTCGGGTCGCCGAGCGCGCGGTGGATCGCGGCTCGGTCCTCGACGTCGTCCAGGGTTCGCTCAATCATCGTTGGGTCAACGGTAGTTGAGGTGTAGGCTGGTGTCCACGATTCCCTCCCCGCCAGAACCGCTCGGAGCTCGTCACCGTGGATCCCACGCCCCCCTCCACCGCGACGACCGTGGACGCGCGCGATGCGGCCGTCCTCGACGAGCTGTCGCTGCTCGACCGGTTCCTGCCGGTCTGGATCGGTGCGGCGATGGTCGCCGGTCTGCTCCTCGGCCGCCTGGTCCCCGGCGTCGGCGATGCGCTCGATGCGCTGAAGATCGACACGGTGTCGCTGCCGATCGCGCTCGGGTTGCTGGTGATGATGTACCCGCCGCTGGCCAAGGTGCGCTACGGCCAGCTCGGCGAGGTCGCCGCGGACAAGCGCCTGCTCGTGACCTCGCTGGTCCTGAACTGGATCGTCGGGCCCGCCCTGATGTTCGCGCTGGCGTGGACGTTCCTGCCGGACCTGCCCGAGTACCGGACGGGGCTGATCATCGTCGGGCTCGCACGCTGCATCGCGATGGTGCTGATCTGGAACGACCTCGCCTGTGGCGACCGCGACGCGGCGGCCGTGCTGGTCGCCATCAACTCGGTGTTCCAGATCGCGGCGTACTCGTTGCTCGGGTACTTCTACCTCTCGGTCCTGCCCGGTTGGCTCGGGCTCGAGCAGCAGACCCTCGACGTCTCGCTCTGGCAGATCACCCAGGCCGTGCTGGTCTTCCTCGGCATCCCGTTGCTGGCCGGGTTCCTGACGCGGACCCTCGGCGAGAAGCGCCGCGGCCGGGAGTGGTACGAGGGCACGTTCCTGCCACGGATCGGCCCCTGGGCGCTCTACGGCCTGCTGGCCACCGTGGTCATGCTGTTCGCCCTCCAGGGCGAACAGATCACCTCACGCCCGCTCGACGTCGGCCGGATCGCGCTGCCGCTGCTGGTCTACTTCGCGGTGATGTTCGGGGTGTCGTTCGCCGTCGGCAAGCGGGTCGGTCTCGGTTACGAGCGCAACGCCACCCTGTCGTTCACCGCGGCCGGGAACAACTTCGAGCTCGCGATCGCGGTCGCCATCGGCGTGTTCGGCGCGACCTCAGGGCAGGCGCTCGCGGGCGTGGTGGGACCGCTCATCGAGGTGCCGGCCCTGGTCGGGCTCGTCTACGTGTCGCTGTGGCTGCGGCGCCGCTTCTACCCCTCCGATGCGGCCGCCCCGGCGGCGGCGAGGGCCGCGAACCCGCCGGCGCCGTAGAGTCGTCGTCGACACCCTCGAGGAGCCTCACGTGAGCTCGTACACGATGACCATCACGATCGATGCCGACCCATCCGAGGCCGAGCGCCGCGTCCGCAGTGCGCTCCAGGAGCAGGGGTTCGGGATCCTCTCGGAGATCGACGTCGAGGCGGCGCTGCGCGACAAGCTCGGCGAGGAGATCGGCGCCTACAAGATCCTCGGCGCGTGCAACCCCCCGCTGGCCAAGCAGGCCATCGACGTCGACGCCGACATCGGCGCGTTGCTGCCCTGCAACGTGCTCCTGCGCGCGAACCCCGCGGGCGGCACCGACGTGGTCGCGGCCGACCCTCACGCCATGATGGCGCTCGGCCCGGCGGAGCTCGACGACGTCGCGACCGACGCCCGGGCCCGGCTCGATGCCGCCCTGACCGCCCTCAGCGGTGGAGGCTCGGCGTGACCCCGGCCGAGGCCCACGAGGTCGCTGATGACGTCCAGCTGCTCGACGTGCGTGAGCAGGACGAGTGGGACGCGGGTCACATCGACGGCGCGGATCACGTGCCGATGGGCGAGCTGGCGGCACGTCAGGGCGAGCTCGCCCAGGACCGCACCATCGTCGCGGTGTGCCGCTCGGGCAACCGGTCGGGGCAGGTGACCAACGCCCTCCGTCGTGCCGGCTACGACATCGAGAACCTCGAGGGTGGCATGCAGGCCTGGGCCCGTGAGGGGCTGCCGTTCGTGTCCGAGGACGACCAGGCCCCCCGCGTCATCTGACGTCAGTCCCCGGACTCGAGATCGTCGATCAGACGCTCCATCTCGGCGATCTCGGTGCGCTGTGCCTCGATGATCTGGTCGGCGAGTTCGCGGACGCGTGGGTCGTCGATCTCGGCGCGTTCGCTGGTCAGGATGGCGATCGAGTGGTGGGGGATCATCGCCTTCATGTAGGAGACGTCGTCGACGGTGGTCTGGCTGCGCACGAGGAACATCGAGGCGACGATCACGACCGCGCTGCCGACGAAGATCGCCACGTTCTTGCGCGCATCGCGGTACATGCTGAGCATGAACGCCAGCATGATGATGGCCATCGTGCCGCCCATGCAGAGGGCCATCCAGAACTTCGTCTGGCTCCACTGCACGTGATCGATGGTGAAGATGGTGGTGTACATCAGCACGAACATGACCACCGTCGAGGTGGCGATCATGGCCGCGAACCGCGTGTAGCTCATCGTCAGGCTCCTCGCGCGGGGGTCCGTCAGCCTAGGAACCGCTGGGCGTCGACCTGGGGCCGGTCGTCCGGTCGAGGGGCCGAGGAGCGGGACGGATCAGCCCTCCGCGGCGCGGTAGACCAAGCCGAGACCGTCGCGTGAGGTGAGGGTGAGCTGCTGGCCGTCGACCTCGGCGCGGAAGCCGTCGCCGAGGACCGACAGGACCTGGTCCTCCTGTGCGACGACGGCCTCGTCGCACGACGTGGTGCCGTCCTCGGCCACGTTCGGGCTGTCGTCGCGCTGACCGAACGTCGTCAGCATGACCTCGTCGCCGGTTCCGACCCACTCACCGGTGAAGGTCCGGCACCCCGTGGAGGCCTCCACGGTGCCGTCGGGGGCGAGCTGCAACGTGGCTTCGTCGGCCCCGGTGGCGGCGGAGGAGAAGCTCGCGTCGGGACCCGTGCCGGTGACCAGGCCGTCGAGCACCCAGGTCGTGGCCGTCAGCTCGGCGGTCGGTACCGGGGGGAGCGAGGAGTACTCGAGCCGCACCTCGGGGCCGGTGAGCACGAGCTCGTCGTCCGACGCCCGCTCCCACGTATCGACGGTGTGCAACGCCGCGAGGTAGCGCTGCTCGGCGGACATGCGTGGCTCGTCGCAGCTCATCTCGGTGCCACCGAAGCCCTGCGCTCGCCAGGCCTCGCCGTCGGTGGTCACGACCCCGCTGTAGGAGTTGCAGGCCGACGTGCCGCTCACCTGCCAGGCGTCGCCCTCGGCCACGACCTCCATGGTCACGCGCACGTCAGCGGGCACGTCGATCGGCGGCCCCGCATCGGTGAGGACCCACGACGGCTCACGGGTTCCAGGTCACCGCCGGGGATGGCCGCGGGGTCGTCAGGCGCCTCGCTAGCGTCGCCGTCGCGAGAGCTGGACCCGAGCCGGGTGCGGCCCCACGCCGGAAGGGCGCCCTGTGGCGGGTGCGATCGAGGACCGGGCGTCGACCGTGCCCGCGGAACCGTTGACGGGCTGGATGCGCGGCTCGCTGTGGTTCGGGCTCGTGGCGGTGACGGTCTACATCGGCAGCTGGGCCATCGCCGGTCAGATCCGCGAGGGGTACGACCCGGTCGAGCAGGCGATCAGCGAGCTGTTCGAGCTCGCCGCACCGTGGGCGTCCCGCGGGCTGCTGACCGCCGGACTGGCGCTGTCCGGTGTGGCGTTCCTCCTGCTGGCGCCGACGCTGCACCGAGCACTGCCGGGGCGAGGTTGGCTCGGGCCTGCGCTGGTCGTGCTGGCCGGTGTCGGCACCCTCGGCGCCCTCGCGGCACCGTGTAGCGCGGGCTGCCCGGGGTTCGGGACGTCCCCGACCGACACCTGGCACGTCGTGAGCGCGGGGATCGGGTACGGCGCGCTCGCGTCCGCGCCGCTCGCGTTCGGGTGGCGGCTCCGGCGTGACGTTCCGAGGCTGGCGGGGTGGTCGACGTCCCTCGGTGCGGTGAGCGTGGTGCTGTTCGCCGTCTACGTGTCCGGCGTGGTGCCGGGGGCCACCGGCCTGTGGCAGCGGGTGTTCAACACGACCGCCGACGCCTGGTACCTGCTCATCGTCGTCCGGCTCCTCCGCGACGACCCACGGTGACCCCGTCGGCGCGCGGCTGTGGCGCTCGTCGGGCACGCCGTTGCGGTGAGGCTCCGTGTGCACGCGCCCGCGAGCGGGCGAGGCGAGACGAGACGAGAGCGGGTGAGGGGAATCGAACCCCCGTCGCTAGCTTGGGAAGCTAGAGCTCTACCATTGAGCTACACCCGCAGGACCGCGCGGACGGTATCCCGCGGCTCGGTCCACCCGCAACGTCGGGCGGTTCGCGCCCGGCCTGCCGGATGGCATCGTCTCGTCGACCGCGGGGTGTCGGTCCGGGTGAGCTCCTCGAGCCGTAACGCTGTGGGGAACGTTGCGGTAACGCGTGCGAGGTGAGCTTCGCGGTGGGGCCGGTCGCCAGCCATCGGGGTTGGGGATGGGTGACCCCAGCGAGCGAAGGGACGGATCCATGAAGCGATGGCATCGAGTGAGCGTGTTGGCCGCATCGGTCGGCCTCCTCAGCGCATCGATGGCGGTGGCGCAGGCGGAGGACCTGCCGCCACACGCCCACCTGCACCTGACGGGTATCGAGCTGGACGCGAGCGGTGACTGGCCCATCGCGATCAAGAAGTGCAAGCCGCTGGCCAACGGCCGGGCGGTGCCCAACCAGGCGCACCACGCCAACCTCCACACCGGACGAGCCGCGGACGCGCAGTGGGAGGCGGGCAACGGCGTCGTCCCGATTCTCGAGGGCGAGGACGGCACGCCCTGGACCGACTGCGCCAGCCTGATGGACTTCTTCTTCGGGGACTGACGGCGGGCAGCTGCTGCAGGGCGGCTTGGGACGGGGCACCACGACCAGGCGTGGGCCCCGTCCCCGCCCCTCCGCCCGGCGGTACACGCCGGGCGCCTGCGCTCACCGTCGACACCTGTGCGCGGCTGGCGGTCCCGTAGGGTTCGGCCTCCGCTGCCAGGAGAGCCCCGTGTCAGAGCTGCGCCGCGACGGCGACGTCTTCATCCTCGACCTCGGTGACGACGAGAACCGCT
>JBBECA010000073.1:0-2431 GCA_040882055.1 Nitriliruptor sp.
CACCATCGAGGTGCTCGCCCACGGCGTCCCGCCCGGCCTCGGCAGCCACGTCCACGCCGACCGCAAGCTCGACGCCCGCCTCGCGGCTGCCTGCTTGTCGGTCCAGGCCATGAAGGGGGTCGAGTTCGGCGACGGGTTCGACCTCGCCTCCCGCCCCGGCTCGCTCGCCCACGACGAGATCGTCCGCGGGGACGACGGCGTCTACCGCCGCCTGTCGGAACGCGCCGGTGGGTTCGAGGCCGGCATGTCCACCGGACAGCCGCTGCGCCTGCGGGTCGCGATGAAGCCCATCTCGTCCCTGCCGCGGCCGCTGGCCACCGTCGACCTCGACACCCACGAGCCGGCCCAGGCCATCACCCAACGCTCCGACGCCTGCGCTGTCCCGCGTGCCGGGGTCGTGCTCGAAGCCGTCGTGGCGTTCGAGCTCGCCGATGCGCTGCTCGAGAAGACCGGCGGTGACACCGTCACCGAGGTGCGCCGGAACCTCGACGGCTACCTCGCCGACATCGCGCAGCGCTGACGTCCCGTAGCAGCTGGTCGAGCCGGTCGGTCATCGACGCCATCCACAGCTCTGGAGCGGGCGTGGACAGCGACCTACCCTGGTGTCCGTACGTTCCCGCGTCGACGCGAAGGAGGCCGCCGTGTCCGTGCCGACCATGACCGGTCTGACCTACGACGACCTGGTGCAGCTGCCGCAGGACGATGGCCTCCGTCGCGAGTTGATCGACGGGGAGCTGTTCGTGTCGCCATCACCGATCCAGCGCCACCAACTCGCGGTCGCTGCCATCCTCGCGGCGTTCCACGTGCACGTGCGAAGGCACGGCGGTCTCGCCTTCCCGGCACCGATGGACGTGATGTTCGCGCCGGGCACCGTCGTTCAGCCGGACGTGATCGTCCTCGGGGCTGAGCACGCGGCGCAACTGGCTGACGAGCGGTTCATCGACGTGGTGCCCGACCTGGTCGTGGAGGTGTCGTCGCCCTCGACCCGTCGGCTCGATCTGATCAAGAAGCGGGGTCTCTACGAGCGCGAGAGGGTCCCCGAGTACTGGTTCGTCGACCTCGAGGCTGACGTCGTGGACGTGCACCGCCTGGACGACACCGGTCACTACGGCGACATCCTCACCCTCGATGCCTCGGCCGACCTGACCTGTCTGGCCTTCCCCGACCTGCGGATCCCCGTCCGTGACGCGCTGGCCCTGTGACGGACCACCACGTCAGCGACCGCGACCCGTCCGTGCCCGCGTGTGAAGCTGGCGGCACCGCTTCTGCGGAGGCGGTGGATGCCCCGTGCTGAGCCGCAACCTCGCCCTCTACGGGATGATGGGCGCCGGCAAGACCACCGTCGGCCGCGCCGTCGCCGACCGGCTCGGGCGCCGCTTCGCCGACACCGACGCCGAGCTCGAACGCTGGACCGGCACCACGATCCCCGAGCTGTTCCTCGCCCACGGTGAGGCCGGTTTCCGCGATCTCGAACGTCAGGTCGTCGAGGAGCTGTCCGGCTACCACGACCTCGTCCTCGCGCTCGGCGGCGGCACGGTCCTGCGCGACGACAACGTCGCCAACCTGATGCTCACCGGCACGCTCGTCGAGCTGCGCACCACCCCCGAGGTCCTGCTCGCCCGCCTGCAGGACGAGGCCGACGGGCGGCCGCTGCTGGCGGGCGAGGACCTCGAGGCCCGCCTGCGGGCCACCTACGCCGAACGCGAGGATCGCTACGCCGCCGTCGCCGACGTCACCATCGACGCCGGCCGCGACGTCGATGCCGTGGTGGCCGACGTGGTCGCGTTCGCGCTCGAGGCCGGCGACGTCCTCACCCCCTCCGAACACGAGCAGGTGATGACGTGACCTCCGACCGTCCGGCCCCTGGCGCCGACCTCGCCCACGAACGCACCGATGCGGCCGCGCAGGCGGCCGATGGACCGACCGTGGTCCCCGTCGCGCTCGCCGACGCGCCCTACCCGGTCGTCGTCGGCCGCGACCTGCCCGCCGTGCTCGCCGAGGTCACGCTGCCCGCCAGCGCCGCCACCGCGCTGGTGGTCACCCAGGAGCCGATCGTCGCCGCCGGCCACGTCGATGCGGTCGAGACGTCGCTCCGCGATGCCGGCCTGACCGTCCACCGCCACCTCGTCCGCGACGGCGAGGTCGCCAAGGACGCCGCCACGCTCGCCGAGTTGTGGCAGGTCTGCGCCGACCTGCCGCTCACCCGCGGTGACCTGGTCGTAGCCGTCGGCGGGGGAGTGGTCGGCGATCTCGCCGGCTTCCTGGCCGCCACCTGGAACCGCGGCGTCGCCGTGCTGCAGGTGCCGACCACCCTGCTCGCCCAGGTCGACGCCGCCATCGGGGGCAAGACCGGCATCAACCTCGGCGCCGGCAAGAACCTCGTCGGCGCCTTCCACCAGCCCGTCGCCGTCGCCTGCGCCGTCGACACCCT
>JBBECA010000074.1:0-15539 GCA_040882055.1 Nitriliruptor sp.
GACGGTCATCGTCCCCTTGAGCCGGAGCGCCGCGTCGAGCCAGGCGGCATCGAGCCCGACCCGCGGCGCCCGCAGGAGCGTCACGTCCTGCTCGTCGACCAGGCGGAGCTCCTCGCGGTCCACCACGAACCCCAACCGGGCACCACGCGGCAGCTCGACCCCGCTGACGCTCGGCAGCGTGACGAGGCCCGCCTCGGCGACCCGCTCGAACAGCCCGACGCCCGGCCCCTCGGCCGGCACGGCGGCGGCCAGCAGCGGCAGCCCGCCGAGCGTGACGGTCCGGACGCCGACACCGACGACGGCCTCGCTCACGGCGAGAACCGTTCGTGCACCAACCGTGACGCGCGCCGCGACACCGCCGAGGGGGTCAGTTCGACCGCCGCGACGTTGAGCTTGTTCGCCGCACCCGGCACGCACACCGCCCGCCCGCGCGCGAAGTCGCGCAACGCGCCGGCGACCACCGCCTCGGCGGTCATCCGCAGCGGTCCGGGCATCGCACCGTCCGCGACGTCGGCGACGGCCTGGAACTCGGTGTCGGTGAAGCCGGGCGAGAGGAGCATGGCGTGGACCCCGCTCCCGCGCAGCTCCTCGTGGATCGCCTCGGTGAACGAGCGGACGAACGCCTTGGACGCCCCGTAGACCGCCCCGAACGGGTCCGGCTGGTACGCGGCGGTCGAGCCGACGTTGATCACGCCACCGGCCCGACGTGGCAGCAGCTGGGTGACCGCCGCCGAGGTGAGGCGGACGAGCGCCCCGACGTTGAGGTCGATCATCGCCGCGTGCCGCTCCATCGGTAGGTCCGAGAACGCGCCGTAGGCCCCGAAGCCCGCGTTGTTCACCAGCAGGTCGACGGGTGAGGTGGTGGTGGTCAGCCGATCGGCGACGCTCGCGATCCCCTGCTCGGTCCCGAGGTCGGCCGTCAGCACCTCGACGGCGACGGGGAGCGTGTCGGCCAGCTCGGTGAGACGGTCGCCTCGGCGGGCGACGAGGGTGAGCTCCACCCCGCGGGCAGCGAGCTGGCGAGCGAACTCGGCACCGAGGCCGGCGGACGCGCCGGTGATCAGCGCACGCTCGATGCGGGTGGGCACGAGGGCTCCTGTCGGGGTCGTGACAGCCGGGTCGAGGCTACCCAGCCGGTACCGTCGCCCCGTCCCCGTCACCTGCGTCGAGCCTCGGAACCCGCTCCGTGCCCACCGTCCTCGCCGTCGACGGCAACTCGCTCGGTCACCGCGCCTTCCACGCCAAGCAGCGGGACGCTCCGACCGGCCCCTTCGTGACCGCCACCGTCCTCGGGATGCTCGCGACCGCGTGGTCCTACGGGCCCTACGACGCCGTGATCGTCGGGTTCGACCACCCCGTGAACCGGCGCAAGCTCGACCACCCCGAGTACAAGGCGCACCGGCCACCGAACCATCCGGACCTCGATCAGCACCTGCGTGACCTGCGCGGCCACCTCGAGGCGTGCGGGTTGCACGTGGTCGAGCAGGAGGGCGCCGAAGCCGACGACCTCCTCGCCGCCACCGCCGACGCGTGCACGCAGCTCGGCTGGTCCTGCGACCTGCTGACCTCCGACCGGGACCTGACCGCGGTCGTCGGCCTCTCGACCCGTCTGCTGCGGCCGCGCGCCTCGATGTCCGACCTGCTCGTCGAGGACGAGGCGGCGGTCCGTGCGACGTACGGCATCGAGCCGTGGCAGTACATCGACCTCGCCGCCCTCCGAGGGGACCCGTCGGACGGTCTGCGCGGCGCCGACGGGATCGGGCCGAAGATCGCCGCGAGGTTGTTGCGTGACCACGGCAGCGTGCTCGGCATCTACGATCACCTCCACGACCTGCACCCCAAGCTCGAGGCCGGGCTCCGCGCATCGCGCGCGGACGTCGAGCGCAACCTGGTGCTGATGGCGCCCATCCCCCACATCGAGGTCGACGTCGTGGGCGCCGTCCGTGCGGGGTGCGATCCGGAACGGGCGGTCACGGCGTGCACCGAGCTCGGCATCCCGTGGGCCGGCGCCAGGTTCCGCAGCGTGGTGACGGCACCGCCGCCGCCCCCGACCCCACCGCCGCCGACGACCGAGCCCGACGACGGCGTCGCAGCCGTCGTGACGGCGGTCACCGCGCGCTCCCGTCCGGTGCCGGTGGTCGCCGACGGCGAGCAGGTCGCGCTCTTCTGATCATCCCCACCCAGGCCGCCCCCACCCCGATCGAGGTGCCCCGAGATGGACGCTCCGACGAGCCCAGGCGACGACGCCACGCAGGCTGATGGCGGCGATCACGTCGACCAGCTCATCGCGCAGTGGGCCCGGGAGCGCCCCGAGCTCGACACCTCGGTGCTGCGGCTCGCCGGACGCGTGATCCGGCTCGCCCGTTACGTCGACCGGGACGTCGTCGAACACCTCGCCCCCTGGGACCTCAAGGATGGCGAGCAGAACGTCCTCGCGGCGCTGCGGCGCTCCGGTGCCCCCTACGAGCTCACCCCGACCGAGCTCTACCGGTCGCTGCTGGTCTCCTCGGGGGCGATGACCAACCGCCTCGACCGGCTGGAAGCGGCGGGCTTGATCGAACGCACCCCCGACGTCGAGGACCGCCGACGGACCCGGGTGCGCCTCACCGCCCAGGGACGTGAGGTCATCGACGGTGCGCTCGATGCCCACATCGCCGCGCTCGCCGAGACCTTCGACGGGCTGACCGACGACGAGGCGGAGGTGCTCGAGGGGGCGCTCCGGCGGATCCTGCGGCGACTCGAGGCCGAGGACGCGAGCAGCTGACGGCCACCTCGCCTGTTCGCACCGTTGGCACGGCCTGCCCCTGACGGGGTGAGGGGGTCGGCCGTACCGTCCTGCTCCCGACCGCGCCCCGTGCGCGCCCCCGATCAGAGAGGTCCCACCACGATGTCGATCCGACTCGGCGACACCGCCCCCGACTTCACCGCCCCGACGACCGAGGGCGAGCTCAACTTCCACGACTGGAAGGGTGACGACTGGGCCGTCCTGTTCAGCCACCCCAAGGACTTCACCCCGGTCTGCACCACCGAGCTCGGTGCCGTCGCCAAGCTCAAGGACGAGTTCGACGCCCGGGGCACCAAGGTCATCGGTCTGTCGGTGAGCCCGCTCGGTGACCACGAGCAGTGGAAGAAGGACATCGAGGAGACGCAGGGCGTCGACGAGCTGAACTTCCCCATCATCGCCGACCCGGACCGCAAGGTGGCCGACCTCTACGACATGGTCCACCCCGAGGCCAGCGAGACCACCACGGTGCGCTCCGTCTTCGTGATCGGTCCGGACAACAAGGTCAAGCTGACCCTGACCTACCCCGCCTCGACCGGCCGCAACTTCGACGAGCTCCTGCGTGTCATCGACTCGCTGCAGCTCACCTCCAAGGAACAGCTGGCGACCCCGGCCAACTGGACCAAGGGTGACCGCGTCATCGTCACCCCCGCGGTCTCCGACGAGGACGCCGAGGCCCGCTTCGGCCCGGTCGACGCCCCGCGCCCCTACCTGCGCTACGTCGCCGACCCGAGCGCCTGACGCTGGCCGGCGCCGCCCACGGGACCCACGCTGCGGCGTGGGTCCCGTCGCGTCGGTTCCCGGACACCTCGGCGCTCGGGCGCCGGCAGCGGAGCCGGTAGCGTCGGCGGGATGCGCACCTTCACCGTCCCCCTCGGGATCGACCTGCGCCGGTCGCTGGCGCCCCTCGTCTCGAGCGCCCAGGATCCGACCATCCGGCTGCGGCCCGACGAGGTCGTGCGGGCCACCTGGACCCCCGACGGCCCCGCGACGGTCCACATCGCACGCCGGGGCCCACGGACCTTCGCCGCGCAGGCGCACGGCGACGGCGCTGCCTGGGCCCTCGACCACGCTCCGGCGCTCGTGGGCGCCGACGACGTCCTCGACGGGTTCGATCCCGGGATCCACCCCACCGTCGCCCGAGCTCACCACCAGCGGCGCGATCTGCGCATCGTGCGGACCGGGACGGTGTGGGGGCTGCTGGCGGCCACGATCCTGGCCCAACGCGTCACCGGCGGCGAGGCAGCGCGTGCCTGGACCCGGCTCGTCCGCGGGCACGGCTCGCCGGCGCCCGGTCCGTACGGCCTGCGGCTCCCCCCGACCCCGCAGGCGTGCGGCGCGATCGAGGACCACACCTGGCACCGGCTCGGCGTCGAGCGTTCCCGTGCCGCGGCCGTCAGGAGCGCCGCGCGGCACGCCGCCAAGCTCGAGTCCGCCCTCGCGCTGCCGCGAGAGGCGCGGCTCCGGGCGTTCTGTCTGGTCCCGGGGATCGGACCGTGGACCGCCGAGCTCGCGCTCCGGAGCGCCGCGGGCGATCCGGACGCCGTCGAGGTCGGCGACTTCCACGTCAAGAACCAGGTGGCCTGGAACCTGGCGGGGCGCCCGCGCGGCACCGACGAGGAGATGCTCGGCCTGCTCGAGCCCTTCGCCGGTCACCGCGGCCGTGTCGTGCGGCTCATCGGCAGCGCCGGCCAGCGACCGCCGGCGTTCGGTCCACGCCTGCGGGTCGTGCCGGTCGACCGCCTCTGAGCTAGGTCCCCGAGCTGTGGCCCGGGAAGACCCGGGCGTCCGGGTCGATGTAGACCGCCGCGTTGTTCACCGCGGTCGCCGCCTCGCCGAACCCGACGGCGATCAGCCGCACCTTGCCGTCGTACTCGGTGATGTCCCCCGCGGCGAAGACGCCGGGGACGTTGGTCTCCATGCGGGTGTCGACCAGGACGTGGCGTCCGTCGATCTCGATGTCCCAGCTCTTGAGCGGACCGAGGTCGGACTTGAAGCCGAGGGCGGCGACGACGGCCTGGACCTTCAGGGTCTCGCGTTCGTCGGTCTTGTTGTCGAAGACCTCGACCGACTCGATGCCGCTCTCGCCGCGGATGTTGGCGACCTCGGTGAAGGTCATGACCCGCACGCTCGAGGCGTAGAGCTTCTTGACCGAGTCCTCGTGCGCGCGGAAGCGGTCGCGGCGGTGGATCAGGGTGATGGAGCGGGCGATGCCCTCGAGGTTGAGCGCCCAGTCACAGGCCGAGTCGCCGCCGCCGACGATGAGGACGTCCTTGTCGCGCATCACCTCGAGCTCGCGCACGAAGTACACCAGCCCCTTGCCCTCGTAGTCGTCGGCGTCGGGCAGGGGACGGGGGGTGAAGGTCCCGATGCCGCCGGTGATCACGACCGACTTGGTCGCGACCTGCGCGCCCTTGTGGGTACCGATGAGGAACGAGCCGTCCTCCTGCTTCTCCAGGGTCTCCGCACGGTGACCGAGCAGGTAGGTGGGGTCGTAGGGCGCGGCCTGTTCGACGCACCGCTCGATCAGGTCCTGCCCCTTGACGGCCGGGAAGCCGGCGACGTCGAAGATCAGCTTCTCGGGGTAGAGCGCCGCGACCTGTCCACCCGGTTCGGGGAGCGAGTCGAGCACCGCGACCTTCAGGCCGCGGAAGCCGGCGTAGTAGGCGCCGTACAGCCCCGCGGGGCCGGCACCGATGATGGTCAGATCAGCCTCGTGACGGTCCACGACAGCACTCCTCGGACGTGTGGTCGGCGGTCGCAGGCCCGACCCGGCTCGGCGCACCGTAGGTCGCCGGAGGCCCGGTCCCCGAACTGAGCCGGTCCGACAGGGCGATGCCCCGTGCGTGAACGCACGGGGCACCGGCGGTGGAACGGGCCGCGTCAGCCCCGGCGACGCAGCGAGGCAGCTGCTCCGAGCGCCGCCAGCCCGAGGAGGACCGCGCCGCCACCGGTCACCGGCAGCTGCTCGCCGGTCGGGGAGGACGGCTGGTTCGGCGTGGCCGGCGCGTTCGGGTCGGTCGGCTGCGACGGGGTGACCGGCGTGGAGGTGTCCGCCGGACCGACGCCCACGGCGGCGGTCGCCGGCGCCGACTCGAGGTCGATCAGGGGGTCGCCCAGCGCGGACAGCACCTGCACGGATGCGGTGCCACCCGTGGCCCGGGTGCCGTCGAGGCCGGCGAGCTCGGCGTCCACGACCTCCTCCGGCAGGAGGGTGACCGATACCAGGTCGGACAGCGGCGTGTCGCGGAGCTGGCTGAGCAGGGTGTCATCGAGCGCGCGCGACGTGTCGTTCAGCGCGTCGTCGAGGCCGGCCAGGACCGGCAGCGCGAACAGGGTCCCGTCGAGCGCGACGACGGCTGGGGTGGCGTCGCCACCGGTGACCTCGGTCGCGAGGTCGCCGGTCGCGGTCGCCGAGCCCGGCTCCACACCGACCTGCAGGAGCGGGCCATCGACGAGGTCGCCGATCGTGCCCTGGTCGAGCAGCGGGCCGACGAGGTCACCGACCACCGGGACGTCCACCGCGGCGTCGCCGAGCGGGCTGAGCAGCTCCTGCAGCTCGGTGAGCACCGGCGCGATGGCCTCCTCGAGCACGTCGCCGAGCAGCTCGTCGAGCAGCGGGATGTCCACGGTGATCTCGACCGCCCCACCCTCGGCAGGGCCGGACGCGGCGTCGACGGTGTCACCGTCGCTGGACGTCGTGCTCTCGGTCTCGAGCAGGGTGACGCTCAGGGTGCCCTCGGCGCCGGCGAGCGCGTCGGTCAGGTCGCTGCTGGTCAGATCGGCGACGAGGTCACCGTCGGCCAGTGCACCGGTGAGGTCCTGGAGGACCTCGCAGGCGAGCGGCAGGGTGCCGGTGACGCCATCGAGGACGCCGGTGAGCTCGTCGATGAGGTCGGTGAGCGGGTCAGCCGCCGCGGACGTCGAGGACGTCGAGGCCAGGCTGCCGAGCGGGTCGAGGAGGGCGTCCTCGATGTCGTTGATGAGTCCGCCGTCGTCATCCCCGAGGACGTCGAGCACCTCGTCGAGGGAACCGGGATCGAGGTCGCCGCCGTCACCTTCGAGGTTGAGGAGCTCGAGCGCGTCGACGCACTGATCACCGACCTGGTCGAGGATGACGACGAGCTCGCCGTCGAGCTGCTCCTGGATCGCCGCGAGGACGTCGTCGAGCGGCAGGGTCGCGAGCACGTCGGTCAGCGCACCGAGCTCCGCGCCCTCGAGGTCGAGGACCGCGAGCTCGGCGACACCGGCGGTCGCGCTGGCGGCCGGGGCGTCGCCCTCGGCGCTGACGTCGCTACAGGCGAGCCCGGCCCCGACCAGGCTGCTCAGCGGCGCGGGGATCGCACCGAGGCAGCGGTCCTCACCGGCCGCAGGGTCGGTGACGAGCGCCCCGTCGGAGGTCACGTCGCGCTCGCCGGCGGGCGTGCCACCGAGCGCCACGGGCACCGCGGTGGCGCGGGCCTCGTCGGGCACGATCGCGGCACCGGTCGCGGCGACGTCCAGCGCGTCGTTGCCGGCGATGTCGAGCGTCAGCCCGGCGCTCTCGGCCTGTGCCGCGAAGGTCGTGTCGGCCGCGCCGGCAGGCACGCCTGCGGCGAGGAGCGCCGCGACGGCGACACCGATGGTCATGGTTCGGATGCGGGCCACGAGCAGGCTCCCGGTCGTTGCGAACGGTGGGGGCGGACGCACCCCGAGGAGCTCGCGCCCGCGACGCTCGGACGGTAGGTGACCGCGTAGCGTGACCACCCCCGGCACGACGGGGACGTGGGAAGATGGCACGATGGGGCTAGTCCTCGCCGCACCGAGCTGCGGCCGGCGGACGGCCCAGGGGCCCCTCGTCGCCAGCCAGTTCGAGCCGGCACCCGTCGAGATCGGCGACCAGCGCCGTCACCAGCTCGTCGACGGTCGCCCGCACGAGCGCCCGCCCCTCCCCCACCGCCGCGTTACCCAGCACCGTGAGGTGGTAGCGCCGCGAGCCCACGCTGGAGGGCGCCATCGGATCCTCCGGGGCCGACAGGATCTGCCCGGTGATACTGGAGACGTCGCGCAGCGAGCCGGTCTTGCCGAGGAACCGACCCTCGGCCGGGGTCCCGACGTAGCGGGAGCGCAGGGTGCCCGAGCTGCCGGCCACCGACTGCAGCGACCGCCAGGTCGGGCCGAACCGGACGGAGCCGGTGAGGCGGAGATCCAGTTCGGTCAGTGCACGCGCGGTGAGCCGGTCGTCGCGGGACAAGCCCGACCCGTCCGCGAACGCCGTCCCCTCGGTGGGGACCTCCAACCGCTCGAGCACCTGGGTCATCGCACGCGGCACCGTCTCCCAGCTCCCCTCCCGTGTCCGGGTGCGGGCCACCACGAGGGCGAGCGTGTCGGCGAGGTGGTTGTCGCTGCGTTGCACGGTGAAGCGCAGGACGTCCGCCATCGGTGGCGAGAGCAGCGTCGCGAGCCGGGCGGCGACGGGCGCCTCGGTCGGGTCGGTGGTGGGCTCGCCTGCCACGATCACCCCCCGTTCGCGGAGCAGGCGGGTCAGCTCCGCGACGGTGTGCTCGACGGGATCGGCCGCCAGCGACGTGCGCAGCGTCGGCGGCTGATCGGTCTGGAGCGCGGCCAGCTGGTCGAGCACGTTGACGGGAGGGTCCGGGGTCGCCGATGAGGGGCCCCCGCTCGCCTCGGTGTCCGCCTCGTCGGGTCCGTCCCCGTCGGCCCGATCCTCCCGCTCCGGCGGCGGATCGATCCCCGGCAGCTCGAGCCGCGTCACGAGCCCACCGTCGACCGTCAACCCGGCCAGGTACCGCCCGTCGAGGCTGTCGAGGTAGGCGTCCCGCCACCCGCTCGGCAAGGCCGGCGGCGCGAACCCGGGCGCGCTCCCACGGATCCGCCCGGTCACCCGCCGCAGCCCCAGCTCGACGAGGTGGTCGGCGAGCTCGTCGAGGGACGTCCGGGGCCGGGCGGGGTAGACGAACCGCGCGTACTCCTCGGTGACGAGCGTCGGGTCCCCCGTCCCACGCAGGAGCAGGTCGCCGTCGAGGGTGCCGTCACCGGCGATGCCGGACGTGGCGTCGACCACCGTCCGCAGCCGCGCGTCGGCGCCGAGGGTCGCGAGCACGGCAGCCGCCGTGACCTGCTTCTGCGTCGAAGCTGGCAGCATCGGCCGATCGGGCTGGAGCGCGACCACCTCCCGGCCGAGCTCGTCCACGACCAGGACCCCGAGCTCGAGGTCCGGATCCGCCCGGCTCGCATCGGCGAGGATGGACTCGAGCCAGGACGACAGCGCGGCGCGGGAGGCTGGGGGCGGGGCCACGGGCTCAGGCACCGCGCCCGGCTGCTGGCGGGCCTCGGCCGGTGGCGGCTGCGTGGGGACCGGCGCCGGATCGTCGTCGGCCTCCGACGGCACCGGCAGCGAGCCGTCGCTGCCCTCCACGTCCGCCACGTCCGGAGCCGCAGCGCCTCCCGGGGCGTCAGTTGGCTCCGCAGCGGTGGTGCACGCCCCGACCACGAGCGCGACGACGGCGAGGAGCGCCGTCGCCGCGCGGCGGAGCGGGGAGCGGTTCAGCTGGGAGCGTCGACGGAGTCGAGCAGCCCGCGGAGCTGGAACCCACGCGAGGGGTGACGCAGCTTGGTGAGGGTCTTCTTCTCGATCTGCCGTATACGTTCGCGGGTCAGCCCGAACTGGGCGCCGATGTCCTCGAGGGTGTGCTCCTCGCCGTCCATCAGGCCGTACCGCAGCATCAGCACGGTGCGCTCGCGGTCGGTCAGGGCCGCCAGCGCGCGTTCGACCTCGCGCTTGGCGAGCACGGCGGTCGCCGAGGACTCCGGGTCGATCGCGTCCTCGTCGGCGACGAGCTCACCCATGGTGGCGTCGCCGTCCTCACCGATCGGCTTGTCGAGCGAGGCGACGTCCTGCGCGGCGAGCTTGACCTCGCGCAGCCGTTCGACCGGCAGGCCGAGCTCGGCCGCGATCTCGTGCTCGGTGGGCTCGCGCCCGAGCTGCTGCAACAGGGCGAACTCGGCGTAGCGGACCTTGCCCATCAGTTCGTGGACGTGGACGGGCAGCCGGACGGTGCGGCCGGTATTGGCCAGGCCTCGCTGCAGGGCCTGGCGGATCCACCACGTCGCGTAGGTCGAGAACTTGTAGCCCTTGGTGTGGTCGAACTTCTCGACCCCTCGGATGAGCCCGAGGTTGCCCTCCTGTATGAGCGAGAGGAGATCGACGCCACGCCCGCGGAACTTGCGCGCCACCGAGACCACGAGCCGCAGGTTCGCCCGGATCATGTGGTCCTTGGCGCGTTCGCCACCACGGCCGACCATCCGCAGCTGCACCTTGCGCCGTGGGGTGAGCTTGCTCCCCGAGGCGATGATGGCGTCCGCGGCGAGCCCGGCCTGGTAGCGCTTGGCGAGATCGACCTCCTGCTCGGGGGTGAGCAGGTCGGTGCGGCCGATCTCGTTCAGGTACTGGCGCACGGAGTCCGAGGAGGCCGACAGCGGCTGCGCTTCGGGCCGGTCCGCGTCCTCGACGAGGTCGTCGAGGACCTGCATCCCGAGGTCGCGAGCCGCCTGGGCGGTGTCCTCGACCCAGTTGTCGGGGTGCGTCAGCGGATCGAACATGTCCTGCAGCTCGCTCAGCAGGACGTAGCCCCGCGAGGCGCCACGCTCGAACAGCTCGGAGGTGGGGGTGACGTCGGTCAAGGGGCTTCCGTCTCGTCCCTGTCGGGGCTCGGGCTGGTCGGAGCGCGCGGAGGCGGCAGCGGGGGTGGGAGCGTCTCGTGCGACGGCGGTCCCCGTGTGCGAGCCCCGCGGTCGGACCGCCACGGGCTGCTCGTGGTGGTGCTCGGGGGTGTGGCGTGCGTCCCGGGAGCGGTGCGCGACCGCGCGGGACCTGCAGAGGATACGCGGCAACCGCGGGAGTGTCAGCGGCGGGGGCCATCCGGCCACCCCGGCCCTCTCAGACGGGCGTCGGTGCGGACGGCGCGAGGGAGTGGTGGCGCCGTCCGACGAGGACGAGGACGGCGGCGGAGAGGTACATCAGCAGGCCGTACACGGCGGACGGGACGGCCCAGGTGAGGTCACCGAGCAGCCCCCCGAGCAGGATCCCGAGGGTCGAGTTCTTGACCCCGAGCTCGATCGCGAGCGTCAGCCGGTCGGTCCAGTTGAGACCGGCGAACCGCCCGATGAGCGCACCGATGCCGATGCCGCCGAGGTTGAGCAGCAGCGCAGCCGGACCCGCCTGCGCGATCAGCCCGAACACGTCGTCGACCGCGAGCGCGATGCCCACGATCAGGGCGACCAGCACGAACGCACCGAACGCCGAGACCGCTTTCTCCGCGGCGGCGGCCCGGTGGGGCGCACGCGCCCGGACCGCCATGCCGACCAGCACCGGCACGAGGACCACCCCGACGAGCGTCAGGACGGTGCGTAGCACCGGGACCTCCACCCCGGTCCCGTCGGCCTGCACCCCGGACTGGAGCTCGAGCGCCAGGTCGGCGAACAGAGGCAGGGACACGATGGTGATGATCGAGGCGACCACCGTCAGCACGATCGACAGGGCCACGTTCGCGCGCCCGAGGAAGCTGATGAGGTTCGACGTCGTCCCGCCGGGACACGCGGCGACGACGATCAGCCCGACGGCGATCGCTGGATCGAGCTCGAGCACCGCGATGATCGCGAAGCCGAGCGCCGGGAGGAGCAACAGCTGGCCGATCGAGCCCACCACCAGCCCCTTCGGGGTGCGCAGCTCGCGCCGGAAGTCGGTCACCGTCAGGGTCAGCCCGATCCCGACCATGATGATCGCCAACGCGACCGGCAGCCCGATCTCGGTCAGCGGTGATGACTCCACGACGCTCCCTCCCCCGCCGCTCGGCGGTCTCGCGGTCCACGGTTCGACACCCGCGACGCCCGAACTGCTCCCACGTGCCGGCCGACGGGTGCGCGGACCCTAGCCCGGTGGACGATCGCCCGGAGCGCCGTCCGCGGGGCTCCCCGCACCGCCGGTCCCCACGTCCCCGGAGCCGTGCTGCTCGAGGTAGCGGGCCCACGCACGCGCCGCCCGCTCCTCCTCGTCGACGGGCTCGACGGCGCCACCGTCCGGTGCGGGACCGTCCACCGGTCCAGGCCCGGGCCCGTGGTGGTGGCCGTAGGCGGCGGCACGCGGCGCGCTCTCCGGGCGTCGCGTCGCGACCAGCGCGGCCAGCGCGGTGGTCAGCGGGACGGCCGTGATCAACCCGAGCGAACCGACCACGGTCTTGACGATCTCGACCGCGAGCACCTCGGAGTTGACGATCTCGGCGGACGCCAGTCCCCCGGTCGAGAAGATGACCAGCAAGGCCAGCGACGCCCCGGCGTAGGCGAGGAAGAGGGTGTTGACGACCGAGGCGATGTGGTCGCGGCCGACCTTCATCGCGCGGCCGAACAGGGGCCCGAACGCGAGGGTCCGGTCGGTGTCGTGCAGCGCGAAGACCGTGGAGGCCTGCGACACGGTGACGTCGTCGAGCACGCCGAGGGCGGCGATGATCAGCCCGGCCAGCACCAGCCCCCGCAGATCGAGACCCTCCACCTGCTGGCGGGCGAAGATCGCGTCCTCGGAGGCGAACCCGGTGATGGCGGCCTGATCGATGAAGAGCAGGGCGAGCAGGACGGTCACGACCAGCGCACCCGTGGTGCCGACGATCGCGGCCGTCGTCATCTCGTTGACGCCGTGGGCGAGGTAGAGGGTGACCACCATCACCGCGAGCGCGCCGACGAGCGCCACGAGCGGTGGGCTGCTGCCGGCCAGGATGGCCGGAACGATGAAGCGGACCACCAGGACGAGCGAGACGCCGAGGCCGAGCAGGGACCGCAGCCCGTGCCACCGGCCGATGACGAGCACCGCGGCGACGAACAGGCCGACCAGGATCCCGAGCGTCGGCAGCCGGCGGAAGTCGGTGATGAAGTACTCGGTGTCCCCGTCGGGGCCGACCGAGCTGGCCAGCTCGACCTGATCGCCGGGGCTCACCGGCGGCAGACCGGCGAGGTCGGCGCGCAGGGTGACCTCACGCCCGATCTCGTCGCCGTCGAGCAGCCGCACCGTGATGTCGGCGATCTCGCCCGCTCCGGGACCCGGCCCACCGTCCTCACCCGCCTCGCCGGTGAGCGAGACGGCGGTGACCTCGGCCGTCACGAGGGGTTCGGGCGGCTCACCGGCGTCGGGGAGCGCGCCGTCCGAGGGCCAGAGCGCCACGAGTCCCGCGATCGTCACGACGATGATGACGCCCACCACCGCCAGCAACTGGCGGTGGGTACGGGTGGCGAGGTCCAACGCGAAGCTCCCCGGTCGGGTCGACCGGGGAGCCTACGCAGGGACAGGTCGGGGTCAGGCAGCGCGGTCGAGCACGTCGAGCAGGCCCGACAGGTTGTGAGCCCGCGAGGGGTGGCGCAGCTTGGCCAGCGCACGGTTCTGCATCTGGCGGATGCGCTCGCGGGTGAGCCCGAAGTGCGCGCCGATCTCCTCGAGCGTCTGCGGCTCCTCGCCGCCGAGCCCGAAGCGGAGCACGAGGATGATGCGCTCGCGCTCGTCGAGCGCGTCGAGCGCCGCGCTGATCTGCGACATGGCGTCGCCCTCGAGCGCCGTCTCCGCCGGATCGACCCCGTCCACGTCGGCGATCAGGTCACCCATCGTGGCGTCGCCGTCCTCACCGATCGGTCGGTCGAGGCTCACCAGCTCCTGCATCGCCTCGCGGACCTCGCGGACCCGGACGGCCGTCAGCCCGACCTCGTCGGCGATCTCCTCCTCGGAGGGGTCGCCGCCCTTCTGCTGCCGCAGGCGGAGCTCGGCGGACCGCAGCTTGCCGTACAGCTCCCAGACGTGGGCCGGCACACGGATCGTGCGGCCCTTGGAGGCGACGCCACGCTGCAGCGCCTGGCGGATCCACCACACGGCGTAGGTCGAGAACTTGTAGCCCTTGGTGTGGTCGAACTTCTCGACCGCACGGAGCAGGCCGAGGTTGCCCTCCTGGATGAGCTCGATGAAGTCGAGATCACGACCGGAGAACTTGCGTGCCTGCGGGACCACCAGGCGGAGGTTGGCCTGGACCATGCGTTCCTTGGCCTTGGCGCCGTCGCGGCTGATCGTGCGCAGGCGGGCCTTGCGGGCGCGGGTCGGGGGGTCGTCCTTGGAGGCGATGAGCTCGTCGGCGGCCAGACCTGCCTGGTAGCGCTTGGCGAGGTCGGCCTCGTCCTCCTTGGTGAGCAGGGCGTGGCGCCCGGCGTCGTTGAGGTACTGACGGACCAGGTCGGTGGTGAGCGCTGCCGTCGGGTCCGCGAGCGCTTCCGGCGCGTCGTCGGCGACGTCATCGATCACCTGGACACCGGCGTCCGCGGCGCTCGCGGCGGCGTCATCCATCCACGTGCTGCCGTGCAGCTCGGGGACGTAGAGCTCCTGCAGCTCGGAGAGCAGGACGTAGCCGCGCTCGGCGGAGCGCTCGAGCAGTTCCTCGACCGGTACAGCGGTCGGTAGCTCGACGGGGTTCACGGGGCCTCCTCGGCGGGGCGGACTGCGGAGCCACCCTCGCACGGACGGTTCGGAGCGGGAGTGGGTCTGGTGCCCACGGTCGGACGGGGTCGGGTGCGACTCGCGACCGTGACGGTGGCCGTCGGGACGGGGCGAGCGGCGAGACGGGCGCACACGGGGTACAACGCGGCTCATCGGCGGGCACGTCCCCAGGGTGACCCATCGAGCGGCCAGCGCACGTTCTGCGCGCAGGACGGGGCTCAGCTCGCTACGAGCTCGACCTTCAGGCCGTCCGGGTCCTCACAGAAGGCGGCGTAGTGATCCTCGCCGCCAGCGTAGGGGTGGCGGTCGGGGTACAGCAGTCGGCCTCCCCGCTCGACCAGCGACGCGACGAGCCGTTCGACCTCGTCCGGGGTCCCGGCGTGGAAGGCCACGTGGTTGACCCCGGCGTCGCGTCGATCGAGCTCCCGGGCGCCCTCCGGCGCCTGGACGAGCACGAGGTAGGTGTCACCGAGGTGGTAGGAACACCCCTCGTCCCACTCCTGGTGCGCGGCGTACCCGAGCTCACCGAGCAGCCATCCCCAGAACACGTGCGCCCGCTCCAGGTCGCGGACGTAGAGCTCGAGGTGGTGCACGCTCCCACGAGCCACGGTGGCGCTCCCTGTCGGTCCGGCGCCGGCGACCCTAGCCGCGAGCGACCACCCGACCGTCGGCCGCCCCGGCGCCGAACCCGACCGCGGGCCTCACCGGCCCGGACACGACCCATCGGTGCGCTGCTCGCGGCCGCGCCCCACGATCAGAGAGGCTCCTCCGTGCCCCGTGACGGCCAGCAGATCCCCGACCTCGAGGTGACCCTCCACACCGGTGAGGTGCGACGACTGTCCGAGCTCGCCGCCGACGGCCCGCTGGTCGTCTTCTTCTACCCGAAGGCCTTCACCGGTGGCTGCACGGCCGAGGCCTGCCACTTCCGCGACCTCGCCACCGAGTTCGCCGAGGCCGGCGCCTCCCGGCTCGGTGTCAGCCGCGACGACGTCGCCACGCAGGCACGGTTCGCCGAGGAGCACGCCTTCGACTACCCGCTGATCGCCGACCCCGACGGTGCGATGGCCAAGGCGTTCGGTGCCAAGCGTCCCGGCCCCCTCTGGTCCAAGCGGCAGACGTTCGTGATCGATCGCGACCTGACGCTCCTCGGGTCCATCGCCAGCGAGACCGACATGGAGAAGCACGCCGACGAGGCGCTCGCGCTCATCCGCGACCGCACCGGTCAGCGCTGAGGCA
>JBBECA010000075.1:0-15516 GCA_040882055.1 Nitriliruptor sp.
AACAGCGCGGTGGTGGAGATCTCCTCCTGGTTGGAGATGGTGTACTCCATGAAGGAGACGACCTCCGGACGCTCGAGCGCCTTGTCCGAGGGGTACATGAACAGCGGGCGGCCGAGCGGGGTGTAGCTGCCGTCCTGGACGGTCTCGACGGTGGCCTCGACGCAGCCGTCGCCGCCGTCGACCTCCAGGGCCTTCAGGGTGTCGGCGTTCTCCTCGGCGTAGGAGAGGCCGAAGAACCCGAGGCCACCCTCGGACCCACCGACGCCCTGGACGGTGACGTTGTCGTCCTCGGAGGCGTTGTAGTCGGTGCGGATCGCCCCCGACTCACCGTTGATCTCCTCGGTGAAGTAGTCGAAGGTCCCCGAGTCGGTCCCGGCGCCGTACAGATCGAGCGGAACGTCGGGGAAGCCGTCACGGACCTCGGACCAGTTGCTGATGGTGCTGTCCGGCCCCCAGATGGCGTTGAGCTCCTCGACCGTGAGGCACTCGACGAAGTCGTTGGAGACGGGGACGACGTTGACGAGCCCGTCGAGCGCCACCGAGAGCTCCTCGAAGGCGATGCCGTTCTCCTCGCAGAGCGCCGCCTCCTCGTCCTTGATCCGGCGGGAGGCCTCGGAGATGTCGGTCTCGCCGTTGCAGAACTTCTCGAAGCCGCCGCCCGTGCCGGAGACGCCGACCGTCACCTGGACGTCGGGGTTCTGCTCCATGAACAGCTCGGCCGCGACCTCACCGAACGGTGCGACCGTCGAGGAACCGTCGATCCGGACCGAGCCGCTGGTCCCGTCGCTCTCGGCACCGGCAGGTTCGCCCTCGGCGGTGGTGTCGGTTGCAGCCTCTTCCTGGGTCGTGCCGCCACACGCGGTGGCGAAGAGGGCGATGGCGACGACCGGGGCGGTCAGCCGTCGGGTGCGCTGGGAGAGTCGCACGGTTGGTGCTCCTTGGGTGGAGGTGGAGCTCCTACGACCGTTGTAGGAGCTGAGAGCGACGGTACGAGCGCCGAGGTGCCGTCCTCTGTCGCCCCGTTGAACGCCGGGTGAACGGCGACCGAACCCTCGCGACGCGAGGGCCCGGGGGGCTCAACCGAAACGGCCGGTGATGTAGGCCTCGGTGCGGGGGTCGGACGCCGTCGTGAACAGCGTCTCGGTGCGGTCGAACTCGACCAGCTCCCCGGTCCGGCTCCCGGTGGTGTCGTCCACGTCGACCGACAGGAACGCGGTCCAGTCCGACACGCGCGCGGCCTGCTGCATGTTGTGGGTGACGATGACGATCGAGTAGTCGCGCACCAGATCGCGCATGAGGTCCTCGATCTTCAAGGTCGCGATCGGGTCGAGCGCCGAGCACGGTTCGTCCATCAGGATGACGTCGGGCTCGGTGGCGATCGCACGGGCGATGCACAGACGCTGCTGCTGACCGCCGGACAGCGCGAGCCCGGATTCGCCGAGCTGATCCTTGACCTCGTCCCAGAGCGCGGCGCCACGCAGCGCGTTCTCGACGATGTCGTCGAGATCCGTCGGGCGGCCGCGCAGACGCGGCCCGTAGGCGACGTTGTCGTAGATCGACTTGGGGAAGGGGTTCGGCTTCTGGAAGACCATGCCGATGCGGCGGCGCACCTCCACCGGGTCGACGTCACGCCCGTACAGTTCGTGGCCGTGGTAGGTCACGCGGCCGCTGACGCGGGCGCCCTCGATCAGGTCGTTCATGCGGTTCAGGGTCCGCAGCAGGGTCGACTTGCCGCACCCGGAGGGCCCGATCAGGGCGGTGATCTGCTTCTCGGGGATCGCGAAGGAGATGTCGCGGACGGCCTCGAACGTGCCGTAGTGGACGCCGACACCGGACAGCTCGAACACGGCGTCCCTGATGGCGGTGGCGTGGCCCACCCCGTGCCGCTCGAACACGGAAGGGTCGAGCCCGGTCGCCGAGCGGGAGCCGGCATCCGGTGAGGGTTCGGTCACGGCGGCATCCTCGGGAGCGGAGTGGACGCGGGTGTCGGGCTGCATCGCGGCCTCGCGGTCTGGTCGGCGTTCGCCGGGTCGGTGCTGGTTGCCGCAGTGTCGGGGCGCTCGGTGAACGGGCGGTGAACGCGGGCTGACACCTCGGGGGCCGTCGGCTTGCACGGCAAGTACCGAGCCGGCGAGGCTGTGCCCCGCGGGACGGTCCACCTGGGCCTGCCGCTCGTGGGCCGCTCGCAGCGCCCGGTGGGAGGACGGTCAGTGGTGGGAGCGCGTCACGCCGACGACGACCGCGGTGGGCACGTGTGGGACAAGGACCGCGAGGCCACCTCGGCCGACGGCACCCGCGTGCGCTACACGGTGCTCGCTGCCGACAGCGACCTCCCGTGGCTGGTGCTGTGCGCCGGCTTCATGTGCCCGGACAACTTCTGGGCGACGCTCGCCCCGGCGCTGACCGCGACCCACCGGGTCATCGTCCTCAACTACCGCAGCATCGGCGCATCGGACGATCCGCGTCCGCCCGGCTACCGCACCCGGCACCTCAAGCCGGAGGACTACACCATCGAGCGGATGGCCGACGACGTGCAGGCGGTGCTCGAGGCGGAGGGGGCCGAGGGAGCGACCGTCATCGGGCACTCGATGGGCTGCCAGGTGGCCCTCCAGCTGTGGCGACAGGCCCCCGACCTCGTGAGCTCGCTGTCGCTGGTCACCGGCCCGTACGCCTCGCCGTTGCACACCTTCTACGGCAGCAAGATCGGGGTGCACCTGTTCCCGTTCACCTACTACGGGATCCCCCTGCTCCCCCGGCCGGTCCAGCGGGCCATCACCCGGCTGCCGCGGCTGCCCGCCGCGATGGCGGTCGCCCGGCTGCTGCGTGCGCTCGGCCCTCACACCCCCGACGACGGGATGGACCTCTACTTCCAGCACTTCGGTGAGGTCGATCCGCTGATCATCCTCAAGATCGTCCGTGGGATGCACGAGTTCGACGCCGGGCCGTGGCTCTCGGAGGTGGACGTCCCGGTGCTGATCCTGGTCGGCGGTCGCGACACCTTCTGCCCCCCGGCGATCGGCGAAGCGATGTTGGCCGTCCTGCCCGACGCCGAACTCGGCGTGATCCTCGAGGGGACCCACGGGGCGCCGATCGAGTTCCCGCTCGAGATCGCCGACCGCATCCACGACTTCCTGCACCGCCACCTCGACCGACCCGCGCTGGAACCCGTCGGCCGCCCCGGCTGCATCACACCGCCGCGGGTGGTGGCTCACCCTGTCCGCCCCGCCTGACGCCCCGGTCCCCGGAGAACGTCGAAGAGCGCTCGGTCAGCAGCCGCGCGGAGCCGCCGCACGGTCGCCGAGGTCGGTCAGCAGCCGCGCGGAGCCGCCGCACGGTCGCCGAGGTCGGTCAGCGCCGCACCGAGCTCGCGCAAGCGCGCCGGCACCACGGTGTAGTTCACGAACCGGCCGCAGCGCTCCCCCTCGACCAGGCCCGCCTCGCGCAGGACCTTGAGGTGGTGCGAGACGGTCGGCTGGCCGACCCCGAGCTCGTCGACGAGGTCGCCGCAGGTGCACACGTCGCGATCGGCGAGGTGCACCAGCAGCTGACGACGGACGGGGTCGGCCAACACCGACAGCGCCTCGAGCGCCTCGTCGGTCTCCACCGGGGTGGTCGCGCTCACGGGTACCTCCGGGATCGAGCCGACGGGCTGATGTGACGGATCAGGCGGGACGGGGTGGACAGCGCGTTCAGCAGCAGCCGCGGGCGCTGGTCCCGACGGGCACCGCGTCGCGGGCGTCCGGCGCGAGCTGTTCGGCGTCGGCCAGGACGGTGTAGATCTCCCAGGGCGCGCCGTCCGGGTCGTGGACCCACACCTTGTCCTGGGTCGCGTAGCAGCAGGTCTCACCCTCGCGCTGGTCGGTGGCGAGACCGGCGGCCGCGAGCCGCGACGCGGCGTCGGTCACCTCGGCGGTGGCGTCCACCTCGACGCCGAGGTGGTTGAGCGTGCCGCCCTCCGTGCCCTGCAGGAGCACGAGCTTGAGCGGTGGTTCGGCGATGGCGAAGTTGGCGTAGCCGGGCCGGACCTTGGCGGGTGTGGCACCGAAGAGCGCGCCGTAGAAGGCGATGGCGGCGTCGAGATCGACGACGTCGAGGGCGAGCTGGACACGGGACACGGTGGACCTCCTGGACCTGAACGTATCGACGTTCGTCGATGCGATGACGCTACCGAACGCATCGATGCTCGTCGATACTGCGAGCCGGAGCGCGCGCCTGACGCATCGACGGTCATCGATGGGCGCGCAACGTCCCCGCTTCAGTAGGCGATGGAGGCGTACTGGCGCAGCTTGCTGAACCGGTGCCGGGCCTCGATGAACCGCACCGTCCCCGACTTGGACCGCATGACCAGGGACTGCGTGGTCGCCCCGTTGGCGTGGAAGTCGACACCGCGCAGGAGCTGGGACGAGGTGATGCCCGTGCACGCGAAGAACGCGTCCTCACCCTTGACGAGGTCGTCCTCGGTCAGCACCTGGTCGAGGTCGTAGCCGGCGTCGATGGCCCGGCCGCGCTCCTCGTCGTTGCGTGCCCACAGCCGGCCGAGGTGTTCACCCTCGAGCGCCTTGACCGCGCACGCGGCGATCACACCTTCCGGCGTGCCGCCGATGCCGAACATCACGTCGACCTCCGGCCGGTCCTCCCAGGCGGCGAGGATCGCGCCGGCGACGTCGCCGTCGGTGATCAGCTGCAGGCGGGCGCCAGCCTCGCGGACCTCGCGCTTGGCGTCCTCGTGGCGGTCGCGGTCGAGCATCATCACGGTGAGGTCGCGGATCTCCTTGCCCTTGGCCTTCGCCACCGCAGCGAGGTTGTCCCGGAGTGGCGCGTCGAGGTCGACCTTGCCCTTGGCTTCGGCGCCGACGACGATCTTCTCCATGTAGACGCACGGTCCCGGGTCGAACATCGCCCCGGCCGGCGCCGCGGCGAGCACCGCGACCGCCCCAGGGCGGCCCTCGGCCAGCAGCCGGGTGCCGTCGATGGGGTCGACGGCGATGTCGACCTGCGGGGGGGCACCCGTGCCGACGCTCTCACCGTTGAAGAGCATCGGAGCCTCGTCCTTCTCCCCCTCGCCGATGATGACGGTGCCCTCCATCTCGACGGTGTCGAGGACCTGCCGCATCGCGTCGACCGCCGCCTGGTCGCCCGACTCCTTCTCGCCGCGGCCCTGCCAGCGTGCGGCGGCGAGCGCGGCCGCCTCGGTGACGCGGACGATCTCGATGGCGAGGTTGCGGTCGGGCTTCTCGACGCTCACGGGAGCTCCAGGGACGGGTCGGACACGGTTCGGGGCGGTCCGATCGACTCTAGTGAGAGCGGCCGTGGCGGTCACCGCCGACGGGGCCGGACGGTGCGTGGCAGGTCCGATCCGAGCTGCGGCAACGCGCCGGTCTCCGCCTGGCTCCGCAGCGCGTCGTTCTCGAACGCGACCCGGTCCCGCAGGCTGCTGCTGGTGTCGTTGAACAGCTGTTTGAGCAGCTGGACGGTCGCGGGATCGCGCGTTGCGACCTCCACGAGCCACGCTCGAGCCGCCGCCTCGGCCCCGCCGTCCTCGGTCAGCCGCTGGGCGAGCCCGGCGGCGTGCGCCTCGGTGGCCGGGACGTCACGGGTCGACATGACCCAGTCCTTGGCGGTGCCGAGGCCGACCAGACCGACCGTGCGTGCGACGCCGACCGGGATGCCGTACCGCGCCCCCGGGAAGCGGAACGTGGCCCCACGCGCGACGGCCCGCAGGTCACAGGCAGCGGCCGCCTCCGCCCCCCCGCCGACCGCGTAGCCCTCCACCGCTGCCGCCGTCGGCACCGGCAGGTTGGTGAGCAGCTCGTAGACCACCGTGAACAGCTCCATCCGACGCCGGCCCGCGTCCCCGGTGTCCTCGCGGACGTCGGCGCCCGCGGAGAAGTGCCCGCCGGCGCCGACCAGCAGGAGCCCCCGTAGGCCCTCCTCGTGCACGGCGGTGTCGAGGACGTCAGCGAGGGCGGCGAGCATCGCCGTGTCCATCGCGTTGCGGGCCTCGGGTCGGGAGAGGGTCACCTTCAGCAGGTGCCCGTCGGGGACCGACTCACGCTCGACGAGGACGGGACCGGACACGGCTGCTCCTCTCGTCCGGCACGCCGTCCGGCGCCCGGTCGGGCGCAGGCTAGGGCTGGCGGCGACACCCGGGGGCAGCCCACGCGACACGGCCGTCCGCGGAGGCGACGGGGCCGGTCGGTAGCCTCGCCGCCATGTCCGACGCCACCCGCGCACGCCTGGCCCAGCTGGTGCGGCGCAACGACGCCGACCTCGCCGAGGCGGCGTTGCTCGTGGCCGCCGAGGCCACACCCGACCTCGCGATCGACGCGACGCTGCTCCGCCTGGATGCGCTCGCGGATCGCCTCCGCGTCGCCGGCTTCCGAGCCACCGGCGACCCCGACGTGGACGGCCCCGCGCTGGCCGCCGAGTTCGTCGCGTTGGGGTTCCGCGGGCACGGCGAGGGTCAGCGGGTCCCCGACGATGCGCTCCTCGACCGCGTGCTCGATCGCCACGTGGGGCTGCCCATCACCCTCGCGATCCTCTACGTGGCGCTCGCCCGCCGGCTCGGCGTCGCCGCGTTCCCCATCGCCCTCCCGGGGCACGTGGTCGTCGGGGTGCGGGACGGCGAGCGCACCGTGGTGCTCGACCCCTTCCACGGCGGCCTCGAGCTCGACGAAGCGGCCGTCGCCGACCGTGTGGCGGCGGCGACCGGGGGCCAGCTCGCCTACCGACGCGCGATGCTCCGGCCAGCGCCAGCGGTCAACGTCGTCCGCCGGCTGCTCAACAACCTGACCCACGACTACGCCCGCGCACACGCCCACCGCGACGCGCTCTGGACCATCGAGGTGAAGCTGGCGCTACCGAACCGGCTGCCCGACGATCACCGGGTGCGCGGCAAGCTGCTCGACCAGCTCGGGCGGTTCGACGAGGCCGCGCAGGCCTACGAGACCTACGTCGAGCTCGTCGGGGCGAGCGGACCGGACGTCGCCGAGGTCCGCGGTCACGCGATCGCGTCCCGTGCGCGGATGAACTGATCCGGGCCGGTTCGCCCGGCCGGATGGTCGCTGCACGCGACGTACCCTCGCGCCCCTCCGTCCGAGGACGCGCGTGTGACCGTCGAGGCCGGCGACCGGCCGCCCCCCGCCCTCGCGCGGGGCGGCATCCGCGCGGTCGTCGCAGCTGCGATCCTGGCCGCGATCTGGTCGGCTGCGTTCCTGACCGAGATCCTGCCGTTCTTCCTGACCACCACGATCGGCGGGATCGTGACCGGGCTCGCGGGCCTGTGGGTCCGTCGGGGCGTGCGTGGCTGGCACCCCGGGGAGGCCGAACGCCGCCGCTTCCCGACCTACCGCGTGTCACGCCAGCACGTCGTCCTCGCGCTGGTGGTGGCCGTGATCCACCTCGGTATCGGCCACGGGTTGTTCGCCCTGGGCAGCCTCGTCCTGCCCGAGATCACCGCGACGGCGGCGGAGGTCTACAGCCGTGCGGCATCGGTCCCCCTGTGGCTCGGCATCCTGCTCGGCGGGTTCGTGACGGCACCGCTCGAGGAGATCTTCTGGCGCGGTGCCGTGCAGCCGCTGACCGGGCCGCTGCTGACCGCCCGTGCGCCGTGGCTGGTCCGCCTCCCGATCGGTCGGCTGCTCGGCACGACCGTGCTCTACACCCTCTTCCACGTCGCCACCGGCCAGCTCGCGCTGATCTTCGCCGCCGCCCTCGGCGGGCTGGTCTGGGGGTGGCTGCTCGATCGGACCGACTCCGTCGGCGCCACGATGATCGCCCACGGTGCGTGGACGGCGTTGATGTTGGTCGTGCCTCCGGCCGGAACCTGATGGACCCCGGCCGAAGGCCCGAGAGGACGCGCTAGAAGATGGTCGCGGCGTGCTCGGCCAGCGGCGAGCGGACCCCCTTCGAGAGGGTGACGTGGCCGAACAGCGGGCTGCCCTTCATCTTCTCGATCAGCGCCGCCATCCCGCCGTAGGGCGAGATGTAGGGGTTGTCGACCTGCCCGAGGTCGCCGCAGAACACCACCTTCGATCCCTGCGCCATCCGGGTGAGCACCACCTTCAGGGCCGACAGCTCGATGTTCTGGGCCTCGTCGACCACGACGAACTCGTCGGTGATCGACCGACCGCGTAGGTAGGTGATGGCGGCGAGCTCGAGCTGGCCGCGGTCGGCGAGCGACTCGATCGTGGACTGGACCTGGCGGTGCTCCCGCGCGCCGTTGGTGCGGACCCCGCGTTCGGGACCGCGACCCGGCGCGTCGTCGCGCCGCAGCAGGGCGTAGAGGTTGTCGTGGACCGCAGCCATCCACGGGGCGAGCTTCTCGTCGAGATCGCCCGGGAGGTAGCCGACCTCCTGACGCCCCACGGCGATGAGCGGGCGGTACACCGACAACCGGCGGTAGGCGGTCGCCTCGAGGACCTGTTCGAGCCCCGCAGCGAGCGCCAGGAAGGTCTTGCCCGTCCCGGCCATGCCCATCAGCGAGACGCACGGCACGTCCGGGTCGAGCAGCAGGTCGATCGCGAAGGTCTGCCGAACGTCACGCGGCGACATCCCGAACACCTGGCGGTGCCCGCCGACGCGGTGCACCGTCGCGGTCCCGTCGTCGTCGACATCGAGCACACGGCCGAGCCCGGAGGCCGAGCGGCCTGCCCGGAGCACGAGGCAGGCGTTCGGCCACAGGGTGCGCACCCCGGCCGATGCGAGGTCGAGGTCGCGTTCCTCGAGCTGGACCTTGCCGTCCCGGTGGAGCTGATCGAGCGTGTCGGCCTCGACCTCGAGCTCGAGGATGCCGGTGGTGTGCTCGTCGGTCCGCGCGGTGTCGCCGAGGTAGTCCTCGACGGTGACGCCGAGCTGGCTGCCCTTGATCCGCAGCGCGGTGTCCTTGGTGACGAGGGTGCCCTGCAGCCCGATGGCCACCGCGAGGATGCGGTGGTCGGCCTTGTGGGGATCGAGGTAGGACGGCAGCGGCACGTCCACGTGGTTCGACTCGATGCGGAGCGTCCCGCCCGACGGCAGAGGTTGCGCCTCCCGCAGACCGCCGCCGTTGGCTTCGCGGAGCGACTCGATCGTGCGCAGGGCCGCACGCGCGTTGCGACCGACGTCGTCCATCGCCGTCTTCTTGCGATCGAGCTCCTCGATCACCACCAGCGGCAGGACGACGTCGTGTTCGTCGAACCGGAGGATCGCGTCCGGATCGGCGAGCAGGACGCAGGTGTCGAGGACGAAGGTGCGGGCATCTATCGCGGACATCGGCAGCTCCCCGGCCAGGCGGTCGCCAGCGACGCATCGCCACGACGCAACCCGGAACGTCGAACGCCGCCCCGAGGGGGCGGCGTGATCATCGTGGTGAGGGCGGGTCGGGAGCGGTGGAGGTCGTCCCCCGCCCCGTCGACCGAGGAGAGCGCGGGGACCGTGTCGGGGACCCACCCGTCCGCGACCTCGTCGACGTCCGAGACCGGGGAGCGGGGGCCGGGGACCGGCTGCACGCTCGCGTCGGGATCGTGGTCGGGGAGCAGCGGATCGGTCGGGGTCGGCACGGCTGGCGTCGCCTCGGGTGCTCGGCTCGTGTGGCGGTCCGGACGCCGAAAACCGTAGCGACGGCCACCCCGCCGATCGCGCAACCTCGACGCTCCGCGGCCGGCACGCGCGGCGTCAGCGGCCGTAGCGCCGGGTCCGCTGGGCGTACTCGCGCAGCGCCCGCAGGAAGTCGACGCGGCGGAACTCGGGCCAGAAGGCGTCGCAGAAGTGGAACTCGCTGTGGGCCGACTGCCACAGCAGGAAGCCCGACAACCGCACCTCGCCGGAGGTACGGATGATCAGGTCGGGGTCGGGCATGCCGGTGGTGTAGAGGTGATCACCGATGTGCTCGGGCTGGAGCTCCGCGGCGAGCTCGGTGAGCGTGCGGCCGTGCTCGGCGGCGTCGAGCAGGAGGGAACGCAACGCGTCGGTGATCTCCTGGCGCCCGCCGTAGCCGACGGCGATCTGCACCCGCATCCCGTCGTGGTCGGCGGTGGCCTCCGCCGCCTCCTCGAGCCGAGCGCGGGTCTCGGGCGGCAACAGGTCGAGGGCGCCCACCACCGTGACCCGCCAGCGCCGCGTGGCGTTCCCCTCGCCGCAGGCCAACCCGTGGACGGTGTCCTCGATGATGCGCAGCAGCGGGGCGATCTCGTCGTCCTCGCGGCTGAGGTTCTCGGTCGACAGCAGCCAGAGGGTCACGTTCGGTATCCCGAGCTCGGCGCACCAGCCGAGGAAGGGTTCGATGCGCTGCGCGCCGGCACGGTGGCCCTCGGCCACGTGCGCCAACCCGCGCTCGCGAGCGAACCGCCGGTTGCCGTCGAGGATGACCCCGACGTGCTGCGGCATCGGTGCACCATCGAGCTGGTGCACGAGCGATCGCTCGTACACCCGGTAGAGGAGGTCGGAGGCAGCCACACGCGGAGCCTAACGCTGTGGGCTGGCGTCCCCTCCGCGGCCCGCCCACCGGCGATCCGGGAGCGCTCGCGCCGGGAGCCAGCGACCTGCTACCCTGGGACATCCAACGCCCGGACGCGCTTCGCGACCGGGCGTCGCTCGTGCGGCGGTCCGGGACCCGCCAGCCGTAGCGGCTCCTCGCCGTTGCCCGCACGCCGGTCCCCTCGTTCCAGCGCCCACCCGCGACATCGCCCACACCACGGCCACCGCCGTGCCTCGAACACCCGGACAGGAGCTCCCCATGGCCGAGACGTGGCTGAGCCAGGACGCCTACGACCGCCTCAAGGCCGAGCTCGAGCAGCTCACCACCGAGGGCCGCGAGACCATCTCCGCCGAGATCGAGGTCGCGCGCCAGCACGGAGACCTGCGCGAGAACGCCGAGTACCACGCGGCCAAGGACGAGCAGGGCAAGATGGAGGCGCGCATCCGCCAGCTCCAGTCCCTGCTCCGTGACGCTCGTATCGGTGAGCCGCAGGAGACCGACGTCGTCCGGCCCGGGCTGGTCGTGCAGCTCGATGTCGAGGGCGACCAGGAGACCTACCTGCTCGGCAGCCGCGAGGACGAGCACGACGAGTTCGAGATCCTGTCCGCCTCGTCGCCGATGGGCACCGCCATCACCGACGCCAAGGTCGGCGACACCGTGACGTTCGAGACCCCGGCCGGTGCCAGCATCCAGGTGACCGTCGAGGACATCCGGCACCCCTGATCCCCGCAGGTGACTAGTCCGGCCGGACCAGGCCGACCGGACCAGAAAACCACCCGCGAGACGCCGGACAGCGACGGCCGGACGGGCGACCATCCCCACGAGCGCCCCCCTCCCCCACCGCCGCTCGCGGAGGCACCCCGTGAACCCCGCCACCCCGGCGTCCGAGGCGCTCGCGCCGCGACGCGACGCGCTGCCCACCACGACCACCGTGCTCGTCGCCGACAGCCGACCCGTCGTCCGCGCCGGACTGGCAGCGATCCTCGGCGGCGCCGATGTCGCGCTCTCGGGTGAGTGCGGCCTCGAGGAGACCGTCGAGCGCGTGACCGCCGAGCAACCGGACGTGCTGGTGGTGGGTCTGCGTGAGGACGACCCCGAGACCTTCCGCGTCGTCGCCACCGCCAAGGCCATCCACGACGACCTCCACGCGCTGGTGGTCGCCGACGGTGCCACGGTCATCGACCTGCGCGAGGCGGTCATCGCCGGCGTCGATTCGTTCCTGCTGTCCACGGTCGCCGCCGAGGACCTGCGTGACGCCGTGGAGCGCACCGCCCGGGGGGAGCGGATCGTGTCCCCCTCCATCGCCATGCAGCTGGCGGGCTCGTGGCGGCAGGAACCGCGCGAGAGCGGCGCATCCGCCCTCACCGCGCGCGAGCTCGAGGTGCTCCAGCTGCTCGCCGAAGGGCTGACCAACCAGCAGGTCGGCACGCGGCTCGGGTTGTCGGCACGCACCGTCAAGACCCACGTGCAGAACCTCCTGGTCAAGCTCGACGTCCCGGATCGGACCGGTGCGGTCGCCCGCGCCTTCCGCCTCGGCCTCATCCGCTGACCACCGTCCGGGCGGCCGACCGTGCGTGCGAGACTGCGCGGCTCGTCCGACCCGGAGCCCGCCACGTGCCACCGCTGCGCGACCGCCTCGAGGCCGCCGAACGGTGCCTGCGCGCCGCCGGGGTGCCCGATCCCGCCGGTGACGCGCACACCCTCGCGCGCCACGTCCTCGACCTCGACGACACCGACGACCTGACGGGGACGCTCGACGTCACCGGCCACGACGCTGCCACGTTCGACGAGCTCGTGGCCCGTCGCGCCGACCGCGTACCGCTGCCCCACCTGACCGGCAGCGTCCGCTTCCGCGGTATCGAGCTCGCCGTCGGCCCCGGCGTCTTCGTGCCCCAGCCCGAGACGGCGCCGGTCGTCGGGTGGGCGGTCGATGCCGTGCGGTCGTCCGGCCGGGCCGCCCCGCTCGTGGCCGACCTCTGCACCGGGTCGGGCACCATCGCGTTCGCGCTCGCCAACGAGCTCCCCCACGCCCACGTGCACGCGGTGGAGCGTGATCCGGGTGCCATGGCGTGGGCTCGTCGCAACGCCGCAGCCCGCAGGGCCGCCGGGGACCCACCGGTCACCCTGCACCTCGGTGACGTCGAGGGGTGTCTGCCGGACCTCGACGGTCGGCTCGACCTCGTCGCGTCGAACCCGCCGTACGTCGCGACCACCGAGCGGCACGTGCCGGACCGCGAGGTCGTCGACCACGATCCGGCCATCGCCCTGTGGGCCGGCGACGACGGGCTCGACATCGTGCGGCTCGTCGAGCGCGCCGCCCGCCGGCTGCTGCGCACCGGCGGTCAGATCGTGGTCGAACACTCGGACCGTCAGGGGGTCACGGCACCCGCGGTGTTCACCTCGGCGGGCGGATGGGCCGAGATCGCCGACCATCCCGACCAGGACGGCCTCGACCGCTTCGTCACCGCCCGCTGGACCGGGAGCTGACCCACGTCAGGTGGGGTCGTCGATGCCGGCCCGGAGCCAGGCGACGACCTCCCGGACCACCTCGTAGGCGTGCAGGCGCGCCTCGTCGGTCCCGGCAGCCTCCGCCTCGGCGACGGCGCGTTCGAGGTGGTCCACCCCGGAGACCCCGAGCTCGAGCAGCGCTTCGCTGCCGCCGGTGGCCCACCGCGCGAGGACGTACCGGGCGAGGGCCCCGACCGGGATCCCGCTGGCCTCGGCCAGCCCATGGAGGGTCCCGAGCGGGTCGAGGTGGCCGTAGGCGGCGACGTCCGCCTTCAACCCCGCGAAGGGATCGTCGTCGCTCCAGCGGCCATCCCACCGCTCGAGCGGTACCAGCTCCGCATCGGTCGGCATCGGTCCCTCCTCCTCGAACGTGCGAGGGGGCCCGGCCCGGGGGGGGGGGGCCCCTCGGCGGTGCGGTCTCGACTCAGCGGATCACTTCAGGCGCTCGATCCCGATAGCTCACTTGAGCCGTTCGACGATCATCGCCATGCCCTGGCCGCCACCGACGCACATCGTTTCGAGGCCGAAGGTGCCGTCGAGGGTCTGCAGGCCGTTGATCAGGGTGCCGGTGATGCGCGCCCCCGTCATACCGAACGGGTGCCCGACCGCGATCGAACCGCCGTGCGGGTTGAGCTTGTCGTAGTCGATGCCGAGCTCGTCGGCCGACGGGATGACCTGCGCGGCGAACGCCTCGTTGATCTCGGCGACGTCGATGTCGTCGATGGTGAGCCCGGCGTGCTTCAGCGCCTGCCGGGTGGCCTCGATCGGACCGAGCCCCATGATCTCGGGGTTCAGGGCCGACACGCCGGTCGACACGATGCGCGCCAGCGGCTCGAGTCCGAGCTGCTTCGCCTTCTCGTCCGAGGTGATGACCACGGCGGCGGCGCCGTCGTTCAGCGGGCAGGCGTTGCCGGCGGTGACCGAGCCGTCGGGGCGGAACACCGGGGCGAGGGAGGCCAGCTTCTCGCGCTCGGTCTGCGGCCGCGGCGAGTCGTCCGCGGTCATGGTCTCGCCGTTCGGCAGGTCGACCGGGGTGATCTCGCGCTCCCAGAAGCCGTCGGCCGCGGCGCGCGCGTAGCGCTGCTGCGACTCGAAGGCGAAATCGTCCTGCCGCTCCCGCGACACGCCCCGCGACAGCGCGACGTTCTCGGCGGTCTGCCCCATGGGGATGTAGATGTCCGGGAGCCCCTCGGGCGGCGACCACGAGTCGGCACCCGACTGGGCGACGTCCTGGGTCCGGGCCTGCGCCTCGTCGAACCGCGGGTTCATCGTCCCCTCGAGCGAGTCGGACGAGCCCTTGACGTAGCGCGACACCATCTCGACGCCGGCGGAGATGAACGCGTCACCCTCGCCGGCCTTGATGGCGTGGAAGGCCATGCGGGAGGTCTGCAACGACGACGCGCAGTAGCGGGTGAGGGTGGTGCCGGGCACCTCCCAGCCGAGCAGGGTGGACACCACACGGGCCATGTTGAAGCCCTGCTCGCCACCCGGCAGGCCGCAGCCGAGGTGGAGGTCGACGATGTCGTCCTTCGACAGCGCGGGGACCTTGTCCATCGCCGCCTGGATGATGGTCGCCGCGAGGTCGTCGGGACGGACCTCGGTGAGCGAACCCTTGAACGCGCGGCCGATGGGGCTGCGCGCGGTGCTGACGATGACGGCCTCGGGCACGGGTGATCCTCCCGGAGTGGGGTGTCGGTGGTGGGGAGCTCCCAGCCGGGAGGGTAGTGGTGCCAGCTGCCGCCCCCGACATCGCCGGCGGCGCCGCGACGCGCGCGGCGCGTGACGCCGCGCGTGCGGCGGTCAGCTCCCGGCGTTGCCCACGGTGAACTGGGCGAGCCAGTTCTGCTCACCGACGAGCTCGATGGCCTCGAGCTGGGTCTCGAAGTAGCTGAGGTGCCCCTCCTCCTCGCGGAGGGCCTCGGTCAGCAGATCGGCCGAACCGTTGTCACCGACCTCCATGCAGAGGGCGATGCCGTCGTTGAGCTTGGTGACCGCCTCACGTTCCTTCTGCGCCGCCAGCTCGACGATCTCGCGCGGGGACTCGCCGACGAGGACGGTCCCGAGTCGCTGGAGGTTCGGGTGGCCTTCGAGGTACAGGATGCGGTCGACGTAGTGGTCGGCGTCCTGCATCTCCTCCATGGAGTAACCGCGCATGATGCTCGCGAGGCCGGGCAGCCCCCAATCGTCGAGCATGCGGTAGTTGAGCCAGTACTGGTTGATCAACGTCAGCTCGAACGACAGGATGTCGTTGAGCAGCTCGATGACGCGCTCGTCGCCCTTCACGGGGTGCTCCTCGGTCAGCGGTGGTGTGGCAGCACGCTAGAGGATGCGGCGCGCGGCCACGCGCTCCCCCGTTTCAGGCTGCCGAGACCAGCTGCCGCCGCACCGCCTGCCGTGCGAGCAGGGCATCGACGTCACGGGTGGCGAGCTCGGCCTCGGCGAGCAGGTCCTCGACCGCGGGCACGCAGCCGCCGCAGCGACCGGCGGCACCGCAGCGCTCGGTCACGGCATCGAGGTCACCGGCACCGCCCGCGATCACCGCACGCAGGTCC
>JBBECA010000076.1:0-65754 GCA_040882055.1 Nitriliruptor sp.
GACGGGACGACCGACGACGGGACGACCGACGACGGGACGACCGACGACGGGACGACCGACGACGGGACGAGCTGAACCGGCTCGGGCGGTTCGTCGGGTTGCACCGACACCGACGCCAGCGGTCTAGTGTCCGACGCGGGACGTCGGTGGGCGGCCCGCGTGCGCGCCGCACGCTGCAGCCAGGAGCCGGGCCGTGGGGGGAGCTGCAACGCGGGACCGGTACCCGGACGCCCTCCGGGCGGGGGCGCTGCTGGTGGTCGTGTTCGGTCACTGGATCGCGACGTTGCCCCGCCTCGAGGGCGGTCGGATGGTCGCGACCGAGCACCTGCTGACGCTCTGGGACGCCGCCGGCGTGCTCACCTGGGTGCTGCAGGTCGTGCCGCTGTTCGTCTTCGTCTCCGCGGCGGTCAGCACCGACGGGGTGTCGGATCGCATCGGCCGGGGCGACAGCCAACGGGTGTGGTGGGCCGGCCGCGCGCTCGGGCTGGCCCGCCCCACGGTGACCTACCTCGCCGTCCTCGCGGTCATGGCCGTGATCGCGCTCCGGACCGGCGGCCGGTTGCTCGGACCGCTCGACCGGTCGCTGACCGTGCACCTGTGGTTCCTGGTCATGCTCCTGGCGGTCCAGGCGCTCCTGCCCCTCGGGGTCCGCGCCGACGCCCGCTACGGGCTGCGAGCGGTCGGCGGCCTGTTGCTCGTCGCTGTGCTCGTCGACCTGACCCGAGGGGGCGTGACCTCCCTCGGGGACCTCGCTCGGCTCGGCGAACTGGTGACCGGTCGGGGCGGCGGTATCGGTTGGCTGAACACGTTGGTCGTCTGGCTGGTGCCGCAGCAGCTCGGCATCGCGTGGCGGCGGGGCCGGTTCGGGGGGACGGGGACCGGGGCCGTGCTGGTCGGGGCCGGGCTGTTCTGGCTCGGTACCGCGGTCGCCACGGGCTACCCACCCGCGATGGTCGGCGGTGAGCTCGACGGGTCCTCGAACGTGCTGCCGCCGACGCTGGGCCTCGTCGGGGTGATGTGGGTCCAGGTCGGCGCCGTCCTGCTGTTCGAACGTCCCGCTCGACGCGCGCTGCGCTCGCGTCCGGTCGGCCGGATCGTGGCGATCCTCGGGGCGCTCGGTATGCCGCTGTACCTGTGGCACAAGCTCGCGGAGCTTCCGGCTGCCTGGCTCGGCGAACGACTCGGGGCACCGATCGACGCCGGCGTGCCCGGCGAGGCGGGGTTCTGGGCCGGCCGGCTGGCCTGGATCGCGCTCTGCATCCTGGTCGTGACCCCGGTGATGGCGGCGGTCATCGCCTTCGAGACCCGCCGCGAACCGAAGGTGCCGCAGACCACGCGGCTCGGCGCCACGGTGATCGGTGGGGTCGCGCTGTTCGGTGGCATCGTGGTCGCCATGGCCCTCGGGGCGCAGCCCGGGGCGGTGATCGGCGTCCTCCTGGTGGGTGTCGCGTCGTGGTCCTTGCGCAGGCACCGGGCCGACCGTCCCCCGACGACCGAGGAGGGACCGCCCACGCGGGCCGCATCGCGTGGCGTGCCGGCGTGAGCGAGCCCCGCTCCCGACCGGGGGATCGGCCAGCGGCCGGTGCCGGTGTGGACCCGCGGCGATCCGCGGCGACCGCCGCCGTCGCTGTTGTCGCGGTCACGGTGACGGTGCTGACCGCGGACACCCCGCTGATGTACCTGTGGTGGTACCTCGCGCCAGGTCTCGCCGTGGGCGTCGTGATCGGCTCGGTGCGGCGCCGCCGTCCGACACCCCGGACGCCCTGGTACGTGCTGGCCGGTGCGCTCGCGCTGCTCTGGGTCGGCTGGGGGAGCTCGGCCTCGCTCGGTCTCGGGCTGGTCTCGGGGAGCGGGGCGGGGCTCGTCGCCACCGTCCGGGATGTGCTGTACGCCGTCGCTTACCCGATGGTCGGTGTCAGCGGCCTGCTGATGGTCCGCGCCCGCACCGGCGGCCGGGATCGGGACAACGTCATCGACGCCCTGATCGTCATGGTGGCGCTCGCCACCGTGCTCAGCGCGTGGCTGTTCGGCACCGACCTCGCGGCCGAGGTCGGCCGACTCGATCGGACCTGGGTGACGCTGTCGCCCCTGATCCTCGCTGCCGTCGTCGCCGCGAGCGCCCGGGTGCTGTTCGCGGACGGTCACCGCCTCCCCGCCGCGTGGCTGCTGTTCGCCAGCAGCCTCCTCGCCCTGCTCGGCAACCTGTGGACCGTGCGCCTCCTGCAGGCGGGGCTGGACACGCAGGTCACCGGTATCGACGTGCTCTGGGTCCTCGCGTTCGTCGCGGTCGCGGCCGCGGCGGCGCACCCCTCGATGACCGAGCTGACGGCCCGGGTCCCGGACTCGGTCCTCGGTGGGATGCCGGCGGACCGCTTGGTCCTGTTCGGTGCCGCACTGCTGGCCGGCCCCATCAGCCAGGTCCGGCTCGTCGAGGACCGGACCGGCGCCGTGGCCGTGGCCGTGGGCAGCGCGGTGGTCACGCTCCTCGCGGTCTGGCGGGTGGCGCGGCTGCTCGTCGAGCGCGATCGGGCTCGCCGCACCCTCCTGGCCGTGGCACGGCGCGATGCGGTCGTCGCGACCCTCGGTCGGTGGGCGCTCGACGATCGGTCGATGTCGCAGCTGCTGGCCGACACCGACCGCCTCCTCTCGGAGACACTCGAGGGGATGTCGGCGTGCGCGGTCGTGCCCGCCGGCTCGCCCGATCCGGTCGGGACCTCGGGAGTCGACCTCGAACGTCACCCGGTGGACGACGGCGACCGCGTGGTCGCTGAGGTCGTCGCGGTGACGGGCGGCTCGGTGGGACCCCTACCCGGCGACCACGACTTCCTCAGCTCGGTGGCGCTGCTGCTTTCGGCCGCTGCGCGACGTCGGAACGCCGAGGATCAGCTCCGCCACGCGGCGCTCCACGATCCGCTGACGGGGCTGGCCAACCGGACGCTCGCGGTCGATCGGGTCTCGCAGCTCGCGGAGCGTCGCGACACCCACGTGGTCACCGCGATCTTCCTCGACCTCGACGGGTTCAAGCGCGTCAACGACACCTTCGGGCACGACGTGGGTGATGCCGTCCTGCGGCGTGTCGCGGAGCAGCTCGCCGCGGCGGTCCGCGACGAGGACACCGTTGCCCGGCTCGCAGGGGACGAGTTCGTGGTCCTCGTCGGTGAGAGCTCCCGCGAGGAGATCGAGCGCCTCGCGGCACGTCTGCTCGGTGCCGCGACCACCGCTGTCCCCTCGGCCGACGGGCCGCCGGTCGTGGTCGGCGCCAGCATGGGCGTGGCATCGGCTCCCTCCGAGGGGATCGACGCCGAGCAGCTGCTCGGGCGGGCGGACGCCGCCATGTACCGGACCAAACGCCGCGGTGGCGGCGGCGTGGCCTGGGACGGCGCCGCGGGTGAGGGACCGTTCGCCGCGGACGGGGAGCGATGGGACCCCCGACAGCCGTAGTGGGAGCTGACGTGCGCGACGCCCCACCTCCTCGGGACCCGGCCGGTCGGCGGCGGTCAGCACCGCTGTGACCTGGCAGGGTGAGGCAGGCAGCGCGCGTGAGCGTGCCGGTGACACGTCGACGAGGAGGGCGAGGTGGCTCGGGCGACCTGGAGCGGCGCGATCAGTTTCGGCCTCGTCAGCGTGCCCGTGCAGCTGTTCACGGCCGTCCGTAGCCAGAACATCCGGTTCAAGCAGCTCCACGAGGGCACCAACGCGCCGGTCAAGCAGCAGCGTGTGGACAGCGAGACCGGCGACGAGGTGCCCTACGACGAGATCGTCAAGGGCTACGAGGCGAGCGCCGGCAGCTACGTGGTCGTCGACCCCGACGAGCTCGCCGCGCTCGACCCGGAGGCATCACGCTTGATCGACATCATCGACTTCGTCGAGGGGTCGCAGATCGATCCGATCTACTACGACCGGGCCTACTACCTCACCCCGGCTGGTGAAGCTGCGGCCAAGTCGTACCGCCTCCTGACCGAGGCGATGCAGCGCACCGGCAAGGTCGCGATCGCCAGCTTCGTCATGCGGGGCAACGCCTACCTCGCGGCGATCCGTGCCCGTGAGGGGCTGCTCGTCCTGTCGACGATGCACTACGCGGACGAGGTCGCCGATCCGGCGGAGCTCGACGTCGACGAGGTGCTCGGTGACGTCGAGGTGCGCGACCGCGAGGTCGCCATGGCTGAGCAGCTCATCGGTTCGCTGCTCACCGACTTCGATCCGACCGCGTACCGCGACGAGCACCGCGAGCGCGTCCAGGAGTTCCTCGAGGCGAAGGCGGAGGGCCAGCACGTCGAGGTCACCACCCCCGAGCGCGAGAGCGGCGAGGTGGTCGATCTCGTCTCCGCGCTCGAACGCAGCCTCGAACGCGCCCGCGGTGGCGCTGGGGAACCACGCCGAGGTGGGAGCCCCGACCGAGGTGGCAGCCCGGACGACGCCTACGACCGGATGAGCAAGGCCGAGCTGTACGAGCTCGCACAGGAGCGCGACATCCCGGGGCGGTCGAGCCTCACGAAGGACGAACTCATCGTCGCCTTGCGTGACGGTGACCAGGCAGCCGGCGCCGCGTGAGCGAGCGGTCCGTCCCCTCGTGTGGGCAACCGCTCCGTCCAGCGGCGACCCGGTGCCAGGTCGATGCACGCGCGCCGGACGTGCCGTCACCGCACGGGCGGTAGGGGCCACGGCGTCGGCCGGAGAAGTCCCGGGACGACGCCGACCTGTGGAGATCCTCGTGCGCCGTGGCCTGACCCTCCTGACCTGCGTGGCGGTGCTCGGCCTCGGTGCCGCCACCGCAGCGGTCGCGCACCCAGCGCTACCGCTCGAGCCGACGAGCCCGCTCGACCTGACCTACGCCGCGACCGACAACGTCGAGTTCCTCGGCCGGTTCCCCGAGCACGCGGGGACGGCCGGCGGCCGGTTGGTCGAGGATCGGTTCTACCTGACCGACCCACGGGGGGTCTTCGTCTACGACGTCTCCACCCCGGACGAGCCGTCCCTGCTCGGGTCGCTGCCGCTGCTGCAGTCGGAGACCGGTGCGGCGCTGGCGCAGGAGGACCCCGACACCGATGGTGACATCCTCCTCGTGGACGCCATCGATCCCACCGCGCCCACCGTGTCGGCGCAGCTGCAGGTGGTCGACGTCTCGGATCCGACGGCGATGTCGGTCATCGGGACCGCGCCCGTCGCCGACCACACCTGGACCTGCGTCTCCACACCGACCGAGGGCTGTGCCTACGCCTACGGCCGTACCGGCTACATCGTCGACCTGACCGATCCGACCGAGCCCACCGTCCTCGACACCTCGTGGCGGGAGCACGTCGGTCTGAGCGAGGGGTTCTCGAACGCGCCGTACACCCACGACCTGACCGAGTTCCGCACCGGTCGGGTGATGTCCGCCGGTGCACACAACGTGCTGATGGACACCACGGACCCGCGGGCGCCGGAGCTGCTCAACGACCTCGTCGTCGACTACCACACGTTCGGCTACCACAGCGTCGAGTGGGCCGACGGGGGACGTGACCCGATCCTGGTGGCCGGGACCGAGATCGCTCCGGAAGGTGCGACCAACCTCGCGGGTAGCGACTGCCAAGGCGAGGGATCGTGGATCAACACCTACGGCACGGCCGAGGTGGCCAAGGCGGACCGCGTCCTCGAACGTTCCAGGAACTCGCGGCACGCTGACCGTGTCCGCTCGAGCGACTTCGAACTGCTCGACAGCTACCACGTCGAGGAGCGTGGACTCTTCCTCGACGGGAACGCGCCGGGCCACACCCTCTACTGCGCGCACTGGATGGAGCTCGCACCGAGCTTCGACGGGGGCGGGAAGATGGTCGTCGGCTACTACGACTGGGGGACCCGCTTCGTCGACGTCGCTGCCGACGGGACGATGGAGGAGATCGGCTGGTTCACACCCGCGGAGGGGTACGCCGGGTCCGCGCAGTGGATCACCGACGAGATCGTCTACTCGTTGGATTACCGCCGTGGGCTCGAGGTGCTCCGCCTCGACGACGAGCCCGCGACGGGCACCGTCGTCGCAGGCCTCGATCTGCTGATGGCTGGCTCGAGCGCCGTGCCCGATCCGCTGTGGCTGCGTGCGCTGCAGCACCCGAGCGCGATCGCCCTCGTCCTCGCGGCCGCGCTGCTCGGAGCTGGCTCGGTCCGTCGGCGTGTCCGAGCTGACCGACCGCGGTCGGTCGCTGGTCAGAGGTGTCGGTAGCGTCGGCAGCTCCCGAACCCGGTGGAGCTGTGACCGACGACCTGGCGTCACCGCCACCCGAACCGCCCGTCGCGCCCGAGGACGATCTGGACGCCTTCTCCTCGCCGATGTCCCGGTTCGTGACCTCGGCGAGGACCTGGGTCGTGATCGTGGTCGTCATCGCGCTGATCGTGCCGACGGTGACCTTCCTCGCCGACGAGTTCGACTTCCGTCGCTCGGCCGACGCCGTCGTGGCCACCCTCGACGGCGAGCTCAGCGGCGCAGCGGCAGCCGATACGGTGCTGCTGGTGCGGTCGCTCGGCTGCGCTGGCGGCTCCGGGACCGGGACCGCGTTCGTGGTCGAGACGGCGGAGGGGCCGGCGCTCCTGACCAACCGGCACGTCGTCGACGACGCGCGTCAGGTCGGGGTACGGGCGCTCGATGGTTCCACGGAGATCCAGGTGACGGGGGTGCGTGTGAGCTCGAGCGCCGACGTCGCGGTGCTCGAGGTCGCCGACCCCGCGGCGCTACCACCGGCCCTCGCGCTGCGCCGGGGGCTGCCGACCGTCGGTGAGGAGGTGCGGCTCGTGGGCTTCCCAGCGGCGACCCCGTTCACCGACGCCGGCCCGGTCGACGTCGCCGCGCCGGACCGGCTGCTGCTCGACCTCGAGGTCGCCCCCGGCGCGTCGGGGTCGCCCGTGGTCGCCGACGACGGCCGCGTGGTCGGACAGGTCCACGCCGTGGCCCGCGATGGTCGCGGGGTGGCGACCCCCGTCGATCGGCTGCTCGACGCGATGGGCGACGCCCGTGCGGAGGAACCGTGCTGAACCCGAGGATGCGTGCGGCCGCGATGACGCCGCCACGGGCCACCTAGGGTTCCGTCCCTCGCGATCGATCGGAAGCTGCACCGTGGCCACCACACCTGAGGACGTCGTCCGCGCCTACCTGCGTTGGCGTGAGGATCCCGACAGCGTCGAGCCCGACACGGCCGAACTCGACGCCCGTATCGAGGCCGCCTCCGACCCGGTGGAACGCGTCAAGCTCCGCAGCGAACGCGCTCGCCTCGCCGACGTTGCTCCCCGGCTCGAAGCGGAGTTCGTCGCGAACGTGGCCGAGTGGGCCCGTGCGCACGGGGTGACCGTCGATGCGTTGCTCGAGGAGGGCGTCGAGCGTCGCCTCCTGGCCGAAGCTGGGCTCGTGAGCGGGACGCCGCGCAGCGGAGGAGCGGCGGCCGCTCCTCGCGAGGCGAAGGGTCGGACCGGCCGGACCGGCCAGGCCGACATCGAGGCGCACGTCCGCGGCTTGCGGGCGGGGACCACCTTCACGACCGCGACCCTCGCGACGGACGTCGGCGGGTCGATGGGCACGATCCGCAAGGCGCTCGATGGCCTCCTCGCGGACCAGACCATCACCGAGGCCGGCAAGGACCACTCGGGGCCGGGTCGACCGCGCAACCTCTACGCCCGCAGCTGAGCTCCGCCCACCGCGGCCTCCCGGCCGTGGCGCGGGTGCGGGTCCGGGACGACCCGCCAGGTAGCGTCGGCGCATGGTCCAGGGATCCGCAGACAAGCGCTTCCGCCCCCTCGTGGAGCGGTTCGCCCGCACCTTCCGTAAGCCGTCCAACGGCGGTGGGGCGTTGGCGGTGTACTGGCGCGGCGAACCGGTGGTCGACGTCTGGGCCGGGTACGCCGACTCCCTGGGCCAGCGTGACTGGCAGCGCGACACCGCCGCGATGAGCTTCTCGACCACCAAGGGGGTCGCGAGCACGGTGGTGCACCGTTTCGTGGACCGCGGGCTGCTGACCTACGACGAGCCGATCGCGACCTGGTGGCCCGCCTTCGCCAGCGACGACAAGGCCCACATCACCCTGCGGACCCTCATGAGCCACCAGGCCGGGCTCCACCGCATCAGGGGCGTGGTGCCGACCGCCGAGGAGCTGCTCGACCACCGGTCCGTGGCGGATCTGGTCGCCGAGACGACGCCGAGCAAGCCGCAGCGCGGTGGCAGCGGCTACCACGGCCTGACCTACGGCTGGCTCGTCGCCGGCCTCATCCAGCGCGTGGCGGGCGTCGAGCTCGGCGATGCGGTGCAGAAGGAGCTCGCCGTCCCGCTCGGCCTCGACGGGTGCTTCATCGGCACCCCCGATCACGAGTGGGACCGCGTGGCCGAGCTGTTCCCGCCGATGCCGGAGCGCATCGCGACCGAGCGCATGGCGGAGCGCGTCGCTGGGAACCGTCGGACCCGCTACCTGGCCGAGGCGCTCCTGATCGACGGGTGGGAGCGGCTCGTCTTCGATCACGACGATCGCCGGATCCTGGCCACGCAGATGCCAGCCGCCAACGGGGTCTTCACCGCCCGTTCGCTGGCGAAGATGTACGCCGCGCTGGCGACCGACGGGGAGGTCGACGGGGTCGAGGTGCTCTCGCGGGGAACGCTGCGGGAAGCGGGCCGGGTGCAGAACCGGGGCCGCGACTACGTGCTCGGACTACCGATGCGGTGGCGGCTCGGCTACCACCAGGCTTTCACGGCCGGGCGTCCCGCCTGGAAGGCCTTCGGTCACTACGGCTACGGCGGGTCGGGCGCGTGGGCCGACCCCGAGACCGGGCTGTCGCTCGCGTTCGTGACCAACCGACTCGGCAGCGTCACCACCCCGGTGGGTGACCTGCGTCTCCCGCGGCTCTCGGCTGCCGCGCTGTCGGTGGCTCGCGGAGGCTGACCTGCCCGGGGCTCGTCGTAGGCGGCGCAGCTGGCCCTAGGCTCGCGAGTTCGCGCACCGCGCGGCGGCGCTCGAGCTGACCGGTTCGCTGCCGATGATGGTGTCGAGCCTCGGGACGCGCGGGGAGGGCGATGATCGGGTCGGGCGTGCGAAGGTCGGGGATCGGGGTGACCGCAGCCGGGGTGTCCCACGCGACGTGGGACGGTGTCGTGCGCCGCTACGGCGAGGACGCCGCCAGCTACGAGGACCTCCAGGCGATCCTCCGCCTCGCCCCTGTGGGCATCGGCGTCGTCGACCTCGACGGTCGGACCATCCTGACCAACGACGCCCTCCGCGAGATGCTCGGGTACAGCGAGGAGGAGTTCGCCGACCTCCACTGGGACCGCTTCACCCACCCCGACGACGTGGTTCGCAACCTCGAGCTGTTCGAGGAGATGACGACCGGCAGGACCGACCGGTTCGCGATGAACAAGCGGTTCATCGCCAAGGACGGGGCGACGGTCTGGGCGCACCTGACGGTCTCGCTCCTGCGCGACGACGAGGGGCGTCCGCGGCTCGCCATCGGCATGACCGAGAACATCACCGAGCAGCACCTGTTGCAGGAGCAGCTGGCGCAGGCGGAGGCCACCTTCCGCCTCCTGGTCGAGGAATCGCCAGGGGTAGTGTACGTGGCCCGCCTCGACCTCGCCAAACCCTGGCTGTACATCAGCCCGCGGCTCGAGAAGCTGCTCGGCATCGAAGCTGAGGACTGGTTGGCCCACCCGGAGCTGTGGTGGGAGCGCATGCACGAGGACGATCACGTCCGGGTGGCGGACGAGCTCGAGGCGATGGTCGAGACCGGAGAGCCGGGCCCGTACGTGGTCCACTACCGGATGCGGCACACCAGAGGGAACGTGCGCTGGATCCGCGACGAGTTCCGCATCCTCGACGATGTCAGCGGCGAGCGGGTCTTCCGGGGTGTGCTCGTCGATGCGACCCGGGAGAAGGCGCTCGAGGCCGACCTCGCCCGTCGCGCGACGCACGACCCGCTCACGGGGCTCGCCAACCGGGACCTGTTCGCTGCGACCGTCGTCCGCCGGCTCGAGGCCGACGAGGAGCGGGTGGCTGCGGGAGGCGTCCCGGGACACCACGCCGTCGTCCTCGTCGACCTCGATGACTTCAAGACCGTCAACGACAGCCTCGGCCACGCGGCCGGTGACGAGCTGATCCGCTCGGTCGCGGCTCGGATCAGCGAGTGCCTACGGCCGGGCGATCTGGCCGGTCACCTCGGTGGTGACGAGTTCGCGTTGCTGCTCGAAGGGCTCGACGACCCGGTCACCGCCGTCGCCGTGGCCACCCGGCTCAAGGAGGCCATCCAGCGGCCGCACGACGTGGGCGAGCAGTTGGTGGTCACCTCGGCCAGCATCGGCATCGCGGGTCTGGCCGAAGCCGAGACGGTCGAGGGCGCGCTCCGCAACGCCGACCTCGCGATGTACCGGGCCAAGCACCTCGGCAAGGGTCGGGTCGCGGCGTACGAGCCCGCCCTGCACACCTCGGCGGTCCGCCGGCTGGACATCCGCTCGGCGCTCGAAGGTGCGCTCGAGCGCGACGAGCTGTCGATCCACCTGCAACCGATCGTCGACCTCGACACCTCGGTAACCGTGGCGGTCGAAGCCCTCCTGCGTTGGCACCACCCCGTGCACGGCGAGATCCGCCCCGACGAGTTCATCCCGATCGCCGAGGAGACCGGCGTGATCGCTCGGATCGGCGAGTGGGTGCTGCGCGCCTCCTGCCGGTGGTTGGCCGATCAGCACGCTGCGGGCCACGACGCGCTCGCGATCGAGGTCAACCTGTCACCCGTGCAGCTCGAGCACGACGGTTTCGTCGAGGTGGTCGCCGAGGTGCTCGACGAGACCGGCCTGCGGGCGAGCGATCTGGTGCTCGAGATCACCGAGCAGGCGCTGATGGTGCCGCGTGCCTGGCGTGAGCTCGAGCGACTCGATCGGTTGGGGGTGGGGATCGCCGTCGATGACTTCGGGACCGGCTACGCCTCGCTGGCCTACCTCAGCGACCTCGCCATCGACGTGCTCAAGATCGACCGCGCCTTCGTGGCCAGGCTCGGCAGCGGGGTCCGGGGCCAAGCGGTGCCCCGAGCGGTGCTGCAGCTCGCGTCCTCGCTCGAGCTCGAGGTCATCGCGGAGGGGATCGAGACCACGGCGCAGTGGCAGGAGCTGCGTGCTCTCGGCTGTCGTCGCGGCCAGGGGTACCTGTTCGCCCGCCCGGTGCCGGCGGATGCCGCCACGGAGCTGCTCGGGCGTCCCCTGGCCGTCCGCGACGAGGCTGACGAGCGCACGCCACGGCGTCGTGCCGGTGCTGCGGCGACCGGCTGAACGCCGCTCACTCGGCCATGGAACGGCGGTCCTGGTGCCGCTTGAACCCGAAGACGAGCGCGGATCCGAGCACGACGAGCCCCACCTCGATCAGGAAGCGCAACCCGGCGCGACCCGCGAGGCCGGGGTCACGGGCGATCAGCGCCATCGGCACCAGCGCGGCGGTCGGCACCAACGCCAACGCGACCATCACGCCGGCGGTCAGGACGGTCCGGTTGATCGCCAACAGCAGCCCACCGCAGACCGCGGCGATGGCGCCGACGGCGATCCCGACCCACGTCGTGGTGCTCCAGTAGGCGACGAGCTGGTCCGCGCCGAGGTAGCTCTCACCTCCGCTGTCGAGCGCCGAGTGGCCGAGCATCGAACTCGCCACAGCGACGACCGCGGACCCGAGCACGACCGCGCCGTAGGCGCTGATGACGTCCTGGAGCCCCCCAGCCCAGGTGCGTGACCGGTTCACGATGCCGAGGACCAGACGGGCGAACGGTTGGAAACCCGGAGCGATGATCATCGCCCCCACGACCACGTGCACCGTGCCCGACACGATCCCGAGCCCCGCGATGGCGCCAGCGATCAGCATCACCACGAGCCGATCACCGGTCATCGTGGAGTCCTGGCTCATGGCGAGCTCGAGCTCCTCCCAGGTCGTGCCGCCCTCCTCGCGGGACAGCGCGGTGTACCCGTGCGAGACGAGGCTGAGCGGTTCGGCGGTCGACAGGGCGATGCCGTTCGCCTCCCCGAGCCCGTGCCGATCAGCCACACGCATCACCTGACCGAGACGTTCGTTGCTGACCTCCAGGGACACCAGATCGCCTGGCGGGCGCAACGACGCCCCGCGGTGCACCCGCAGGGTGTGAGGCTCGAGTTCGTCGAGCTCCTCGAGCAGAGCGGCGGTCCGCTCGCTGGCGACCGTGAGTTGGACCGTGCGCGCCATCGTGGCCCCCCGTCTCCGCGACCGGCGGTCGCCGGCAGCGGCTGAGCGTAGGGTGGGTTCCAGAGCCGAGGAGGTGGCCGTGAGTGGGCCGGTGCAGCGACCTGACACCGAGCGTGAGGACGAGCCGCTCGACCCGCTCGAGCTGCGCGAGGGCCGGCGTACCGAGGTCGGCGGCCTCCCCGTGACCCGCGTGCTGCCCACCAAGGGGCGCCGAACCGTCGGTGCGTGGTGCTTCGTGGACCTGATCGGGCCGGCCGACGCGGAGGAACCGGACCCGCTCGAGGTGGGCCCGCACCCCCACATCGGGCTGTCCACGGTCACCTGGCTGCTGGAGGGCCACGCGGTCCACACCGACTCGCTCGGGACCGAGCAGGTGATCCGGCCGGGACAGCTGAACCTGATGACCGCGGGCCACGGCATCGGTCACGCCGAGCTCGCCGAGGAGCCACCGTTCCGCGGTGTCCAGCTCTGGATCGCCCAGCCGGAGGCCACCCGGCACGGCGCGAACGCGTTCGAACACCACGCGGACCTGCCCGAGCTCGACCTCGAGGGCGGCTCCGAGGCGGTCGTGCTGATGGGCAGCTTCGCTGGGGCACGATCCCGGCCCGCGCGGACACGCCGCTCGTGGGCGCGCAGATCACCAGCCGACGAGGGACCGAGGTGCTCCCGGTCGACATCGGCTCGGAGCACGCCATCGTGCCGCTCGACGGGCGCGTGTCGGTGGGGGAGGACGTGGTGGAGCCGGGGTGGATCGCGCTCCTCCCGGCGGGTCACGACGAGGTCCCGGTCGCGACGGAGGGGCCGGCACGGTTCCTGTTGCTCGGCGGTCGACCGCTCGAGGAGCGGATCGCGATGTGGTGGAACTTCGTGGCGCGCGACCAGCAGGAGCTCACTGCGGCGTACCGGGACTGGCAGGACCGGAACACCGACCGGTTCGCCGACGTGCCCTCGTCGCTGACCCGGATCGACGCGCCGCGACCCCCGTGGCTGGGACGGACCACTCGCGACGAGGCCTGAGCACCGCGGGACCGCCGAACGGGCGATATGCGCTCGTTCCGAGCCAGGTACGAGCGGTCGACGCGCGTAACTTCGACCTCAGGTCGAGGTTGAGTCACACGCAGCGCGCGTTCTCGACGAGAAGCGTGCGCCGAACGCCTGGGCGTCGGGCTGGCCGCACGGATACCTCAGCGTCTACGAGAGGATCAGCAGCCTCACGACGGCCGGCGGAGGCCACAGGATGCCCTCGGTGGCGTTGGGCCGTCGCGGACGGGCCGGGGCACCGGGAGGCGGTCACGCCCCGCAGGCGGCACCTCAGGGGTCACCGACGAAGAGGGCGTCGAGGGCTTCCTGCTCGGCATCCTCCCACCGCCGCACGTGTCCGCGCACCTCCTCGATCGCGTCGTCGTCGAGGTGCTCCGCGCCGGCGGGGGTGATGCGAACGATGTTGAGCGGACCGCCCACCATCGGCTGGCTGACGGTCAGTGCATCGAGGACACGCACCACCGCGATGACGCCGTAGTCGACGTCACGTTCCATCATCTGGAAGTGACCGAGCAGCGCCCCGGCCTGCTGGGCCATCGGCGCTCCGCTGCCGATGGCGTGGAAGCCCACCTCCTCGTAGCGTCCGACGATGCCCGTCGGGTCGACCTTCACCACGAACGGCTCGCCGTGGGAGTAGCCGCTCGCGAGGACGTAGGCGGACGGGGTCCCACCGAAGTCCTCGCCGGGCACCTCCGGGATGAACTGCTCGTAGTGGTGGCGGAGGACCGGCACCACCCGCTCCTGGAGCGCGCGGCCGACGTCGCCAGCACCGACGATCTCCTCGGCCTCGGCCTCGAACTGCCGCTCGAGGTCGTAGAGCACCGAGCGGGCGCCGCTCCCGCCCCACGCAGCGTGTTCGCCGAGGGCGTGCAGCTTGCGTGCCGGGTAGCTCATCCCCCGGTCGCTCTCGGTGATCTGCGAGTCCGACCCCATCACCAGCCCATCGTCGCAGCGGACGGCGAGGACGACGGTCACGGAGGCTCCGATGGTCGGCGAGAGGCGACGTGCGGGCCGAGTCGAGCGCAGCGACCTGGGCGATCGCTACCGACGCTCGGCCACTCTGCCGGCCTCGAACCGCCCTCCAGGGGCCCGACGCGGTGTGCCGCCGATGGACGACCGACCTTGACAGTTCGGTGGGGCCAGCGCCTATCCTCGCCGCTGTGTTCAGCCCCGAGCGTCGGTCGGAGACGGCCACGCGTCGGATGCGTCCCGTCTCCTCATCGATGCACCGAACGGTGCCTGAGCGGAGGAAGCACGGTGGGTCAGCGGCTGCGCTACGCGAACGACACCTATGAGCGCGACGAGGTGGGGGTCTGGCGGTACCGGTGGGGCGACCCCGTGCCGGGCGCTCGCGACCTGACGCTGGCGGATCTGCTCGCCATCCACGCCTCCGATGCGGAAGCCACCCGGGAGCTCGGTCGGGCCGAACTCGAGTGGCTGGCCGGGGAGCGCGACGACATCGGTGAGGTCCTCGTCCAGCAGCACGGCGACCGGACGCCGACCACCGGCGACCTGGTCGTCGGGATGGCCGCCCCCGAGCTGCACGTCCAGCTGATGCTGACCGTCGCCGACGTCGCGGAGCTCGCACACGTGTCCAAGGCCACCATCGACAGCTACCGCTCACGGGGGACGCTGCCCGCGCCCCAGGTCCAGCGCGGTCGCACGCCGCTGTGGAGCCGGCCCGTCATCCAGCGTTGGCTCGCCACGCGACCGGGTGCGGCCGCCGACGCGGCACGTCGGGAGGGCGCCGAGGCACGCCGGACGCAGCGCGAGGCCCCCGACCGGCCGCCGACGGAGCCCTACCTCTCCCGCCCCGCGTAGGAGGCGGACCGGCCGCCCACGTCCGGTTCAGTCGTGCCGCAGCGTCACGGGTGCACCTCGGGCCAGCTGCTCGGCGACCACGGCCGGAGGTAGCTGTTCCGCATCGGCGGTGCGGTGGAGCGTCGCGACCGCGGATCGCTGATCGCCCCCGTGACGACCGAGGATGATCCCGATCGCGCGGTGCCAGAGCGCCTGCTCCTCGAGGGTGGCGCTGAGTTCGTCGCTCACCGCGGCGGTGCGCCGGAGCGCGCGTGCGTTGGCCAGCACCGCGCCAGCCGGCGCCGCCACCTCCCGGAGGGTGGCGAGGTCCGAGTCCGCCAACCCGTCCGACGCACGAGCGAAGACGTTCAGCGCACCGAGGACCGTCCCGTTGGGTGCGGACAGCGGGAGGCCCGCAACGGTCGAGAAGCCGGCGTCGGCAGCTGCGGTGTTGAAGCGGGGCCACCGATCGTCACGCCTGGTGTCGCGGACCAGCTGTTCCTCGCCGGTGTGCAGCGCCTCGATGCAAGGTCCCTGCTCGATGAGGTACTCCAGCTCGTCGACGGAACGGGCCGCATCGTCGGTCGTGGCGGCGGACGTGTAGCCGCCTGCGTCGTCGAGCACGGTCACCGTCAACGCATCCGCGCCAGGTGCGGCTCGTCGTGCGACGTGCAGGAGCTGGTCCAGCGTCGTCTCGAGCGACGACTCGTGGATCAGCAGCCCCGACAGGCTGTGGATGGCGGCGAGGTACCCCTCGTGGCTCGTGAGGACCTGTTCGTCGGCGGACATCATCACACCTCGCCGTCGGTGCCAGCGCCACCGCCACCGCCACCCCCGTCGCCGGTGTCCGGCGGTGGCGGCTCGGGATCGGGCTCGGGTTCGGGCTCGGGTTCGGGCTCGGGTTCGGGTTCCGGCTCGGGTTCCGGCTCGGGTTCCGGTTCGGGTTCGGGCTCCGGCTCGGGCTCCGGCTCGGGCTCCGGCTCGGGTTCCGGGGCGGGTGCGGGGGCCGGGTCCGGGTCGCTCGGAGGCGGAGGCGGTGGGGGCGGTGGCGTCCGATCGACCTCATCGAGCACGCGCAGCGAGGTGTAGTCGGGGGTCGGGAACGGCGACGCTTCGACGTCCTCGAGCAGCGCTGAGACGTACTCACCGAAGATCGTCGCGGGGTAGGAGCCGCCGGTGACGGTGTCCATCGGTGAGTTGTCGAGGTTGCCGACCCAGACGGCCGTCGTCACCTCGGGCGTGTAGCCGACGAACCACGCGTCGGTGGAGTCGTTGGTCGTGCCCGTCTTCCCGGCGGTCGGGCGGCCGGTCGCCGCGGCCGTGCCCGTGCCGCGGGTGACCACGTCGGTCAGGACGTCGGTGATGATGGCGGCCGCGTTCCCCTCGAGCACCTCCTCGCCGGTGACATCCCGTTCGAACAGGACCTCCCCGTCGTGGGTCTCGATGCGGCTGACCACGAAAGGCTCGTGGTGCTGACCACCGGAGGCGATGGAGCCGTACGCCTCGGCCATCTCGAGCGGGGTCACGCCCTGGCTCCCGAGCACCGCGCTCGGCACCGGCTCGAGCGCGCTGTCGACGCCCAGGCGGGTGGCGGTCTCGGTGACCTGGTCGAAGCCCAGCGCGTCCGAGAGCGCGATGTAGGCCGTGTTCACCGACTGGATGGTCGCTTCGCGGACGGTGATGTCGGTGAAGGAGGCGTCGTTGTAGTTGCTCGGTTCCCAGTCCTCCTGGCCCTCGATCTCGAGGACGTAGTCGTTCGGCCCGTCGAGCCGGGTCGCGTCCGGGTGGTAGCCCTCGGCGACGAAGGCGGCCAACGCGAAGGTCTTGAAGGCCGAACCCGGTGAGCGCAGGCTCTGGCGCTCGATCGCCACGTTGTACTGCTGGTCGGTGTAGTCGAGCCCGCCGACCAGCGCTCGGACGGCGCCGGTCTCGTGATCGATGGTCACCACGCTGGCGGCGTGCTCGGTGTCGGCGAGCACCTCGCGTGCGGTGTCCGCTGCCAGCGTCTGGGCCCGCGCGTCGTACGTGGTGTCGATGAAGAGGTCGACGTTGGGGTCGCGCTCGTCGTCGAGGTCCTCGAGGATCCGGCGCGTCTCCTGCTCCACCGCGTCGAGGAAGTAGGCCTCGTCGCCGAAGCTGGCGAGGGGGCGCTCGCGGAGCTCCGGGAGCTCGCTGCCGATGATTTCCTCGGCCTCCTCGGCGGCGATGGCCCCGATCTCGACCATGCCGGCGAGGACGAAGTCACGTCGAGCGGTGGTGCGCTCGGGGTGGCGCGCCGGATCGAAGGCTGTGGGTGCTGCGATCATGCCCGCGAGGACGGCGGACTGGTGCAGGTCGAGTTCGGTGGCGGGAACGTCGAAGTAGGTGCGCGCTGCAGCTTCGATCCCGTAGGCCTGGCGGCCCCAGGGCACGGCGTTGAGGTAGTTCTCGAGGATCTGCTCCTTCTCGAGCTCCCGATCGAGCCGGACAGCCGTGGCGGCCTCGCGGAACTTGCCGATGTAGGTGTCGGGGATCTCGGTGATGGCGAGCTCGACGTACTGCTGCGGGATGGTGGAGGCCCCCTGCACCCGTTCGCCGCGCGACACGTTGGCCCACGCGGCGCGCACGATGCCTCGAGGCGAGATGCCCGAGTGCTCGTAGAACGCACGGTCCTCGGCGGCGACCACCGCTTGATGCACGTGCTCGGGGAGCTGGTCGAGCGCCACGTTGCGGCGCACCGCCGCGGGCTGGAGGGTGGTGATGTACTCGCCCTCGGCGTCACGGATGCGCGTGGGATCGGGGATCGCGAGCTCGTCCGGTGGCGGGATGTCGGCGCCGCCGTACAGGCTGTAGAACGCGAACGCGCCGCCGACGGCCAGCAGGATGCCGAGGACGACCGAGGTGCTGAGCGCGACGATGGCACGTCGGAACCACGGGGATCGCCCGCCCTCGGTCACCTCGCCCTCGAAGGGCTCCTGGTCGCTGGTCACGCTGGTGTCCGATGTTCGCACGAGAGATCCGGCCCCCGGTGGGTGCCGAACCCGCGAAGCGTCGCCGACCGGCGGGCGAGGCGCTGGTCGCAGGCACCTCCCTCCGACCGCCTCCCCCCAGGTCAGCCGGTGGCGTCGTGGGCGGCGAACAGGTCGGCCAGCTCGGCGGCTGGGGGCACCTCGAGCTGGTCGTAGCGGCACGAGCCGGGGTCGCGGTCCGGACGCCACCGGTGGAAGCGCGCGCCGTGACGGAGGCGGTCACCCTGGAGCTGTTCGTAGGCGACCTCGGCCACGAGTTCGATGCGCAGGGGGACCCAGGAGGTGTCCTTGCCGGTGTTCCAGCGCGAGGGGGCGCGAGGGGTGCCCGCCGTTCCCGCGCCATCGGACCACGGGTGGGCGGCGAGCTCCTCGTCGCTCGTGGCTCGGTGGGGGGCGAGCTCGTCGACCAGCTCGGCTCGACGGGTGGCACTGAAGGACGATGCCACGCCGATGTGGCGCAGCCGGCCCCCGTCGTCGTAGAGGCCGAGCAGGAGCGAGCCGACCCCTGCGCCGTCCTTGTGCCAGCGGAAGCCCCCGACGACCACGTCGGCGGTCCGTCGCTGCTTGATCTTGGCCAGCGCCCGCTTGCCAGGCAGGTAGGGGTCGGTGAGCGGTTTGGCGATCACCCCGTCGAGCCCGGCCCCCTCGAACCGCGCGAACCAGTCCGCGGCGGTACGGGGATCGCGCGTGGCGGGGGTCAGGTGCACGGGCGGAGCAACGTCCGCGAGGACGCTCTCGAGCGCCTCACGCCGCGCGGCGAACGGGGTGGTGGTCAGGTCCTGGTCGTCGAGCGCCAACAGATCGAAGGCGACGAACCGGGCCGGTGACGACCCGGCGAGCGTGCGCACGCGTGACTCGGCCGGGTGGATGCGCTGGGAGAGCGCGTCGAAGTCGAGCCCCGAACCGGACGGGACGACCAGCTCACCGTCGACCACGCAGCGACCGGGCAGCAGGTCACGCAGCGGGTCGCGCAGTTCGGGGAAGTAGCGGTCGAGCGGCTTGCGGTTGCGGCTCTGGAGCAGCAGCTCGTCACCGTCGCGGAACACGATGCAGCGGAAGCCGTCCCACTTCGGCTCGTAGAGCAGCTCGCCGAGCGGGAGCTCGCGAGCGAGCTTGGCGAGCATCGGTTCGATCGGTGGGACGAGCGGCAGATCCACCTCGCACCTCCGTGCCGCGAGCTCCGGCGCGCCGGAACCCCCCCGGGGGGGCGGGGGCGGCGGGCCGCTGGGACCGGCGAGCCTACGCGCGCCCGCCCGGATCGCGTCGTGTGGCGGAACCGCTCCTGGACGGCTCGGAGGTGATCCCGCGGTCCGGGTCCCAGTCGTCGGGGGTGGTGTCGGCTGAGACCGCGTCACGTCGGCCCATCGGGAGCGGCTCACCGACGGTCGTGTCCCGCGCCGTCTGACGCTCGCTCTCGGCGTTGATCTCCGCTCCGAGCAGGACGATGAACGCGGACAGGAACAGCCACAGCATGAGGACGATGATCCCGGCGAAGGTCCCGTACGTCTCGCCGAAGCTGCCGAAGTTCTCGACGTAGAGGGTGAACAGGCCGGATCCGATCAGCCACAGCACCGTCGCGATGACCGCGCCCCAGGTGACCCACCGGGTCTCGGGGTCGTCCCGGTCGGGCGAGACCTTGTAGAGCAGCGCCAGCGCACCCATGGCCAGCACGGCCAGCAGCGGCCAGGTCCCGATGCGGACCGCCAGCTCGCCGGCGCGGCCGAGGCCGAGGGAGTCGAGCATCGACGGCAGCACCGCGATGAGCCCGATCGTGACCAGCAGACCGATGATGGCGCCGAGCGTGAGCAGCAACGCCAGCCCGCGCCTGAGGGGGAACGAGCGCCGATCGACCTCCTCGTACGCGGCGTTGATGCCCTCGATGATCCCCGCCATGCCGCCGGAGGCGCTCCAGAGGGCGATCAGCACCGAGATGGCCAGCGCCGTACCGAGCGCTGAGCTGTCGCTGTTGGCCACGTTCTGCATCTGGTCCGTCAGCAGGCTGGCCGCGCTCTCGGGGAGCCCCGCGGTCAGCGACTCGATCTGGCCGGTGATGGTGTCGGGATCCGCGACCAGCCCCCAGATGCTGATCCCGGCGATGATCGCCGGGAAGATGGCGAGCAGCCCCTTGAAGGCCACGCCCGCCGCCAGCAACGTGAGGTGATCCTGCTTCACGCTGGCCACCACACGCTTGCCGACCGCCTTCCACCCCTGCTTCGGGAGATCGCCGGGGCTGGTCGCGTCGTGCCCAGCGTGATCGTGACCGCCGGCGCGGTCGGCGGTCCGGTCGTGCTCGTCGGCGAGCGCCATCGTTGCTCCTCGTTCCTCGCTGCGAGGTCCGTGGGTGGGCGGGGCAGGTCGGCTGGTACCGACGGTGGGGGTTCGAGCCAGCGGCGTCCCGGGGTCGCTCCGACCCTTCGGCCGGGACGTCGCGGTCAGGGGGGACAGGCCGTGGCCGTGCGGACGTGGTCCAACCGGGCGTTCCGGTGGGTCAGCTCCGCGAGCCGGCGGACCCGAACGCGATGCTCAGCTCCTCCAGCGAGAGGCTGAGCAGCGGTCGGCCACCGGTGAGCCACGTCAGCGGGGACCCGGCGGGGAAGCGCCACGCCGTGCGAGCGAGCCGCAACCGCGCCAGGGACTGGACCCGGCTGACCCGCTCGACGCCGCCGAGCCGCTGGGCGGTGGGCATCGGCAGACGTCGCCACCCGGGGATACGAGCCCGTCCGGTCACGGCCAGCTCGGCGAGGGTGGTGCCGTCGACCTCGGCCCGCAGCCGGACGGGGTCGTGCGCCTGTCCGCTGCGGGCGAAGGTCGCCAGGTGCTTCGGGATGCCCCACAGCTCGCGACCGCCCGCCACCGATGCGGGCGAGTCGACCCAGATGTCGCTGATCGTGACCCGCACACGCCGTCGGTGACGAACGAGGGTGGCGACCAGCAGCTCGTCGTAGGTCAGGACGCTGCCCGGTTCGTACCGGACGAACGCGGTGCCGACGAGGGCGTGACCCCGCACGGTGATGGGGCAAGCCCCGTCCGGGAGCGCCGCCTCGAGGCTGCGGGGCAGGGTCGGCACCGGTACGCGCCAGAGGGTGACGTGCATCGAACCGCCGAGGTGCCAGGGCTCGGGCGGGTAGTCGGTCGCGGCGGACACCGGTGCGCTCCTCGGGCGTGCGGCCGGGACGCTACCCCGCGCCGACACCGGGCCCGGCAGTAGCGTTGCGCCGTCAACAGCCACGGAGGGCGCGCCACGTGATCGTCGACCGCCGCGTGTACCGCGATGGCGTCCGGCAAGGGGTCGAGGGCGACCTCGCCGACGTCATCGAAGCCGGCCGTGATCGGCCGGAGACCTTCGTCTGGCTCGACCTGGTCGAACCGAGCGACGACGAGTTCGTCGATGTGGCGGCCGCCTACGACCTGCACCCGCTGGCCGTCGAGGACGCGGTGCACGCCCACCAACGGCCGAAGCTCGAGCGGTTCGGTGAGGGGTCCCTGGTCGTGCTCAAGACCCTGCGCTGCGGTGCGGGTGGCGACGCGGTCGTGGTCGGCGAGGTGCTGGTCTTGGTCGGTCCCTCCTACGTCATCACCGTCCGTCACGGTTCGGGGGCGCTCCTCGCCGCCACCCACGACCGGTTGGAGGCCGACCCCGCCCTCCTCGCTCGGGGACCGGCGGCGGTCGTCCACGCCGTGGCCGACGAGATCGTCGACGGCTACGGCGGGGTGCTCGACGTGCTCGAGGGTGAGTTGGACGCGCTCGAGGAGGTCGTCTTCTCCCCGGGGCGGGGGGATCACGCCGAACGGCTGTACGGCCTGCGGCGCGAGGTGCAGGCCGCCCGTCGCGCGGTCGATCCGCTCGTGAGCGTCACCGAGCGGTTGTCCCAGGTCCCCGGCATCGGGCTGGGGACCGACCTCGAGGCGTACTTCCGGGACGTGCACGACCACGCGATGCGTGGTCGCGATCGCCTCGCCTCGATCGAGGTGCTCGCCGACAGCGCGCTGGATGCCCACCTCGCGCAGGTGGGCATCCAGCAGAACGAGGACATGCGACGGATCTCGGCGTGGGTCGCCATCGCGGCTGCGCCGACCCTCATCGCGGGCATCTACGGCATGAACTTCGAGCGGATGCCGGAGCTCCAGTGGGCGTTCGGCTACCCGATGGCCCTCGGCCTGATCGTCACGATCTGCGTCTCGCTCTACCTCGGCTTCCGACGCAACGGCTGGCTCTAGCGGCCCGCCCGGCTCGCGATCGCCGGTCAGCTGCCCTCGAGCTCGTGGTGGAGCTCGAGCGCGACCTCACGGTGGAACGCGCGGTCGCGTCGCCCGGTCTCCTCACGGGACGGGGTGAGGTCGAACGAGGCGATCGCCAGCGAGATCATGGGCCCGAGCGCGAGCGTGATCACGACGGTGCCGACGCCGACCGGCCCGCCGAGCAACCATCCGAGCCCTGCGGCGGTGCCGTCGACCAGGACCCTGGCGGCGCCGACCGGCATCCCGTGGCGGACGATGCCGAGGAAGACGAGGTCACCCGGGCCGGCCCCGTGGTCGGAGGCGATGTAGGCCCCGACGCCGGTCGCGAGCAGCACGAGCCCGGCCAGCAGCATCACGCTCCGACCGATCAGGTCGTCCGGTGTCGCGAACAGCCGGAGGGCCACGTCGATGGTGGGGGCGATGACGAGGACGGGCACGAGCGTGCCGAGGCGCGGCCGCTCGCGGAGGAGGGCGCCGAGGGCGAGGGCGAAGATGCTGACCACGATCGAGACGGTCCCGACGGTGGCGCCGGTGCGGGTGGACAGGGCGACGTGCAGCACATCCCACGAGGCGACGCCGAGGTCGGCGCGAATGAGCAACGCGACCCCCGTCCCAACCGCGACCAGACCGGTGAGGAGCTGGGCGGTGCGGGCCTGGCGGCGCGAGCGACGTGGGGAGGTCCGGGCACGTGTGGTCGCGTGGCGTAGGACCGGAGCGGCGGCGGCGTAGGTGGTGGTGAAGGTGCTGAGCACAGGCGCCTCGGTGCGTGATGGTCGGGCCGGTGCGGGTTCGACCGGGGTGTACCGGGGGGAACGCATCCGGCTCGGAGGGCCATCCCGCTCCAGCGCCCTGGACCCGGTCGCGTGGTCACCTCCTCCGCCGACCGCGGAGGAGGTGTGGCGGGCTCCTAGGCTGCGCTCGCCGACCCGAGGACACCCCGTGGATTTCGCCCACTCGTCACGTGCGCAGGACCTGATCGAGCGTGTTCGCACCTTCATCGACGAGCGGATCGCGCCGATCGAGCACGAGCTGCTCCGTGACCTGCAGCAGCAGCCGCAGCCCTGGTCGGTGCCGCCGGTCGTCGACGAGCTCAAAGCTGCTGCGCGGGCCGAGGGGCTGTGGAACCTGTTCCTGCCGGGTGAGCACGGAGCGGGGCTGACCAACGTCGAGTACGCCCCGCTCGCCGAGGAGATGGGCCGTTCGCACCTCGCCTCGGAGATCTTCAACTGCAGCGCACCCGACACCGGGAACATGGAGGTCCTGCTGCACTTCGGCTCGTCGGAGCAGCAGCAGCGGTGGCTCGACCCGCTGCTCGAGGGACGGATCCGTTCGGCGTTCTGCATGACCGAACCGGACGTCGCGTCGTCCGACGCCACCAACATGGAGGCGACCGCGACGCACGAGGGCGACGAGGTCGTGCTCAACGGACGCAAGTGGTGGAGCACCGGGGTGGGTCACCCCGACTGTGAGGTGCTGATCTTCATGGGGGTCACCGACCCGGACGCCCACCGCTACTCGCAGCACTCGATGGTGCTCGTGCCGATGGACACCCCCGGCGTGCGGGTCGAACGGCTCCTGCCGGCCATGGGGTACCTCGACGCGCCGTCGGGACACGGCGAGGTGTCGTTCACCGACGTCCGGCTGCCCGCGAGCGCGATCATCGGCGGTCCCGGACGCGCGTTCGAGATCGCCCAGAGCCGCCTCGGACCGGGGCGGGTCCACCACTGCATGCGGCTGATCGGGCTGGCCGAGCGCGCGCTCGAGCTGGCGTGCGAGCGGGCAGCCACGCGAACGGCCTTCGGCAAGCCCCTCGCCAACCTCGGGGGGAACCGCGAGCGCATCGCGGACTGTCGCATCGCCATCCAGCAGGCACGGCTGCTCGTGCTGCACGCCGCGTGGTTGCTCGACACCGAGGAGCTGCTCGGCGCGTTGTCGGCGGTCTCGCAGATCAAGGTCGCGGTGCCGAACGTCGCCCAGCAGGTCATCGACGTGGCCATGCAGCTCCACGGTGGGGCCGGGATGTCGGACGATGTGCCGCTCGCTGCCGCCTGGACGATCGCGCGAGCGCTGCGGATCGCGGACGGACCGGACGAGGTCCACCGCGGGGTGGTGGCCCGCATCGAGCTCGGTCCCCACCTGCAGCGCGCGAAGGAGGCCGCGGCCGAGGGTGACGCGTGAGCGACGCGCTCACCGATCGGCACCTGGCCGACGTCCGGGACGCGGATGCCTTCGACGTCCCAGCCGTCCACGCGTGGCTGCACGACGAGGTCGCCGACCTGCCCGACGCGCTGCCGGAGGTGCGCCAGTTCACCGGCGGCGCGTCCAACCTGACCTACCTGTTGCGCTACCCGGACCGCGAGCTCGTCCTCCGCCGGCCGCCGATCGGCGCCAAGCCCACGTCCGGGCACGACGTGCTGCGCGAGGCGCGCATCCAGGAACGCCTGGCGCCGGTCTTCCCCTACGTCCCCCGCGTCGTGGCGACGGCGAAGGGCCACCCCGCGGTCGGGAGCGACGTGGCGGTGGCCGAGCGGGTCCACGGCACGATCCTGCGCTCGCGCATCCCCTCGGCGCTCGCGCTCGACGCCGCCGCTGCCCGCCGGCTGTCGGAGCAGCTCGTCGACCGCTTCGTCGACCTGCACGCCGTCGACCCGGTCGCCGCCGGGATCGAGGAGTTCGGGCGAGGTCCGGGGTACGTCGAACGTCAGATCGCGGGCTGGTCCCGTCGGTACCGCGCCGCCCGCACCCGCAACGTGCCGAGCTTCGAACGCGTGATGGCGTGGCTCGAGGAGCACCGTCCCGACGACGCCGGGGCGTGCGTGGTGCACGGCGACTGGCGCTTCGACAACCTCGTGCTCGCGCCCGACGATCCGTCGGCGATCGTGGGGGTCCTCGACTGGGAACTCGCCACGGTGGGTGACCCGTTGATGGACCTCGGCGCGTCGCTGGCGTACTGGGTCCAGGCCGACGACCCCCGCGCCTTCCGGATGCTGCGGCGGCAGCCGACCGACGCCCCCGGGATGCTCACCCGCGCCGAGGTCGTCGCCCGTTACCTCGCGGCCACGGGACGGCAGCTGGCACCGGATGCCTGGCGGTTCTACGAGATCTACGGGCTCTTCCGCCTGGCGGTGATCATCGAACAGATCCACGCGCGTGACGTGGCGAGCCCGTCACGGAACCCCGCCTTCAGGTGGTTCTGGCTCGGGGTCCACGTGCTGCACCGGCGCTGCCTGCGCCTCATCCGTTCCGGAGGTTCCTGATGGCCGTCGTCCTGCTCGTTCGCCACGGCCAGGCCTCGTTCGGCGCAGCGGACTACGACGTCCTCTCCGACACCGGCCACCGCCAGGCCGACATCGTCGCCGAGCGGCTGGAAGCCACCGGGGTCTCCAGCGTCGTCCACGGTGCGATGGTCCGCCAGCGCGACACCGCCGCCCCGATCCTGCGGCGCACCGGGTTGACGGCGGTCGAGGACGGACGTTTCGACGAGTACGACCACGTCGAGCTGGTCCGGCAGGTCGCTGCCGACCCCGACGCGCTACCGCCGGAGGCTCGCCAGGACGACCCGCGTCGGGCCTTCCAGGCTGTGCTCGAGGTCGCGCTCGAGCGCTGGATCGCCGGGGATCACGGCGACGAACACGAGAGCTTCGTCGGCTTCCGACAGCGCGTGCGCGACGGGCTGACCGCGTTGACGGGCGGTCTCGACGGCACGGTCGCCGTGGTGACCTCCGGTGGGGTCATCTCGGCGGTCTGTGCCGATGCGCTCGGCCTCGACCCGGCGGGCTGGGCCCGGCTCAACACCGTCATCGTGAACTCGTCGATCACCAAGCTCGTGGTCGGTCGCCGCGGGACGACGCTCGTCACCGTCAACGACCACGCCCACCTCGAACCGCACGGACCGGCCCTGCTGACCTACCGCTGAGCCGGGGGTCAGCGGGAGGCGTCGTCCTCGGTGTGGCCGGTGATCCGGTCGACCTCGGCGATCTCGTCGGCGTCGAGCTGCCAGCCCACCGCGGCGACGTTGGCGCGGACCTGGTCGGGCCGCGTCGCGCCGGCGATGACCGACGCCACCGGACCCTGTCCGGCGAGCCACGAGAAGGCGAGCTCGAGGATCGAACGGTCGCGGGCCTCGGCGAACGCCTGGAGCCGACGTGTGGTCTCGAGCCGTTCGTCGCTCAACCGTTCGGCACGCTGGTGGTCGGGGGCGGAGGCGAGGCGCCAGGCCGGGTCCTCGGCCTCGCCGCTGGTGTACTTCCCGGTGAGCAGTCCGGATGCGAGCGGGAAGTAGGGCAGCACCGCGAGCCCGTGCCGCTCGATGGCCGGCAGGTTCCCGTGCTCGATGTCGCGATCGAGCAGGCTCCAGTGGTCCTGGGCGCACACGAACCGGGTCCCGTCGGTCGCCGCCGCGTCGGCCTCGTCGACCTGGTCGGCGTGGAGGTTCGAGTGCCCGATCTCACGGACCCAGCCGGCGGTCACGAGCTCGTGCAGCGCACCGAGCGTCTCGGCGATCGGGACGTCGGGGTCGGGCTGGTGGAGCTGGTAGAGGTCGATGTGGTCGCTGCCGAGCCGGCGGAGGCTCGCCTCGCAGGCGCTGCGCACGTAGGACGGGTGTGCCCCACGCCGCTCGCTGTCGAGCTCCATCCCGAACTTGGTCGCGACCACGACCTCGCCGCGGTGGCGACCGAGCGCCGCTCCGAGCAGCTCCTCGGACCAGCCGCGGTCACCGTTGTAGACGTCGGCGGTGTCGAACAGGGTGATGCCCTGGTCGAGGGCGGCCTCGACGACCGGTCGCGTCCCGTCGAGGCCGAGCCGGCGACCGAAGTTGTTGCAGCCGAGGCCGACGAGCGACACCTCGAGCGAACCGATCCGACGGGTCGCCATCAGACGACCTCGTGGTCGGTGATGGCGTCGGCACGTTCGTCCGCCGTCGGCTGTGGGATGAGCCGCTGGAAGAGCTGCCCACGTTCGGCGTACAGCACGAGCCCGAAGGCCAGCAGGCCGTACCCGAGGAAACCGAACGACAGCGGCAGGATCGTGCCGTCGAAGGTGCGGTCCAGCAGCGCGCCGAGCAGGGCGCCGACGGCGATCTGGGTGGCACCGATCACGGCCGCCGCCGTCCCGGCGATGGCGCCCATCGGGGTCATGGCGATGGTGTTGAAGTTCGGGATGAGCAGGGCGTGCGAGATGAGCATGGCGGCGATGCCGAGCAGGAACAGCCACAACGGCGGCCGACCACCCGTCGTCACCGCCAGAACGACGAGGGAGGCTGCGGCGAGGAGGTAGCCGACGAGGACCCCGTGGGCGAGCCGACGGGTCCCGATCCGCTCGACGACCCGGCCGTTGGCGATCATGGCCACGCCCATGACGGCGGCCAGGCCGCCGAAGATCAGCGGGAAGCGGTCACCTTCGTCGAAGACCTGGCTGTAGATCAGCTCGCTGCTGGCGAGGTAGGACGAGAAGACGCCGTACATCGAGGTGAGCGCGAGCGTGTAGCCGACGGTCTGTCGGTTGGAGACCACGACCTTGGCGGCAGCCGTGATGCGCCCGTAGGTCATCGGCAGCTGGTGCTCGGGCGCGAGCGTCTCGGGGATGCGCCGCGCCCACACCGCGGCGCCGATGGCCGCGAGCGCGGACCCGACCGCGAGCCACCGCCAGGACACGAACGTGGCGACGCCCGCCGCGATGCTCGGCGCGATGACCGGCACGAGGATGAAGACGGCCATGATGAACGACATGGCCTTGGCCATCCGCTCGCCCTCGTAGGTGTCGCGCACGATGGCCAGGGTCACGACGCGTGGTCCCGCCGCGCCGAGCCCCCACACGAACCGCGCGACGAGCAGGACGCCGAGGCTCGGTCCGATGGCCGTGATCAGCGCGGCGATGCCGTAGACGGCGTACCCGATGTGGAGCGCCCGCTTGCGGCCGTAACGGTCGGCGATGGGGCCGTAGACCAGCTGACCCGCGGCGAGGCCGAGGAAGTAGGTGGTGATCAGCCCGGTGACGGCCGTCGAGTTCGCCGCCAGACCGAGGTCGGTCCGGATGCTGTCGTAGACCGGCAACAGCAGGTCGATGCCCAGCGCCGCCAGCGCCATCGACAGCGCGAGGAAGCTGGTCAGCTCGATGCGCCCGGGGCTCGGACGGCCGGGGGCGCGTGGGATCTGGCCACCGCGCGTCGGCGGTGGAACGGTGCGGGCGGACAAGGGGCGTTCCTGACGTGCAGCGCGGGCCGGCGGAGCGGAGGTGGTGCCGTGGTGGCGAAACCGCAGGAAAGAGATCTCTCGACGTCGAGACAGTACCTGCCCAGCTCCGGGCGCGAGCCCACACGGACGGTGGCCCGGACGCCGCGAGGGGCGAACCGGGCCACCGGGTGGTGCGAGGGGTACGTCAGCGAGCGCTCAACGGCGCGGCGTGCTCGGGGGCGTGGTCGGGGTGGTGGTCGGCGACGGTGCCGCGGTGGGGACCCGGCCGGAGCCCGAGCCATCCTGGGCCTCGGACTTGACGTCCTCGGCAGCCCGCTGCGCTTCGTCGCGGACGTCGATCGCGGCGTCCTTCGCCTCGGCCGTGACGTCCTGGGCCGCGTGCTGGGCTTCGTCGGCGACGTTCCTGGCGCTCGAGACCGCCTGTTGCTTGACGTCCTGGGCGCGCTCGACGGCCTGTTCCTTGGCCGACTTCGCGCGCTGGGTGACGTCGCCGCTGACCGACTGCGCCTTGGTCTGGGCCTGCGTGACGATCTCCTGGCGGCGCTGCTCACCACGGTCCGGGTCGGCGAGGTACGCCGCCACGGCGCCCGCGCCGAGGCCGACGGTCATCCAGAACAGCCGGCGCGGCCAGGTCGTGGCCGACGCGCTGACCTCGAGCTCGTCGAGGCGTCCGGTGACCCCGCCGGTGTCGCCGGCGATCTCGTCGAGCCGGTCGGTCAGGTGGGACTCGGTGGCGTCGAGCTTGCGGCTCAGCTTGCCGATCTCACGGAGGACCGAGCCCTCGTTGGAGCCCACCGCTTCGGCGGTCCGGTCACGGACGCGGTCCATCTGGTCGGTGAGGATGTCGGGGAGACGGTCGAGCTGCATGGGGGTCCCTTCGTCGGACGGTCTGCGGACGCGTCGCTGCCACGGTGCGTGACGGCGACCTCGACACCACGGTGACACCTGCCGTGGCGCGCGGCAGCTGTCCGAGGGGGTCCGACGGTCGGGGTCGCCGGTGCTCACGTCCGTCCGGACGGGGTCCGCTGGAGGCCGGTGGTCAGTAGCCCCGCTCACCGCTGGCGCGGCCGATACGGCTGGCGATGGCCCGGTACAGCGGGGGCGCCAGGTGCCGGAGCACGACGAAGGCGCGGTACCAGCCGGGCACGGTGCGCTCCGGCACCCCCGTGCGCAGCACCTCGACGACGCGCTTCGCGACGTCGTCGGGCTCGCCCACGAGCCGGCCCATCGGGCCGCCGGTCAGGTGGGTCTGCGGGAAGCCCTCGGTGACGATGAAGCCCGGGTTGAGCTGGCAGACGGTGATGTCGCGGGAGGCCCAGGACAGCGACAGCGCCTCGGACAACCCGACGACGCCGAACTTGCTGGCGGCGTACCCCGCGGGACCGATCCCGATCTTGCCGGCCACGGACGCGACGTTGACGACCCGCGCGGGCGCGCTGGCCTCGAGGAGGTCCGCGAACGCGGCCATGCAGCGCACCGTGCCGAGCAGGTTCACATCCAAGGTCCGGAGCGCATCGTCGAGGTCGTCACGGCCCACGAACGCCCCGCCACCCACGCCCGCGTTGTTGATCAGCGCGTGGCACGCGCCGAACTCGTCGCGGACACGCGCCGCGAGCGCGTCGACGGCGGCGGTGTCGGTCACGTCCGCCTCGTGGGGGACGAGGCGCCCGCGTTCACCCGCGAGCTCAGCGGCCAACGCCGTCAACCGGTCGCTGCGCCGGGCGACGGCCACGACCGTCATCCCGAGCCGGACCAGACGCCGCGCCGTCGCTTCGCCGAGCCCGCTCGATGCGCCGGTCACGACCACGATCCTGCCCTCGGGGGATGCCCAGCTCACGGTCCTCGTCTCCTCGGTCGGGGTGGTGGCGAGGGCCGGAGCGTCGCACGCCGGCCGTGCGGAGCGGGAACCGAGCGCGTGGCGTGGTCCGCCGCCCGGCCTCGCGCCGAGACGGGAGGTCGGTGGCAGATAGGTGACGTGTCAGATAACGTGGGTCTCCGGTCGACGTGACGCGCGGATGACCGCCGCGCCCGGAGGATCGTCCCGTGGGCATCACCCGTCTCAACCACGCCGTGCTCTACGTGCGTGACGCCGAGCGGCACGCCCGCTTCTACGCCGACGTCCTCGGCTTCCACGAGGTGGTCCGCATGTCGCTCGGAGGCGGCCGGCAGGGGGTCTTCATGCGTGCGCCCGGTTCGACCAACGACCACGACGTCGCGTTCTTCGGCCTCGGCGCGGAGCTCGGCGACTCGACCGCAGGTCGGGCGACGGTGGGGCTCTACCACCTCGCCTGGGAGGTCCCGACCCTGGCCGACCTCGCCGACCACGCCGCCAAGCTGTCGGCGGCTGGTGCGCTCGTCGGTGCCAGCGACCACGTCGCCACCAAGGCTCTCTACGCCCGGGACCCCGACGGGCTCGAGTTCGAGGTGAGCTGGATCGTCCCGGTGGAGCTGCTCGGTGACGGTGAGGCCGACGAGCCGACCATCGCGCCGCTCGACCTCGACGCGGACATCGCCCGTTTCGGAGCCGAGACGCGGGGCCAGGTCACGGTCCCCGGCTGATCCCCCGCGCCCTCGCTCACCTGTCGGCGAGCCGGATCAGGAGGTCCGCAGCGATGGGCGCCGCCGCCCGGCCGCCGAACGCATCCTCGGTCTCGGCGACGAGCACGGCGAACGCCACGTCGCCCTGCCAGCCGGTGACCCAGGCGTGGGTCCGGGGTGGGGTCTGGTCGCCGTACTCGGCGCTGCCGGTCTTGGCGTGGACGGGCTCACCGGGGACGTCCGCGAGGACGGTCGCGCTGCCCTCGGTGACCACCGCGCGCATCAAGCCAGGAAGCTCGTCGGCGACGGCATCGGGGAGCGGGGTGGACGTGGGTGCCGCATCCTCCTCGAGGACCAGCGACGGCGGCAGCGCGGCACCGCGGGCGGCCGCGGCGGCCAGCTCGGCGACCGCGAACGGGCTGACGAGGACCTGCCCCTGACCGATCGCGCTGGCCGCGAGGTCGGTGCCGCCCTCGGTCGCCGGGACCTCCGCTCCGGTGGCCACCACACCGAGCTCCGGACCGCTGCCGAGCCCGAACGCGCTGGCGGCGTCGCGTAGGGCCGACGGCGGCAGGTCGCGGGACAGCTCGACGAAGGCGGTGTTGCACGAGCTCGCGAACGCGGTGCGGAACGGGACCTCGCCGAGCGCCTGGTCCTCGGCGTTGCGGAAGTCCCGTCCGTCGACGGTGGTGGTCGCCGGGCAGGTGATCGGGTCGTCGACCTCCAGACCCGTCTGGAGCAGCGCAGCCGTGGTGACGATCTTGAAGGTCGACCCTGGCGGGTAGCGGCCCGTGAGCGCGAGGTCCAGGCCTCCCGATGCCGGGCCGTTGGCGACCGCGAGGACGTGCCCGTCGCTGATCCTGATCGCCACGATGGCGGTCGGGAACTCCTCCTGTCCGGCGAGCGCGGCATCGGCTGCCGTCTGCACGTCGGGGTCCAAGGACACGGTGACGGGGGCCCCGGGTTCCGGGTCCACGGAGAACAGCTCCTCACCGTCCGCTTCGCCGTCGGCGGGGACGGCGAGGACCTCGAGCCCCGGGCGGCCGCCGAGCTGCTCGTCGTAGGTGCGTTGCAGCCCCGAGAGCCCGGCCACGTCCCCAGCGGCGTAGCGGTCGGGATCCTCCTCGATGAGCTCGGCCGTCACCGGCCCGGCCCGGCCGAGGGTCGCCCGGGCGAACTCACGCGTCGGAGCCAGCTGCTGTTCCCCGCGTTGGAAGACGGCGCCGGGGATGGGCTGGAGCTGGTCGCGCAGGTCCTCGTACTCCGGTTCGCGCAGCGTCACGACGCGGACGAAGCGGTCCGGGTCGGCGTCCTCGATGCGCTCCTCGAGGCCGTCGAGGTCGAGGTCGAGGACGCCGCGGAGGCTGGTCACCGTGGCGTCGAGACCGTCGACGCGCGACGGCTGGACCCCGACGTCGACGACCGGCCGCGCGGTCACGATCGGGGTGCCATCCTCCGCGACGACGTCGGCCCGTGGCGGCGTGGTGCGTCGGAGGGTCAGCACCTCGCCGTCGGCCAACCGCGGGTGTGCGACCTCCGCGGACCAGCGGACCCGCCAGCCCTCGTCGCCGCGATCCATCGGCGCGCTCACCTCGTAGGCCCAGACCCGGTCGCCGGGGAGGGCCCAGGTGAGCCCGAGCGTCGCGTCGGCCCGCGCGTCGTCCTCCTCGTCCTGCTCGACCGTACGGAGCGCGACCGTCAGGTCCGCTCCACCGAGCCCCTCGCGCACCGCCTGCCACCCGGCGCTGGTCTCGCTCGGAGCGGCTACCGGCCCAGCGCCGGGATCGCCGTCGTCCCACGCGGCGGCGAAGGCCGCGGCCGCCTCGTCGGGGGGAGGTGGCCGCGACACCACCCACCAGACGGCCGCTGCTGCGATGGCGGCGAGCACGAGGACGGCCGCGATGAGGCGCCCCGTCACGCGCGGTCCTCGGCACGGAGCGCCGCGAGTTCACGCTGGAGGGCAGCCCGGCGGGAGGCGAGGTGTTCGCGACCGCCACCGCTGTGCGGTGGCACCTCCGTCAGGTAGCGCTCGACGTCGGCGAGTTCGGCCGCGACAGCGGCGCGCGTGCGCCGCGGACGCTCCCGCGGCTGCCGGTCAGCGGTGGGGGTGCCGCTCACGAGGTGGACAGCACCTCGAAGCGCAGGCCCTGCGCCTCGAGCCGGCGTCGGTACCCGGCGCCGAGCCCCTGGGCGGGGGTGACGGCGCCGAGGTGACCCGAGGGTGCGTCCTGCGCGAGGGTCAACACCGCCTCACCGAGCATCTTCGCCGTCTCGTCGTAGCCCGGGTCGCCGCCGCTGACCCGGGTCACGACCTGCTGCCCGCCGCCGACCCCGTGGAAGGTCGCCGCGAACGTGCTGCGGGCCCGGCGCGCCGCCGACGGCCCCTCGCCCGAGCTCGGCAGGACGCGGTCGAGCAGCGCGCGGGTCGGGGGCAGCGACGCGAGGGCGCCGAACGCGGCGACGCCGGCGAGCCCACCGACGACGACCGGCAGGGTGCGGACACGGGCGAAGTGCCCGTAGCGGAACTTCGCGCCGTACCCGTCGAGGGTGGCAGCCGACCGCAGCACGATGGCGGGGTCGATGGTGGGCAGCGGCACGCCGTACCCGTCGATGCCGACGGCGGGGTCGATGCGGTGGATCCGTTGGGGCAGGCTGCGCACCTCGCGTGCCGGGTCGCCGTCCACCCGGCTCGACGGGAACGACCGCGTCGCGATGGCCTGGAGCGCCGAGCGGGCGGTCCCTCCGCTGAACCTGGCGTCCGCCTCGACGTAGCCCCGGACGGTCAGCGGCGCGTCGTCGGGTAGGTGTTCGACCGCGAGCCCCACCCCGAGGTCGTGGGGGACCGAGTCGAACCCGCAGCACGACACCAGCCGGATCCCGGCGGCCCGGGCCCCCTCGTCGAACCGGCGACGCACGTCGGCCACGAAGCCGGGCTCGCCGGTGATGTCGGCGTACTCGGTCCCGGCACGCACGCACGCGTCGACGACCGGGAGGCCGTGGTCGGCGAAGGGCCCGACCGTGGTGGCGAGGGCCGTGGTCCGCTCCGCCAGGCGGGTCACGGCGTCGATGTCGTGCACGTCGACCACCTCGACCGCGGGCGGGTCCCCCGGCAACCGCTGCGCCACCGCCTCGAGCTTGTCCCGGTCACGCCCCGCGATGGCCCACCGCACCGTGGTGCCCGTGGTGCGACGTGCGAGGTGCTCGGCCGTCAGGCCACCGGTGAACCCGGTCGCGCCGAGCAGGACGACGTCGTACTGACGATCGGACACGGGGAGCCTCGAGGGACGCGGACGGGGTGGGAGCGCGACGGTAGGACGCCGGGGCCCGTGACCCCAACCGGCTACCGTCCGTCGGTCCGCGTCCGCACCGTGGCAGCTCCCGCCCGGCCATGGAGGTCCACCGTGTCGCTCCCGCTCGCCCTGCTCGCCCTGGTCGTGGGCCTCGTGATCCTCGTCCGGGCCGCGGACACCTTCGTGGCCGGTGCCGAGGCGATCGCGGTGCACCGGCGCTGGTCGCCGGCGGTCATCGGTGCCGTCATCGTCGGCTTCGGCACCTCGCTGCCCGAGCTCGTGACGTCCGTCATCGCGGCCTTCGGTGGCCAACCCGACCTCGCACTCGGCAACGCGGCCGGGTCGAACGTGGCCAACCTCCTGCTCATCCTCGGGGTCGCCGCGCTGGTCTCACCGATCGTCGGTACGCGCGATCAGGCGCCCCGTCGGGACGGCCTGATCGCCGGGGTGGCGAGCGTCCTGCTGCTCGGGGTGGCGTTCGACGGACGGATCGGCGCGGTCGAGGGTGGCGTGCTCGTGCTCGCCCTCCTCGCCGCCATCGTGTGGCAGGTACGGACCGCCCGCAGCGGCGATGTGGCGACCGAGCTACCTCTCGCCGTCCCCGAGCGGTTCGTCGGCGTCCGCGTGGTCGGGGGTCTGCTCGGTGTGCTCGTGGGCGCCCAGCTGTTGGTCGCCGGCGCCACCGATCTCGCCGAGCGCGCGGGTCTCCCCGAGATCGTCATCGGATCGCTGCTGGTCGCCGTCGGCACCTCGCTGCCCGAGCTGGCCACCGCCATCGCCTCGGCGCGACGTGGCCAGGTCGAGATCCTGCTCGGCAACCTGCTCGGTTCGAACGCGTTCAACGCCCTCATGGTCGTCGGTGCCTCCGCGTTGGTCGGTGCCGGACGTGGGGACGGCTTCCCGGTGGACGGGGCGGCGCTCGCCGTCGTCGCGGCCGCGGCCGTGATCACCGGTCTGGCGGCGCTGATCCTCTCGCGCCGGCCGGTCATCACCCGCCCCGTCGGCGCGGCCCTCGTCGCCCTGCACGTCGCATCCGTCCCCGTGCTGCTCGCGATCAGCTGAGCTCACCGCTCACGCTCGGACCGGTCAGAGCCACTTGCCGGGGTTCAGCAGGTCCTGCGGGTCGAGCGCCCGCTTGATCGAACGCTGCACGGCGAGGCTCGCCGATCCGACCTCGCGTTCGAGGAAGGGCTGCTTGACCACGCCGATGCCGTGCTCGCCCGTGACGGTCCCACCGAGTTCGAGCGCCACCTCGAGGATGTCGTCGAAGGCGGCCTTCCCGCGCACGAGCGCGTCCTCGTCGCCCCGTGGCAGCACGATGGTGGGGTGCATGTTCCCGTCCCCGGCGTGTCCGAACGTGCCGATCGTGACGTCGCGCGCCGCGGCGATCTCCTCGGTGCGGCCGACGAGGTGGGGGATCTTCGAGCGGGGGACGGCGACGTCGTCGAGCAACGTGTCGCCGAGCCGTTCGAGCGCGGGGATGGCGAGCCGGCGCGCCTGGAGCAGCATCTCGGCCTCGTCCGGGTCATCGGTGGCCGCGGTGTAGCTGGCCCCGGCGGCGTCACAGATCGCTGCGGCCCGCGCGACCTCCGTCCCCCGGAGCGGCGCCGGCGAGTCGGACTGCACGAGCAGCAGCGCGGCGGCGTCACGGTCGAGCCCGAGGTTCCGCCAGTCGTCCACCGCGAGCAGCGTGGTGCGGTCCACGAGCTCGACGAGGGAGAGCTGGAGCCCGCTGGCGACGAGGTCGGCGACCGCGACACCGGCGGCGCCGAGCGTCGGGAAGACCGCGACCATGGTCGCGGCGCCCTCGGGCAGCGGGGTCAGGCGGACCCGCACCCGGGTCACGATGCCGAGCGTCCCCTCGCTGCCGATCATCAGCTGGGTGAGATCGAGCCCGGCGACCCCCTTGATCGTCCGCCGGCCGGTCTCGACGATGGTGCCGTCGGCCATGACGACCTCGAGCCCGAGCACGTGATCGCGGGTCACGCCGTACTTGACGCAGCACAGCCCACCGGCGTTGGTCGCGATGTTGCCGCCGATCGAGCAGAACGTCTTGCTCGCGGGATCCGGCGGGTACCAGAGCCCGTGCTCGGCCGTCGCGAGCGAGACGTCGGCGTTGATGACCCCGGGTTCGAGCACGGCCATCTGGTCCACCGCGTCGATCTCGAGGATGCGGTCCATGCGCTCGAGGCACAGGACCACGCACCCGTCGATCGCCGACGACCCGCCGCACAGCGAGCTGCCGGCACCGCGCGGGACGATCGGCACCTGGTGGTCGGCGGCGGCACGGACCGCTGCGGCGACCTGCTCGGTGGTCGTCGGGAAGACGGCGGCGAGCGGTGTCCCCGGCTCGATCCACTCGGTGCGGTCGTAGCGGTAGGTCTCGAGGACGTCCGGGTCGGTCACGAGCGCGCCCGCCGGGAGCGCGTCGCCGAGCTGTTCGACGAACCTCGAGGTCACGTTGCCCTCCAACGGTCGGGCCGGAGGAGGAGGGTAGGCCGCGCACGCGTCCCGCTCCGGCGCCCCGGGCGGCGACCCTTCGCGGTAGCGTCACCCGACGGTTCCGGCGACCCCGTGCGAGGTGACCGACGATGTCCAGCGCGCCCCTGACGGCCCAGTCCACCGGTGCCCCCGCTCCCGCCTTCGGGACGGTCCTGGCGCCCACGATGGCCACCGTCACCGTCGTCGACGGCGTCTACGGCGATCTCGAGCTGGTCCCGCTGGCCCCCATCGCCATGCACCCCGCCGCGCACGCCCTGCACTACGGCAGCACGTGTTTCGAGGGACTCAAGGCCCACCGGGGCACGGACGGCACGGTCCGGCTGTTCCGCGTGGATGCGCACGCGGACCGCATGTCGGGCTCGGCGCGGCGCCTCCACCTGCCGGTCCCGGACCCGGAGCTCGTGACCGAGGCGATCGTGCGGGTGACCGCCGCGAACCTCGACCTCACACCCGAGTCGCCCGGTGCGCTCTACCTCCGCCCGGTCCTGCTCGGCACGCTCGAGAACATCGGGGCCGCCGCGGCGCCGTCCCCCGACGCGCTCTTCTACGTGATCGCCTCACCGGTCGGCGACTACTTCACCGGCGACCGTGGGCTCAGGCTCTGGGTCGAGACCGAGCTGCCACGTACGACACCGCAGTTCGGACGGATCAAGACCGGCGCGAACTACGCGATGGCGCTCGGCCCGACCTTGGCGAGGAAGCAGCAGCACGGCGTGGACCAGGTCCTGTTCGCCCCCGAGGGCGACGTGCAGGAGACCGGCGCCGCCAACGCGCTGCTGCTGTCGGAGGACCGGATCGTCACGCGGATGCTCGACGATGCCTTCCTCCACGGCATCACCCGTGACAGCGTCCTGACGCTGGCCCGTGACCTCGGGATGCAGGTCGAGGAGCGGCCGGTCTCGGTCGACGAGCTCTACGCCTGGTGCCGCGACGGAGGCGAGGTCGCCCTGTCAGGGACCGCCGCGGTGCTCGCCGGCGTCGGTGCGCTGGTCTCCGAGGATGGCGAGTGCGAGGTCACCGGCGGCGAGCCCGGCCCGGTCACCACCCGCCTGCGCGACGCCCTCCTCGCCCTGCAGCGCGGCGATGCCGAGGACGCACACGGCTGGACCCGCGAGGTCACCGCCGCCGACGCGTGAGACCTCAGGCGGCCGGCAGGCCGTGGCCGACGCCGGTGAGCTCCTCGGTCCGCTCGAACAGGGCGCGGGCGACGCGGTCGTCCTTCGCCGCATCGCCGCATCGCTGCGGCCGGCGGGTCCGGGGGCGCCGCGCATGCCACGCAGGGCTTGTGGGCCCCAGTAGGAGCCGCTCGGCACCCCGGGCGCCACCGCGGCGAACAGCTGCGGGAGCGCGCCTTCCGCCGCCGGCTGCGCGACGACCGCGTTGAGCGCGCGGCTGGCCAGGTCCATCGCCTGTCCGCTGAGCCCACCCTGCATCGAGGGGCCCTTGGTCTGCAGCTCGGTGGCCGCGTACCCGGGGTGCGCCGCGGCCACCGTCACCGGTGAGGCGTTCGCGTCCAAGCGGCGCGCGAGCTCGTGGACGTGGAGGAGGTTGGCGAGCTTGCTCTGGCCGTAGGCCAGCCAGCGCTGGTAGCGGCGCCGTTCGAACTGCAGGTCGTCGAGGTCGATCCGACCGACGCGGTGCAGCTCCGACGACACGATCACGACGCGCGGATCCTCGGCGTCCTGCAGCAGGGGCAGCAGCTGGGCGATGAACGCCGCGTGGCCGAGGTGGTTGACCCCGAGCTGGAGCTCGAAGCCGTCCACCGTACGTCGCTCCGGTGTGGCCATCAGCCCGGCGTTGGCGACGACCACGTCGAGGACGTCGTGGCGGTCGGCGATGACCGCGGCGGCGTGGCGCACCGAGGAGAGATCGGCGAGGTCGAGCTCGACGCGCTCGAGGATCGCGCCAGGGACGGCACGTCGGACCCGGTCGGCGGCCGCCTCGGTCTTGCTGGCGTCGCGGGTCGCCATCACCACGCGTGCGCCGGCGGCCGCGAGCGCACGGGTGTTCTCGAGCCCGAGCCCCGCGCTGGCACCGGTGACGACCACGGTGCGCCCCCGCAGGTCCGGTACGTCGCGCTCGCTCCAACCCATCGTCATCTCCGGTGTCGATCCCCCGTGGGACCCCGACCCTACGGGCCAGCTCGGGCCGCTCGGTCAGCGGTGGCGACCCGCCGGCAGCGCGTCCGCCGGCACCGTGCCGGTGGCCAGGAACCGGCCGAGGTCGGCGACGGCCCGGTCCGCCGCGCTCATCACGCCGACGAAGACCTGGTGGACGTGCCACATGCCGGGCCACACCTGGAGGTGGACGTCGCCACCGGCCTCGGCGGCCGCATCGACGTACGCGTACGCGTCGTCACGCAAGGCCTCGGCACCGCCGACCTGGACCAGCGTCGGCGGGAGCGTGGTGAGATCCGCCCACCGGGGCGAGACCAGGGGGTCGGTCGGGTCGTAGGCGCCCGCGAGGTAGTCGCCGACGGCGTCGAGGCCGCCGCGGACGAGGAGCGGATCGTCGGCGGTGTCCCAGCTGCCCTCCGGGAGGGTCAGGTCGACGAAGGGAGAGATCGCGCCGACGGCCGCCAGCGAGGTGTCCCCGGCGTCCCGGAGCGCGACCGCGAGCCCGATGGCGAGGTTGCCCCCGGCGGAGTCCCCGGCGACCGTCACGCGCTGCGGCGTCCGTTCGAGGAGCGCGGCGTGGACGGCGCGGACGTCGTCCGCGGCTGCCGGGAAGGGGTGCTCCGGTGCGAGCCGGTAGTCGGGCACCACGACCGTGGCGTCCGCGGCGTGCGCCAACGCGGAGGTCAGCCCCCGGTGCGAACGGGGCGAGCCGACCACGAACCCGCCGCCGTGCACGTAGAGCAGCACGTGCGGATCCGCCTCACGGTACGCCTGACGACCGCGGGGTCGCACCACCTCGACCGGGACGCCGGCGATGTGCCCCTGACGGACGTCGACCCGGTAGCGCAGCGAGGCGACGCCCCGGCCGAGCGCGTCCTGCAGCCGGCGTGCGGCCGGGAGCGGCAGGCTGCCGTCCAGCGTGGGACGGACCACGCGACGGGTGAAGGCGCGCGCGAACGGCTCGGTGGTGGTGAGTTCGGTGCCGTCGGTGGCGCGCGTCACGCCGGCACCCTCCGGGCCTCGGCGACGGCGCCCGGATCGAGGTCGGTCCGTGTCGGCAGCTCCGAGCGACGCACCAGCGTGTGGGCCGCCGGATCGAAGCGGCGGGTCCGCCAGCGGTACTCCACGGTGGTCCCGACCCAGTTGTTCACGATGCGTCCGTTCTCGTCGACGTACCAGCTGTCGCAGTTGCCCGACCAGATCGACTCGCGCAGCCGGCGCTGCAGCGAGTCGTTGAAGCGACGGTGCACGTCCGCGCGGACCTCGATGCTCGCCAGGTCGTCGTCGACCATGGACCGCACGGCCTGGCCGATGTAGCGCGCCTGGCACTCGAGCATGAAGATGATCGAGTTGTGCCCGAGGTTGGTGTTCGGGCCGTACATCAGGAACAGGTTCGGGAAGCCGGCCACCGTGATCCCGAGGTGCGCCTCGGCGCCGTCACGCCACGCGTCGTTCAGGTCCACCCCGTCGCGTCCGACGAGCTCGATCGGGGCGAGGAACTCGGTGGTCTTGAACCCGGTGCCCCAGACGATGACGTCGCACGGCAACCGCGTGCCGTCGTCGAGCACGACGGCGTCCGCCTCGATCCGGGCGACACCGCTGCCGACCACGTCGACGTTCGGACGCGCCAGCGCCGGGTACCAGTCGTTGGACTGCAGGATCCGCTTGCAGCCGATCGGGTAGTCCGGCGTCAGCTGCTCGCGCAGCTGTGGATCCTCGACGTCACGCTGCATGTGCCGTCTGGCGAGCTCGGTGGCGGCCCGGCCCGCGATGCGGTTCCCGCTGAACGCCGGCCAGCGACCCTCGGAGCGCAGGTAGAGGTAGGCCCGGTGTGCTGCGGCGTACCCCGGGAGCGCGGCGAAGGCCCGGCGTTCGAGGCCGGTGTAGGGACGGTCGCCCTTGCGCACGACCCACGGGGCGGAGCGCTGCACGACCGTCACCTGGGCCGCCCGTTCGGCGAGGTGCGGGACGAACTGGACGGCGCTGGCTCCGGTACCGACCACCACGACCCTGGCACCGCCGAGCGGCGCGTCGTGGTCCCACCGGGCGGAGTGGAAGCTCGTCCCCGCGAAGTCGTCGAGGCCCGGCAGCCTCGGGATCGCTGGGCGGTTGAGCTGGCCGGTCCCGGCGATGAGGACGTCGAACTCGAGGATCTCGCCGCTGTCGAGGTGCACGTCCCACGTCGCGGTCGTGTCGGACCACACCGCGCGGATGACCTCGACGCCGAAGCGGCAGTGGGGCAGCAGGCCGCGTCGACGGGCCACCCGCTGGAGGTAGGTGTGGATCTCGGCCTGGGGGGCGAACCGCAGCGACCAGTCGGCGTTCGGGGCCCACGAGAACGAGTAGAGGTGGCTCGGCACGTCGCACGCGGCGCCGGGGTAGGTGTTGTCTCGCCACACCCCGCCGACCTCGTCCGCCTTCTCGAGCAACGTGAAGGACCGGACCCCGAGGGTCTGGAGCTCGGCGGCGGCCGCCACCCCCGAGAAGCCGGCCCCGACGATGCCGACCCGCGGGGTGCGCGCTCGCGGTGGCGATGCCGAGCGACGGGCGGCGGTGTCGGTGGTCATCGGCGAGCTTCCGTTCCGGGGGCGCGGTAGGTGGACGGTAGGTCCTCGGGCGGGGGGCGGACCCTGTCGACGCCGGACAGGAGGTTGTTCGTTCCGGACACGTGCGTCACCATGGCCCGGCTCGGGACCGGCGAGGGAGCTGAGCGGTGGATCTCGAGGTGGTGCGGGCCGCGACCAGCGTCGAACTGCTCGTCGCGCTCGGCGTCGAACACGGGCTGTCCGCCGAGCAGCTGCTCGCCCCGGCGGGGTTGTCGGGCCGTGAGCTGTCCGCTCCGGACGCCGAGGTGACCGCCGGTGAGGAGCTCGCGGTGGTACGGGCGCTGGTCGCGGCGCTCGGTGACCCGCCCGGCCTCGGGCTCGCGGCAGGCGGGCGCTACCACCTCACCAGCTACGGGATCTGGGGGTTCGCGCTGATCTCGAGCCCGACCCTGCGTGCCGCGGTCGACGTCGGCCTCCGCCACCTCGGCTTGACGTACGCGTTGACCGAGATCGAGGTCGTGGTGACGCCGCCGGACGTCCGCATCGTGCTCGGCGACGCCGAGCTGCCGAGCGACGTACGCCGCTTCGTGGTCGAACGCGATGCGGCCGCGCTCCGCACCGTGCAGCGCGACCTGTTCGGCGACGACGTCGCCCTCCGCCGCGTCACCTTCCGCGCCCCGACGCCGCCCGAGCCCGAGGTGCACGCCGGGGTGTTCGGTGGGCCGGTCACCTTCGGCGCGTCCGTCAACGAGGTGGTGATCGACGCGGCGGCCCTCGACACACCGCTGCCACGCGCTGATGCGCGCACGGCCGCGCTCGCCGAAGCGCAGTGCGAGCAGCTGCTCGACGTACGGCTGGCACGGGCGGGCACCGCGGGAGCCGTGCGGCAGCGGCTCCTGCACGACCCCTCGGACCCGCCGACGATGGCGGAGGTCGCGGCCGAGCGTCACGTCACCGAGCGCACGCTCCGCCGCCAGCTCGCCGCGGAGGGGACCAGCTTCCGCCACCTCATCGACGAGGTGCGCAGCGCACTCGCGCACGAACTGCTGGTCGAGGCTGGGCTCACCGTCGACCAGACCGCACGCCGGCTCGGTTTCGTCGAGCCTGCCAGCTTCGTCCACGCCTTCCGCCGGTGGACGGGCACGACACCGGGTGCCTACCGGGATCTCCGCCGCCGCGGGTTCCAGCTGCGGTCACCTCGGCACGGGGGTGGGGTCCGGTAGGTTCCGCCGACACCGTGCAGCTCGGAGGCGCAGCGTGGGGAACCCCGTCTACACGTCCGTCATCGGCCTGGTCCTCGCCACGTTCAAGGCGATGGCCTGGGACGTGCGCGTCACCGGCGCCGAACACGTCCCGGCGACGGGCGGCGGTGTGGTCGCCACCAACCACGTCGGGTACCTGGACTTCGTCTTCAGCGGCTACGGCGTGCGCCAGCAGGGCAAGCGTCGGCTGCGTTTCGTGGCCAAGCGCGAGGTCTTCGACAACCGCTACTCCGGACCGCTCATGCGCGCGATGGGGCACATCCCGGTGGACCGGGGCGGGAACACGGCCGTCGCCATGCGCGAGGTCTCGAACGCGCTCGAGAGCGGCGACCTCGTCGGGATGTTCCCCGAGGGGACGATCAGCCGGTCCTTCGTGCCGCTCCCCGGTCGACCCGGTGCGGTCAGGATGGCGATGGGTGCCGACGTCCCCCTGATCCCGGGGGCGGTGTGGGGGACCCAGCGGATCCACACCAAGGGGCGCAAGCCCAGCCCCTCACGCGGCGCGGTCGTCACCGTGGCCTTCGGGCCACCGGTCACCTACGAGGCCGGTGAGGACCGCGCGGCGGTGCACGCCCGGCTGATGGCGGCGATCGGCGAGCTCGTCACCCGAGCGCAGGACGAGTACCCGCAGGCGCCGGCATCACCGGACGATGCGTGGTGGCAGCCGGCCCACCTCGGTGGCACGGCGCCGACCCCCGAGGAAGCCGAACGGCGGGCTACCGAGGAGGCAGCCCGCCGTCGGGCGGAGCGATCGGGGCAGCGTCGCCCCCCCGAGTCGAGCTGAGCTGATCTCAGCGGCTGTTGCGACGGCCGCTGTCGCGCGCGCCGCCACGGGGGGTGCCGCCGCTGCGCTGGCCACCGGCGCCGCCGCCGCGCTTCGCGCCGCCGCCGTTGCGCTGCCCGCCGCCGCCACCGCCGCCGTTGTCGGTGCGCTTGGGGCCGCCGCTGCGCTGGCCGCCGCCGCCACGTGGGCGGCCGCCACCGGTGCGGGGCGCGCCGCCGCCCTTGCCCTTGACCCCGCCGGTGCGGTGGGGCCGGACGTGGGGGAGGGTCGGGGTCGGGAAGTCGTCGGTGGTCAGCAGGTCGACGTCCACGTGGTGCAGGCCGCGCGGGAGGTCGAGCGCGATCTGCATCTTGTCGACGTCGGTGGACTCCTCGTCACCGACGAACGAGACCACGACGCCCTCGGCGCCCGCCCGGCCGGTGCGGCCCGAACGGTGCACGTAGTCCTTGGAGTCGGCGGGGAGGTCGTAGTGCACGACCACGGCGACGTCGTCGACGTGGATCCCGCGGGCCGCGACGTCGGTCGCGACGAGCGTGCTCACCGAACCGTTGGAGAACTCGCGGAGCGCCTTCTCGCGCTGACGCTGGCTGCGATCGCCGTGGATCGCCGCCGTCGTGATGCCGTCGGTCGCCAGCTGCCGAGCCAGGCGATCCGCGCCCCGCTTGGTACGCGTGAACACGATGGCCGGGGACATCTCGCGGAGGACCTTGGCGGTCACGGCGCGCCGCATCGGACGCTCGGCCGGCCAGAACAGGTGGCGGACGTCACCGCGTTCCTCCGCGGGGGTGGACACCTCGCGTCGGACCGGATCGCGCTGGTAGCGACGGACGAGCTCATCGACGTCGCCGTCGAGCGTGGCCGAGAACAGCAGGGTCTGGCGGTCATCGCGGCACGCGTCGAGCAGGCGCTTGACCTCGGGCAGGAAGCCCATGTCGGCCATGCGGTCGGCCTCGTCGAGCACGACCAGCTCCACGTCGCCGAGGCTGATGTCGCCGCGGCGGACGAGGTCGGCGAGCCGGCCGGGACAGGCGACGACGATGTCGACGCCGGCACGGAGCCGCTTGACGTCCTTCCTGATGTCGGTGCCACCGAAGATCGTGGCGACGCGGCGGCCGCGCAGCTCGGCGAGCGGCTGGAGGGTGTCCTTGACCTGCGTCGCCAGCTCACGGGTGGGGACCAGAAGCAGGGCGCGCGGACGGCCCGGGGCGCCCTTGCCGACCCGTGCGGCGACGGGGATGGCGAAGGCGAGGGTCTTGCCGGAGCCGGTGGGCGCCTTGCCGGACAGGTCGCGGCCGGCGAGGGCGTCCTCGACGGTCAGCTCCTGGATCGGGAACGGACTCGTGATGCCGAGCTGGTCGAGCTTGCGGGCGAACTCCGCCGGCACGCCGAGGTCGGCGAAGGTGCGCGGGGAGGGCGAGGGAGAGTCGGGGCGTGCGGGAGCGGTGGTACGGGACATGAGGTCTCGAGTGCTGGTGCGCCGGGCTGTGGGGGCGCGGTGGCGCCACGACCGGGTCGGCCGGGGCGAGCAGCGATCGTGCGCGCACACGGCGAGGCCGGGGGCACGAGAGGATCGGTGCGTGGTGGACACGCAGCCGGAGGTCGCTCGGCCCTGGTGGTGCGAGTCGGCGATCCGCGTCGGGGGCCGGTCCGCGGAGTGTCTCCGGGGGCGGCGGGCTGACGCGCGTGTCGTCGCCAGGAGCGCGACGTGGTGGGACCGTACCAGCTCGCTGGCCCCGAGCGCGTGTACCGCTCCGGTCGGTCGTCACGGGCCCGTCGGGTGAACCGGAGCGGAGCCGACCCTGGTTGGCTGCGCACCATGGCCGAGCTGGTGCACCTGTCGGACCCGAGCGACCCCGCGCTCGGTGACTACGCCGCGCTCACCGACCCCGCGCTGCGCAAGCGCTACGAGAACCGTGCCGGGGTGTTCATCGCGGAGGGGCCGAACCCGGTGCGCGAGCTCGTCACCTCGCCGTACCCGGTGCGTTCGCTGCTGGTGGCCGAGGAACGGGTCGCCGAGGTCACCGACCTGCTCGTGGCCGTCGATGCACCGGTCTACGTGGTCCCGCGGGACGTGCTGTACGAGCTGGTGCGCTTCCCGCTCCACCAGGGCGTGCTCGGTTGCGGGGTCCGCCGCGACCCCCCCGTCGTCGACGCCGTCGTGCACGGCGCCCGCCGCCTCCTCGTGCTCGAGGGGCTCAACGACCACGAGAACCTCGGCACGCTGTTCCGTTCGGCGCGAGGGCTCGGCTACCAGGGGGTCCTGCTCGGTCCCGGGTGTGCCGACCCGCTCTACCGGCGCAGCGTCCGGGTCTCGATGGGCCACGTCCTGCACGTGCCGTTCGCCCGGGTCGACGGCGAGGTGGGGCGTTCGCTCGAGGCGCTGCACGCGTCCGGTGTGCGGACCGTCGCACTCACCCCGGACCCGGACGCCCCGGACCTGCGCCGCACCGCGGACGAGCTCGGGGACCGACCCGTGGCCCTGCTGCTCGGTGCCGAGGGGCCGGGGTTGTCGACCGCGGCGCTCACCGGCGCCCACCTCCGTGCGCGGATCCCGATGCGAGGGGGCGTGGATTCGCTCAACGTCGCGGCCGCCGGCGCGATCGCGATGCACGCCCTCGGGCCCCGCTGACACCCGGCGCCTCGCGCCATCCGGCAGCCGAACCGACGGGAGGGACCGGGCCGTCTCGGCCACGGCCGCGGCCGACCGCCCGGTAGCGTCCCCCGGGTCGTCGTGGAGGAGCCAGGGTGCACGTACGGGACGCGGTCGTCGTCATCACCGGAGCGGGCAGCGGTATCGGTGCCGCGATGGCGCGACGGTTCACGCAGGAAGGTGCCGCAGCGCTGTTGCTCGCCGACATCGATGCCGCTGCGGTGGAGCGCCTCGCCGGTGAGCTCGGGACCGACCGGTGTCGCACCTTGGCGCAGCGCGTCGATGTCGCCGACCGGGCACAGGTCGAGGCCATGGTGGCCACGGCCGAACGCGAGCTCGGCGGGATCGATCTGCTGTGCTCGAACGCCGGGCTCGGCTCGGGAGCGGGTCTCGATGCCGCCGACGAGGACTGGGCCCGGCTCTGGGACATCAACGTCATGGCGCACGTCCACGCGGCTCGGGCGGCGCTGCCGGCGATGCTCGAACGTGGATCCGGCTACCTGCTGCAGACGGCGTCGGCGGCGGGGCTGCTGACGACACCGGGCGACGCGGCCTACACGGCCACCAAGCACGCGGCCGTCGGGCTCGCCGAGTGGATCGCGGTGACCTACGGCGGACGTGGCATCAAGGTGAGCGCGCTCTGCCCGCAGGCGGTGAACACCCCGTTGCTGCAGGGACCGGCGGAGGAGGGCAACGCCTCGGCCGTCGCCGTCCGCAACGCCTCGGCGGTGCTCGAGCCCGAGGACGTCGCCGAAGCGGTCGTGCGTGGGCTCGAGGACGAGCGGTTCCTGATCCTGCCCCACCCTGAGGTCGCCGACCACGTCGCCTTCAAGGCGGCCGACCGGGACCGCTGGATCGGCGCGATCCGCCGCGCCCTGACGGGATCGGGCACGCTCGCCTGACGCGGCTCCTCCGCGCCCACCCCCGGGTTACCCGGCACGTTCGCCGATCGCGGGCCGTGGGCCACCGGGTTGCCGCGGCACCTTCACGAGCGCAGCGCTCGGACCGCGCCGCGCGAGGAACGCCTGCATCATCGGCAACGATTCGAGCCAGCCGTCCGGAGCCCGTGCCCCGCCCTCGAGCGCGCGGTGCAGCGCGTGCCGTTGCTGGCGCAGCCACGCCGCGGCCGCGATGCACTGGTCCCGGGTGAGGGCGTCGGTGCGGACGAGGAAGGAGTCGTCCCCGTCGTGCAGGTAGCGCTCCCACCCGGTGCGGAGCACCCAGTGGTCGGGATCGTGCAGCAGCCAGCTGAGCCGCGCACGAGCGTCGCGGTTCATGCGCGGCGGGACGGCGCGACGATGGCCGGCCCCGACCGGCCGTCGTTGTGTGCCGATCGGGATCTCCCCGGTCAGTTCGGTGGCGTGCTCGTCAACCACGGGGCGTGCCTCCCTGCCAGCTGTCGGCGATCTCGGCCATCGCCGCGTCGAAGCTCCGTGACGGCCGTACGTCGAGCGTGGCGGTGAGGTTCACCGTCGCGTAGCGCCCACGCCAGATGGGCCCGGGCTCGGGTGCGGTGTCCGGTACCTGACCCAGGAACGCGACGACGGCGTCGCGGTAGTCGCCGAAGGTCACGTGACCGCCGACGACGTTGGCCGTCAACCCCCGGACCACCTCGGCGTCGGCGTCGAGTGCGGCGACGACGGCGTCGACCAGGTCCTCGACGTGCACCCAACCGAAGGTGCTCTCGGGTCGGATGGCTGGCGCCTGGCCGTCCCGGATCCGTGCCGGCACCCGGGTCCCCCACGTGGAGGTCGGGCCAGCGCCGAGCACGGCGGGTGGTCGCAGGATCGTCCCCACCAGCCCGTTACGGATCGCGAGCGTCACCACGTCCTCGGCCGCGGCCTTGGTGGTGGCGTAGGCGCTGCCGGACGAGCTGGTCGGCGGCGCCTCGCCATCGCGGGCGACGAGCGGGTCATCCTCGCGGACCTCCCGATCGCCGGTGGCGGCGAGGTCGTAGACCGAGGTGGTCGAGATGTGGATCAAGCGTTGTCCGGCGAGCAGCGCGGCGCCCGCGACCGCCTGGGTGCCGTCGACGTTGACGGCGTGGGCCGTCGCGTGGTCCGGTCCCGCGGTCGCAGCGGCGTGGACGACGGCGCTGGCCCGGCGGCCCGCCTGCTGGAGCCCCTCGAGATCACCGAGCGGCACGATGCGTTGTTCGACGTCGAGCGCGTCGAGCTCATCGGACGGCGAACGGACGACCGCGACCACGTCGTCGCCGCGTGCCGCCAGCCGTCGGGCGATCCGGCCACCGACGAAGCCGGTCGCACCTGTCACCAGGACCGTGCCCACACCAGCCTCCGTGCGTCGGTACCGCCGTCTGCAACCCCACCGAGGGACGGTATCGGGTGGCGCTGGTGGGCACCGAGCCCGGCCCCCGGTCGCCCGCGCTCCCAGGTTCAGCGGGCAAGGATCCGCACCTCGCGGATCTCGCCGCGGAAACCGCTGCCGGCGTCGGGGAGGTCGGTGAACCACACCAGGACGGTGCGGACCTCAGCCTCCGGGAGGTTCGGGAACTGCAGCTGCGTGGCGGGGACCTCACCGTCGCCGAGCCGGGTCCCCCAATCGTCCGGCCCGGTCTCGGGCGAGGGCGGGCCGTCCGCCGATGCCCACAGCTCGATGGAGCCCCCCGCGTCCGAGAGCTCCACCTCGACGCGGTCGAGCGCCGTGGGCTCCTCGAGCTCGAACCACACGCCGACACCGGCCTTGTCGAAGCCGCCGAAGTCCGCGCTGTTGTAGGTCTCGGTGGGCCAGTAGGTCTCGGAGTCGCCGTCGTGGGCGAGCGGCACGTCCCCGTTCCGCTCGCTCTGGTCACCGTCGGGGTCGTGGTCACCGGCGGCGGCGATGGCGAGCGGCTGGTCCGAGTCGGCGCCGCCCCCGGGGGTCGGGGAGGCGGTCGCGTCGTCACCGGAGGGGTCGGACGGCGCGGTGCGGTCGAACCCGATGGCTACCGCGGCGATCGCGGCGAGGGCACCGGCGGCGAGCACCCAACGCCGCGCCCCCGGGGGACCGCCACCCGAGCTGCGCCGACCCGCGGTCTCGGCGTCGTCCGCCGCCTCCGCGGGCGCGGCGCCGTGGTCGGTGGGGATCTCAGAGGTGATGTCGCGGGCACGTGCGTGCTCGCCGCTCGGCGCTTCGGGCGGGCTCTGGCCGACCGAGGGGACGCTGCCGAGCGTGCCGCCGCTCGTCGTGATGGCGCGCGTCGCCCCGACCTCGCCGCCCGGGGTCTCATCGCCGGTGGCGTCCCCGTCCGTCGAGGTGGAGCGCGAAGGCCGTGGCTGGGCCTCGGGCGTGGCGTCCGCGTGCGGATCGAGCGGAGCGTCGAGGTCCAGGGGCGCCGGCCCCACCGGGTCGATGCGGTCGGAGGCGACGGGGGTGGTGTTGCGGGAGGGGACCGCGGCGATGCGTGCAGCCAGCGCGGCCGGGGCGCCCGCGGTCGCGAACGGGCCGAGGGCCCGCGCCAGCTCGGCCCCGTCCGCGGGGCGCTGTCGTGGCTCGAGTCGCGTCGCCCACTCGATGATCTCGTCGAGGCCAGGTGGGACGTCGGCCACCAGCGAGTCGATCGGCGGGAGGGGGGTGTTCAGCCGCCGAGCCGCGACCTCGACGGGGTTGCCCTCGCCGAACGGGGCCTGGCCGGTGAGGATCTCGTGCAACACCAGACCGAGGGCGTAGACGTCGGCCCGGCCGTCGACGGGGTCGTCGCGCAGCTGTTCGGGGGCGAGGTAGCGAGCGGTCCCGAGCACCATCCCCGTGCGGGTGAGTCGGGCGGTCGCGGCGCCGAACGCCCGAGCGATACCGAAGTCCGCCAGCTTCGCGTCCCCGTCGTTGGTCAGCAGCACGTTGCCTGGCTTGACGTCCCGGTGGACGATCCCGGCCTCGTGGGCGGTGCCGAGCGCGGAGGCGACCTGGCGACCGATGGTCGCGGCCACCGCTGCCGGCAGCGGCCCATCGGTCAGGATGTCGGCGAGGTTGACCCCCTCGACGAGCTCCATGACGAGGTAGTCGTCGCCCTCGTCGCGCCCGAGGTCGTAGACGAGCACGGCGTTCGGGTGGGTGAGCTTGGCGGCGGCGGTGGCCTCGGTGCGGAAACGGGCCCCGGCGTCGGGATCGTCGGCGAGGTCGGCGTGCAGCAGCTTGACGGCCACGGAACGGTCGAGCGCACGGTCGTGGCCACGCCAGACGGTGCCCGCGCCGCCAGTACCGAGGCGGTCACGCAGCTCGTAGCGTTCGGCGAGGACACGCCCCCGCTGGCTGCTTCCTGCCACGCACGCCTCCGCGGACCGTGGACACCGGACGCTGGGTACCAGCCAGCGGACGCACGGCGGTCTCGCGTGCGACCGGGGCACCGTAACGGCTCGGCCTGAGAGGGTCTCTCAGGCGACGGTGCGGACGGACGGCCGCCAGGTCCGGCGGGAAGCTCGTAGTCTCGACGTCCCGGGCCCGATGTGGCCACCCCCGACGAACGGAGCGCCGATGTCCGAGACCCAGATGCCCTACCGCCGGCTCGGTCGCAGCGGTCTGAAGGTCAGCGTGCTGTCGCTCGGCTCGTGGGTGACCTTCAAGAACCAGGTCGACGTGCGCAAGGCGGTGGACTGCATGGCGGCCGCGTACGACGCCGGCGTCAACTTCTTCGACAACGCCGAGGCGTACGCCGGTGGGGAGTCCGAGCGGATCATGGGTGAGGCCATACGGGAGCTCGGTTGGGAGCGCCACTCCTACCTGGTCTCGTCCAAGTTCTTCTGGGGCCTGCACGACGGCCCGAACTCCCGCAACACGCTGAACCGCAAGTACCTGATCGAGTCGGTCGAGGCCTCGCTCGAACGGTTCGGACTCGAGCACCTCGACCTCGTCTACTGCCACCGTGCGGACCCCGAGACCCCGATCGAGGAGACGGTCCGAGCGATGAACGACGTCATCGAGCGGGGCTGGGCGCTGTACTGGGGCACCTCGGAGTGGACCGCCGACGAGATCCGCGCCGCCTGGGACGTCGCCGACCGGCACGGCTGGCACAAGCCCGTGGTCGAGCAGCCGCAGTACAACCTCTTCCACCGTCGCCGGGTCGAGAAGGAGTACGCCCGCCTCTACGATGACATCGGGCTCGGTACCACCATCTGGTCGCCGCTCGCGTCGGGCCTGCTGACGGGCAAGTACGTCGACGGCGTCCCGGCCGACTCACGAGGGGCGCTCGAGGGGTTCGGCTGGCTCGCGGACGCGCTCACCGACGAGCAGAAGAACGCCAAGGTGCGTGAGCTCGGCGAGGTGGCGGACGAGCTCGACGGGACGCTCGCGCAGCTGGCCATCGCCTGGTGCGCCGTGAACCCGAACGTGTCCTCGGTGATCACCGGCGCGTCGAAGGTCGAGCAGGTCCACGACAACATGGGGGCGATCGACCTGCTGCCGAAGCTCACACCCGACGTGCTCGAGCGGATCGACGACATCGTCAGCTGAGGCGGTCCGGTCGACGGCGCTGGAGGTTCACCACCCGCCGCTGACCGGCCGGCCCTCGGCGTAGCCCGACCGCGTCTGCACCCCGAGCACCGCTCGTTCGTGGAAGCTCGCGAGGTCGCTCGCGCCCGCGTACGTGCAGGCGCTGCGCACCCCGGCGATGATGCGGTCCACGAGGTCCTCGACGCCCGGGGCCTCGGGTTCGAGCGGCATCCGTCCCGAGGAGATCCCCTCCTCGAACAGGGCCTTGCGCGCGCGATCGAACGCGCTCTCGCCCTCGGTGCGCTGCTTCACCGCCCGGGCGGAGGCCATCCCGAACGACACCTTGTACGCCCGCCCGTCGGCGTCGTGCTCGAGGTCGCCGGGGGACTCGTGCGTGCCCGCGAACCACGAACCGACCATCACGTTCGACGCGCCGGCCGCGAGGGCGAGCGCGACGTCCCGCGGGTGTCGGACACCCCCGTCGGCCCAGACGTGGGCCCCGAGCTCGCGGGCGGCGACGGCGCAGTCGATGACGGCCGACAGCTGTGGGCGGCCGACCCCGGTCATCATCCGAGTGGTGCACATGGCGCCAGGACCCACCCCCACCTTGCAGATGTCGGCGCCAGCTTCCACCAGATCACGGACGCCGCCCGGCGTGACCACGTTCCCGGCGACCAGCGGGACACCGAGCTCCTCGTCGCGGACCGCGCGGAGGGCGTCGAGCATGCGCTCCTGGTGCCCGTGGGCGGTGTCGAGGACGAGGACGTCCACGCCCGCGGCGACGAGCTTGCGGGCTGTGGCTGCCGCGTCACCGCTGACCCCGATGGCGGCGGCGATGCGCAGTCGGCCAGCCGCATCGAGGTTCGGGCGGTAGAGGGTCGAGCGCAGCGCACCGGTCCGCGTCAGGACGCCGACGAGCCGTCCGTCGGCGTCCACCGCGGGAGCGAGCCGGTGCCGCGCCTCGGCGAGCAGGTCGAAGGCGGCGCGCGCATCGACGTCCGCGGACAGCGTGGTCGGGTGCGACGACATGACGCTGGCCACCTGGGTGAAGCGGTCGACGTCCCCGAGGTCGGCCAGGGTCACGATGCCGACCGGCGCGTCGTCGTCGACCACGACCGCGGCGCCGTGCGACCGCTTCGGGATGAGGGCGAGGGCGTCGCCCACGGTCTCGTTCGGTGCGAGGACGATCGGTGTCTCGACCACCGGGTGGCGGCTCTTGACCCACCCGACGACCTCGGCGACCACGTCGACCGGGATGTCCTGCGGGATGACCGCCAAGCCGCCGCGCCGTGCCAGCGTCTCGGCCATGCGACGCCCGGAGACCGCGGTCATGTTGGCGGCGACGAGAGGCACGGTCGTGCCGCTGCCGTCCGGGGTGTCGAGCGCCACGTCGAGCCGCGAGGTGACCCCGGACCGCGCGGGTACCAGGAAGACGTCCTCGTAGGTGAGGTCGTGGGTCGGCTGGTGGCCGTCGAGGAAGCGCACGGGCGGCTCGTCCGATCGGGAGCGGGAACCGGGCGACGGTAGCGGGCGCGGGACCCTCGCTCAGGCTGGCTGAATCACCCGTCGGCCGGGCCGATCCGGACGATGCGGTCGTCACCGTCCCGGGGGGAGCCGCGGCCGTCGCGGTTGTTGGTCAGGACCCACAGCGAGCCGTCCGGTGCCTGCGTCACGTCCCGGAGCCGGCCGAGGGTGTCGACCAGCAGGTGCTCGGGGTCGCCGACCACCTCGCCACCCTCGAGCGGGACCCGGTACAGGCGTCGACCCCGGAGCGCGGCCACGAGCAGGTCACCCTCCCACTGCGGGATGGCCCCGTCGGTCAGGACCACCCCACCGGACCACGAGGCCTCCGGCGGCTGGCGGACGAGGATGGGGTCGACGAGACCATCGACGTCTGCGTCGCCGGTCACCTCGGGCCAGCCGTAGTTCGCGCCGGCCTCGATGCGGTTGATCTCGTCGTCGCGGTCCGGTCCGAACTCCGGGGCGAACAGCCGGTCGGCGGCGTCGAAGGCCAGGCCCTGGACGTTGCGGTGACCGAGCGACCAGACCGGGGAGCCGGCGATCGGGTTGTCGTCCGGCACCCCGCCATCGGGATCGATCCGGAGGATCTTGCCGGCCAGCGAGCTCGGGTCCTGTGAGGCGGGCTGGTCCTGGGCGTCCCCGGTCGTGATGTAGAGCGCGCCGTCCGGACCGAACGCGAGCCGGCCCCCGTTGTGGGTCGCCTGGGACGGGATGCCGTCCAGGATGACCTCGGGCTCGGCGTCCTCGTCGGGCTCGAAGCGCACGACGCGGTTGTCCGAGCTGGTGGTCAGGTAGGCGTACAACCTGTCGTCGTCCGGGTGTGCGACGAGCCCGAGCAGGCCGCCCTCGCCGGCGGGGTCGACGTCGAAGGTCCGCACGGTGGTGAACGATCCGTCGTGACCGATCTCGAGCACGCGGCCCCGGTCCCGTTCGGTGACGAACGCCCGGTCGCCGAGCCAGGCCACGTCCCAGGGCGCCTCGAGGCCGGTCGCGATGTCGGTCCGTTCGAGTTCGACCGCCTCGACGTCCTCGTCGTCCTCCTCGTGCTGGTCACCCTCGGCGTCCGGTGTCGTCGGTGGCGCGTCGGGGGTCGGCGGTTCGTCGGCCGGGTCCTCGGTGGCGTCCGGCGCGTCGGGCGGTGAGGCGTCGGCGCCACACGCCGCGAGCACGATCACGGTCACGGCCAGCAGCGGCGACATCCGACGGCGCACGGGGGGCTCCGGTCTCAGGTGAGCAGCGCCTCGGCGACGTGGATCCAGAGCTCGGCGGACAGCCCGAGCGACTCGGTGTCGATGCGTTCGTCGTGGCCGTGGAAGCGCGCCTGGAACTCGGCCAGCGAGGCCCGCTCGCTGAACATGCCGGCCCCGTACGCGGTGGCACCCTTGGCGCGGAAGAAGGCGGCGTCGGTGCCGCCGGTGAGCATGAACGGCAGGACCTCGGAACCCGGGTGGACCGCTTCGGCACGGCGGGTCAGCACGTCCCAGAGGGGGTTGTCGGTCGGCGACGACGAGGCGGGACGGGGCGGGACGGCGGGCGCGACGTCGACCCGGCCGGCGAGATCGCCGAGCGCCTCGGTCAGCATCGTGTCGACGTCCGCATCGCTCTGCCCCGGCAGGGTGCGGATGTCGACGTCGAGTTCGATCCGGTCGGGGATGGTGTTGGTCTTCGTACCGCCGTGGACGACGTTGGGTGAGAAGGTGGTGTGCGTGGTCGCGTGGCAGTACTTGGCGATGCGGGGCTCCATCTGCGCCAGCGCCTCGCCGACGCGGTCGGGATCGAGCAGCGCGGCGCGGGCCTCTCCCTCGGCGCCGAGCGCGTCGACGTACGCACGCCAGTGCTCGCCGAGCTGCGGCGTGGGGGTGTAGGTCGCCAGCCGGCGGACGACCTCGGCGGTGGTGATCAGCGCGTTGTCGGCAGCGAAGGGCATCGAACCGTGGCCTGGCGTGCCGTGGATGGTCAGGCGGCGCCAGCCGATGCCCTTCTCGCCGGTCATCATCACGATGCGCCGGCCCGCTGGCGTGTCGGTGGGGATCCCGCCCGATTCGGTCAGCACGTAGTCGGCTTCGACCTGGTCCCAGGCGTTGTCGACCAACCACCCGGCACCCCAGGTGCCGCCAGCCTCCTCGTCGGCGACGCCGAGGAACTTCAGCGTGCCGCGCGGGGTGAACCCCGAGGTGGCCAGGTGCCGGAAGGCGACCGCCATCGAGGAGGTCAGGTTCAGCATGTCCACCGCGCCGCGGCCCCAGACCTCGCCGTCGATGAGCTCGCCACCGAAGGGATCCTCGCGCCAGTCGTCGGGGCTGACCGGGACCACGTCGGTGTGACCGAGCAGCAGCAGGGTCGGTGCGGTCGGGTCCGAACCTTCGATCGCGCTCAGCACCGAGCGCCGCCCCGGGAGAGGTTCGTGCCGGTCGAGGTCGAGGCCGCTGCCCTCGAGGTAGCTGGTGAGCAGGTCGGCGTTGCGGATCTCCTCACCGGACCCGGGCGAGCCGTCGTTGACGCAGGCGTTGCGGATCATGCTCTGCAGCAGCTCGGTGGTCGCGCCGGTGAGGGCCGGATCAGCGGGCACGGGCGGGCTCCCTGGTCGTGTGCGGTACCGACGACCCTAGGCCCGGGTGCGTCGTCCGTCCGGCTCGGCCCTGGGCGTGCGGTCAGTCACGCACACCGGTGACGGTCTCGAGGCCCCAGGTGACCAACGCGACGACCAGCGCACCGAGGAAGGTCGAGCCGAAGCCGTCGGAGGTCAGACCGAGCTCGAACGCCCTCGAGACCGCGACCACGATCCAGAGGGCGATCGCGTTGACCACGAGCAGGAACAGCCCGAGCGTCAGGATCACCAGCGGGAGCGACAGGACGGTGATGATGGGCTTGACGATGGCGTTGATGACGCCGAGCACGAGCGCCACGATCAGCAGGGTGACGACCGAGCCCTCGAAGTCGAGCCCGGGCACCACCTGCACCGCAGCCCACAGCGCGGCGGCGGCGATGACGATCTTCAGCAACAGACCCACGGAGCTCCCTCGTCTCGGTCGTCGCGGACGCTAGTGGGAGCTGTCGCTGACGTCGAAGGACCGTCCGAGCCCCGTCGGCACGGCGTGGCCCGGTCCCGGGGTGACGTCGGTCGGCGCGTCGGGTGTCGTCGCCTGCGGGGGGACCGACAACCGGCCGGTGAGGAGGTCGGCGATCTCGGCAGCGGCCGCTGGGCGGGCGAACAGGTAGCCCTGACCGTGGGTGCACTCGAGCTCGCGGAACTGGGTCAGCTCCGCATCGTGCTCGATGCCCTCGGCGACCGTGAGCAGGTCGAGCGAACGACCGAGGTCGACGATGGCGCGCGCGAGCGCGGGCGACTGTCGGCCCGACACCACCGAGGTGACGAACGAGCGATCGATCTTCAGCACGTCCACCGGGAAGCGGTGCAGGTAGGCGAGGGAGGAGTACCCGGTCCCGAAATCGTCGATCGCCAACCGCACCCCGAGCGCCTTCAGTTCGTGCAGCACCGCGAGCGTGCGTTCGGCGTCGTGGACGAAGGCGGACTCGGTCAGCTCGAGGGTCAGCGCGCCCGGGGGCAGGCCCGAGCTCGCCAGCGCCGAGCCGACGTCGCCGAGCAGGTCACCGGTGGAGAACTGCCGCATCGAGACGTTGACCGAGACCGTGAGGTGCTCGGATCCGGGCAGCGTGCTCCGCCACCGCTGGACCTGTGCGCAGGCTTCGTGGAGCACGATGCGGCCGATCCCGACGACGAGGCCGGTCTCCTCCGCCAGGGGGATGAACTCCCCGGGGTTGATGAGGCCGCGATCGGGGTGTTCCCAGCGCACGAGCGCCTCGACGGCGACGACCCGGCGGTCGTCGAGCGCGACGATGGGCTGGTAGTGGCAACGCAGCTGCCCCTCGTCGATCGCGCGCTGCAGGTCGGCCTGGAGGTGCAGCCGTTCGACGACCGCGGCGTGCATGCGGGGCTCGAACACCTCGTAGCGGTCCCGGCCGTCCCGTTTGGCGAGGTACATCGCGATGTCCGCGTTGCGCAGCACGTCCGCAGGGTCGTCGCCGGTGCCGTCGTAGGCGACACCGATGCTGGCCGTCACGTGCACCTCGTTGTCGTCGACGAGGATGGGTCGACGGAGGTCGGCGAGGATCCGCTCGGCGATCCCCGCGGCGTCGGCGACGCCGTGGTGCTCCTCGACGACGATGGCGAACTCGTCGCTCCCGAGCCGAGCGAGGGTGTCGGCGCGCCGCGTCGCCGCTTCGAGCCGCTGCGCCACGGCGACCAGCACCGTGTCGCCGGCGACGTGACCGAGGCGATCGTTGATGGGCTTGAAGCCGTCGAGGTCGACGTAGATGACCGCGTAGCGACCGCCCGTACGCCCGAGACGGGCGCCGGTGTGCTCGAGGCGGTCGAGCAGCAGCGCTCGGTTGGCCAGCCCGGTGAGGCTGTCGTGGAAGGCGCGGTGTTCGAGCTGCTCCTCGAGCAGGCGACGCTCGGTCACGTCCCGCGAGCTGACGACGAAACCGCCGACCGCTGGGTCGTGGTTGAGGTTCCGGCACGAGGACTCGACCGGGATGTAGGTGCCGTCCGCGGCTTCGAGCCGGCACGCGATCAGACCGGACGCGCCGGGAGCGGCGAGCAGCTCGCGCACGGACTCGACCACCTGGCCACGGTCCTCGGGGTGGATCACCTCGAGGTAGGTCCGGCCGACGAGCTCGTCCGGCCCGTAGCCCATCACCCGTCGGGTGGAGGGGGACTGGTAGGTGATGCGCCCCTCGCCGATGATCAGCGTGACGTCGCTGGCCCCGGCGAGCATGGCGTGGATCCGCGCCTGTTCCCGGAGGTGGGCCACCTGAGCATCGGCCTCGCGTCCCCAACGTCGGTAGGCCGAGGTCGACACCACGGCGGCGACCACGAACGCTGCCGGCGCGAGCCAGATCGCTCCGGGAGAGGGTGGACCGCCGACGCGGACGGCCACGAGGACCATCACGGGGACGGCCACGACGAGCGCCACGACCCCGAGGATCTCGAGCACGTGCGGTCGCGGACGTGCCACCGGCCCGTCCCGACCCGCGCTCGACACCGCTGTCTGCTCCTTGATCGCACCGGTCCGACCGGGTCGGACGGACCCGGTGAACGCTCCGCCCGTTCCTCGGCAGGCGCCCGAGACGGCTTGAGTGCACGAGCATGGCCATCCGCGGCACCATCGTTCCACATCAGACCCACCGTCGCTACACCAGCCACACCAGGAGACCCCCGTGTCGTTCGAGGCAGGTGGCGCGTCGCGCCGGCAGCAGGCGCCGCTGCCGGTCGACGTGGTGCTGCCCGATCTCCGCGTGGCGCTGGAGCTCCACGGAGTCGCCGTGCTCGAAGCCCCGCCGGGGGCGGGCAAGACCACGCGGGTGCCGCTCGAGCTGTTGGCGCACGGGGTGTTCGAGGGGCGTCTGGTGGTCCTCGAGCCCCGCCGCCTCGCCGCACGCGGCGCCGCGGCGCGGTTGGCCGAACAGCTCGGTGAGCCGGTGGGGCAGCGCGTCGGGTTGGTGACGCGCGACGAGCGACGCGTCTCCCGCGCCACCCGGATCGAGGTCGTCACCGACGGCGTCCTGCTCCGTCGCCTGCAGCGTGACCCCTCCCTGCCGGGGGTCGGCGCGTTGTTCTTCGACGAGTTCCACGAGCGGCGGCTCGAGAGCGATCTGGCGCTCGCCTTCGCCCTCGAGACGCGGAGCGTCCTGCGCCCCGACCTGCGCATCGTGGTGACCTCGGCGACCCTCGACGGCACCGCCGTCGCGAGCCTGCTGGATCCGGACGGCTCGGCGCCGGTGCTCCGTGCCGAGGGCCGCAGCTTCCCCGTCGAGGTGATCCACGACCCGGATCCGCCACCGGGGGCCTCGGTCGACGCGGCCGTGGACGCGATCGCCCGCGCGTTGGCGCCCGACGACGGCGACGTGCTGGTCTTCCTCCCGGGGGCGCGTGAGCTTCGTGCCACAGCGCGGCGCCTACCGGCAGCCCCCGGCGGGGTGCGCGCCGAGGTCCGGCTGCTCCACGGGGGGTTGCCGCCACGTGAGCAGGACGAGGCGCTCCGTCCGGGACGGCCGGGACAGCGACGCGTGGTGCTGGCCACCGACGTGGCCGAGACGTCGCTGACGGTCCCCGGCGTCGTCGCGGTCGTGGACGCGGGTCTGTCGCGCGAACCGCGGTTCGACGCCGCTACGGGGATGACCGGGCTCGTGACCGTTCCGGCCTCCCGCGGCAGCGCCGAGCAGCGCGCCGGGCGTGCGGGCCGTGTGGCGCCCGGTCGGGCGATCCGGTTGTGGTCGGCCGTCTCCCACACCCGGCGCCCGGCGTTCGCGACCCCCGCCATCCGTACCGACGACCTCACGGGGGCTGCGCTCGAGGTGGCGGTCTGGGGGGCGCAGGTCGCCGATCTCGCCCTGCTCGACCAGCCCGACCGGGCTGCGTGGGAACGTGCCACCGACGTCCTGCGGATGCTCGGGGCCGTCGATCGCGAGGGTCGGCCGACGGCGCACGGCCGGGCCCTCGCAGCCCTCCCGATGCACCCACGCCTCGCGCACCTGGTCGAGGTCGGTCGCGAGCGGGGCCTCGGGGGGCTGGCCGCCGACGTCGCGGCGGTGCTGGTCGAGCGCGATCCGCTGCGGGTCGCGCCCCCCGCCTCGCACGTGGACCTCGCGACCCGCGTGGCGGTGCTCCGAGGTGACCGGCCACCGGCGGGGGTGGAGGTGCGGCGGGCAGCCATGGCCCGTGTCCGGCGGGAGGCGGAGCGCATCGTCCGCACGGCGGGCATCGAACGGCGCGGGTCGGGCGGCAGCCTCGACGAGGTCGGCACCCTGGTCGCGCTGGCGTACCCCGACCGCATCGCGCAGGCGCGGCCTGGCCGACGAGGTGCGGTGCTGCTGGCCAACGGCCGTGGTGCATCGCTGCCCGCGGGCGACGCGTTGGCCGGCGCGGACCACCTCGCCGTGGCGGCCGTGGACCGCGGGGACGGTTCGGGGCACGGTCCGTCGCAAGCGCGCATCCACCTGGCGGCTCCGGTCGAGCGGGACGTGCTCCTCGACGTCCTGGCCGACCAGCTCGAGGACGGAGCCGAGGTCACCTGGCGAGCGGGGGACGTGGTCGCCGAGCGTCGACGCTCCCTCGGGGCCATCACGCTGGTACGCGCGCCGTGGGCCGGCGCGCCGCACGAGCTGCGACGACGTGCCCTGCTCGACGGTCTGGAGCAGGAGGGGCTCGACCTGCTCGGGTGGCGGCGCGACGACCGCGAGCTCCAGGCGCGCCTCCAGCTGCTGCACACGACCCTCGGCACCCCGTGGCCGGACGTCCGCGACGATGTGCTGGCCGCCGACCTCGAGGTGACCGTCGCACCGTTCCTCACGGGGGCCAAGCGGCGCAGCGACCTCGGACGGGTGGACGTCGCGTCCCTGCTGTTGGCGTCCGGGCCCCCGACCGCGCTCCGGGACGTCGACACGCTCACCCCGACGCACCTGACCGTGCCGTCGGGCAACCACGTCCGCCTGCGCTACGACCCGGACGGCGGCCGACCCGTGCTGGCGGTCAAGCTCCAGGAACTGTTCGGTGCGACCCGCACCCCGGCCGTCGTGGCGGGCCGGGTCCCGGTGCTCGTGCACCTGCTCTCACCCGCCGGTCGGCCGGTCCAGGTGACCGACGACCTGCCGAGCTTCTGGGCCGAGGGGTACGCCCAGGTGCGAGCCGAGCTACGGGGGCGCTACCGCAAGCACCCCTGGCCGGAGGATCCGACGACGGCCACGCCGACCTCGCGGACCACCCGTCGCGGCTGACCGGGGCCGGCCGCGACGGAGGGAACGCAGCGATCAGAACCCGAGGCTGCCCTGGTGGCCGAGGATGTTGTAACGGATCTCGACACCAGCCGAGGGCGCGTCGTCCGGCGTCGACTGGGTCGATAGGTCGGTGCCACCGATCGGCAACCGCTCGCCCTGGAAGGCCTGGGTCCCGCGGGCCAGCTGGATCGTCTGGCCGGTGTCGTGGGCGTTGGCGTAGGCGAGCGACCGTGCGAGGTCGCTCACGCCGTTGGAGAGCGCTGCCGGCGCGAGTGCCAGGGTCGAGAGGACGCCGACGGCGCGCCCGTCGGCGTCGAGGAACGCCGATCCGGAGTCGCCGGGGATGCCCGGCGTCGCGGTGTAGACGGTGTGGGTCCACCCCTCAGCCGAGCTGCCGAGGCTGAGACCCGTCTTGGGCTTGAGCAGCGCGAGGCCGGCGCGGAGCGAGCTGTTGCCGTAGCTGTAGACGCGTTCGAGCGAGGCCGTCTCGTCGCCGAGCGCGGTCGGACCGCCCCAGTGCGGGATCGTCGGGTTGACGCGGTCGTGATCGCGGGAGTCGAGCCGGATCAGCGCGAAGTCGTTGAAGGCGCAGGTGGCGGGGTCGGCTTCGCGGTTCTGGTTCATGGTCTCCCAGCTCGAGTACGCCAACTCGCCGGGGTGCTCCGCGCCCTCGATCTCGATCGGGCTCCCGAGCGGGAGCGACCCGGCCTGGCAGCCGTCGGTGTCGGTGGCCGCACCGAGCCCGGTGCAGTGCGCCGCCGAGCCGAGCAGCACGTCGTCGCCCTGGGTGAACACGAAGTTGGCGGTGCACTGGCCGCTCGCGCTCAGCAGTTGGACGCCGGGCCGGATGGTGGCGTCGTCCGCCGCGGTCCACGTGGTCTGCGCTTCGGTGGGCTGGGGGAGCAGCGCCCCGACCAGCGCGAGGAGGGCGACGAGCGCCGCCGTGGTGCGCAGGCGCGTCGCTCCTCGGGAGCTGGGTGCGCCGGTGCTCGTTGCGGTCGGTCCAGCCGTGATCGCGTCCACGCGTCGCTGCTCCCTCGTCGACCGCCCGATCGGCGGCTCCACCGTCCGGCAGCACGATCCCGTGCCGCCGCTCCCTGACTAGTTCGTCGAGACTACGCGGTGGCCTGCTGGCCGTCCGGCTGCCGGGACGAGCCGTGCGCCCACCGTGGATGGGTGTTCAGCAGGGGCCGGGGTCCGGTCGCTCACCGGCGAGGTGGGCGACGACGCCGGCCGCCGCCGCCCGGCACTGCTCGACGACCAGCCGGAACCCCTCCTCGCCGCCGAGGTAGGGGTCGGGGACCTCGAGGTCGCCCGTCTGCCGGCTCGCGTCGTCGAAGCTGCGGAACAACCGGATCGGCGTCGTCGACCCCGAGGTGGCGGCCAGCCGTTGGACGTCCGCGAGGTTGCTGCGGTCCATCACCACGACGAGGTCGGCGGCATCGATCGCGGCGGGCGTGACCTGCTCGGCGACGCCGTCCAGCGGCAACCCGGCAGCGTCGGCGGCGGCCGACATCCGGGGGTCGGGCGGGTAGCCGAGGTGCCAGGAGCCCGTCCCGGCCGAGCGCACCGTGACCGACAGGCCCGCGTGCGCCGCCGCCTCTCGGATCGCGGCTTCGGCCGTGGGTGAGCGGCAGATGTTGCCGAGGCACACCGTGAGGACCTGCGAGGGCCGGCTCACCCGAGCGCCGCCGCGTCGCGACCGAGCACGACGGTGATCTGGCTGACCGCCGACGATTCCTCGCGGGCGAGCCCACCGAGGTCGCTGGCCACCACCTCCGCGCCCGCCCGCTCAGGTGCGGGGTGCAGGACCACCGAGGTCTCGCGCAGGTCGGTGTTGCCCACCTCGGCGACCGCGTAGCCGCGCGCCGACAGCAGCTCGCCGACCTGGCCGGCCAGACCGTCCACGCCGGCACCGTTGAGCACCCGCACGGTCACCTCCTCACGTGGGACACCCTCTCCACCCTGCCCCGCACGGTCCAGGATCGACCCGTCGGCGAAGGATCGGAACAACGGGCTGGCCGCGGCCTCGTCGACGAACAGCACCGCCGCCGCGCCGATGTTCCCGACGGTGGTCGGGACGGTCTCGGTCACGGCCGCACCGCCGGCCAGGCCGCGCGCGCCGAGCGCGAGCCGCCCGAGGTCGATCGGACCGAGCCGGTCGTCGACGGTCACGGCATCGCCGATCTCGGCCACGAGGGGGACCGAGCGGAAGGGGTTGAGCAGCACGGAGGGCGCGGTGACCCTCGCGGCCAACGCGCGCACGAAGGTCTGCTGACGCTGGATCCGGCGCAGATCGTCGTCGATCTTGCGTACCCGCACGTACCCGAGCGCTTCAGGACCGTCGAGGTTCTGGCAGCCCGCCGGCAGGTCGATGCCGGCGTCCCGGTCGGCGATGGGGCGATCCAGGCAGATCTCGACCCCGTCGACCGCGTCCACCACGTCACGGAAGCCGCCGAAGCTCACGGTCACGTGGTGGTGGATCGGGATGCCGGACAGCTGGCGCACCGTCGCCACCAGGCACGACGGCCCGCCGAGCTCCTGTGCGGCGTTGATGCGGCCGGCCGACCCGTCGCAGCGCGGCACCCACAGGTCGCGCGGGAAGGCGAGCAGCGCCACCTTCGTGCCCTGCACGGACATGATGAAGATGGTGTCGGTGCGCAGACCGCCCTCGTCCCCACCGGTGGTGAGCTCGGCACGCTCCTCGCCGGAGAGGTCCGCACGGCTGTCGGAACCGACCACCAGCACGTGCATCGGCCGTCCGGGAGCGGCCAGACCCTCCACGTCCGTGCGTGGGATCTGCCAGCTCGCCCACAGCCCGAGCCCAGCGATCACGACCAGCGCGACCAGCAGCGCGATCAGCAGGGTCCGGATCGGTCGGAGCCGCCGTCGCCGACGGCGACCGCCTCCGCCCACCGTCGGCCCCCAGCCACCGTCCGGGTCGACCGTGTCCGTCACGCCTCGCTCCGCGTCCGTGTCCACACGGCCGTCCGGCCGCGCGGCGCGGAGTCTCGCACGTCACGCGTGGTCCACCGACGAGCCGGCCCACACGGTCGGTACCGTCGCCGGCGGACGATGTGGTCGGGAGGCCCGCAGGTGCCGACAGCGCGAGGGGTGAGTGCCGCGATCGGCGGCCTCGAGGGTGTCGACGACGAGCGTCTCGCCGCGCTCGAGCTCGTCCGGCGAGAGGTCATCGGTGACGACGAGATCGTCGACGGTCCCTACGGGCCGCGACGGGTCGTCTACGCCGACTACACCGCGTCGGGACGGGCGCTCGGGTTCGTCGAGGATGCGATCCGTGACCTCGTGCTCCCGCGGTACGCCAACACCCACTCCGAGACCTCGGGGACCGGCCGACAGACGACACGGTTCCGCGAGGATGCCCGTGCGCTGATCGGCGCGGCCGTCGGCGCCGATCCGGACGACCACGTGGTGCTGTTCTGCGGGTCCGGTTCCACCGGCGCGATCGATCGGATGGTGCAGGTCCTCGGTCTGCGCGTCCCTGCGGTCCTCGAGGACCGCCACGGCTGGGCGGCGGGCCTGCCCGAGGATCAGCGGCCCGTGGTCTTCATCGGTCCCTACGAGCACCACTCGAACGAGCTGCCCTGGCGTGAGTCGATCGCCGACGTGATCACCATCCCCGAGGACGGCGATGGCCACGTCGACCTCGCTGCCCTCGAGACCGCCCTGCTGGCGACCGCCGATCGTCCGCTGCGGATCGGCAGCTTCTCGGCCGCCTCGAACGTGACCGGCATCCTGACCGACGTCCGGGCCGTGTCGGCGCTGCTCCACCGACACGGAGCGCTCGCCTTCTGGGACTACGCCGCCGCGGGCCCGTACGTGGACATCGACGTCTCGGCGTCCGGGGCCGGATCCGAGGGCGACCTCGACCACCTCGACGCGGTGTTCCTCTCGCCGCACAAGTTCGTCGGGGGACCGGGCACGCCGGGGCTGCTCGTCGCGCGCCGGACGTTGTTCACCAACCGTGTCCCGGGCGTCCCCGGCGGCGGCACCGTCGCCTACGTCAACGCGGTCGAGCACCGCTACCACGAACGCATCGAGCTGCGCGAGGAGGGCGGGACCCCCGACATCATCGGGTCGGTCCGCGCGGGGCTCGCGTTCGCCGTCAAGGATGCGGTCGGTACCGAGCTCATCGCCGCGCGTGAACGCGCGCTGGTCCGCTTCGCCGTCGGCGCCTTCGAGGAGGAGGCCAACCTCGAGGTCCTCGGTTCGCACACCGCCGAACGGCTGTCGATCGTGTCGTTCGTGGTGCGCCACGGACCCGGCCGGTACCTGCACCACGACCTGGTGGTCGCGATCCTCAACGACCTGTTCGGGGTCCAGGCGCGAGGTGGCTGTTCGTGCGCCGGGCCCTACGGGCACCGCCTGCTCGGCATCGACCTCGACCGGTCACACCGTTTCGAGGAGGTCCTCGCCACGGGGTGTGAGGGGATCAAACCGGGGTGGATCCGCCTCAACTTCACCTGGTCGGTGACCGACGAGGTGGCGCGCTTCCTGGTCGATGCGGTCCGTCTGGTGGCGCGCGACGGCTGGCGGCTGCTCGACGACTACCGCTTCGAGCTCGCGACGGGGCGCTGGACCCACCGGCGCGGTCAGGCGACCCCGCCGTGGTCGCTCGCCGACATCCGCATCGAGGGGGGTCGCGCCTCGTGGCCGTCGCGTCCGAGCCGACCGGCCGGCACCGACCTCGCAGCCGTGCTCGACGACGCCGCGCGCGTGATGGCCGCGGCCGGACCCCACCCCCACGACGTCGACCACGTGGTGTTGCCGCCGGATGCCGAGGCGTTGCGCTGGTTCCCGTTGCCCGGTGAGGTCGCGGCGACGAG
>JBBECA010000076.1:65854-72890 GCA_040882055.1 Nitriliruptor sp.
TCGACGTCGCTGAACCGTTGGAGCGAGAAGATGGCGGCGCCGGCGATCGGGGTGGTGCGCAGCCACGCGATGGATGCGTGGTCGGAGGCGAACCGTTCCCACTCCCACGGTTCGGGGTCGAGCCCGAGGAGGTGGCCGAGGACGACGGAGTTCGTGCCCGCGTGGGCGACGGCGAGCACCCGCTGTGGCGCCTCGGATGGCACCGTCCACAGCCCACGCTCATCGCGCACGATGCCGTGTGCGGCGAGGTGGCCGTCGAGCCCGGTGATCACCCGCTGGTGGAAGTCGCGGAAGCTCTCGCCGCCGGGCAGCCCCTCCCACCACTCGTCCCGGTCGCGGTGTCGCGCCTGTGCGAAGACCCGTTCGACCTCCTGGCTCGGGGTCCCCTCCCAGGCCGGATCGGTGCGGATCTCGTGCAGCCACGGGGCGGACCGCACCGGGACGCTGGCCGCCAACCGCCGCCGGATGGGCGCCGCGGTCTCGACCGCGCGGGTCGCGGTGGACACGAGCACCTCGTCGAAGCGGAGGTCTCCGAGGCGTGCGGCGGCGGCGTCGGCCTGCCGCCGTCCGAGATCGGTGAGGCCGGGGTCGACGCGCGAGACACCGTCGTCGGACCACAGAGGCTGGGCGTGGCGGAGCAGCAGGAGATCCATGACCGGAACGCTACCGGCGAGCGGCTCGCGGGCACCGACCGGGCCCGTCCGCTCGCGCACCGGTCACGGCGATGGCGCCGATGCGACGGTCGGCAGCTCGGGCCGGTCCGGGACGCGGCAGCAATCCACGGGGCACGCGTCCCAGTTCGGGCCGCGGGTGCCGAGCGCTCGCCGCGGTGCGCCCGTGTGCCGCTCGCGGACGAGCTCGGCGAGCGCCGAGACGAAGCGGGGGTCGAGGCCGACGGTGCCGGCCCGCGCGAAGGCCATCCCGAGCCGGGAGGCGGTCGCCCTCGCCTCGACGTCGAGGTCGTAGACGACCTCCATGTGGTCCGAGACGAACCCGACCGGGACCACGACGACGGCGCGTACCCCGTCCTCGGCGAGCCGCTCGAGGTGATCGTTGATGTCCGGGGTGAGCCAGGGCACCTGTGGTGGCCCCGAGCGGGAGTTGTAGACCAGCTCCCAGGCGTGGCCCGGCACCTGCGCCATCACGAGCCGGCAGGTCTCGTGGTGCTGCACCTCGTAGTCGCTGTGGCGCGACATCGTGCGTGGGACCGAGTGGGTGGTGAAGACGACCCGCGCTCCGTCGCGCACGTCACCGGGCAGCTCGTCGAGCGCGGCGCGGACGAGGTCCACCTGCGGGTCCACGAACCCCGGGTGGTTGTAGAACACGCGGACCTTGTCGAGCTCGGGTGCACCGGCGCCGACCTCGTCACGCGCCCGGGCGAGGTCCTCGCGGTACTGGCGGCAACCCGAGTAGCTCGAGTACGCCGAGGTGACGACGCACAGCGCTCGGGCGACACCGTCGTCACGCATCCGGCGGAGCTCGTCGGCCAGGAAGGGGTCCGAGTTCCGGTTGCCCCAGTAGACCGGCAGGGCGACCTCCTGGCGCTCCAGCTCGCCCGCGAGGGCGGCCCGCAGCGCACGGTTCTGATCGTTGATCGGCGAACGTCCACCGAAGAAGCGGTAGTGCCCGGACACCGCTTCGAGGCGGTCGCGGGGGATGCCACGGCCGGCGGTGACCTGCTCCATGAAGGGAAGGACCTGGTCGGGGGTCTCCGGGCCCCCGAAGGAGACCAGCAGCACGGCGTCGTAGGTCACGTCGATCCTCGTGGGGTGGGTGGTCGAGCCGGATCCGGGTCGCGCAGGGCGCGACGCAGCGACACGTCGGCGCCCGCCGCCGACCAGCTCGCGTCGATGCGGTCCAGTCGGTCGCCCGTCGGCCGTACCACCAGCAGCGACACCGCTGTCGGCAGCAAGGCGACGGCGACCAGCCACGGCGGTCCGAGCACGACGGCCAGCGCGATGCCGAGCAACATCGGTGCGTCGATGACGGCCATCTGGATCACCAACCGGCTGCGCAGCTCGGTCACCGCAGCCTCGTCGTCGGCGGGAGGGTGCGCGCGGAGGCCGCGATCGATGGCGGCGACCGCCACGAGCCCCGCCGCACCGACGGCCAGGATCAGGGCGACGGGCAGCACGGCGGGCACGCTCGAGGCGCCGTCGGCGAGGAGGAGGACCGTGCTGGTCAGCACCACCACCGTGCCGGCGAACGCCCACCACAGCAGCTGGAGGGAGCGCAGATCCGGTCGCGGTGTCGCGCCTGGCTCGTCCACCTCGGCCACCTCCTCGGCCCGCTCGCGCCACGACGGGTCGGCGGCAGCGTAGGGTCCCGGCCGACCACCCGACCGACCGTTGCGACGACCGAGCGAGCTGACGTGCACGAGGGAGCGCCCGAGTGGTTCACCGACGCCCTGACCCACCCCGGCGAGCCCGGTGAGGTGCTCGTCGCGGGGGCACGGATCCGGTACCTCGCGTGGGGGGACCGGTCGGCGCCGCCGCTCGTCCTGGTCCACGGCGGCGCCGCCCACGCCCACTGGTGGGCGCCGCTCGCGCCCCTCCTCGCCGGGGATCACCGGGTGGTCGCCCTCGACCTGAGCGGCCACGGCGACTCCGACCACCGCGACGAGTACCCGGCGGAGACGTGGGCCGAGGAGGTGCTCGCCGTCGCGGCGGCGGCCGGGGGGGCGGGGCCGCCGACCGTCGTCGGCCACTCGATGGGTGGGTTCGTCACGATCATCGTCGCGGCGACCCGCGGTGCCGACCTCCACGGCGCCATCGTGCTCGACTCGCCGGTCCTGCGCCCCGACCCCGAGACCGAGGAGGCCTCGCGCACGGGCCGCAACCTCTTCCGCGCGCCGAAGACCTACCCCGACCTCGAGACGGCGGTCGAGCACTTCCACCTCGTGCCGCCGCAACCTCGGCGGCACCCGTGGTTGATCGACCACGTCGCTCGCACCAGCCTGCGCGAGGTCGTCGCGGCGGACGGGAGCAACGGGTGGACCTGGAAGTTCGATCCGCAGCTGTTCGTCACGCGGTCCGGGCCGCGACTACCGAGCGAGTACGGACCCGAGCTGGCCCGCGCCGCCTGCCGCCTCGCCGTGGTCACCGGGGAACGCTCGGCGATCGTCGACGAGGGCGTCATCGAGCACATGCGCGAGCTGGTCGCGGGGTCGCCGGCGGCGGCCGCTGGCGTGCCCTTCGTCCGCATCCCCGACGCGCACCACCACCTGCTGCTCGATGAGCCCCTCGCCACGGTGACCGCCCTCCGAGCCATCCTGGCGACGTGGTCGCCGGTCGGGACCGGCCCCCGCCAGGTCACAGCTTCCTGAGCAGGACCTCCTCGACCGCGTGGTCGGGGCCCTTGCGCAGGATGAGGTCGGCCCGCGACCGGGTCGGGAGGACGTTCTCGCGCAGGTTGCGACCGTTGATCCGGCGCCAGATGTCCGCGGCCGTCGCGTCGGCCTCGGCGTCGTCGAGTTCGGCGTAACGGGCGAAGTACGAGCGGGGGTCGCGGAAGGCCGTCCGACGCAGGGTGCGGAAGCGGTCGCGGTACCAGCGCTCGATGTCGGTCTCGTCGGCATCGACGTACACGGAGAAGTCGAAGAAATCGGACACGAAGACCCGTCCGGAGCGTGCCTGCGACCCGGACGGCTCGTCGCCATCCGGACCCGTCTGCAGCACGTTCAGCCCCTCGACGATCAGGATGTCCGGCTGCCGGATGGTCACGCGTTCCCCGGCGACGACGTCGTAGGTGAGGTGGCTGTAGACCGGCGCGCTGACCTCCGGCTCACCGGACTTCACCGCCGCCACGAAGCGGACGAGCGCAGCGACGTCGTAGCTCTCGGGGAACCCCTTGCGCTCCATCAGACCGCGCCGTTCGAGCTCGGCGTTGGGGTGCAGGAACCCGTCGGTGGTGACGAGCGCCACCTCGGGGTGGTCGGGCCAGCGGGCGAGCAGGGCCTGGAGGATGCGTGAGGTGGTGGACTTGCCCACCGCCACCGATCCCGCGATGCCGATCACGAACGGGACCCGGGCAGCCAGCGATCCGAGGAAGGTGTCGGTGACGCGGTGCAGGTCCTGGCGGGCGGCCACGTACATGTTCAGCAGCCGGGACAGCGGGAGGTACACGTCGGCGACCTCGTCGAGCGAGAGCTGCTCGGCGGTGCCCCGGAGCGCGTCGACGTCCTCCTGCGAGAGCGTCATGGGGGTGGCGGAGCGGAGGGTGCGCCACGTCTCCCGGGGCAGCGTCACCCAGGGGGAGGGGGTGAAGCGGTGCGGCACGGACGCCTCCGTTGTGCGGGCGGGAGCGGAGCCAGGGGAGGTCAGGGGGGCCGCGGGAGGCTAGCGGTGCGCGCCGAGGCTCCCGCGGTGTCCGGGCACGGGGACGGGGTGGCGCGCGCGTCCGGGCTGTATGCGCGACACTGGACGGCCGGGGAGCTCCGTCGCGGCCGCGACGGTGGTGGACCCCACGTCCCCGTCCGGGACACGGAGCGAGACGAGAGGCGCGAGGTGTCCGAGACCACCACGAGACCACTGCTCGTGCAGCGGTTGCTCGCCGCGGCGTGTGTCGCGGTGCTGGTCCCGTTGCTGGTGAGCATCGGCTCGGTCGCCGACGAGCAGCCGTTGACGGAGGGCGAGCCGTCCCCGCGCACCGTCATCGCCGACGAGCAGGTCCGCGTGGAGGATCGCGAGGCGACGGAGGCCGCCCGAGCCCAGGCGGCCGAGTCGGTGGCGCCGATCACGGCCCCGGACCGGACGGCCCAGACCTCGATCGTGCAGGACGCCCGCGCGGCGTTCAGCGCGGCGCGCGACGCCCGTCAACCCGGGACCGACGACGGCGGTGCGAGCCAGGACGAGGCTGCAGAGGGGGAGGGGGCCGCGTCGGCGGCACCGGGTCCGCCATCCGCGGAGGAGCAGGTCGAGGTCATCCTCGATGCGGTCCCCGCGCTCGGGACCGACGTCGCCGAGGCGCTGGTCGAACTGCCCGACGGCCAGATCGGCGACATCGAGCGCGAGACCCTGGCGGTGGTGCAGGTGCTGGCTCGCCAACAGGTCGGTGCCGAGGAGCTCGACGAGGTCGTGGACACGACGCTCGAGGAGGAGATGGCGGTCCGCTCCTTCCCCGGCGACACCGCGGAGACCATCGCCGAACCGCTCGCCCGCGCGGTCATGCGCCCCACCGTGGTCACCGACGCCGAGGCGACCCGCGCCGCTCGGGAACGTGCCGCCCAAGAGGTCACCGAGGTGGCCAACGTCTGGAACGTGGGCGACGCCATCGTGCGCGAGGGCCAGATCGTCGAGCCGCTGCAGATGCGCGCCGTCGAACGCCTCGGGCTCGAGGGCAGCTCCACGCTGCGGGCCCTGGCCCGCAGCACCATCGCCTCGCTGCTGATCGTCGCCGTGGCCGCGATCTACCTGCAGCGCATGCAGCCGCGGGTCTGGGTGAGCGGCAAGAAGCTGTTGCTGCTCGGGGTGCTCACCGCCGTGTTCGCGGCGCTCGTGGTCGGGACCAGCATCCTGACCGACCTGACCACCCCCGGGCTGGCCTACATCGTCCCAGCCGGGGCCTACGCGATGCTGGTGGCCGTCCTGATCCACCCGGTGGTCGGTATCGCGACCATGCTCCCGGCGGCGGTGCTCGTGCTCCTCTCGGCACCCTCCCGCGGGGCGCTCGCGCTGTTCGCCGCGGCCACGGTGCTGGTCAGCGTGCCGCTCACCACCCGCATCGCGGCACGTTCCGACCTGCGCTCGGCGACGCTCCGAGCGGCCGTCGCCTACCCGTTGTTGGCGGCCGGGACGGTGGCCGTCTTCGGGCCCAACGACGAGCTGTTGGTGTCGGTCGGCGCCGGGGCCATCGGTGGCCTGATCACCGCGCTGGTGGTCCAGGGTGCGTTGCCCTTCCTCGAGACCCTCTTCCGGCTGCCGACGGTCACCGCCCTGCTCGATCTGTCCGACCGCAACCACCCGCTGTTGCGCGAGCTCGAGACCCGGGCGCTCGGGTCCTACAACCACTCGGTGATGGTCGCCTCGCTCACCGAGCGGGCCTGCCGCGAGGTCGGCGCCGATCCGTTGCTCGGGACCGTCGCCGCCCTCTACCACGACATCGGAAAGGTCCGTCAGCCGCACTTCTTCATCGAGAACCAGCAGGGCATCGCCAACCCACACGACGAGCTCGAGCCCGAGGTCAGCGCGGTCATCATCCAGAACCACGTCAAGGACGGGGTCGAGATGGCGACCGAGTACCGCCTACCCCCCGAGGTCGTGGCCTGCATCGGCTCGCACCACGGCACGATGCTCGTCGGGTACTTCTACGACAAGGCCGTGAAGGCGGCGGTCGCGGCCGGCGGTGCCCCCGACGACGTCGAGGAGGGCCACTTCCGCTACCACGGCGGCAAGCCGCGTTCGAAGGAGGCGGCGATCCTGCTGCTCGCCGACTGCTGCGAGGCGACGACCCGGGCGATGGCGATGTCGAAGGGGACGCTGCCCCGCGGGGAGATCGAGGACACGGTCGATCGCCTGCTCGAGGAGCGCGTGGACGACGGCCAGTTCGACGAGAGCGACCTGACCTTCTCCGAGCTCCGCCGGGCGCGGGACACCATCGTCGAGTCGCTGGTGGGCATCTACCACCCGCGGATCGCCTACCCCGACAAGCCCAAGGCCCCCGCCGGCTGACCGGTCACTCGCCGAGCGCGAAGCCCTCGTCGAGCAGCCGCGGCGAGTAGCTGCGGAAGGCGATGACCGTCTCGGAGGTCTCGATGCCCGCGATCGCGCCGATGCGGCCGGTGACCACGTCGGCGAGGTCCTCGTTGTGGGCCACGACGACCTTCACGATGAGGTCGTAGCGGCCGGTCACCGAGTACACCTCGCGCACGCCGGGTACCTCGGTCAGGGTGCCGGCGACCTCCCCGACGCGGGCGACGTCGACGTCGAGCAGCACGAAGGCGGTGATCACCGGTGGTCTCCTCGCAGCGAGCGGGCGGCACGCAGCCGACGAGCCGCGCGACCGAGCCTACTGACGGCTTCGCCGCACGTGTCGCTGC
>JBBECA010000077.1:0-14496 GCA_040882055.1 Nitriliruptor sp.
GCTCCTCCTCGATGATCTCGTTGCACAGGTCGATGCACTCGTCGCAGATGTAGACACCCGGCCCCGCGATGAGCTTCTTGACCTGCTTCTGCGATTTGCCACAGAACGAGCACTTGAGGAGGGCGTCCCCCTCACCGAACTTGGCCATCGCTCGCCCTCCGCTCGCGTGGCGACACCGGCTCCGCTCCGGCACCGCTCACCGATGGTAACGGCGGGGCCACTGCGGCGCAGTCAGGGTCCCCAACGCACCCTGGTCTCAGCGGACGGCCCGCTCCTGGGACTTGCGCGAGGCGATGATCTCGTCGACGACCCCGTACTCCTTGGCCGCCTGGGCCTCGAGGATGAAGTCGCGGTCGGTGTCCGAAGCGATGCGCTCGACGCTCTGGCCGGTCTTCTCGGCGAGGATCTCGTTGAGCAGGTCGCGCATGCGAAGGATCTCGCGCGCCTGGATCTCGATGTCGACCGACTGTCCCTCGGCGCCGCCCGACGGCTGGTGCATCAGGATCCGCGAGTGCGGCAGGGCGAAGCGCTTGCCGGGGGTACCGGCGGCGAGCAGCACGGCGGCGGCGGACGCGGCCTGGCCCATGCAGATGGTCTGCACGTCCGGCTTGATGTACTCCATCGTGTCGTAGATCGCGAACAGCGCAGTGATCGACCCGCCCGGCGAGTTGATGTACATCGCGATGTCCTTGTCCGGGTCCTCCGACTCGAGGTGGAGGAGCTGGGCCATCACGAGGTTGGCGATCTCGTCGTTCACCGGGGTGCCGAGGAAGACGATGCGCTGCTGGAGCAGCCGCGAGTAGATGTCGAAGGCGCGCTCACCCCGGTTGGTCTGTTCGACGACCGTCGGGACCAGGTAGTTGAGGGGCGACGGCAGTCCGGTGCCGGTGAAGTCCACGGCGAGGTCCTCTCGAGGGTGGCGGGCGCACGTGTCGACGCGCCGGGGCAGCGTACCGATGGCGTCCCGTCGCCCGGCCGGGTTGCGCCCCGGCCACGCAGGGCGGCGGACAGCATCAGAGGGAACGCTGCGTGGCCCCGACACCATCCCACGTCCCCAGTAGGTGGCGACCCCGCCCCGAGGACCGCTATCGGGCACGGTCCGTGGCCCCGACGCCACCCCACGTCCCCGGTACGCCGAACGTCGCCCGCGGACGTATGCGGACCGGCATCCACAGCCTCGGCGCGTCCCGTCCCCGGAGCGGGCCCCACCTGTGGGAGCGTGGTGTCCATGACGCGTGGAGCCGCCACCAACGACGAGCGAGAGGGCCAGGCCCCCCTCGATCCGTGGCCAGCCTTCGAACAGGCCGTCCGTGATCGCCACGGCGTCGCCGACCCGACCCTGGCGAGGTCGCACGGTATCGACCTGTCGCGCTTCCACCGCCGCACGGCACGCGAAGGTTGGGCCACACCCCGGCCGGGGATCCGCCTACATCCGCACGTCCCGCCCTCGGTGCAGCAGCAGCTCACCGTGGTCACGGTCAGCAGCGTGGGGCTCGCGGCTGCGAGTCGCGATACCGCCGCTTGGCTGCACGAGTTGCAGGGGCACCCACCGGACCGGCGGTCGGTGGCTCTCGAGCACCCGTGCCGCCCGAAGAGCATCCCGGGCGTCGTCGTCCACCGAGCCCGTTGGCTCACGCGTGACGACGTGGTCGAGGTGCAGGGCATCCCGACCCTGTCGGTACGTGCGATGCTGCTCAGCTCGTCTCGCGCCCCCGCAGCTCGACAGCGAGCTCGACTCATCGACGTGCTCCACCGCAAGCTCGCGGACCCCGACGACATCGTCGCCCTGCTCGACACGGTCGGTCCCGTGCCCGGCAAGGGCACGCTGCGTCGGCTGTGCGGCGAACTCGGACCGTTGGTCGTCGAGTCGATCTTCCAGGACGAGGTGGCCCGCGCGCTCATCGGACTCGGCTACCCGGCCGAGCGGTCCACGCGGCGCATCGCTACCCCGGACGGGATCGGGCTCACCTGCGACCTCGCCCTCCTCCCGTGGAAGGTCGCCCTGGAGCCGCAGGGCGACGCGTTCCACCGGACCCGGGAGCAGCGTCGTCTCGAACGACGCCGGATGGCGGCCTACGCCGGGACGGACTGGGTGCCGCTACCGATCGACTGGCGGGACTGGGTCGCGGACCGCGATCACGTGCTGGACGCCATCGATGCCGCGATCACCGCCCAACGTCACCACGGGATCGGACGCGAACACGTCCCGCCTCACCGGGAGCGGGGATGATCTGGAGCACCGGCGCCACGTCACGGCCCCGGTACCAGCCAGCTCCACTGATACCGATCCGGCGGGGGGTGATGGCGTCAGTGCCACCGCACACGCTCGGACAGCCGCCGGGACGTGAGGAGGGCCCCGCGGTGAGCGGGGCCCTCCACGTGCTGCGGTGCGTGGCTCACTCCTGCTCGGAGTCGCCCTCCTCGTCGGCGCTCGTCTCGTCGTCGCCGGCTTCGGCGTCAGCCGGGGCCGCGGCGTCCTCGGTGGGGACCTCGACGACCTCGGGGGGCGCTTCGGTGATCACGCCGTCCACGCGGGTGAGGCCCACCTCGGCGAGCACGTCGTCGCTCGGGCCCCCATCGACCTCGGCGGCCGCGACGATGGCGTCGATGGCCTTGCGGCGCATGATGTCGCCGAGCAGCGCGGGCAGGCTGCCCTGCTGCTGGATGATGCGGGCGATCTCCTGCGGCGGCATGTCGTTGGTCTGGGCGTGGCGCACGATCTCGCGGTCGATGTCGGCCGACTCGACCGGCACCTCGAGGGAGGTCGCGAGCTCGTCGAGCACCAGCTGGGCCTTGACGGTGCCCTCGGCCTGCTCGCGAGCGTTGGCCTCGAACTCCTCGCGGCTGGTGCCCTCGAGCTCGAGCAGCTGCTCGACGTCCGCGCCGAACCGCTCCGCCTGGTGCTGCAGCTGGTGCATCCGCTGTTCGGCGTCCGCCTCGATCATCGTCGGCGGCAGGGTCACGTCCACCTTGGCGAGGTAGGCCTCGAGGATGGTGCCGCGCAGGTCGTGCTGGGCCTGCTGGATGCTGCGCTTGAGCAGCGCGGTCCGCAGGTCCCGGCGCAGGTCCTGGATCGTGTCGAACTCGGACGCGGTGGTCGCGAAGTCGTCGTCGAGTTCGGGCAGCTGCTTCTCGCGCACGTCCTTGACGGTGACGGTGAACGTCGCCGTCTCGCCGCCGTGCTCGGGGTAGGCCTCGGGGAGCGCGTCCTCGTAGGACAGCTCGTCGCCGGCGACCTTGCCGACCACCTCCTCGTCGAGCTTCGGGGTGACCCCGGCCGAACCGACCTCGTAGAGGGCGTCCTCGACGCGCGCCGACTCGAGCTCCTCACCGTCGATGGCGACGGCGAGGTCGATCGTCACGAGGTCGCCGGTGGCGGCCGGACGCTCGACGACCTCGACCTCGGCGAAGCGCTCGCGCATCTGCTCGAGCTGTTCGTCGATCTTGGCGTCGTCGACGTCCCAGGACGGGAAGCTGACGGCGATGCCGGTGTGGTCGGGCAGCTCGACCTCGGGACGGATCTCGACGGTCGCGGTGAAGGTCGCGCCGTCCTCCTCGGTGAAGGTCTCGACGTCCACCTCGGGCTGGCCGACGGGCGTGAGGTCCTCCGCGCGCACCGCCTCCATGTAGAGGTCGGTCAGCGAGTTCTCGAGCGCCTGCTGGGCGATGACGCCCTCACCGAAGCGCTGTTCGATGAGCCGGCGCGGCGCCTTGCCCGGGCGGAAGCCCGGCACGTTGACCTGCTTGGCGAGGTCGCGGGCTGCGCGGTCGAAGGCCTGCTTCACGCGCTTGGGCTCGACCTCGACGGTCAGCTTGACCTTGACCGGGTCGAGGGTCTCGACGGACGTCTTCACGGTCGGTGGATCCTCGTTCGTAGGGGAGCGTCGGGAGGCGTTGCGCTCTGGAGATGCGGGACGGCGAGCGGGTCGCGGGACGCACGGGACCGCCCCGACGACGCGGGGCGGACCGCGATGGTTCCACCTCGCTCCCCCGCTGTCCATCCAGCGTGCGGGCCGTCCGGCCTGGTTCGATACGTCGGTCACCACCTGCGGAGGGCACGTGACGCCGACGAAGCACGCCGAGCACCACGCCAGCGGCCGCAGCAACTGGCTGCGTGCCGCGGTGATGGGCGCGAACGACGGGATCGTGTCCACCGCCGCGCTCATCGTCGGAGTCGCGGCCGCGAGCACGACGCGCGACCCGATCGTGGTCGCCGCCATCGCCGGGGTGATCGCGGGCGCGGCCTCGATGGCCGTCGGCGAGTACGTGTCGGTGGCTGCGGCCAAGGACGCCCAGGACGCCGACCTGCGCCTCGAGCGGCGTGAGCTCGCCGAGGACGCCGAGGGCGAGCTGCGTGAGCTCGCCGCGATCTACGAGGCGCGCGGGGTGACCCCCGTCACGGCGATGGCCGTCGCTCGCGAGCTCCACGCCGCCGACGCGCTGGCGGCCCACGCTCAGGACGAGCTCGGCATCACCGAGGCGCTCTCGGCCCGCCCCTCCGAAGCGGCCCTCGCATCGGCCGCCTCGTTCGCAGCCGGCGGGTCGGTCCCGCTGGTGGCGGTGCTGCTCGCCCCGTTCGGTTCGATCCTGTTCGCCGTCGGCGCCGCGACCACCGTCGCGTTGCTGGTCCTCGGGATCCTGTCCGCGGTCGCCGGCGGCGCCCACCGAGGCCGCGCGGTCGGACGCATCCTCGTCGGCGGGCTGCTCGCGATGCTGGTCACGTTCGCCGGCGGCGCCCTCCTCGGCACCTGACCCCGGCGGTAGCGGCGGCGCCAGGGCTGGAAGTCCGTTGCACGCATCCTCGATGGCGAACTCTGACGATGCTGTTCACGGCGGGTGGAGCCGCTGCTCGGCACCGGCACTCTCTCACGCTCACGGTTGTGGATGAACGCACCCACGGTGGGCTGCACCGACGACGATGCCTCCAGTCGAGAGAAGGGAAGGCATGGAGGCGACGACCCGACGATGCCCGCGGTGCGAGCAGCGGCTCCCGCTCGATGCGTTCGGTTGGCGCGATGCCGAGCACCGGCGACGGCAGAGCTTCTGTCGACCGTGCGAACGCGAAGCCTGGCGCACCTGGTACGCCAAGTCCGAGAACCGTGCCCGTCACCTCGCCCAGCTCCGGGAGCGGAGAGCACGGCGACGAGCCGAGCTCGTCGCCATGGTCCGCGAGTTCAAGGCACGGCCCTGCGCCGACTGCGGGCGACGATATCCACCGGAGGTGATGGATCTCGACCACGTGCGGGGCGACAAGCTCGGAGACCTGTCGCGTCTCGTCCACACGGCCGGACGGCGCACGGTCGTTGATGAGCTCACCAAGTGCGACGTGGTGTGCGCGAACTGTCACCGACAGCGGACGGCTACCCGCCGAGCCGCAGGGTCTGGCTGACATCGGCGCTAGCCTGCTGCGCTCCGGGATGTAGCGCAGCTTGGTTAGCGCACCTCGTTTGGGACGAGGGGGTCGCCGGTTCGAATCCGGCCATCCCGACCACCCCCACCAGGAGCCACGTGTGAGCGCTGACCCGGCCCTGCCGCGGCGGACGACGCACACGGTCGGCTCCCTGCTCGACGCTGCCGTCGCGGTGTTCAACGAACGCGGGTACGACGGCACCTCGATGGAGGACCTCGCCCGGGCGGCGGGCATCACCAAGTCGTCGATCTACCACCACGTCAAGGGCAAGGAAGCGCTCCTCGGCATGGCGCTCGACGAGGCGCTGCTCGGCCTGTTCGCCGTGCTCGACGAGCCGGCCTCGACCGAGGGACCGGCGCGCGCACGGCTCGAACACGTCCTGCGTCGCAGCGTCGAGGTGCTCGATGCGCAGCTGCCCGCGGTCACCCTGCTGCTCCGCGTCCGCGGCAACACCCCGACCGAGCTCGACGCGCTCGAACGACGGCGTGAGTTCGACCGGCGCGTGACCGCGATCGTGGCCGAGGCGGTAGCCGAGGGGAGCGTGCGCGGCGACCTCGAACCGGCCCTCGTGACCCGCCTGATCTTCGGGACGGTCAACTCGCTGGTCGAGTGGTACCGGCCCGGCCGGCACGAGAGCGTCGACGAGGTGGCCGACGCGCTCGTCAGCCTCGTCTTCGCCGGCCTCGATCGGCGCTGATCCCCCTCAGGTGGGGCGGCGGTCGATCACGCGTTTGGCCTTGCCGATCGACCGGGTGATCACGGCGGGGTCGACCACCTCGACGTCCACGCTCACGCCGATGCGCTCCTTGATCCGCTCACGGAGCCGTTGCGCCGCGCCGTCGCGATCGGCCGCGTTGGTGAGCGCGCCCTCGCGGGCCTCGACGCGGACCGTCAGCTGGTCCATGCGCTCCGGTCGGGTGAGCACGCACTCGAAGTGGGGCGCCAGGCCCGGGACGTCGAGCAGGAGCTCCTCGACCTGGGTCGGGAACAGGTTGACCCCGCGCAGGATGATGAGGTCGTCGCTGCGTCCGGTGATCTTCTCGATGCGGCGCATGGTGCGGGCGGTGCCGGGCAGCAGCCGGGTCAGGTCGCGCGTCCGGTAGCGGACCACCGGCATCGCCTCCTTGGTCAGCGAGGTGAAGACGAGCTCGCCCTCCTCACCGTCGGGCAGGACCTCGCCCGTCCGCGGGTCGATGATCTCGGGGTAGAAGTGGTCCTCCCAGACGTGGAGGCCGTCCTTGACCTCGACGCACTCGTTGGCCACCCCGGGTCCGATGACCTCCGACAGCCCGTAGATGTCGACCGCGTGCATGCCGAAGGCGTCCTCGACCTCGGCGCGCATCGCCTCGGTCCACGGCTCGGCGCCGAAGACCCCGACCTTGAGGTTGGTCGACCGCGGGTCGACGCCCTGCTCGCGCATCTCGTCGAGGATCGACAGCGCGTACGACGGGGTGACCATGATCGCGTCAGCCTGGAAGTCGACCAGCAGCTGGACCTGCCGTTCGGTCATCCCGCCGGAGACGGGCACCACGGTGCAGCCGAGCTTCTCGGCGCCGTAGTGGGCACCGAGCCCGCCGGTGAACAGCCCGTAGCCGTAGGCGACGTGGACGACCCAGCCTGGGCGGACACCGCTGGCCCGCAGGGACCGGGCGACGACCTCGGCCCAGGTGTCGACGTCGCGTCGGGTGTAGCCGACGACGGTGGGCTTGCCGGTGGTCCCCGACGACGCGTGCAGCCGGATCACCTGTTCGCGCGGGACCGCGAACATCCCGAACGGGTACTCCTCGCGCAGGTCCTGCTTGGTGGTGAACGGGAAGCGGGCCAGATCCGACAGCTCACGCAGATCATCGGGGTGGACCCCCGCCTCGTCGAACAGGCGGCGGTAGCGCGGCACGTTGGCGTACGCGTGGCCGAGCGACCAGCGCAGGCGCTCGAGCTGGAGGCTGCGCAGCTCGTCGATGGAGGCGGTCTCGATCGGGTCGAGCGAGGCGGGGTCGGGGGTCAGGTCCAACACGTCAGGTGGGCTCCCGGAGGGTGCGGCTGCGGCCACGGAACTCGGCGATCAGGTCGCCGTCGCCGGCGCAGGGACCATCAGCCGTGGCGGTCCGCCGGACGGTCACGTCGGTGATGCCGCTGCGGCCGAAGGTGGCGCGCTCGATCGCCTCGGCGACGAGGACGTCCCCGTCGTGAGCAGCGGCGATGAAGTCGATCTCGGCGGTGGCGGCAACGGTGGTCGGCCGGCCGCTGTTACAGGCGCACGCGAAGGCGGTGTCGGCGAGCAGGAAGACGTGACCGCCGTGCGCGATGCGGTGACCGTTGAGGTGGCGGTCGTCGACCGTCATGGTGACGCGGGCGTGCCCCGGCGTGACGTCGAGCACCTCGATGCCGAGCGCCGCCGACGCGCCGTCCCGAGCCATCATCTCGACCGCGGGGTCGTGATCGGGACCGCTCACGCTTTGAACGCCTCGAAGGGCTGCTGGCAGCCCTCGCAGAAGCGGACGTCTCGGCACGGGGTCGGGCCGAAGTTCGACTCGCGGACGGTGTCGCTCGAGCCGCAGTACGGGCACGGACGCGGATCCGACGCGGGTCCGAGCATCAACGGCAGCGTGACGCGGCCGTCGGCGGTGGGCGCTCCGGTCGCGCCACCCGGCGGGGCGATGCCGAACTCGCGCAGACGTTCGCGCCCGGTGGCATCGATGCGGTCGGGCGTCCAGGGCGGATCGAAACGGAACCGGACCTCGACCCGTCCCGCCCCGGGGACGGCTCCGACCGCCTCGACGACGTCCCGCTCCATGATCTCGGTCGCGGGGCAGCCGGCGAAGGTCGGCAACAGCTCGATCCGGACGTCACCGCCGTCGCCGACGGTGACGTCGTGGATCATGCCGAGCATGCCGAGGGTCACCGGCGGCAGCTCGGGATCCGGCACACCGGCGACGGCGTCGCGCACGGCGTCGAGGAGGGTGGTGGTCATCGGTCGTGGAGCGGTCACCAGCGTGCTCCCGGGTGGGCGCGGTAGAGCCCGGTCATCTCGGGCCACACGTCCTCGGTGAAGTCGGTGGTGTGCCGGCCGAGCCGACCGCCGCTCGCCTCGTCGGGCACCTCGTCCGGGACGAGGTCGTCGAGGTCGGCAGCAGCCAGGAGCGGGGCGACGATCTCGAGCCACCGTGCGCCGAGGTCGGGGTGCGAGACCGGCAGCAGACCCGTCTCGATCGCCTCGTCCTCGCCCTCGAAGGGTTCGGCCAACCCGAGCGCCTCGGGAAGCGCGACCGCCAGCCCCTCGCGGAAGCGGCCGAGCGCCTCGTCACCTCCGGCGGTGAGCCGGGTGAACCACTGGTCGGCGTGCTCGAGGTGGTAGCGCTCCTCGAACTGGAGCTTGCCGGCGACCGCGGCGACGTCCTCGTCGCTGCTGGTGGTCAACGAGGCCAGGCGGACCGCGTCGAAGCGGTCGTAGGCCCAGTGGCGGGCGAGGGTGAACGCGAAGTCCCGGGGCGGCCGTTCACAGGCGATGGCGTGGCGGTACTCGTCCGGGGCGCGACCGAGCCCGAGCGCGTCAACGGCGGCCCGCTGCGCGTGACCGGACACCTCGAGCCCGATGAGCACCTGGTACCAGAGGTCGGCGTGGTTGATCTCGTCCTGCGCGATCGACGAGAACGCCATGTCCTCCTCGAGCGAGGGGGCGACGCCGGTCCAGTGGGAGGCACGGTGACCGGTGACGAGCTCGTCGTCGGCGAGCACGAGCAGCAGCTGCGACCGCGGCGTCGACAGCTCCGGCGGCGTGAAGGCGATGTCGGTGGCGGCGCTCACGAGGCCGCTCCCGAGCGCGGTGTCGGCTGTTCCCGCACGTGGCCGAGCCCACGGGCATCAGCGGCATCGCGAGCTGCCTGCCGCTTGTCGCGGAACCCGGAGTAGCCCCGCTGCTGGCGGTAGCCGTCGTCGACGCGCCGTTCGAGCAGCGTCGGGTCGGCGAGACGGTGGAGGTCGTCGCTGGCCACGACCGCGAAGTCGACGCCCTCGTCGTGACGGAAGTGGGTCTCGCGGGCCAGCAGCAGCGCGGCCTCGGCGTCGGCGGCGTGCAGAGCCCCGACGTGGGTCAGCGGGTCGTCGAACTTCCGCCGCCCGAACACCTCGAACGTGGCCACGGACTTCCCTCTCCCTGGTGGTGCGTGCGGTCAGATGCGTGCGGTCAGGTGCGTGGGTCAGGTCCTGCTCAGGCGGCGGTCGGCACCCGGTCGCCGGTGATGATCTCGTGCACCCACGCGTGGTGGCGGTGCAGCAGCTGGCGCGCCTCGAGACGGGAGACGGTCGTCGGACCGGGGTCACCCTTGACCAACTCTGCGAGCTCGTCCCAGTCGGGTTCGGTGTAGCGCCACGTCGCCGCCTCGACGTCGTACCGGAGCGCGGGGTCGGGCAGCTCGATGCCGACGTCCCAGAGCTTCGGCACGTACTGGCTGAGCCACTCCTGGCGTGATTCCTCGTTGGTGCGCGGCTTGATGCCCCAGCGGATCGAGGGGTCCTCCTCGCGGGGCACGTCGGTGCCGAAGAAGTGCATGATCGGCGTCCACCAGCGGTTCACGGCCTCTTGGAGCATCTCGAACTGCTCGTCGGTCCCGGAGGCCAGCGCGAGCAGGATGTCCTCGCCGTGGCGGTAGTGCAGCGACTCCTCGGCCACCACGCGCTTCATGACCCGGACGTAGGGCGCGTAGGAGGTCCCGAGCAGGGCCTGCTGGGTGACGATCGCGGCGCCGTCGACCAGGAACCCGATGCAGGCGACGTCGCCCCAGGTGTAGGTCGGGTAGTGGAAGACGTTGTGGAACTTGCCGCGGCCGGCGATCAGGTCCTCGTACATCTCGGTGCGCGGCTTGCCGAGGGTCTCGGCCACGCGGTAGATGAGGTGGGCGTGACCGACCTCGTCCTGCACCTTGGCCGCCAACGAGCGCTTGCGTCGCAGGGACGGAGCGCGGGCGATCCACTCCCGTTCCGGGAGCGCACCCATGATCTCGGAGTTGGCGTGCATCTCGATGAACCGGATGTTCATCCGCCGGTAGGTGTCGGGCATCCAGTCGCCGGACTCGACCTTCCCGCCGGCGTCGAGGTGCGCGAGGAACTCGGCCTCGCGGACCGGATCGGTGGCGGTGTCCTGCACGGCACGGCTCCTCGTCGCTGGACCCCGGACCGGGCCGGTCCGTGGGCTCCCTCGGGCTCCCACCCGAACGTTCGGTCGGTAGCCTACGTCAGGGATTCCCCACCGGTCAAGGGTCGAGGTGCCAGGTCCGCTCAGTCCTTACCGCGTGAGGTCAGCCCTTACCGCGCGAGAGGAAGGCCGCGAGCGCCGTGCGGTACTCCTCGCCAGCGCCTCGCTGACGCTGGACGTCGCGTTCGAGGTCGAGCTGGGTGTCGAGGTCGTGGTCGAGGCTGGCACGCAGCAGCCGCTTGGTCTCGGCGAGGCCCTCCGGGGGCAACCCCGCGATCGTGCTGGTGATCTCCCGCACCCGACCGTCGAACCCGTCGTCGTCGACGACCTCGGCGATCAGGCCCCACGCGGCGGCCGTGGTCGCATCGAGCGGCGCGCCGAGGAAGGCCATCGCCGCGGCTCGCTGCGGGCCGACCAGGCGCGGCAAGGTCCAGGTGCCACCCCCGTCCGGCACCAGCCCGAGCCCCGCGAACGGTTCGAGGAACCGTGCCGAACGGGTGGCGACGACGAGGTCGCAGGCCAGCGCGAGGTTGGCGCCGGCGCCAGCCGCGACCCCGTTGACCGCCGCGACGACCGGGACGCGTGCGTCGCGGATGGCGCGCACGCCGGCGTTCCAGATGTCGACGGTGTCGCCGAGGTCGGCGTCCTCGCCGGCCACCGCCTCGTCGGCGAGGTCCTGACCGGCGCAGAAACCCTTGCCCTCCCCCGTCACGACGACGACGCGGACGTCCGGGTCGAGGTCGGCCAGCGCCGCCGCGAAGCCCTCGAGGACCGCGCCGGTCAGCGCGTTGCGTCGGTGCGGCCGGTCGAGGGTCAGCGTCAGCACCGCTCCCTCGACGTCGCTGCGGAGCCCCTCGGTCACGTCTCGTCCCTTCCGGTCGACGGTGCGGCACGCGTGCACCGCGGAGCGAACGCTAGGTCACAACGAGGCGGCGCGCGGAGGGTCCTGGCGGCACCCGATGCGGTCGGCTCAGGCGTGCCAGCGGGTCTCGACCACGCGGAAGCGCGACGCGACGAACGCGTCGTCGACGAGCGAGGCGTTGGCTGCCGGGTTCGCGCCGGTCGCGTGGAAGTCGCTGAACGCCGAGGTCTGGTTCACGAACACCCCGCCGTGGAGGTCGAACGAGGCCGAGACGCCCGCGTCCATCGCGACCTCGGTCGCCGCCGCTCGCACCTCGTCGCTGCCGGCGTAGACCGCGAAGGTGATCGCGCCGCGCCGCTTGACGGTGTCACGGACGAGCTCGAGGCCGTGCTCGGTCGAGTCGGTGGCGACCAGGAAGCTGATCGGTCCGAACCGTTCGGTGTCCCACGCGTCGGCGTCGGCGGCGTCGACCGCGACCACCAGCGGGGTGCGGATGACCGCGTCCGGGTAGGCCGGGTGCTCGAGCGCCTTCGAGGCGGCGACGACGGTGCCGAGCCCAGCGGCCTCGTCGATGCGTTCGATGACCGATGGGTCGCCGATGGCGCCGAGGATCTCGACGCCCTTCTTCGCCGGCTCGAGCAGCTCGTCGAGGGCGGCCGCGATCCGCTCCCCCACCTGCTCGAAGCTGAGGTGGCCCTCGTCGGTGTCGATGCCGTCGCGCGGCACGAAGACCGCCTGCGGGGTGGTGCACATCTGCCCGCTGTAGAGCGAGAAGCTGAAGGCGAGGTTGGCGAACATCCCCGCGGCCTGGTCGGTGCCGTCCACGACGATGGTGTTGACCCCGGACTTCTCGGTGTACACCTCGGCCTGGGTCGCGTTGGCCTCGAGCCAGTTCCCGAACGTGCTGGAGCCGGTGAAGTCGACGAGCTTGACGTCGGCGTGCGTGGCGAGCTCGATGGCGAGCGGACGATCCGGCGCGTCGACGGCGAGCATCGCGAGGTGGGGCGAGAAGCCCGCACCGGTCAGGACCTGCTGAGCCACCTCGACCACGAGGCCGAGCGGCAACACCGCCGCCGGGTGCGGCTTGACGATCACCGGGTTCCCGGTCGCGAGCGAGGCCATGATCCCTGGCAGCCCGTTCCAGGTCGGGAAGGTGCGACACCCGACGGTGACCTCGACCCCGCGGGGTACGACGTGGAAGCGCTTCTCCATGACCGTCGGCCGCTTGCCGGGCTTCTCCCACGTGACGCTGGCGGCGTGACGGGTCGACACGTCCCACGCGTAGGCGACCGCCTCGAGCCCGCGGTCGAGGGCGTGGGGAGCGCCCGCCTGGAACGCCATGACCAGCGGCTGCCCGGTGGTGTGGTGCACCGCCTGACCGAGCTCGTGCGCACGCGCCCCGAGCCGGTCGAGGATCTCGACGCAGAGGGCCGCGCGAACGTCCGGTCCGGCGTCGCGCCAGGCCGGCATCGCCGCGCGTGCGGCGGCCACCAACTCGGCGGGTTCCGACGCCGGGTAATCGATCGGCGAGGGCGGACCGTAGGGCGAGGGATGAGCGGCGATGCGCTCGCCGGTGCTCGGCTGGTCGAGCTGCAGGCCACGCTGCTGGAGTGCTTCGAAGGCGGCCTGACCGGCAACGATCGGGTCCTCGCCGTAGACGGGGTCGGTGATCCGCTCGGAGTAGCGCGAGTGGTACGAGCGTGCCCGGGCCGCGGCGACCGCCTCGCGCAGGTCCGGCAGGTGCCGGGCGACGAGATCGCCGGTGTCGAGGGGGGTGGCGACGGACGTGGACGTGGTCACGGTGCACTCCAGGGTCGAGGCGGCGACCGCTCCCGTGGCCGCCGCACCCGATCCTAGACCGACCGTTCGGTCGGGTCCACCGGCGTCTGGCGGTGGTGGCCCGGAGCCATCACCTGCGGGCGCGGTCCTGGGTCTTGTTCACCTGCTTGTCGATCTGCTTGAACAGGTCCTCGCGGACGTCGTGGAGCGCCGACTGGATCTGCTGCTCGTTGGAGGTGGCGACCATCTTCGGCTGCCCCGCGATCCAGCACTCGAGCACCATCTTCTGCGATGGCGTGTCTCGCTCCTTGACCGACAGCTCCAGCTCCACCTGCTCCGGCTGCCACCGCGCCAGACGCTTGTCGAGCTTGGTGGCGAGCTGACCGAGGATGTAGTCGCGCTCGTCCTCGCGGAACTCGGACACGATGCGCAGACGCTCGGCGACGATCGACTCGGACGGTTCGGCCACGTGTGACTCCAAGGGTTCGGGGACGCGCAGTCTGACCGACGCGCACCCCCACCGCCGGGGCCGAACGCCCCCATCCGGCCACCGGCGCCACGAGGGCTCGGGGCCGTGTCGCAGGTCGGACGTAGCTTCTGGGACATGATGTTGCGACGCTGTCAGCCTTGTGGCGGGTGGTTCCCCCTCGCCGCGTTCGCGTGGCGCCGTGTCGACCGTGGACTCCGGGACACCTACTGCTACCGCTGCCGCTCCGCCTACCACCGCGCGCACTACCAGCAGAACCGCGAGCGGTACATCGCCATGGCTGCTGCCCGCCGCGACCGGGAGGTCGAACGACGCACACGCCAACTGCTCAAGTACTTCGCCACTCACCCATGCGTCGACTGTGGCGAGACCGATCCCATCGTCCTCGAGTTCGATCACATCGGCACGAAGCGCTTCGGCATCAGCGACGGGCTCCGCAACCGCCCGTGGGACGTCGTCCTCGAGGAGATCGCCGCCTGCGAAGTCGTGTGCGCGAACTGCCACCGCCGGCGGACCTACCGCCGGGGTAACGCGCTCCGTTTCCGGCTCGGCGAGGGCGGCACCGCGAGCGAGCACCGCGGCTCCTACCGTTCTCGAGCAGGTAGCCTCCGCCGCCTCGCGGGTGTAGCTCAATGGTAGAGCTCCAGGCTTCCATCCTGGTGACGAGGGTTCGATTCCCTTCACCCGCTCCTCCGAGACCCGAACACAAGTCGGGCCTCCAAGCCGACAGAAGTCGGGCCGGTTCGGGTGGAATCTGAGCGCGACGG
>JBBECA010000078.1:0-14442 GCA_040882055.1 Nitriliruptor sp.
GCAGGCCATCGGCGTCCGACATGGTGAAGCCCGCCATGTCGGTGGCGATCTTCATCACCTGTTCCTGGTAGACGATGACCCCGTAGGTGTCGCCGAGGACGTCAGCCAGGTCATCGTGGTCGTAGGTGACCGCCTCGTGACCGTTCTTGCGGTCGGCGTAGGCGACGTGCATGTTCATCGACAGCGGGCCCGGGCGGTAGAGGGCCAGCAGGGCGGAGATGTCCTCGAACCGCGTGGGCTTGAGCTTGCGGACGAGGGCCTGCATCCCGGTCGAGTCGAGCTGGAAGACCCCGAGGGTGTAGCCGGTCCCGAGCATCTCGTAGGTCCGCGGGTCGTCCATGTCGCCGAGGACGGCCGGGTCGTCGAGATCGATGTCCACCCCCCGGTTGTCGCGGACGTGCCGTTCCGCGTCGGAGAGGACGGTGAGGTTGCGCAGGCCGAGGAAGTCCATCTTCAGCAGCCCGAGCGCCTCGGCGGCGTTCATCTCCCACTGGGTGACGACCGAGCCGTCCTCGGTGCGCAGCAACGGCAGGGTCTCGTGCAGCGGCTTGGCGCCGATGATGACGGCCGCCGCGTGGATGCCGTGCTGGCGCTTCAGGCCTTCGAGCTTCTCGGCGGTCTCGAGCACCTTGGCGTACCCGGGATCCTCGCGGGCGGCACGCAGCTCGGTCGACATCTCGTACGCCTGCGCGAGCGGGAACTCCTTGCCCTGCGCGGGGGGCGGCATCATCTTGGCGAGGGTGTCGCCGACGCTGAACGGCTCGTCGAGGACGCGAGCCGCGTCGCGGATCGCCGACTTGGCCTTGATGGTCCCGAAGGTGATGACCTGCGCGACGTGATCCGCGCCGTAGCGATCGGCCGCGTACCGGATCATCTCGCCGCGGCGACGGTCGTCGAAGTCGATGTCGATGTCCGGCATCTGGATGCGCGCCGGGTTGAGGAAGCGCTCGAAGATCAGCCCGTGCGTGATCGGGTCGACCCGGGTGATGTCGGTGCAGTACGCGACGACCGATCCACCCGCGGAGCCGCGGCCCGGGCCGACGCGGATCCCGACCGAGCGCGCGTGCTCGCACAGGTCGGCGACGATCAGGAAGTACGCGGGGAACCCCATGTCCCCGATGACGCCGAGCTCGTAATCGATGCGCTCCTGCACGGCGTCCGGGACCGGCGAGCCGTAGCGCGCGCGGGCACCCTCCTGAACCTTGTGGCGCAGGAACTCGGACTCGCTCATGCCGTCGGGGCAGAGGAACTCGGGCAGCAGGTCGAGGTCGAACTCGATCTCGACGTCACACATCGCGGCGATGTCGAGGGTGGTGTCGAGCGCGGGCCCGAAGTCGCGGAACTGCTCGCGCATCTCGCGGGCGGACTTCACGTAGAAGTCGTTGCCGTGGAACTTGAAGCGGTCGGTGTCGGAGATCTTCGAGCCGGTCTGGATGCAGAGCAGCACGTCGTGCGCCTCGGCGTCCTCGGCCTTCGTGTAGTGCGAGTCGTTGGTGATGACCGTCCGCAGGCCGAGGTCGGCCGCCAACTTCTCCAGCTGCGGCCAGGTCGTGCGCTGTTCGGGGATCCCGTGGTCCTGGAGCTCGACGAAGTAGCGCTCGGGACCGAAGACGTCCTTGAAGTCCGACAGGGTCCGCTTGGCGGCGGCCTCGTCGCCCTTCAGCAGGTTCTGGTTCACCTCGGAGCCGAGGCACCCCGACAGCACCACCAGACCGTCCGCGTGTTCCTCGAGCAGCTCGAGATCGACGCGCGGCTTGTACCAGTAGCTCTCCAGGTAGGCCCGGGTCGAGAGCGCGATGAGGTTGGCGTACCCGGCCTGGTTCTCCGCCAGCACGGTCAGGTGGTAGTAGCGGTCCTTGCCGGTCGAACCGCCGAGCTGCTGGTCGCGTCGCGAGCCGATCGCCTGGTAGAGCTCCGAACCGAGGATCGGGTTGATACCCGCCTTGCGACCCGCGTTGTGGAACTCGACCAACCCGAAGAGGTTGCCGTGGTCGGTGATGGCGACGGCCGGTTGCCCGTCCCGGGCGACGTGCTCGACGAGGTCGCCGACGCGGGAGGCGCCGTCCAGCATCGAGTACTCGGTGTGGACGTGCAGGTGGACGAAACCGTCGTTGCCGCTGCTCACACGGACCTCCCCTCGGCGGCCCCACACCGGGGCCGGACGCTCGGCGTCGTCGCGGCTCGACCGCGACGGTGGTGGCCCGGGGACGCCCGGACGGCCGGCGCGTGGCTCACCGCGCTGACCCGTCGGACGGCGCCACCCGGGGCGACCGTCAGGCGTGTGCCGGGGAAGAACCACACGCCTGTGGTTCGCGGAGGCTAGCAGCCAGCCCGGGCGGTGCCGGCGGACGCGATCCCGGCGCGCACCGGTGGGCGCGGGCCGCCGGTGACGGCACGGCGGAGGTCACGACGACCGGCCGGTCGACACGGTCACGCGGTCGGCGGGCAGCAGCCCGCGGAACCGGCTCTGGGTGGTCTCCGCCGGCGGTCCGCCGGGATCGACCAGCCGCACCTCCGGATCTCCGACCAGGTCCCGGAGCGAGGCACCGTCCGCCACCACCACCGCAGCGAACACGACCGCACCGCGCGCAGCCGCCTCGCCGGACTCCGCGAGTTCGGCGGCTCGGATGGCGAAGTCCTCCTCGAACGCGGGGTCGCCGAGATCCTCCTCGAGCAAGGTCTCCAGCTCGGCGAGCTCGGTCTCGAGTTCCGAGCGTGACTCGGCGACCAGCTCCTCGATGCGATCCGCCGCCCCGTCGTCGGCCGGCAGATCGACCGGTTCCTGACGACCGGGCAGCCGCAGCTGGAGCCGTTCGACGACGAGCTCCTCGGGCAGGGGTAGCTCGTCGACCGTGACCGCTTCCTCGAACGAGACCACCGCACGGATCGGCCCACCGGAAAGCTCGTCGAGCAGCTCGTGCCGCTCGGCGATGTAGGCGGCGACGTCGTCGCCGACCACCGGGCCGACGTCGTCCGCGGCCGGTCCCGCGGCAACCCCGGAGGACCCGGTACCGGGCTCGCCGCCCGGCACGTAGCGCGCCGCGTGGATGGTCGTACCGAGCAGCAGGACCGCCGCAGCCGCCAGGCCCACCAGCCCGGGGTGGTCTCGCACGTTCCAGGAGGTCATGCCGCCGGATCCGCGAGCACCTCGGTGACGTCCGGCTCGCCGATCCCCGCGCGGCCGAGGGCATCCACCAGGTCGGCAGGCAAGGGTTCGGCCAGGTCGAGCCGTTCCCCGGTCGCCGGGTGGACGAACGCGAGCCGTCCGGCGTGCAGGGCCGGGCGGGCCAACCCGAGCTCGGCGGCGACCGTGGGGCGCGGGCCGTACACCGGGTCACCGAGCACGGGGTGCCCGATCGCGGTGAGGTGGACGCGGATCTGGTGGGTCCGACCGCTCTCGAGCCGACAGGCCAGCAGCGACACGGGGCGTTCCCCGACCATCCCGGTCGCGATCGTCGCGTAACGGGTCGTGGCGTCCTTGCCGCCGGGCACGGTCGCGAACCGTCGGCGGTGGTCGGGGTCGCGTCCGATCGGGGCTTCGATCCGCCCGACCGCCGAGGTCGGGACGCCATCGACCAGCGCGAGGTAGCGGCGCGTGACCTCACGTCGGCGCAGCGCGTCGACGAGCGCAGCGTGGACGGGATCGGTCGAGGCGACCACGAGCAGCCCCGAGGTGTCGCGGTCCAGCCGGTGCACGATCCCGGGACGCCCGTCGCCGCCGGCCGGGGCGAGCTCGACGCCCGCGGCCAGGAGCGCATCGACGAGGGTGCCGGCGTCGTGCCCGGGGCCGGGGTGCACGACCAGGCCGGGCGGCTTGGCGACCACCAGCAGGTGCTCGTCGCGGAAGCGCACGGGAGGCAGGGGCGGGGCGTCGACGGCGGGACCGGCGGCCTCGGCGGTCACCACGATCCGCTCGCCCTCGCTCACGCGGTGGCTGCGACGCACCGGCTGACCGTCCACCTCGACCGCGCCCGCGTCGATGCGGGCGGCGGCGCGGGCGCGCGGCAGCTCGAGCAGCCGGGCGAGGAGCACGTCGAGCCGGAGTCCTGCATCGTCGGCGTGGACGATGTGGACGCTACGACCGGCGCTCACGGACGCTCGTTCGAGCGCGCGCCGACCCCGTCGCGAGCCCGCACGTCCCCCGCATCCGCGGCATCCCCGTCGCGGTCGGCGGCACGGCCCTCGGCTGCGGCCGCCCGGCGGTCCTCGAGCAGCAAGGCGATGACGAGCAGCACGAAGCCAACCGTGATCAGGGAGTCCGCGACGTTGAAGCGCGGGAAGGAACCCCAGGCGACGAAGTCGACGACCTCGCCCGACAGGAACCCCTCCCCGGCACGCACCAGGCGGTCGATGAGGTTGCCGACCGCCCCCGCGAGCAGGAGCCCGTACGCGGAGGCCTGGAGCAACGACGTCGTGTGCGTGAGGCTGCGTACGACGATGACCACCACGAGCGCCGTGACCACGAGGAAGATCGGGGCGGGGACGGGCAGGCCGAAGGCGGCGCCGGGGTTGCCGATCAGCTGCCACCCGACCGCATCGCCGACGAGCGGGACGAACCGGCCCGGTTCGAGCAGCCGTTCGGCGACCAGCTTGGTGGCCTGGTCGAGCACGACGCCGACCGCCGCCAGGAGCCCCACGACGGGAACGGCGAGGGGATGACGCGCCGGTGGCGTCTCGGGGTCAGAGGTCACGGTGCGTCAGCGTCCCGATTCGTCGCGTCGTTTGCACTCGAGGCAGAGCGCCGCAGCCGGCACGGCCTCGAGCCGGTCGTACCCGATGTTCTGGCCGCACCGCACGCAGGCGCCGTAGGTCCCGGCGTCGATGCGTCGAAGGGCCTCGTCGATCTCGTCGCAGAGACGTCGCGCGTGATCCGAGAGCGTCGCCGCGGTCTCGCGCTCCGAGGTGGCCGTCCCGCGGTCGGCCGGATCGTCACCCGACCCGTCGCCGCGCCAGCGATCGACCCCGGCGTCAGCTTGGAGGTCGGCGACCTGCTCGACGAGCTCGGCGCGTTCCTCGCGCAGAGCCTTCTCGAGGGTGGTCTGCTGCTTCTTGGTGAGCTTCTTGACGGCCATGTGCGCGCTTCCGACCGGCGGGTGGCCGGCGGAAGGTAGCAGCGAGCCGCTGGCGCAGCCCGCACCTGAGTCGGCGCCGGTAGGCTCCGAGCAGCACGAACGAACCGACGAGGACGCGGCGCACCTGACCCGTCCCACCACGAGCGAGCCGGGACGGTGTGAGCCGGCGGTGGGCCAGGTGCGCACATCACCTCCGATCGGCCCGGTCGAGACCACCCCGCCAGCGAGGTGCGGAGACCGGGACGGCCCCCGCACGACACGCGGGCCGACCGGGGCGACCCGGCGGAAGCTCGAGCGGGTGCACGGGACCTCGTCCCGGCGCCAACGAGGGTGGGACCGCGGCGCCAGCGGCGTCGTCCCTCGGGACACCGGCACGCACCCCGTGCCGTCCCGACGGACGGCACCGACCCGAGGCTCCCAGCGATGACCGACACCGCCCCTCCCCCGGCGACGACCTGGCCCGAGGTCGCGGCTCGTCCGGACCTCCCGGGTCTCGAGCGTCGACTGCTCGAACGGTGGGTCGAACTCGACGTGTTCGCGGCCTCGGTCGCCCAGCGAGCCGACGGGCCGGTCTGGACCTTCTACGAGGGCCCGCCGACCGCCAACGGTCGACCCGGTACCCACCACGTCGAGGCCCGGGTCTTCAAGGACGTCTTCCCGCGCTACCGGACGATGAAGGGCGCCTCGGTCCGTCGCAAGGGCGGGTGGGACTGCCACGGGTTGCCGGTCGAGCTCGAGGTCGAGAAGGAGCTCGGTCTCGACTCCAAGGCCGACATCGAGGCGTACGGCATCGAGGCGTTCAACGCGCGGTGCCGCGAGTCCGTCGGTCGCTACGTCGGGGCGTTCGAGGAGCTGACCGAACGCATCGCGTTCTGGGTCGACCTCGACGACGCGTACCGGACGATGGACCCGGAGTACGTCGACTCGCTGTGGTGGGGCTTGTCGCAGCTGTGGGACCGCGATCTGATCTTCGAGGACTTCCGTGTGGCGCCGTACTGCGGACGCTGCGGGACGGCGCTCTCCGACGCCGAGGTGGCCCAGGGCTACGCCGAGACCGAGGATCCGTCGGTCTACGTACGCTTCCCCCTCGTGGAGGGACCGCTGGCCGAGCGCGGCGCGAGCCTGGTCGTCTGGACCACCACCCCGTGGACGTTGCCGTCCAACACCGCGTGTGCCGTCGGTCCCGATGTCGTCTACGCCGTGGCCCGCCGAGCGGGGTCGGACGATCTGCTCGTGCTCGCGCGTGATCTCGTCGAGGCGGTGCTCGGCGAGGATGCCGAGGTGCTGGAGGAGCTCACCGCGGACCAGCTCGTCGATCTGCACTACACCGCGCCGTTCGACTGGGCGCAGCCGAACGACGCGGCTGCCGACTGGCGCTACGTGGTGGCCGCCGACTTCGTGACCACCACCGACGGTTCCGGCATCGTGCACCTCGCTCCGGCGTTCGGCGCCGACGACATGACCGTCGGCCGTCGCGAGGGGCTGCCGATCGTCAACCCCGTCGGTCCGGACGCGCGCTTCACGACCGGGCCGTGGGAGGGCGAGTTCGTCAAGGACGCCGACGCCGGCATCCAGGCCGACCTCGACGAGCGGGGCCTGCTGGTCCGTGCGCTCACCTACACCCACACCTACCCGTTCTGCTGGCGGTGCAAGCGTCCGCTCATCTACTGGGCGAAACCGTCCTGGTACATCCGCACGACCGCCGTCCGCGACCAGCTGCTGGCCAACAACGCCACGATCGACTGGCACCCCGAGCACATCCGCGACGGCCGCTTCGGCAAGTGGCTCGAGAACAACGTCGACTGGGCGCTGTCACGCGACCGGTACTGGGGCACGCCCCTGCCGTTCTGGCGCTGCGACGACTGCGACCACGTGACCGTGGTGTCCTCGCGGGCCCACCTGTCGGAGCTCACCGGCGCGGACCACAGCGAGCTCGACCCGCACCGTCCCTACGTCGACGACGTCACCGTGCCCTGCGCGGGGTGCGGAGCGACGGCCCACCGCGTCCCGGACGTGGCCGATGCCTGGTTCGACTCCGGGGCGATGCCCTACGCCCAGTGGGGCTATCCGCACACCGGCGTCGAGGAGTTCCAGCGGCACTACCCCGCCGACTACATCTGCGAGGCGATCGACCAGACCCGCGGCTGGTTCTACACGCTGCTGGCGGAGTCGACGCTCCTGTTCGGCGACAGCTCCTACCGCGCCTGCGTCTGCCTCGGCCACATCGTGGACGAGGACGGTCGCAAGATGTCGAAGTCCGCCGGCAACATCCTCGACCCCTGGGAGCTGATCGAGCGCCACGGCGCGGACGCCCTCCGCTGGTTGATGATGGCGGAGGGCAGCCCCTGGCTGTCGCGTCGTGTCGGTCACCAGCTGCTCGAGGACATCGTCCGTCGCTTCCTGCTGACGCTGTGGAACACCCACGTCTTCTTCACCACCTACGCCCGCCTCGACGGGATCGACCTGCACGACCCCCGCGTCCCCGCGGTGGCCGACCGTCCCGCGTCGGACCGCTGGGTCCTGTCCGAGCTCGCCGATCTGGTGGACACGGTGGATGCGTCGCTCGAACGGTTCGACGTGTCGACCTCCACGCGGCGGCTGGAACGGTTCGTCGACGACCTGTCGAACTGGTACGTCCGTCGTGGCCGGCGGCGGTTCTGGAAGGCCGTCGCCGACGACCCGACCGACAAGCTCGCCGCCTACGCGACGCTGCACACCTGCCTGGTCACGGTCAGCCAGTTGCTGGCACCCTTCACCCCGTTCCTCGCGGACCAGCTGTGGCAGGACCTCGTCGTCTCCCAGGACCCCGAGGCGCCCGTGTCGGTCCACCTCAGCGACTTCCCGGTCGCCGACCCGTCGTGGCGCGACGAACCACTGCGGGCCGCCATGCTCACCACGCGCCGCGTGGTCGAGCTCGGGCGCCAAGCACGGACCGACAGCGCGGTGAAGGTCCGGCAGCCGTTGGCGCGCGCCCTCGTGACGGTGCCGACCGACGAGCGTGCCGGGCTCGCTGACCTGCTCGACGAGGTGGCCGACGAGCTCAACGTCAAGGAGATCGAGCTCTCGGACGGGACCGGCGACCTGGTCGAGCGCTCGATCAAACCGAACTTCCGCGCGCTCGGTCCCGCGTTCCAGAAGCGTGCCCCCGAGGTGGCCGCCGCGCTGCAGACCCTCGACGGCGGTACGTCGGCGGCCCTGGCGACGTCGCTCGAACGGACCGGCGACGCCGAGGTCGACGTCGGCGGCGAACCCGTCACGGTGACGCGGGAGATGGTCGAGGTGGTCGAGACCCCGCGCACGGGTTGGGCGGTCGCCGCCGAGGGCAGCACCTCGTTCGCGCTCGACACCGAGCTGACGCGGGCGCTCGAGGTGGAGGGAGCCGCACGCGAGCTGGTGCGCGCGGTCAACGACCAGCGCAAGGCGGCCGGGCTCGCGCTCGAGGACCGGATCGAGCTGGTCGTGGCGGTGAGCCCCGACGAACTCGACGCCGACCTCGACGCCGGGGGCTGGTACGACGTCGTGGCGCGTGAGGTCCTCGCGACCGCGGTCCACCGGATGCCGGCCAGCGATGCCGTGGTCGTCGAGCTCGGCAGCCTCGGGCAGGCGCGCATCTGGATCCGGGCGTGATCACCGCCCGCGGCGTGGTGACGGCTGCCGGAGCGGCGACGCTCGCTGCAGGTCTGGTGGGTGTCGGACGACAGCGGTCCGAGCTGCAACGGGTCCGGCGCGGCGAGCTGCGACCCGCCTCGGCTGCCAGCGTCCTCGACCCGGTCCGGCCCCCTGGCCACATCGGGACGGCGGCAGCAGCCTGGCAGCCGCGACGGCCGCGGACGCGGGCTGGACGGGTCGCGGTGGCGCTCTGGGCAGCGCCCCTCACGGTGCCCGGCCTGGCGCTCGCTGCGCTCGGTGGGGCCGTGCCCCGGTGGCACCCGGAGCACGCGTGCCTGGTCGCCGCCGGTGTCCGGGGGCCGTCGGGGGCGGCGCTCGCCGCGGTCGGGGCGGACGCGAACACCATCGGCCAGGTGGTGCTCGCGCGGGACCCCGATCCGTCACCGGTCCTGCTCGCCCACGAGGCTGCCCACGTGCGACAGAGCGAGCGGCTCGGGCCACTCCTGCTCCCCGCCTACGTGTGGCTCGCTGCCCGCTACGGCTACCGCGACCACCCGCTCGAACGCGCTGCTCGGCGGAGCGCACGGTCGGTGACCGGCGGACGCTGACACGACCGACGCCCGACCACAGGTGCGGGGCCGGGCGTCGTCGTCGGTGCCGAGGTGCTCAGCGGAGCCGATCCTTGATCGCGCGGGCGACCCCCACGCCGATGCCCGGCGTCGCGCTGATCTCCTCGATGCTCGCGGCGGCGACGCCGTCGACCGAGCCGAAGCGCTCGAGCAGGACCTGTCGCTTGGCCGGTCCGAGGCCACGGATCCCGGTGAGGTCCTCGCCGGCGGCGGCTGCTGTGGACCTCGGTGCGGTCGACGTCCGTGCCGTCGCCTTCTTCGCGGTCGCCGTCCGTGCCGTCGCCTTCTTCGCGGTCGCCGTCCGTGCCGTCGCCTTCCTCGCGGTCGCCTTCTTCGCCGTCGCCTTCCTCGCGGTCGACTTCTTCGCCGTCGCCTTCTTCGCGGTCGACTTCTTGGCCGTCGACTTCTTCGCAGCGCTCGGCGTCGCCGCCGACGGGCCGACGACGGCGGCTGGTGCTCCGGACGCGGGGGCGGTGGCGATATCGGAAGCGACGGTCGGCGATGCCTCCCTCGCGGTCGACTTCTTCGCCGTCGCCTTCCTCGCCGTCGCCTTCCTCGCCGTCGCCTTCCTCGCCGTCGCCTTCTTGGTCGTCACCTTCTTCGCGGTCGATCGCTTCGCCGCGCGCTTCGTCGTCGACGTCCGCGCCCCGGGCTCCTTCGCGGTCGGCGCGTCGTCGGACACGACGTCCGCGCTCGTCGCCATCGCGGCGCGTTCAGGCTCGGTCTCGGTCTGCGGTGCTTCCTCGATCCGCTCGGCGACCAGTCGATCCGCGTCGGTGTCGGATCCGGCTGCCGGGATCACCGGGACGTCCGCATCCTCGGATCGCTCGTCCTCGGGGGGTACCACCGACGGCCGAGCCCGTCGCACGACGGCGCGTTTCGCGGCGGGACGCCGTTCGGGCGCACCCGCCTCGTCGTCCGACGACGCGGCAGCCGCGGCTCCAGCGCCGGCTGCTGCGACTGCGCCGGTCGCACCGGCACCGCTCGCCGTCTCGGACCCCGCGACCGACGAGGACCCCGCGGCCGACGAGGACCCGACCTTGCGGACGACGGACGTGCGCTCGACCTCATCGCGGTCTCCCCGGGCGGTGTCATCGGCCGCCGGTGGGCGCGCGGTGGAGGAACCGTGGGGCGGCGAACTGTCGCTCGCGCCCACTCCGGCGTACCCCGTCGGCGAGGTGCTGGCTTCCTCCCGTCGGCGCATCAGCACGCCGATGCCGAGCACCGCCATGGCGGCCACGCACGTGGCGATCGAGACGTAGATGAGCACCAGGCCGTCCTGGAACACACCGAGGACCAACGTGACAGCAGCCACGATGACGAGGACCAAGCTGAGGAAGATCACCGGTGAACCCTTGCCTCCCGTACCCGCGGCGTCTCCGCGGGATCGTGCCGTGCACACCTCCAGAACGCACGGGCGCCCCGGGGGTGACGCGCCGGCAGCCCTAGCCCCCGTCGCGTGTCTCGGACCCTAGCGAAGCGGCCGATGTCGACGGGTCCGAGCCGCTCTCGTGCACGCGGACACGGAGCGGCGCGGGATCCGGCGGCGCGGGATCCGGTGATCCGATGTCGTCCCCGGTCGCTGCGTCGTCGGTCGGTGCCGGCTCCGGCTCGAGTTCACCCGCCACCAGTTCCGTCACCGGATCGGCGGGGAGCTCGGGCGGGTCGGTCCGTGTCAGTTCGTCGAGGGCGGCGACGTGGCCACGCAGGGCGTCGCGGTGCTCGGCGATCCGCTCGAGCACCTCCGCGTGACGGTGTGCCGCCTCCTCGGTCCGGGACCGGGCCGCGTCGACCTCCCGACGCGCGAGCTGCTGCGCCTCCTCGAGGATGGCGGCCGCCTCCTCGCGCGCCTCGTCACGGATGCGATCGGCGTCGGCCGTCGCGGTCGCCAGGGTCACGTCGGCCTGCGCGGTGGCGTCGGCGACGCTGCGTTCCGCGGAGCGCTGGGCGGTGACGAGCGCCCGCTGGATGGCCGCCTCGTCACGGCGGACCTGCGCGACGGTCTCCTCGGCGACCGAGAGCCGGTCGCGGAGCTGTTCGAGCTCGGCGAGGTGGGCTTCGACCTGATCGGCGAGCCGGTCGAGCAGCGTGTCGACCTCGTCGATCGCGTACCCGCGCAGGGTCTGCTTGAAGCGGTAGCTGACGATGTCGTCGGGGCTCAGGTCCACGAGGGTTCCGAGGTCGTCGGATGGGTGGTGGGTCAGCCGGCGGCCGCAGCGGCCAACCGTGCCAGCACGTTGCGCGACAGGCTCGCGGCGATGAACAGCAGGATGATGCTCAGGTCGAGCGCGATCCCTCCGAGCCGTAGCGGGGGGATGATGCGTCGCAGCGGCGCGAGCAGCGGGTCGACGAGCGCCGCGCTACCGACCCGGATCGGGACCAACGGCTCGGGGGGCCGGGGAACCCAGGAGAAGATGACGTAGGCGAGCATGACCAGGGTGTAGAGGAACACCAGGTCCGAGAGCGCCAGGAACGTGGCGGTCGCGACGTTGTAGCCGGCTGCCATCAGGTGTCGCTCCCGGTGGGCGCTCGGTAGCCGAGGGAGGTCAGGCGACGGAGCTCGTCCTCGGGGAGCTCGACGCCCTCGGGGACGAGCAGGAAGGCACGTGCCCCGACCTTGTTCATCCGGCCGCGCAGGGCGTAGGTGAGCCCGGCCACGAAATCGACCACGCGGCGAGCGTCGGTCGCATCAGCAGCGCCGACATCGAACAGCACGGGCTGGCCGGTGCGGTAGCGCGAGCCGACCTGCTCGACGTCGTCGAAGCGCGCGATCTTGACCACGGCGAGCCGCACCCCGCTGCGACCGTTCGCGGGGCCGCTGCCAGCGACACGGAGTGGCCGGACGTTGGAATCTCCCGGTGCGACGCGGGGCCGGTCGGGGTCGAGGTCGGGATCGCCGACGGGATCGAACCGTTCGTGACGGTCCGCCGTGGCCCCGGTGTCCGGACGCTGCTCCCAGTAGCCGGCGTCGCGGCGCGAGGTGTCGGTGACGCGTTCGGGGAGCTCGTCGTAGCCCTCCTCGGGCTCCTCCTTGAGACCCAGGTAGACCAAGGTCCGGTACCACAGGCCGCTGCTCATCGGTGCTCCTCCGTGTCCACCACCGCCGCTGCGGTCGGCGTCGTGCTGGGTGCCTCAGCGTGCGGATCGTCCTGCGGCGCCAGCCACGGGCCGGCACCGCGCTCACCGAAGATCGCGCTGCCGATACGCACCATGGTCGCCCCCTCGGCGACGGCCGCTTCGAGGTCGGCGGACATCCCCATCGACAGGTGTGCCACCTCGGCGAAGCGGGTCCGCGCGTCGTCGCGCAGGGCTCGGAGGGTGGCGAAGTGTGGTCGTGCAGCCTCGTTGGGGTCGGTCGCAGCGTCGGGGAGCGGCGGGACGGTCATGAGCCCCTCGACGGTGAGGTGTGGTAGGTCCCGAGCGTAGGCCACGAGGTCGAGCGCGTGGTCGACCTGGCACCCACCTTTGCGTGGGTCGTCGCCGACGTTCACCTGGACGAGCACACGCTGGATCGTGCCCGCATCGCTCGACCGTCGTGACAGCGTGTCGGCCAGCGAGCGACGATCGAGCCCGTGCACGAGGATCTGGCGTCCGATCACGTCACGCGCCTTGCGCCGCTGGAGCTGGCCGACGAGGTGCCAACGCGCGCCCTCGACCCGAGGCGCCTTGGCCACGAGCTCCTCGACGCGGTTCTCGCCGAGGTCCGCGATGCCCGCCTCGACGGCTGCGCGAGCTGCCTTGGGTGGGTGGGTCTTGGTGACCGCGATGAGTATCACCGACGACGGTGAGCGACCCGCCCCGGAGCACGCCGCAGCGATGCGCTCGCGGACCTGGTCGACGCGCTCGGCCACCTCCGCGGTCCCGCTCACCCGTCCACCTCGCCGCCGCGCACGACGAGCGCGGCCTGGCGCCCCGCGTCGGGATCCTGGCGGTGGCTGAACCACCGCTGATCCGGATCGCACCGGGTGCACCCGCCGATCGAGGTGATCCGCGTGACCCCGGCGTCCTCGAGGACCACGGTGACCGCTGCGGGCAGATCGAGCGACGGCGTCCCCCACGTGGTGGCCGCCACGGCCCCGGGGTGATCGGCGGCGACCTCGTCACGGAGGGTCTCCGGGACCTCGTAGCAACAGCCCCCGATCGCCGGCCCGATGAGCGCATCGAGCTGGTCGGCGCGGTCGCCGAGCTGCGCCAGGTGGTCGAGCGTGGCCTCGACGACGCCCGCCCGGAACCCCACACGGCCGGCGTGCACCGCGGCGATCGCCGACGGCCCCGCGAGCAGGAGCGGGACGCAGTCCGCGACCAGGACCACGAGCGGACGGTCTCGCAGTGTGGTGACGACGGCGTCGACGTTCCGCAGCTCGGCGCCCGGCGGGGTGGTCTCGTCGACGGTCCCGACCGCGGCCCCGTGGACCTGGTGCATCAGGTGCCAGCGGACCGGGTCGGTCCCGGAGGCCGCACCCACGGCCCGCCTGGCGGCCGCGAGGTCGTCCGGACGGTGGGGCCGGCGGTGGCTCAGGTTGCCCGCAGCACCGACGGTCACGAGGCCCTCAGGGTCGCGGCCCGTGACGGCGGCGCGGACCCCCGGACCGAGCTCCGCCGTCAGGACCTGCGGCGCCAAGATCAGCGCAGGAAGGAGGGGACGTCGAGTCCGTCGTCACCATCGTCGGACGCGTCGACCACGACGCGCTCGTTCCCGCCCCGTCGCGGCGGGTCGGCGCGGAAGACCTCGTCCTCGTCGTCATCGTCGTCGTCCATCAGACCGAGCGACGCGGGGGCGGCGTCGGGCCGCTGCTGGACGAACGCTCCCTGTTGCTCGAGCGGCTCGGTCTTGTCGAAGCCCGCCGCGATGACGGTGACCTTGACCTCGTCGCCGAGCGAGTCGTCGATGACGGCACCGAAGATGATGTTCGCGTCCGGGTGCGCGGCCTGGGTGATGACGTCGGCGGCCTCGTTGACCTCGAACAGACCGAGGTTCGATCCACCGGCGAGCATCAGCAGCACGCCCTGCGCGCCGTCGATGGACGCTTCGAGCAGCGGCGAGCTGATGGCGAGCTTGGCGGCCTCGAGCGCACGCGAGTCGCCGCGCGCCTTGCCGATGCCCATCAGCGCGCTGCCGGCGTCCCGCATGA
>JBBECA010000079.1:0-2220 GCA_040882055.1 Nitriliruptor sp.
GCCGCCTTGCAGAACTGGAGGAACCCGGAGTACCCGAGGTCCTTCTCGGAGAAGTCAGGTTGACGCTTGCGGAGCTGGTCCTTGAGGCCGGAGAGCGGCGGGTCACCGCCGAGCTCGACCATCAGCTCCTTGACCGTGCGCTGCAGCAACGCGAACGCCTCGTCCTCACCGAGCCCCTCCGAGGGCAGGTCGACCTCCGGGTCGCCGGGGGCCGAACCCTCGGTCAGGGTGATGACGCCGGCCTCCTCGAGGTGACGGAGCAGCTCGCGGAACCCACGGAAGCCGACGTCCTGCTCGGAGAAGGTGGGGTCCTTGCGGAGCAACGCACGCTTCAGGTTCGAGGCCTGGATCGCGCCCGCGGCCGAGGACTGCAGGCCGGTCAGCGTCCGGGTGATCTGCCGTTCGAGCGCGCGCAGGTCCTGCTTCTGCGACTTGGTGGGCGGCGCGGTCGGCGACTCGACGTCGGTGTCCGCCGCCGGGTTCGTCGCCGCGGGGGCGGCGTTGCGGTTCCCGCCGCCTCGGCCGCCCCGTGACGAGCTCTGCTTCTTGGGCCGCGACGGCCCGGGCGACGACGAACCTTGACGCAGCGGGGCGCCGTCGAGCCGGTCGTAGAACAGGAACTCGTCGCACGCCGGCGGCAGCTTGGCCGAGGTCGAGCCCTTCAGGCCCACCCCGATGACGCGCTTGTTCAGCTCGCGCAGCTTGCTGACCAGCGGGGTGAAGTCGCTGTCCCCCGACACGATGACGAAGGTCGACACGAAGTCGCGCGTGAAGGCGAGCTCCATCGCGTCGACCGCCATCTGGATGTCGGCGGCGTTCTTGCGCACCGTGCCCGTCTTCTGCGGGATCTCGATGAGCTCGACGTTGCCGGTGACCATCTCCTGACGGTCCTCGCGGAACAGGTTCCAGTCCGCGTAGGCACGCCGGACGACGAGCCGGCCGCGTTCCGCGAGCGCCTCGGTCAGGGGTGCGATGTCGAAGCGGTAGCCGATGTCCCGCGCGCCGATCGCCACGTTCTCGTGGTCGATGAACAGCGCGAGACGTTCCTCGGTGGGGTCTGTGTTCGCCATGCCACCACCCTAGCGGCCAACGCGCACCGACCCGGTCGCACAGCAGCGCTAACGGCCGGCCTCGGTGGCGGCCTCCGCCGCACGTTCACCGAGCTCGACGACCATCTGCCCGAACGCGTCGAACCCGTCCGCATCGCCGTACGCCCCGGAGGCGTACCTCGTGAAGACGCCCTCCAGGATGCAGGCCAGCTTCCAGTAGCCGAAGGCGACGTAGTAGGGCAGCTGCGACAGGTCGCGTCCGGTGACCGCGGCGTAGCGGGCCGCGACCTGCTCGCGGGTCGGGAAGCCCTCCACCAGGGTCGGGGCGTCGAGCAGGGGGATGGTCCGGTCGCCCGGTTGCGCCCAGTACACCTGCAGCAGCCCAGCGTCCGCGAGCGGATCGCCGAGGGTCGTCAACTCCCAGTCGAGGACGGCCTGGACCGTCCCCGTCGACGGGTCGACGATGACGTTGTCGAGCCGGTAGTCCCCGTGGACGATGGTCGCCGGCCCCTGTTCGGGGATCGCCGCTGCCAGGCGGTCGTGCACCTCGTCGAGCAGCGGCAGCTCCCGCGTCCGGCCGTTGGTCAGCTGGCGGTGCCACCGCGAGAGCTGTCGGGCGAGGTAGTCCTCCTTCCGGCCGAGCTCCCCGAGCCCCACCTCGTCGGGGTCGATCCCGTGGAGCCGGCCGAGGACGTCGACCAGATCCTGGCCTGCCGCCTCGCGGATCTCCGGCGTCAACGTGCGTGCCGCGTCGGTATCACGCACCACCAGGCCCTCGACGAAGCGCATCACGTAGAACGGCGCGCCGGTGACCGCGTCGTCCTCCTCGAGCCCGACCAGCGGAGGGACCGGCACGGCCGAGCCGGCGAGCGCGGCCACGATCCGGTGCTCGCGGGCGACGTCGTGCGCCGACTGGAGGACCCCGTGGAGGGGTGGGCGGCGCAGGATCACCCGACGTCCCGCGGCATCCGTGACGGTGTAGGTCAGGTTGGACCGCCCCCCCTGGATCACCTCGAAGGTGAGCGGGGCCTCGAGCTCGGTGCGCTCCTGGAGCCAGCGGGTCACCCGCTCCGCATCGATCCCGTCCGGCGTCGTCACCGTCGCTCCCTCGTCGCTGGTCGGGGCCGGACCCTAGTGGGTACCCGAGGAACGACCCGCCCACCGAGGTGGC